>CAJQPN010000044.1 GCA_905480195.1 uncultured Acidimicrobiales bacterium
ATCTCGCGCGGGTAGATGTTCATGCCGCCGCTGATGATCAAGTCCTTCGATCGGTCGTGAAGCGTCAGGAAGCCCTCGTCATCGAAGCTGCCGATGTCACCGGTCCGCAGCCACCCTTCTTGGAGCGCCTCGGCAGTCGCCTCCGGCTGCTTGAAGTAACCGTTCATCACGACGTCGCCTCGAACCACGATCTCCCCGATCTCGCCGGCCGGGCGAGCAACCCCCTCGTCATCAATGACCTGAACCTCTACGTCGGTCCGGGCGACACCGACGCTCTGCAGCCGTTCCTGGTGTCGAGGGTGGCCGTCGTCGACGTGGTCGGACTTGGAGAGTGCCGTGATGGTCATGGGCGCCTCGCCTTGACCGTAGATCTGGGCCAGGCGGGGCCCGAAAACGTCGAGTGCCCGCTCGAGATCGGCGAGGTACATCGGTGCACCGCCGTAGATGATTGTCTTGAGGTTCCTGAGCTCAGCTCCGGCGATGGCTGGTGCAACTGCGAGACGGTTCACCAGGGTTGGTGCCGCAAAGAACGACATGCCCTGCCAGGACTGAAGGAGTGCAGCGATCTCGTCTGCATCGGCACCCCGCGATGCCGGGATGACGCTGGTCGCCCCGCGTGCCACGTGGGGAAGGCCGTAGAGCCCCGAGCCGTGGGAGATCGGGGCAGCGTGGAGCACGCTGTCCGATGGGCTCACAGGATCGATGTCCGCGAAGTAACTCAGCGACATCATCATGAGATTCCGGTGGCTGAGCGTGGCCCCTTTTGGACGTCCGGTGGTTCCGCTCGTGTAGAAGAGCCACGCCGGGTCCTCAGGAACCCGCTCGAAGAGTGCGACTGGGGTGGTTTCGGCAAGTCGATCCCAGTCGACCCCGGGCGCGACCACGGTCGTGCAGCGGTCATCGAGCGCAGCAACTGCCGCGTCTACGTCGTCGGCGTGGGCCTCGTCGGTCACCACGACCGTCGCGCCGCTCTGGTCGAGGATGTAGGCGATCTCGTCTCGATGCAGTCGAGCGTTGATCGGCACCGCAACAAGACCTGCGTGCCATGCCGCAAAAAGCGCCTCGAGGTACTCCGGCCGGTTGTCCATCACAATCGCAACGCAGTCGCCCTCGCTGACGAACATGTTGCGACGCAAGCCGCCGGCGATCGCTGCCACTTGACCGGCGAACTGGCGCCAACTCCCATGGACACGATCGCCGTCGGCCAGCGCAGGGTGGTCGCCTCGGCGGCTGCCATTTCGTTCGACCCAGCGAGCCAGATTCACGATGTGCTCCCCGAGCCGGTGGCCGACCAACCGGTGGCACGCACGATCTCGAACGTCAGGATCGAGGCGAACGGTTCGTCCCGGTACTGCTCGACGCTCGCAGCGAGCCGCTGGCTGAGCGCCTCAGTGTGAGGTGACTCGTCGCCAAGCCATCGCAGCTCGGCACGAACCCACCACAGCTTCGACCAGTCGACTGGGTCCCAGTGCTCGACGAGCAGGGTCGCCCGGCCATCGGTTTCGAGGTTGCGTTCACGCTGCAGGCGCAGCGACGACTTGAGCTTCACCCGATCGATCGGCGAACCGAGGACGAGACCGTCGGTTGCGTACACGATCGGCGTCATGTCGACGCCGCGCCCAGCGTGCAGCGTGCCCAGTACGCCGTGGTTGGCGGCGTGCAGGCGCTCGAGTGCTTCAGCCTCGGTGAGACTCATCGACCGAGTATGACTCAGGCCGCATTGACCTGGGGCAGGATCTCGTCGTTGAGCTGACGGAGATCTTCGAGTGTCTTCGACGTTGGCACGTCGGCAAACGGAGGCCAGATCAGCGGCATCGTCATACCGGCTGCCTTGAGATCGATCAGGTTCTGGGTGACCTGATCAGCGGTTCCCGACAACAGGTTGGTGAGCTTCCCATTGCGGGTCTGATCGGTCGGCTCGTCGGTGATGACGAACCAGCACATGCTTGAGATCTCAAGGTCGTCGAGGCTGTGGGAGCCGTCGAGCTTCGCCAGCTCGTCGCCGATCGCAGTCGTCCACTCGGTGAGTTCCTCCGGTGTGTCCTGGATGCCGATCCAACCCGACAGGTTGTACTTGGCGACCCGCTTGGCCGAGATCTCCGGATTGCGCAGCCCGCTCATGAAGATCGGTGGATGTGGATCCTGGAGTGGCTTGTGACCGAAGCCGCACGGTTCGAAGTCGGCGAACTCGCCGTGGTACTCGAACAACTCGTTGGTCCAGATGCCCTGGCAGATTTCGATCGTCTCCCGCACGTGCTTGTGTCGCTTCGGGAAGACGTCGGCGGCACTTGCCGCTGCGAACTCCTCGGGCATCCAACCCGAACCGATACCGACGTTCACCCGGCCGTTCGACAAGTGGTCGATGGTGGCGATCTCTGCTGCGAACACACCCGGCGCCCGGTACGGGGTGTCGGTAATGCTCATGCCGATTCGGCACTTCTCGGTCTTGGCCGCAAGCCAGGGGATCAGTGGCCAGCCCTGGTACCACTGGCCACGGGCTGACACCGGTAGTTGATTGGGAAACTCCTGCATCATCCCGAACGGGTATTGGAGCTCACCGCGGTCCGAAGCCTCTGGTACGACGACACGGTCGAGCGTCCAGATCGAGTCAAACTCCAACTCCTCGGCAAGGTCGGTCAGGTCCTCGAGTTCCTTGACCGTCACGTGGTCTCGGAAGTTCGGCAAATACAGCGCCAGTTTCATGTCAGCCATGCGGCTTCCCCCTTTGTCGGTGACGGTCCGATCCGCCACGTTCACTCCGAACGTAGGAAACCCAGTTGGCGTCGTGGACAACGCTTTCTCAACTTGCGATCAACGAGGGGACGTCAGAAGCAGCCGCCAACTACAGTCGCCGCATGGGCGTGGGCCGCCGAGTGCTTGTCGTGGATGACGACGAGGGGGTGCGTACCGGGGTCACCTGGGCGCTGGAAGCCGATGGATTCGAGGTGCTTGCCGTCGGTGACGGCCTCGAGGCCCTTGATGTGCTGGCCGAAGACGAGCCCCTTCTGGTGGTGCTGGATCTTTCGTTGCCTGGCGTCGGCGGACTCGACATTCTCCGTCGTCTGCGGGCGGACGAGGCGCGCTGCGACCGCAATCGGTTGCCGATCATTGTGCTGTCGGGCCGCGATGGGGAGACCGATCGCATCGTCGGTCTCGACTTGGGCGCTGATGACTATCTGGTCAAACCGTTCTCACCGGGAGAACTCGCGGCGCGTGCCCGATCGTTGCTTCGGCGCGTGACCGACTACGCCGGAGCCGCTGCAGCCCCGTTTGTACCGAATGGCAGCGGGGTCGAGGTCGACGTCGAGTCGCGAAGCGTCTGGGTTGACGGAACGCCGGTGGAACTGGCCGCAAAGGAGTTCGATCTGCTCAGCTACTTCTGCGACCACCCGCGGCGAGCGTGTTCACGCGAGGAACTGCTCAATGCCATTTGGGCCAGTCAAGCTGGATGGCAGACCCCGGCCACGGTGACCGAGCACGTCTACCGGCTTCGTCAAAAGATCGAGGACGACCCAACGCGTCCCAAGCGACTCTGCACCGTTCGAGCCGTGGGCTATCGGTGGGAGGGGTGACGATGCTCTCTGGCCACGAAGCGGCCGCAGTGCTCGACCGCCAGGCGATCGTCATGGAGCAACTGGTTTCCGATGCGCCGCTCGTCAGCGTGCTCGACAGCATCGTGATCGCACTCGAAGAGCTCATTGCGGCGAGCAGGTGCTCGGTGCTGTTGCTTGATGATGACGGCGTGCTGCGTCACGGCTCCGCACCGAACCTTCCGGCTGCGTATTCCGAGGCGATCGACGGTCTCGTCCCTGGGCCACTCGCTGGCTCGTGCGGGACCGCCGTCCATCTGGGCGAACCGGTTGTGGTTGGTGATGTGATGGTTGACCGGCGATGGGATGACTTCCGGTCGCTCGCTCGAACTCACGACATCAGCGCCTGTTGGTCGAGCCCGATCCGGGCCCGTGCACGCGTGGTCGGCACGTTTGCCGTCTACAGCCGAGTGCGACATGAGCCCGATGAGCGAGAGCGCGAGCTGGTCCGCCGTTTCACCCATCTCGCTTCGATCGCCATCGATCACGAGCGGGCTGCGCGTGAGCGCACGGCCCGCTATCACGCCGAGATGGCTCGAGAATCAGCCGAGCGGGCGAATCACGCCAAGTCCCAGTTCGTCACCGCGCTCAGTCACGAGTTACGGACACCGTTGCAGTCGATCACTGGCTTCGCCGAGAGTTTGTCGACGCTCGAACTGTCGCCGCACCAGCGTCACAAAGCCCTCCAGGGGATCACCCGGGCGTCGACCCATATCCTCTCCATCGTTGACGATGTGCTCGACCTCGCCCGAGTCGAGGCTGGCGCCATGCCGATTCAACTCGAGGTCATCGATGCACGCGAAGTGGTTGCCGGCGCTTGTGATCTGCTTCAGCCGCTCGCAGAGGAGCGCGGTATCGACCTTGTACAGAGCGGTCCGCCGTTGCCTGCGTTGGTCGATCGCCGACGCCTTCGCCAGATCATTCTCAACCTGGTCTCCAACGCCCTGCGGTTTTCGGGTCCAACGACTTCGATTCGGATCTCTACCGCGACCCGTGGTGCCGAGGCCCTCGTCACGGTTGAAGATGAAGGACCCGGTATCTCATCAGAGTTGCTCGACCGTCTCTTCGTGCCGTTCGATCGTCTTGGCGCGGACGCAGGTCGTGAAGGTGGTGCAGGCCTGGGCCTGGTGCTCGCGCGCCGCCTTGCCGATGCGATGGGTGGTTCGTTGACGCTCAAGAGCGCTGTGGGAATCGGCACCACGGCGACCGTGTCGCTCACCCGAGCCCTCGAGGACGAGTTGGCAGACGCGGTCGAGGTGACCGAGTGACATCGAGTGCACGAAGGGCCGCAGTCCCGCCGGCCGGTACGTCAGCGCACGCACCTCGTGGTTGTGACTGCTGCGGAACGCGGTCAGCTTCTCGGGACAAACCTCAGGTCTCGCCCAACGGGAGCGAGCGGCCGAGCACAAGGTCGGCGGCCACGGCGCCCCAGCTGTCAGAACCCTTTGCCCCCTGACCGTTGCCGGCGACCGCGACGATCAGTCCCGGTTCGACCTCCTCGATCAATGGGAAGCGATCGGGTGTGTAACTGACGATGCACGGTTTGGTCCGTAACGACAGGAAGTCGACGTCGGGCCAGAGCGACGCAAGTGCCGGCTGGAGGAGTGGCAGGTAGTCGGGGTCGGTATCGGACCGAAACCATTGCTGGATCTCGTTGAGGGTGGTGGGCCAGGTGTCGAGCGTCGTGTTGGCACCGAGCTTGATGCAATGCCGCCCGTCGGGAAATTGCAGCGGTGGCGTCATGTAGATGTCGTCGATCCCGTCCGGATCGATCTGATGCAGAACGGTCGGATACTCGCCGAGCTCGTTGGCGTCGGCCTCCGAGACCTCGCCGAGGATGACGATCTCGGTCTTGACCGTGATGTCGGCCTGCACCGGCAGAACGTCGAACGCGTTGACGAACGCGCCGGTGGCAACCACGACCTTTTCGACGTCATAGGTCGAGCCTGCGAATGTCTCGATCCGGTACCCGCCGCCGACTCGGGGTTTCAGGACGGTTGTGACGTCGTCGACGAGACACCCCCCGGAGCGTTCGGTGAGGATTTCTTGAGCGGTGATGAGACGCTTCGGACGGATGTAACCGGCGGGCGCCGGATCGAGCGCCACTTCGTGGGTTGTGGGGAACTCGAGTCGCGGCCACCACTGTTTCCAGCCGGCTGTGCCGGGCGGCCAGTAGTTCTCGGGTTTTCCGTGGTCGCGCAGAAATGCCATCGACACGCCGTGCTTGCCGTCAATTTCGGGTCGAGAGGCGAACAGTGCACCGACAGGCCAGTAGAACTCGACTCCGCTTCGTTCCTCGATCGAGCGGTATCCCTCCACTGCCCGCGCAGTGAACGGAGCCCATCGTTCGTCCCGGTCGAGGCGCCGGGTCAGCCGGGCCTCGTCGTCGTGGCTCGAGTAGATGCCGGCATGGCCGCCGGAGGCCGTGGGCCCGATCGCAACGACCGAACAGCCGGCCTCGGCCAGGTGACGAGCCGCTGCCGATCCGAACAGACCGCGTCCGATCACACCGACGTCGAAGGTGTCTGAGCTGTGCACCTGCTCAGGTTCTCCGATCCGGCGAGCTGATGCCAACCATCAGGTGTCGAAAACAGCCCGAGGGGAGGCAGCGCGAAGCCCCGCCACCTCGCCAGAGAAGACCGGCGGGGCAAGCGCGTCGATCATGCAGGGGGCGCCATCGGCCATGGCCGCCAACGCCTTGGCCTTGTCGGCCACGAGGTGTGGCCGTAACGAGACCGTCAGCGATCCCACCGCCGGCAGCCGGACCATCGGACGCACCGGCCTCGGTCGGGCGAGTCGACGTCGCAGAGCGCACCGGTGAGGTCGCCGAAACGGGCCCCTGGGATGTGGGCCTGCTCGAAGTTCCACCGTCCGCTCTCGGACTCGTACCCGTTTGTGCCCATCGTGAGGTACACGGTCGCATCGAGGACGGCCAGGTCGTCGGCTCCGAGTTCGTCGGCCAGCCACGCACTCGTCATCAAGAGATCCATCACCCAGCAGCAGGTCGAGAGGTTGTGGTGTTCGCAGGTAGGGACTCCGGCCCTGCGCTTTCTCGGGCCGGGTGCGGGACCTAGGGTCCGCCCATGGACCGACGCAGCAGGTGGACCGTGAACCTCGTCGGCCAGCACGGGCAGGTTTGGTGATGCGGCTTTCGTCTCCCCGAATCCCGGCACTGGCCGACGACGAACTCGACGATGAGCAGCGTGGGACACTCGATTCGTATCGCGACGGCGACCATGGTGTGTTCAACATCTTTCGGACGCTCGTTCACGCCCCCCGCCCGCTTCGTCGTTTCGGATTCTGGGCTGGGTACATCCTCGGTCGCCACAACTCGCTGCCACCTCGAGAACGCGAGCTGGTGATTCTCCGAGTCGGCTACCTATGCAAGGCAGGGTACGAGTGGGCCCAACACGTCGTGATCGGACGCGACGCAGGTCTGAGCGACGACGAGATCCAGCGGATCAAAGCAGGCGCCGATGTCGAGGGGTGGTCGTCCAGCGACGCCGCCTTGCTGCGCGCCGCCGACGAGCTCGTCGGCGATCACTTCATTAGCGATGCCACCTGGGTGGCTCTCGCTCACGATGCCGGTCTCAGCGACCGTCAACGGATGGATGTGGTCTTTACGGCCGGCCAGTACACGCAGGTATCGATGATGCTCAACACCTTCGGGGTGCAGCTCGATGACTTCCTCGTCGCCGATCCTGACCTCGCGCCGTGAAGGTGATCCGGTGGTGAGCGCGACTGAAATCATCAGGGACTTACGTTGTCGCCTCAGCCCCATCGTGAGCGATGATCGACCGCTTACTCGCGATCTGCCAACGTTGATGCCGGGGAGGTACCGATGATCGAAGCACGACCAGGCCCACTCAGCGGGTTCCGAGTTCTCGAACTGACCACCACTGTGTCGGGGCCAATGTGCGGGATGACCCTTGCCGATCAGGGGGCTGAGGTCATCAAGGTCGAGCCGCCGTTCACCGGCGACACCGCCCGTTACCTGGGTCCGGAGCGCGGTGGTTTCACCTCACTGTTCGCCACGCTCAACCGCAATAAGAAGTCCGTCGCCCTCGACCTGAAGGACGCGGGACAGCGGGCGATCTTTTTGAAACTCGTCGAATCGGCCGACGTCGTTGTAGAGAACTACCGGCCGGGCGTCCTCGATCGACTCGGACTCGGGTACGAGATGCTGTCGAAGGTCAACCCTGGGTTGGTGTACGCCTCGATCACCGGTTACTCGCACGGGCCGTACGAGAACCGGCGGGTCTACGATCCGCTGATTCAGGCGACGAGCGGAACCGCATGGGCGCAGGGCGAGGGCGATCCCCAGAACATCAAGACGATTATCTTCGACAAGGTCACTGCGCTCACGACCGCCCAAGGAATCACCGCTGCACTGCTCGAACGAGAGCGCACCGGTGAGGGCCAGTACCTGCCGGTGACCATGCTTGAGTCCGCGCTCAGCTATCAGTGGAACGACGTGTTTTGGTCGCGTGCCTGGATCGGGAACGACGTTGCCGAGGCGCCCGGCGAATTGGCCGAGTGGTTTCCGATGTTTCATGCCAAGGACGGGCCCGTGATGATGATCCTGCTCAAAGACGAGCTGATCGAGTTGCTGTCGGTCTGGCGCGGCTCGGAGCTCCACCTCGATCCGCGATTCTCCACGATTCGGGCGCGCTACGAGAACCGGGACGCGTTCGTTGCGGCGGTCAACGAATTGATTGCCGACGTTGAGGTCGACGAGGTTTGTGAGACTCTCGACGCGTTCGGCATCCCCGTCGCTCGGGTCAACACGCTCGACGAGGTCATGCACGACCCACAGGTGAAACATCTCGGTTCGGTCATCGAGACCGAGCACCCGGCCGGCGGGCCGATCCGGCTGGCCCGACCTCCGGTGCCGTTCCACGGGTATCGGGAGACGGCTGAGACGTTTCCGCGCAACCACGCGCCGACCGTGGGGCAAGACAGTGCGGAGGTCCTGGCCGCTCTCGGGATCGACTCGGCGACCATCGACGAGCTCCGGGCGCGCGACGAGGCCAACGGTGAACTTCTCAAGGCGATGCTCGAAGCGGCGAAGGCAGAAGGCTGAGTGCTGCTTGTTCGAGATCGGTAGGGTCGGCCGATGCAGGCCCCGTTCAGACTTCTCCAGACGTTGCGGGGGACGGTCGAACCCGGTCTTTTGCTCGCCACCGGTGTGGCGACTTCGACGTTTGTGGCCACGCCGCTGATTCTCCCGGCCGTTGCTGTCCGCTTCGAGATCGGGACGGGTATGGCCGGGTTGTTCTCGGCTGCCCAACTCGGGCTGTTTGTCGTGGGGTCGTGGGGAGCTCCCCGACTCGTCGAGCCGAGTCGCCGCGTGTTCGTGGCATCCCTTGTGATGCTCGCCGCTGCAAGTGGCATCTCCATCATCGCGCCAGCGTTCTCGGTGTTCGTCGCCTCTCGGGCGCTCGCTGGCCTCGCACTTGGGGTGCTCACCTGGCTGGCGTATTCGCAGGTGTTCGGAGACACTGAACGGACTGGTGACATTGCAGTCATCGGTCCGCTGACTGGCGTGCTCGCAGCACCGCTCATCGGTCTTGCGCTGCGGGCTGGCGACGACCGCACCGTGTTCTCGGTACTCGCCGCGCTTGCGCTCGTGCCACTCGTATCGATTCCGAACTTCTCGGTTTCTGGTACCGCCTCGAAAGGCCGCAACAAGGCGGTACCGCAAGCACTCGTGCTGATCGTCGCGCTTGCGCTGGTGACGTTCGGCGGCGCTGGCGTCTTCGTGTTTCTTGGGGCTGCGGCGGTCGAGCAGTATGGGATGGACCCCTTCGTCGTCTCGCTCGTCTTTTCGGCCAATGCTGCAGCGGGAATCCCGTCGGCTCGCTGGCGAGGGGCTCGCCGGTACTCCGGTGCCTGGTTCGTTCTGCCGGCGTTGTTCGCAGCTGTGCTTGGGTTCGCTGATCAACAGCCTCTGTACTGGGTACTTGTCACGACCTGGGGTTTTTGCTTCTGGATGGCAATCCCGGGGATCTACAACCTCCTCGCCGAACGTTCGCGTTTCCCGGCTGACCGTGCTGGTGATGCGCAGGCAGCGATGGCGGCGGGACGGGCCTTTGCGCCGCTGGCAGGTGGAATCGTGGTCGGGACCGGAGGTTTCGAGGCGCTTGGCCTCGCCGGGGCTGCGGTGATGCTCGTCGGTGCAGCAGTGATGCTGGCCGTTGAACGGTCCGACACCGGCAAGTTCGATCACAATGGTTCGCTATGAGTGATGCGGCCGGTCACGACCACTACGACGATGTGTCGATCGCGTTCCTTGCTCACCTGTGGGGTGAGGGGTTCATGTCGCCGGGCGGCCCCGACGAGGTGAGCCGAGTCATCGGCGATCTCGACCTCACGGGCAAACGGGTGCTCGACATCGGATGCGGGGCAGGAGGACCGACCCTCACCCTCGTGAGGCGGCACGACGCCGGCTCGGTCATCGGGATCGATGTGGAGGAACCGGGTCGCGCTGCGGCCCAGGCGCTCGTTGACCACCATTGCCTCGGTCACCGAGTCGAGATCCGGCTCGTCGATCCTGGACCCTTTCCGTTCGACGACGCCGAATTCGACGTCGTCTTCTCGAAGGACTCGATCATCCACATCACCGACAAGGACGTCCTCGCCGCTGAGGCATTTCGGGTGTTGCGTCCCGGGGGCTGGTTTGTCGCCTCGGATTGGCTCATCTCGCATGACGGTGAGCCGTCACCGGAAATGGCTGACTATCTGCGCAAGGAAGACCTCAACTTCGGCATGGCGTCACCGGCGGCCTATTGCGCTGCCTTGAAGGGGGCCGGGTTCGTTGACGTCGAGCTCGTCAACCGGAATCCGTGGTATGCCGAGATCGCACGAGATGAGCTCGAACGGCTCAGCGGCCCCGAACGAGCAACGTTTGAGGAGTTGGCCACCGCCGAGGAGATCGCCAACCAGATCGAGACTTGGACGGCGATGTTGCTCGTGCTCGAGACCGGCGAGCACTGCCCGCATCATTTCCGGGCGCGCAAGCCCGGCTGACAAACCCGCACGCCCTCCAGAGCGGCCGATGACGGGTCAGCCCACCGAGGATCGTCGCAGCTCGGCCGCAATCTCGTAGGGGCGGATGAGAAAGGTGCGGTCATCGCCTTCAGGTTTCCAGGTCGAACGGCTTGGACGGTGAACCGTCAGTTCCGGGGGGCGATCGGCAGGATCTGCACCTTCGCAGGTTCGGCGGCCATCTCGCCAAGCGCCCGCGCGAACTCGATTGACTCGGGTACAGCAAAGTGGGTGTCGAGCGCCGCACGGTCGGCCCAGCACTCGACGAACATCATCCGGTCCGGTTCGGTGGGATCGATGAGTACGTCGTGGCGGATGCAGCCAGGCTCGACGCGCGAACGTTCGACATGCTCGCGGCTGATCCGGAGCGCGTCGGGGGGAGTCCCTGGGCGAAGCCGGACCTCGGCGAGCACGACGATCACGCAGGGGCCCGCTGTCCGCTGGCTGTCATTTGCTCCAAGACACTTCCCCGGCTGAAGACCGCACGGATCAGACGATACCGATCGGTGCCCATGGCCCTCGAACGATCTAGCCCCGAAACGCGCCGAGTGCTTCGAGCGATTCGTCGAGCAGCGTGCCGAAGGTGTCATGACCACCGGCTGCGGACCACCGGCGGACTGCCGCACGGTACGCCGCGAACGCAGCACCGGAGAGGATCTCGGGACGAGGGTCGGCGAGCGGGTCGACCCCCATGCGGCCTGCTATCGCAGCGGTGAGCTCGTGTTCCCAATCGCTTTGCACGTACGCACGGGCGTAGGCCGCAACCGCCGGGAAGTCGGCGGCGAGACGAGCTTGGAGAAAGGTCTCTTCGTGGTGCGTCTTGTAGTACGAGGCGATCGCACGGATCGAGACGATTACGGAGTCGACTACCGACTCATCGTTGGGGCGGGTAGCGAACTCGGTGAGGATGCGTTCGCGCAGTACGTGAGCGTGGCCGTAGAGCACGGCTTCTTTCGACGGAAAGTGGCGAAAGAATGTCCGCTGGCTTACATCGGCGGCTTCGGCGATGTCGGCAGTGGTGACGGCGTCAAAACCGTGTTCGGCGAAGAGGCGGGCTGCGTGTTCCATCAGTTCGTCGCGGGTTGCCTGCTTCTTTCGTTCGCGTCGTCCGGGTTCGAGGTCGCTCATCATCGGCAGTGTACGACAGCTGACGTGAAATGTCAGTCCTTGACTAGTGTCAGTCACTGACATAAAGTGACCTCGTGACAACTGCTGCGGTCTTTGATCTCGATCGGACGCTCCTGCTGGGGTCGTCCGCGCCAATCCTTCAACGGCATCTCGTTGCTGCCGGGTTGTCCGGCGCGCGGTCGATACCGGGCCAGAATGCCTACGAAAAGAGCTACGAACTGTTTGGGGAGAACCCCCTCATGATGCAACTCGCCCGCCTGTTCGTGCGGGCGGCGAAGGGTTGGCCCGTTGCTGACGTTGCGAAGGTTGCCGAAGCCGCTGCGGACGAACTCCTCGACGAAGTCCCCGGCTTTGCCCGTGTGCTCCTCGACGAGCACAAGGTGTCTGGCCGGCTGTTGGTGCTCGCAACCACCTCCCCCGCAGCGTTCGTGACCCCGTTCGCGAGACGTCTCGGCTTCGACCACGTCGTCGCCACCCGATGGGCCGACGACGGTACGCACTACACGGGTGAACTCGACGGTGAGTTCCTCTGGAACCGCGCAAAGCGAGACGCCGTCGTCCGACTCGCCGCAACCGAGAACATCAGCCTCCCGAGGAGCTATGCCTACTCCGACTCCACGTTCGACGTTCCTCTCCTCAAGGCGGTCGGCAAGCCCGTTGCGGTCAACCCGGATCCCCAACTAACTGCGATCGCCAGGCTGAATGGCTGGCCGATCCGCCACCTCGACGTTTCCCCCGGCGTCGTAAAGGTGGCAGGTCGGGAACTCCAGGAGTGGATCCGACCCTTCAACCGGCCTGAACTCGTCCCCAACGCGCGCTTCGATTTCTCCGGGGTTGACAACATTCCGCGAAAGGGTGCTGCCATCCTCGTGTTCAACCACCGTTCGTACTTCGATTCGACGGCGGTAACACTGCTGACCGGGCAGGCCGAACGCGCAGCTCGGTTTCTCGGCAAAAAAGAGGTCTTCGACGTGCCGATCATCGGTCGGCTCGGGGCGCTCTTTGGTGGCATCCGCGTCGATCGTGGTACCGGCTCGACCGAGCCGCTCGACAAAGCGATCGAGGCGCTCGAAGGCGGGGAGATGGTAGCGATGGCGCCGCAGGGCACCATCCCGCGCGGTCCTGCGTTCTTCGAACCGGTCCTGAAGGCCCGCTGGGGTGCTGCTCGTCTGGCCCACGCCACGAGGGCCCCCGTCATCCCGGTCGGTTTGTGGGGGACCGAGAAGGTCTGGCCCCGAAGCGCCCGCCTACCAAACCTCGACGTTAGCGACCCGCCCACCGTCACTGTCACCGTCGGAGCGCCGGTGAAGCTGTTCTACCGAAGCCTCCAGAACGACACCGAGCGAATCATGAGCGCGATCGTCGATCTACTCCCCAGTGAGGCTCGCGAGCACCGCACGCCCACCGAAGAGGAACTCGTGCGCACCTATCCGCCGGGCTACACCGGTGACCCGGCTGCCGAAGCTGACCGACGCCCGGGGAGCGACACATGACTGCCACTCGCGAACGCGAACTGCGCTTCGACGCCAAGATGTCCGATGCCGAGGCGCTGATGTGGACGATCGAGAAAGATCCCTGGCTAAACCCTTCGGGTGCGATGGTGTCGGTTCTCAATCAGCCGCTGAACTTCGAAGCCTTCCGGATCCGGATCAACAACGCAGTCGCGGTGATTCCGCGACTGCGCGAACGCGTCGTGCCCGGGTTCGGTCGGCTCGCGCCACCCACGTGGCAGCCCGATGCCGAGTTGGATCTCGACTACCACATCCGCCACGTCAGCCTCCCCGCCCCGGGCAGCGAACGCCAGCTCTACGACCTCTGCACCCGGCTTTACGAAGACCCGTACGACCGCACCCGTCCGCTCTGGATGTTCGTCGTGATCGACGGACTCGAGGGCGGTAGGGGCGCGTTGTTCTCGAAGATGCACCACACCGTCACCGACGGTGTGGGAGCCCTCCGGCTGTCGGAGAAGTACCTCGAACTCACCGCCGACGAGCCGGCTCCCGCCGAGGTCGACCTCGAAGCGGTTATCGCCGAATCGCTCGCTGCCAACAACAGCGCCACGTCGCCGGAATCCGCCATACCAGGCGAGAAGCTCCTGCGGAGTCTCGAACATGTCGTGAAGCGACAAGCGGGCATCGCCAAGCGAGCTGTCGGCGAAGTCGCAACCTGGGCTGGAGATCCCCAGCAGGTGCGCGACCTCGCCGAAGAGGCCGTTGCGTCTGCGCGCTCCACTGCGTCGCAGCTCAGCCCGGATGGTGACGGTGAGCCGATCGGCTCGCCGTTGTGGACGAATCGTTCACGCCGTCGCCATCTCGAGTCGATCACAATCCCACTTGACGACGTGAAGGCCACCGGCAAGGCGCTGGGCGGTTCTATCAACGACGTCTTCGTCGCTGGCGTCACGATGGGCGCGATCGACTACCACGCCAAGCGAAACGTCGAACTTCGCGGTCTCAATGCCAGCTTCGTGGTCAGCACGCGCCAGGACGCAGCGATTGGTGGGAACTCGTTCTCTCCCGCATTGGTAACCATGCCCGGCGTCTACCGCAGCCCGAAGAAGTTCCTGGGTGAGGTCCGCAACCGGATGGCCGAGCGCCGTGAGGGCGCAGGACACGGTGGTGGCGCCATGGATACGCTGGCTGGCCTCGCCAACCTGATGCCGACGTCGGTGCTCACCCAGGTTGCCCGTTCGCAGGCGGCGCGGCTCGACTTCGCCACCTCGAACCTCCGTGGTGCGCCGATCCCGGTGTACATGAGTGGGGCGCGCGTCGAGAAGATGGTGTTGATGGGACCAGTCGCTGGTACGCCGATGAACATCACCACGATGTCGTATGCAGGCGACTTCGTTATCGGGCTGCTCGTCGACCCGATCGCCGTCGACGATCCCGCCGACCTGCGCGAATGCCTCGAGTCCGCCTTCCGACGACTCCTCGACGCCGCCGCAACGCGCCCAACCGAGGGCTGAGGCAACACGACAGCATCGACACGGTGCTGCTCTCCACAGAACCGTTTGCGCCGCGCCACCCGGTTCGGGCATGGAGCGGCAAGGCGCCGAGCGGCGTCTACTTCTCGCAGGAATCTTGAGCAGGCGCGCTCGGTGCGTGGCTCGGAATCACGGCAGGATGTCGTTCAGGCATGATGGCGGCGGTGGCCTTGTCATCTTCGCCGGCGTAGGTGTGCACATACTGCTGGCCGGTCATTTCGGCGATCTCGAACATGACCGCATCGATCATCTTGCGGGCGAGGCGGGGATCGTTCGGATCACCGAACGCGCTGGCATGGATCGGCTTTGCGAACGAGACCGTGACGTCCTTGAACGGTCGGAGTGCAACCGAGCCCACCGGTTGTACGTCGAGCGTGCCGACGATACCGACGGGAATGATTGGTGCCCCCGTGCGCTGTGCCAGACGAGCAGCGCCCGTTCGCCCCTTGTGCAGCTTCTGATCGCGAGATCGGGTGCCCTCTGGGTAGATCATGAAGAGTTTTCCCGCATCGAGTACTCGGGCAGCAGCGTCCAGCGCCTTCTGTGCCGCATCGCCACCCGAACGGTCGACAGAGATCATCCCCATCGCAGGGAAAAGGTGCTTGGTCTTCCAGTCGTCGAGATATTCACCCTTGCCGATCGCCCAGGTCCGGCGGGGCAGTGAGGCAGGGAGGAAGACCGAGTCGCAGAACGACAGATGGTTCGCGCACAGGATCGCCGGGCCGTGAAGGGGCACGTGTACCGCGCCGGTGACCTGGAGGTTCCACAGCGCGTGGAGGCTCCGGTTGATCACCCAAAGCAGGGGGCGGGCAATCCGATCCGACCCAGGGAGATCCGGCGCAGATTCGAACCGGTACTCGGGTCGGGACCGCATCAGCGGGCGAGCCCCTCGCTCATGCGCCGCGCTGCTCGTCAATCACGATCGCAGTATCCCACACGCGACCTGCTGCTGTGCCACTGACCGGCGTGTCGAACGACGCAGTTGGCTCGCGGCATTCACGGGATCGGCGTGGGCCGTGGAGCAACGGTCGGAATTCTCTGTCGCATTGGCATTGGGTTCGTGGTGGCCGTCGTAGCGAGCGCCAAAGCGGGGTTGACGCTGGGTCGATCCCTCGTTGCCAAAGATCGTTGCATTGGTGCTCATGACCTTCGGCACCACCGGCACACCGAAGGGTGCCCGGCGCAGTGTGCACGGGGCCTCGGCTGGTGCCACCGTCGGCATGCTTGGACAGATTCCGTGCCGCAGCGCCGATGTCTTTGTGATTCCAGCCCCACTGTTCCATGCGTGGGGATTCGCGAACCTCACACTGGCGTTTGCCCTCGGCGCGACCATGGTGGCGATCGATCGTTTCACCCCTGAAGGTGTCGTCGACGCGGTCGCCGAACATGACGTCACCGTGTTGGTGGCGGCACCGATGATGCTCAAACGAATGCTGATCGAACCCGATCTTGATCGCGATCCGCTCCGCCGACTCCGGATCACCGGCTCGTCGGGCTCGGCCCTGTCTGCGGCGCTTGCAACAGAGGGGATGGATCGCGCTGGCGACAACCTCTACAACCTGTGCGGCTCGACCGAGGTCGGATCGGCCACGATCGCCACACCCGGCGCGCTGCGCCGGGAACCGCCGGTGCGATGGCCACGGGTGACGTCGGCCATTCCGATACCGAAGGTCGCCTCTTCGTTTCGGGTCGCGTCGAGGACATGATCATCAGGGGCGGCGAGAACGTGTTCCCAGGGCCGGTAGAGGAAGTGCTTCTGGCGCAAGCCGGCGTGATCGACGTCGCAGTCGTGGGAGTCGACGATGACGAGTTCGGGCACTGTTTTGTCGCGTACGTCTGTGTCACCGACCGTGTGGCGACGTCGGAGCAGCCGGCGGACGGAAGTGGGTGTTGAACGCGCTCCCCGGGCGCGTCTAACGCTCAACGGAGTCTTCTCGCGACCGACGAGTTCTGGTTGGTCGCCCGAGCGCAGCGTTTGCGAAAAAGCGAGTCATAACCAAGGCTTGACCGCTGAGGGGTTTGCAACGCTGGAGAGTTAGCCAATGGCTGAACTGATCAAGGCCTTGACCAGTTTCGGTACGAAACGTAGATTGCGCAACGCCTGACGAACGACCGGGGGGATCTACGTATGGCAGCAACGATTGAGGAGACGACGTCGACGTCTGCTGGGACCACCACCGTCGCCTCGCTCGCCAAAGACTGGGCGATGCGGGCACCAGGTCAGATCGCGATGCGCGAGAAGGACTTCGGCATTTGGAAGGAATACAACTGGGCCCAGACGTGGGATCTCATCGAGACTGCCGCCCACGGTCTGCTTGCGAGTGGAGTCGGTGTCGGTGACCGCGTCGTTATCCACTCCGAAGACCGGCCGGAATGGGTAATCCTCGATCTCGCTGCCGTCGCTGTGCGCGGTATCTGCGTCGGTCTCTACCCCACGAACCCCGCTGCCGAAGTCGAGTACCTCGTCGGTGACTGCACGCCCAAAGTCTTCTTCGCCGAAGATCAGGAGCAGGCAGACAAGCTCCTTGCGATCGACCCGCAGGTCGCCACCAACGTCGAACGGATCATCTACGTCGAGCCCCGCGGCTTCGGCGACTACACCGACGATCGCCTGATCTTCTGGGATGACTTCCTCGAACTCGGGCGGCAGCATCGTGAGGCCAACCCCCGCGCACTCGAGGCCCTCATGGCTGCGGCTGAGCCAACCGACATCATGACGCTCGTGTACACCTCGGGTACGACCGGCCCGCCGAAGGGGGCGATGCTGTCGAACGCAAACGCCGAGTACGCCATGAACAAGATCATCATGAACGCCACTCGGTCCCCTGACGGCAAGGAACCGAACCCAAGCGACCTCATCGTCACTTATCTGCCGCTGTGCCACGTCGCCGAGCGAATTTTTTCGACCTGGACCCTCTGTATTGCGGGTCCATCTCTGAACTTCGCCGAATCGATTGACACTGTCACCCTCAACCTGCGAGAGGTGCAGCCCACCATCTTCTTCGCCGTGCCCCGCATCTGGGAGCGGCTCCATGCGGCGGTCTTTATCCGCGGCAACGACGCCTCCTGGTTTAAGAAGCTCTGGTTTAAGGCTGGCCTGAGCCTTGCATCGATCATCGGCAAAGAGAAGGTTGCGAACGGCGGAAACCACACCAGCAAGAGCCGTGTCCTCGCTGCGATCGGCTGGCTCTTCGCCTTCCGAGCGATCCGCGAACGTCTCGGCCTACGACGGGTCCGGTACGCAGCCTCCGGTGCAGCCGCCATTGCGCCTGAGGTCCTCGAGTTCTTCATGGGGATCGGTGTGCCGGTGTTCGAGCTCTATGGCATGACGGAGAACGCCGCCGTGGCAACGTGCAACTTCGCTGGACGGATCAAGCTCGGGACCGTCGGCGAACCGTATGCCGACATTGAACTCCGACTCGACCCCGAGACTGGTGAGGTCCAGACGAAGCACCCCGGCAACTTCGTTGGGTACTGGAACAAGCCCGATCAAACGGCGGAGACCTTCACCGCCGACGGATTCCTCATGACCGGCGACGTCGGCGAGTGGGTCGATGGCACCCATCTCAAGATCGTTGACCGCATCAAGCACATCATCATCACCTCGGGTGGCAAGAACATCTCACCGTCCGAGATCGAGAACTCGCTCAAGACGTCTATGTACGTCAAGGAGGCGATGGTGATCGGTGATGGCCGCAAGTTCCTCTCTGCGCTCATCGGCATAGAGATGGAGACGGTGGGCGACTGGGCCCTCCGCAAAAACATCCCCTACACGACCTACCGCGACCTCTCGGAGAAGCCCGAAGTCATCGAGTTGATCCAAGAGGTGGTCACCTTGACCAACGAGAAGTTCGCTCGGGTTGAGAACGTCCGAAAGTTTCGGATGATCCCCAAGGAACTCGACCACGAGGATGGTGAGTTGACTGCGACGCAGAAGCTCAAGCGCAGCGCAATGGACGATATGTTCGGTGACCTGATCGAAAGTATGTACCAGTGATCAACGCATTCCTTCAGCTTGCGCAGGTGGGAACTGGCGCGACCTTGGTCCAGACGCTGCTGAAATCCTTCGCACTCGGCTCGGTCTACGTCCTGATTGCGCTCGGCTTCGTCATCATTTTCAAGGCAACCCAGGTGCTGAACTTTGCTGCCGGTGCGCTCTCGATGGCTGGCGCCATGTTCATGACCATCCTCATCTCCGATGGTGGTCTCCCACTGTTGCCATTCGGCAACCCGTTGGCCCCGGCCGAAGGCGAGACGGCGAGTGTTGTGCTGTTCTTCGTCAATGTGCTGATTGCACTGGCGCTGGCAGCGCTCCTGGGTCTGGTCATCGAACGACTTGCAATCCGCCCGATGGTGGGGCAGCCGCTGTTCGCAATGGCGGTCATTACCCTCGGCATCGAGATCGCAATCCGCCCGTTCAACCTTGACGCAACCGCCCTCGAAGGCCGCCGGCTCGGAGTCCCGTGGGGTGCCAGTTCGTGGAACTGGGGTGATGCCGTCGTGCCGAAGTCGTACATCGTTGCGGTGATCATCGCTGCGATCGCCGGCGCCGGAGTACTGCTCTTCTTCCGCACGAAGCTTGGGGTCGCCATGCGAGCGGTTGCCTTCGATCAGGAAGCGGCAATGGCGCAGGGAATCAACGTCGGTCGCGTGTTCGCCATCGCCTGGGCGATGGGTACCGCCCTTGCTGCGCTCGGTGCCATCGTCTACGGCATGGCACCCTTCCCGCCGGGCGGGTCGGTCAGCCAGGAAATCCACCCGCTGCTCGCCTTGCGGGTACTGCCGGTCATCGTGCTTGGTGGCCTCGACTCGGTAGCGGGTGCGATCTACGGCGGGCTGATCATCGCCACCGCCGAGGTCTTCGCCGGTCAATACCTATCGCAGTGGAATTCGACGCTCGGCTCGGGTTACTCGACCATCGTCCCCTACCTGGTGATGCTCTTCATGCTCCTTGTGAAGCCCTACGGCCTGTTCGGTACTCCTGAGATCCGGAGGGTCTGACATGGCGTTCAACCGACCGCTGCTGCGGACCTCGTACGAACAAGACGCAGCGATCTTTCCGACCTATACCCAAAAGGGCGCGATGGTCGCGTTCGGTGTCTTTCTTGTACTGATGGGACTGGGGGCGCCGTACATCAGTGCGATCCCCGAGTTCTTCCTCGGGCCGACCTGGATCAATCCGATCACCAACATGTTGCCTCTCGCCATTTCGGCGCTCGGCATCAACATCCTCGTCGGGGTCACCGGTCAGGTATCGCTCGGCCATGCGTTCTTCATGGGCGTCGGTGCGTACACGGCGGTTGCGCTGGGCGGCAGCGGCGACGAATGGCAGGCATGTGTGCCGTTCCATGAGGAGATCGGTCTGCTCGAGGAGCGCGGTCAGTGTGGTCTTGGTCTCCCGATCTGGGTGTGGCTGCCGTTCTCCGGCGCCGTCGCCGCAGCGTTCGGAATCTTTGTGTCGCCGGCTGCGATGAAGGTTCGGGGCTTGTATCTCGCGATCGTCACTGTCGGTCTGGTGTTTATCGGACTGCATCTCGGTCGGATGTTCCCGGAGTACGCCGGTGACTTCGAGTCGGGCCGCAAGTGGCCGAGCCTCGACTTCAGGCTCTGGAAGGAAGAGACGCCGCTCATCGAGTTCAGCGAGGACGGCAAGTGGTTCGGCCTGATCCATCTCAGCGAAGAACAAAAGCAGTACTTCCTGCTCATGGCGCTGCTGGGTGGCTTCATCATCTTGGCCAAGAATCTCGTTCGCAGCCGCACCGGCCGCGCCCTTCAAGCGATCCGTGATCGCGACATCGCTGCAGAGGTCATGGGTGTTCCCGAGTTCGAGTACAAGCGGCTCGGCTTTGCTATCAGCTCGTTCTACGCAGGCATCGGTGGTGCACTCTGGGGCTCATACCTCGGTCGGCGTTCCCCGGTTGACTGGTCGTTGTTCCTGTCGGTTGATTTCATTGCCATCCTGCTGATCGGTGGCGCCGGGACCATCGCTGGCACGATGCTCGGTGCCGTGTTCGTGGAACTCACTCCGGAGATCGTGAAGCACCGCACCGACTGGTTGGCCGAACAGATCGACGCAAGCAACATCTTCACGCCGGTCGCGAACTTCTTGCTCACCACGGGTGAGAGCGGAGACTTCGGACCGATCAACATCGGCACTGTGGCTCCTGGCTGGACGATGAGCGTGTTCCAGTGGAACTTCGTCATCTACGGCGTCCTGATCGTCATCTTCTTGATCTTCGAGCCTCTCGGCTTGTTCGGCATCTGGATCAAGATCCGCAACTACTGGAAACGGTGGCCGTTCAGCTATTAGCGGCCTCATCGGCAAGACTCACTCATACGACACAGGCTTCCGGTCTGCGTCGAACACAGATCTGACGGGGTTCGCCTCGCAGAACGCTCGGCCGCCCGCCGAGCGGGCACATAACCATGGAGGGATCCAAACGTGCGACGATTGAAAGTATTTGTAGCGCTTCTGCTAGCGCTGTCAATGCTCGCAGCCGCTTGCGGCGACGACGAGGACAGCAGCAGTGGAGGCGATGACGGCGGCTCCGACACATCCGACGACAGTGGCGACAGTGGCGACAGTGGCGACAGTGGCGACAGTGGCGACAGTGGCGACAGTGGCGGTGCGGAGATCGCGACCGACTTCGGTGTCGATGCCGAGAACAAGATTATCTACGTCGGTATTAACGGCGATCTGACCGGTCCATTCGCCTCATTGGTCGCGGAGATCGTGGCTGCGCAGGAGGTCTACTGGGAGGTCTTCAACGGCAACGGTGGCTACCAAGGCTGGACGGTCGAGCCAGTCGTGCTTGACTCCAGTTACCAGACCGACATCGGTATCCAAAACTACGAGACGCTCGCTCAAGAGAGCGAAGACGGCGTTTTGATGATCACCGAGAACACCGGTTCACCGATCACTGCGGCGATCGCCGAGCAGGCGGCCGAGGACAACGTGCTTGTCATCCCGCTTTCGTGGGCGTCGTTGTGGCCGGACCCGGCCTTCGGTTCGGCGATTCTCGAAAAGCAGACCACCTACTGCGTCGAGGCGATGAACGGCGTCGAGTGGCTGTACGAAAAGGTCCAGTCCGAGGGGCTGGATCCGGCGCTCGCCATCATTGGCCGTCCGGGTGAGTACGGCGAGGACGGCTCCGTGGGCGCCGCTTTGGCTGCTGAGGCACTCGGCATCCCGGTTGTTTACGACGGTACCGGCGCTGTAGCCGGTGACGACCGTACGGCGATCATCTCCGAACTCGTCAGTTCGGGTGCCACGATGGTGTGGGTGACCCTCACGCCGGGTGAGCTTCTCGACATCTTCGGTAACTCTGTGACCCAGGGCTTGCGGGCCTACTGGTCGGGTAGTTCACCGTCGTTCAACTACCTCGTCCATATGCCTTCGGACTTTGCGGCAGAGTTCAGCGAGTACTACTTCCAGTCGCAATACCAGGCGCCGTGGGCCACCCCCGGTATCCCAGGCATGGAAGACATCATCGCTGCGATGGTGGAGGCTCGTCCTGAGCTCAACATCTCTGACGTGTTCACCACCGGTTGGATCGAGGGCATCATGGCCGAGACCCTGATCAGGACTGCCATCGACCAGGGTGATCTCACCCGGGCCAACATGGTGGCGATCTCGCAGGACCCGTCCTTCAGCGTCGACTTCAAGGGCTTGTCAGCCGACCAGTCGTGGCCGCAGGACTACAACGAAGCCGTGGTCCGTTCCAGCTGGATCTATGACGTCGATGTGTCGAAGTTCAACCTGATTCCGCTCGCTGACTACACCCCAGAGAACCCTGGTTCGACCGGTCTGATCCCGATCGAGCAGGACTACATCGGTTCGGTGGCCGAGAACTTCGTGTTCGATGGTCCCTGCATCGAAACATCTGGGTGATCCAGAAGAGTCAGCTCTGCTGACAGTGTGCGCCTGAACGGGTCGGGGCTTCGGTCCCGGCCCGCCGGGTGCGCTCACCTTCCGAACCAAGGTTCGGCGGGTGGTCGGACCCGCACCGGTCTTTTCATCTCTCTCGCCAATTCGTGGAGGTCGAGCCTTGCTCGAAGTAGCGAACCTAGAAGTGGTCTACAACGAGGTCATTCTCGTGTTGCGCGGCCTGTCGGTCCAGGTGCCTGACGGCCAGATCGTTGCGCTCCTCGGCTCCAATGGCGCCGGCAAGACCACAACCGCCCGGGCGATCACTGGCCTCCTCGACGTTCACGAGGGCAAGGTCACCAAGGGGTCGGTTACCTGGAACGGCGCCGAGATCGGCGAGCAGCTTCCGGCCAAGATCGTGGAGAGCGGCATCTCCCAGGTCATGGAAGGCCGGCGGATCTTTGGAGAGTTGACCGTCGACGAGAACCTCTCGTGTGGGGCGTTCACCAACCGTGCGAACATGAATGCCAACTATGAACGGGTCATGGACCTGTTTCCGCAGCTCAAGGAGCGCAACACCCAGGTCGCTGGCTACCTGTCGGGTGGCGAGCAGCAGATGCTGGCAATCGGTCGAGCGCTGATGGCCGAGCCGAAGTTGCTCATCCTCGACGAACCCTCGCTCGGTCTTGCACCGATGCTGATCGAACAAATCCGTGACATCATCGTCGACATCAACAAACAGGGTGTCTCCGTGCTGCTCATTGAGCAGAACGCCATGATGGCGCTCTCGATCGCTGACTTCGGATATGTGATGGAGTCCGGCAAGGTTGTGATGGACGGCCCGGCGCAGAAGCTACTCAACGATGAGGATGTCCAGGAGTTCTATCTGGGCCTCCACGGCGATGGCGGTGAGCGAAAGTCGTTCCGCGATGTCAAGCACTACAAGCGCCGCAAGCGCTGGTTGTCCTGAGAGGGAGACGAGATCATGAGCGAACCCATCCTCGAAGCCGATGGCATCACCCTTCGATTCGGTGGCGTCACCGCGATCCGTGATGTGAGTTTCCACGTCAACGAAGGTGAGCTGTTCTCGATCATCGGTCCGAACGGCGCAGGGAAGACCTCGATCTTCAACACCATCTCGCAGGTATATCGCCCGCAGGAGGGCGACATCCGCTGGAAGGGTGCGTCAATCATGGGGCATCGGCCCGACTTTGTCGCTGAGCTTGGCATTGCCCGCACGTTCCAAAACATCGAGCTGTTCCCCCAGATGACGGTGATCGAGAACCTGCTTCTCGGGCGCCACATCCGCATGAAGCAGAACTGGTTCCAGGGGATGCTCTGGTTCGGTGTCGCCAAGGCTGAGGAGATGGAGAACCGTCGTCAGGTTGAGGACATCATCGACTTCCTCGAAATTGAGGAGTGGCGCAACCACCCGGTCGCCTTGCTGCCGTACGGCATCCAGAAACTGGTTGAGCTTGGTCGGGCGTTGGCGATGGATCCGGAGTTGCTTCTGCTCGACGAGCCAGTTGCAGGTATGAACCTCGAAGAGACCGAGGACATGGCCCGCTTCATCCTCGACATCCGGCGCGAGCTCGGCATCTCGATGGTCATGGTCGAACACGACATGGGGCTCGTCATGGATATCGCCGACCGCATCATGGTGCTCGACTTCGGCGAGAAGATCAGCGAAGGCACACCCGAAGAGGTCCAGAAAGATCCGAACGTGATCGCGGCCTACCTCGGATCGAGTGACCTCCACGTCGCTGCCGAGTGAAGCCGAGAACTTTGGTTTGCTGGGTACAGCGCTACCCCCTCAGTCATTCGATACGTTATCGTCAAAGCCTTTATCATTTCTTGAGGAGTAGAGGGGAGGAGTTTCCGTGCGCGCGGTCGAGAGTTTTGTAGCGGGCAGATGGGCCGCCGGAGCCGATGGCCGTCCGGTACATGACGCAGTCACCGGTGCAGTCATTGCGTCGGTGTCGAGTGCCGGTATCGATCTCGGCGTGGCCCATACCCACGGGCGCGCTGTCGCCGGTCCGGCTCTGCGCGAGCTCACCTTCCACGAACGCGCCGCCATCCTGCGGGCCGTCGGCAAGATGGTGCTTGCCGACACCGACGAGCTCTACGCTCTCTCGTACTCGACGGGGGCCACTCGATCCGACTCTTCGATCGACATCGACGGTGGTGCCGGCGCTCTTCTGGCCTACTCAGGTATCGGTCGCCGCGAACTCCCCAATCAGAAGGTGTGGATCGACGGTGTCGTCCAGGGCCTCAGCCGTGATGGCTCCTTCGTGGGGCAGCACATCATCACCCCGAGGCATGGCGTCGCCCTCCAGATCAACGCCTTCAACTTTCCCATGTGGGGAATGCTCGAGAAGTTCGCTTCGGCTTTCCTGGCCGGTGTTCCGTCGATCGTCAAGCCGGCCACCCCGACCGCCTACGTCACCGAGGCGGTTGTGCGAAAGATCATCGATAGTGATCTGCTGCCCGAAGGCGCGTTGCAATTTGTTGCGGGATCGATCGATGGCCTGATCGACGTTCTCGACGAGCAGGACACACTCTCGTTCACCGGCTCCGCAGCGACCGCCCGCGTCTTGCGAGGCAACGCTGCGGTGCTTGATCGCGGCGTGCGCTTCAGCGCGGAGACTGATTCACTCAATGCTGCAGTGCTCGCCCCCGCCGCCGGACCCGACACGCCCGAGTTCGGTCTCTTCCTCGATGAGGTCATCAGCGAGATGACTGTCAAGGCCGGTCAGAAGTGCACGGCCATCCGACGCGTGATCGTTCCCGCTGCGCATGCTGACGCCGTCGAGGAGGCTCTCGTCGAACGTATGCGAGACATCACCGTCGGCGATCCGTCGGCGCCTGACACAGACATGGGTGCGCTTGTGGGCATCAGCCAGCGCGAGGACGTGAGGGCCGCAGTCGGCCGAGTCGGCGGTACCACGGTGCTCGATACCTGCCAATTCGAGGGCGTAGATCCCGAGCGCGGTGCCTTTATGGCCCCCACACTGTTGCGGGCTGACGACGCCGCCACCAGCCTTGCTCACGTCGTCGAACCCTTCGGACCGGTTGCGACCCTGATGAGCTACGCAACGCTCGATGAGGCGGTTGGGCTCGTCGCAAAGGGTCGTGGCAGCCTCGTGGCCTCGGTCTATGGCCCAGATCTTGACGAGGCCGCCGCAGTGACCCTGGGGATCGCTCCCCACCACGGGCGGGTCCACACGATCGACGCCTCGTCTGCGGCAGCCTCGACCGGCCATGGGTCGCCGTTGCCGCAGCTCGTGCATGGTGGCCCCGGTCGGGCCGGGGGCGGGGAGGAACTCGGCGGATTACGGAGCGTGCTGCACTACATGCAGCGCACCGCTGTACAGGGATCGCCGGACCTGCTCACCACCGTCACCGGCACGTGGGTCGAAGGTGCCGCCCGTCGCGAGAAGGGCCATCCGTTCACGCTGCATTTCGACGAACTCGAGGTGGGTGACTGTCTCGACACCGAACCTCGGGTGATCACCCTCGAAGACATCGAGCACTTCGCCCACTTCACCGGCGACCTCTTCTACGCACACATGGACGAAGAAGCGGCGAAGGCGAGTCCGATCTTCGAGGGTCGTGTCGCCCACGGATACCTGGTGTTGTCGATGGCGGCTGGCCTGTTCGTCTGGCCCGACCCTGGACCGGTGCTCGCCAACTACGGGGTCGACAACCTCCGATTCGCAACACCGACCTATCCCGGCACCGAAATTCGGGTGATCTTCACCTGCAAGGAGAAGTCGTTGCGGGCCGGGGCCGGGTACGGGGAGGTCCGCTGGGACACGAAGGTGGTCGACCAAGACGATAATCTGCTGGCGAGCTACGACGTACTGACCATGGTCGCCGAACGAGGTGACGCAACATGAGGGTCGCCGAACGAGGTGAGGCATGAACCAGGCACACTTCGATGCGTTGATCGAGGCCGATGAGCGCATCGAGCCCGACGATTGGATGCCCGACGACTACCGCAACGCGCTGGTGCGTCAGATCGCGCAGCACGCCCACAGTGAGATCATCGGGATGCAGCCGGAGGGCGAATGGATCACCCGGGCGCCGTCGCTGCGACGCAAGGCCATTCTCACCGCCAAGGTCCAAGACGAAGCTGGCCACGGGCTCTACCTCTATGGGGCAGCCGAGAGCCTGGGTACTCCGCGCTCCGAACTGCTCGACCGACTACACACCAAGACCCAGAAGTATTCGAGCATCTTCAACTACCCGACACCGGAATGGGCTGATATCGGTGCGATCGGCTGGCTGGTCGATGGTGCTGCCATCATGAACCAGGTTCCGCTGTGTCGCTGCTCGTACGGCCCGTATGGCAGGGCGATGGTGCGAATCTGCAAGGAAGAGAGCTTCCATCAGCGGCAGGGCTACCAAATCATGTTGTCCCTCTCGCAGGGCACGCCGGAGCAGCAGGCCATGGCACAACGGGCGCTCGACCGGTGGTGGTGGCCCTCGATCATGATGTTCGGCCCACCCGACTCCGACTCGCCAAACACCGGCCGCAGTATGGCCTGGGGTATCAAGCGCTTCACGAACGACGAACTTCGTCAGAACTTCGTCGATGCCACGGTGCCGCAGGCGGAACTGCTCGGCCTCACCCCGCCTGACAATGCGCTCGTGTGGAATGCCGAGCGGGGGCACTACGACTTCGGTGAGCCTGACTGGGACGAGTTCGCCCGCATGGTGCGGGGCGAGGGCGAGATCCCCGATGTGCGGATCGGGGTCCGCCGCGCCGCGCACGACGAAGGCGACTGGGTCCGCAAGGCGGCCGCCGCCTACGCGGGCAAGCGCGATGCGCGGAGCGCAGCGTGAGCACGGTTTTCCCCCAATGGGAAGTCTTCGTGCGTGCCCGCCGGGGCCTCGATCATCAGCACGCCGGCTCGGTGCACGCACCCGACGGTGAAACTGCCCTGCGAGCCGCACGCGATCTCTTCACACGTCGCCAGGAGGGAGTGAGCCTTTGGGTCGTCCCATCGAACGAGATCGTCGCATCCGACCCGGCCGACGTCGGCGCGCTGTTTGAGCCGGCCGCCGACAAGGCCTATCGCTTCCCCACGAGCTACGAACTTCCCCCCGAAGTCGATCACATGTGATGACTGCGGATCTCCTGACCCATGTGCTCCGTCAGGGCGACCGTGCACTGGTGTTGTCGCATCGTCTCGCGCAATGGATCACGCACGCCCCCACCCTTGAAGAAGACGTGGCGCTGGCCAACATCAGCCTCGACCTACTGGGACAAGCCCGCCATCTCTTCACCTACGCCGGCGAAATCGAGGGGAAGGGGCACGACGAAGATCACTTCGCGTACTGGCGAGATGCGGCTGAGTTCCGCAACCCGCTGCTCGTCGAGCAGCCCAACGGAGACTTTGCCGTCACCATCGCTCGACAGGTGTTTCACGATCAGGCAGCGCTTCTGTACTGGGAGTCGATGACCGAAAGTACCGACGCCACGCTCGCGGCCCTCGCAGCCCGCGCCCGCAACGAGACCGCCTTTCACCTGCAGCACTCCGCCGGCTGGTTGATCCGACTCGGTGACGGTACCGACGAGAGCCAACGGAGGGCGCAGGCGGGTGTCGACGCCATGTGGCCGTTCACGTTGGAGCTACTCGGTGCCGACGATGAGGGAGCGTTACGAGCAGACGGCCTCATCGGGGGATCGATCGAGACCGCCTGGCGTGCGGCTGTGGCCGGCACCCTCCTCGAGGCTGGACTCAGGACTCCGACCGAGGCCCACCAGCGCGCAGGTGGCATCCACGGAACCCACTCCGAACACCTCGAGCCGCTCCTCGAAGAGATGCAACAGCTCGCCCGCGCTCACCCCGGAGCGAGCTGGTGACCACGTTGCTCGACATCGTGCGATCGGTCGACGATCCCGAGTTGCCGCACGTGACGATCGGCGACCTCGGCATGGTGCGCAGTGTGGCAATCGATGGTCGGATTGCTCGCATCCGGATCACGCCGACCTACACCGGTTGTCCGGCGACAGAGCAGATCCGCGCTGACGTCGAAGCAGCGGTGACAGAGGCTGGCTACGAGCCCGACGTTGCGTTCGAGATGGCTCCGCCATGGTCGACGGACGACATCAGCCCCGAAGGCCGCGCCAAGTTGCACGCAGCTGGCATCGCGCCTGCGCTGCCGGCCGGCGACGGACCGGTGTCACTCGATCTGCCGGTGGAGTGCCCCCAGTGCGGGTCGCGTCGCACCCGGCTGACGTCGGCCTTCGGCGCCACTGCGTGCAAGGCGCTCCACAGGTGCGATAGCTGCCGCCAGCCGTTCGAATCGTTCAAGGCGATCTGATGGCAGCACCGGGGTTCTCGGCACTGCGAGTGGTGTCGGTCGATCGCGACACCCCCGAGGCGGTGCTTCTGTCACTTGACGCAGGCAATGACCCGGCATTCAGATTCGCACACGGCCAGTACCTGACCTTTCGTCATGAAGTCGACGGGGTTGAACTCCGGCGGAGCTACTCGATTTGTTCCACTGCACCTGGCGGTGTTCTTCGAGTTGGCGTCAAGCGGGTCGAAGGCGGTGCGTTCAGTACATGGGCTACATCGGCGGTGCACGTCGGCGATGTACTCGAGGCCATGCCGCCGATGGGCTCGTTCACCCATGAGCTCGTGCCCGAGGCTGCGCGCTCGTATGTGCTCGTTGCCGGTGGCAGCGGGATCACCCCGATCTACTCCATCGCTGCGACGGTGCTCACCGTAGAGCCCGAGTCGCGGGTCACACTGCTGCAGGTCGACAGCACGTCATCGTCGATCATGCTGCTCGATGACGTGGAGGCCCTCCGCAACCAGCATCTCGACCGGTTCCGGATCTGGCGCCAACTGACGCGAGAGCCAGCCGGCCTTCCGGTCCTGGGTGGTCGACCCGACGAAGACAGCGTCACCGAGTGTCTCCGGCGAGGAATGCTCGACACCGAGCCCGACCACGTGTTCCTGTGCGGCCCCGAACCGCTGGTCGAACTCGTCAGGAAGGTGTACGCGATGCACGGCTTGGAGGACGAACGGATCCACACCGAACTCTTCACCGCTGCACAGTCCGGCCGTGCGCGCACCCGAGCGCAAGGCCCGGTCGACGAGTCGGTCACGCCGATCGGCTCCGGCACGGCGAAGCTGGCTGGGCGGAGCACCGAGTTCTGGCTGTACGACGGTGACACGATTCTCGGCGCCGTGCAGCGGGTGCGGCCCGACGTGCCGTACGCGTGCGAGGCCGGTGTGTGCAGCACGTGCCGGGCGCACCTCGGTAAGGGCACCGTCGAGATGGGCACCACCTACGGCCTCGTACCCGGTGAGGAGGATGCCGGCTACGTCCTCACCTGCCAGGCCGTGCCGACGACGAGTACCGTCAACGTCGACTTCGACGGCTAGAACCACCAGGGAGCGAAGCATGGGCTGGGAACCGATCGAGACGGCGTCGATCGACGAATTGCGGTCGTTGCAGACGGAGCGGCTCCGGGCAACGCTTGCAAATGCGTACGACAATATCGGTCATTACCAAACGGCCTTCGACGCCATAGGCGTGACCCCTGGCGACGTCGAGGGTCTCGACGATCTGTCGAAGCTGCCCTTTCTCGTGAAGGACGACCTTCGCAAGGCCTACCCCTTCGGCATGTTCGCCGTGCCCCGCGAGCAGCTCGTGCGCGTGCACGCCTCGTCGGGAACGACGGGAAAACCGACGGTTGTGGGCTACACCGCCGACGACATCGTCACCTGGTCGACTGTCGTCGCCCGCTCGATCTATGCCGCCGGTGGTCGACCTGGTGATCTGCTCCACAACGCCTACGGGTACGGCCTGTTCACCGGCGGCCTCGGCGCGCACTACGGCGCTGAGATGCTCGGATGCACCGTCGTCCCGTTCGGTGGTGGCCAGACCGAGCGACAGGTCCAACTCATCAGTGACTTCCGCCCTCGGATCATCACGGTCACGCCGTCGTACTGCTTCAACCTGATCGACGAAATGGAGCGGCTCGGTCTGGACCCGAGAGCGTCGTCGCTTGACGTAGGCATCTTTGGAGCTGAGCCGTGGTCGGAGGGAATGCGAGAGGAGATCGAGGCCAGACTGGGAATCGACGCAGTCGATATTTACGGGCTATCGGAGGTCATCGGCCCGGGCGTGGCGCAAGAATGTGTCGAGACCAAGGACGGCCTGACGATCTGGGAAGATCACTTCTATCCCGAGATCATCAACCCCGACACCGGAGAAGTGCTCGCTGACGGCGAAGAGGGTGAGCTCGTCATCACCTCGCTCACCAAGCAGGCACTACCGGTCATCCGGTACCGCACACGCGATATCACCCGGATCCTCCCCGGGACTGCCCGCACCATGCGCCGTCTCGAACGCATCACCGGCCGTAGCGACGACATGCTGATCATTCGTGGCGTCAACGTCTACCCGTCGCAGATCGAAGCCGAACTGCTCCAGATCGATGGGCTGTCGCCGCACTATCAGCTGCACAAAGGCTCTGATGGCAACATGGCGACCCTCACAGTCAAGGTCGAGCGGGCCGAGAACTCTGCCACCGAGCACGCGGCCGGGCTGGCCGCCCGAGCCGAGCAGCGGATCAAGACCATGGTCGGGGTGTCGACTGCGGTCGAGGTCGTCGAGCCGGGTGAGGTGCCACGTAGCCAGGGCAAAGCGCAGCGGGTCGTCAGTTGATGTCGTCGTCGGAGAGGCGGACCGAGCTGATCCGACGCATGAGATCGGTCAACTCGACGAGTTCATCATCGGACAGATCACCGAAGAGCAATCGCTCACGCTTGTTTTGTCGCCCGTAGGCGTCTTCGAGCCGATCCGCCCCGTCGTTGGTGAGGTAGACGGTGACGACCCGACGGTCGGCCGACTCGCGGCGTCGGTCGACGAGGCCATCGCGCTCGAGGGTATTGACCGCTGATGAGATCGCAGCCCGGCTCAGTCCGGCGAGGCGTGCGATCTCGTGGCTTTCGATCGGACCCAGCACCCACAAGATGAACATGACCCGAAAGCCGGCGAGCGACCAGCCGGCGGGGCGGTGGATCTTGGTCTCGAGATCGTTAAACATCCGAGCGCCGAGTCGGAACACACCGAACATGGTGCGAAAGGTGACCGGGTCGAGGCCGAGTGTGGCGACGTGCTCAGCGGCGGTGTCCTCAAAGTCCCCTGCCCGCATGCGACGCTGAGTCATGACGGTGCCGGCGCGGGGCCGTCGGACGACACCATCTTCGTCTTGCCTCGGAAGATCGCGACCACGCCGTCAGGCCCGTGCACCTCAACCTGAAACAAACCGGTTCGACCGCGACGAGCGCTCTCGGTCGCAGTTGCGGTCAGTCGATCGCCCACTCGGGCCGGGGCTAGCCAGTCAATCGATGCGTCGGACGCCAGATGGGTGCCGCCGAGGCCGTTGCTCGCAAATGCCATGGCTGCGTCGGCCAGTGAGAAGATCACGCCACCATGACAGACGTCGAGTCCGTTGCACATGGTTTCGGTCACCGTCATGTCGACGGTTGCCGTTGACGGACTGACCGCTGACACGACCATTCCCAACTCGTGGGCGACGCGGTCGTTCGCAAACATCGCGTCGCGAGCAGCCTCCGCCCGTGCCTGCGCCTCCCCCGGATCACTCACAGCAAGATCATCTCACCTTTGATCGTCAGGTGATAGCGGGACGCGTCAGCGCACGCAGGTGCACTCGACCTTGTCTTCCATCGCCTGCCACTTGTACGCCCGCAACTCGGACAAGACACCACAACCCGTGCACCGCAATGCCCATTCCTTGCCGATGGCCTGCAACGCCACCGGGTGCTCACCCGTCGACAGACGGGGCTTCTCTCGCACCTGTCGCGGCTGACGGACCTCGGGAAGTTCGGGACTCACCATCTCGAGATACGGCTGTGCCTCGGCGGCCCATTCGGTGATGTCGTCAGCCGACAACTCGGGGGCAACGAAGTCGCCGACCGTCTCGGGTTCCTTCAACACTGCCGGCCCGGCGTAGTCGAGGAACCTTGCAAGTTCGTCGAACTCGTTGGGGCGAAAGATCCGCGACGACTCGGCGATGACCTCGACCTCCTCGAGGAAGCCGTCGCGATCTTCGGAGAAGCGGGGGTCCTCGAGCGTGTCGGCTGCGAAGATGATGACGAAACGAGCACCGCTTCCCAACGGCTTGCGTCGAAGGATCCGACCCATCCGTTGGATCATCTGGCGCCGGGTGCGGCTCGCGGACACCACGAGACCAAGGTTTGCGTTCGGAACATCGACACCTTCGTCGAGGACCCGCGGCGCAGCGACAGCGTCGAGCGTCCCGTCGCGCAGGTCGTCGAGGATCTCCCCTCGATCGCGGCGTCCGGTGTCACCGGTGATGATCTCGATGTTGACGTAGGGATCGAGTCGCACGATCGCGTGGTTGGCGGCTCGAACGGTCTCGGTGAAGAGCAACGCTCCCTGAGCATCCTTGATCGCATCAGCGAACCGCCCGAGGGCTTCGTACTTCGCCGAGCTGGTCGCGACGATTTCGCGACGCGACGTGAACGCGTTGAGGTAGTCGTTGGCCGCTCGACCATCGGGGCCGGCGTCGTTCGCCGCCAGGTGGTGGACCGCAGCCAAGAAGTCGCCGAACGGCTCGTGCGGGATGCCCTTGATCTGCTTGAGTTGACGACGCGCCGCCACGATACGCCCCTCGGTTGCGTCGTACTCGGTGCGCTCTTCGCTGGTGAGCGGCACGGCCATGAAGCCGACTCGGGGTTGGGCGCACACACCGTCATCGATTGCCGCACCGAAGTCGTAGCGGTAGCAGATACCGCCGAAGTAGGGCAGCAGGATCGTCTCGACCGCGTCATCGGAGCGCTCGAGTGTTGCGGTCAGGCCGAGTCGCTCCTGGTACTCGGCGAGCAAGCTCTTGCGCAACACGGCGCCGCCGAACCCGTGGCACTCATCGGCAACGAGTATGCCGCCTCGCTCCGAGGTCGGCAGGGGGACTCGGCTCGCTGCTGAGTGACGAGTCGTGACGAGGACGTCGCAATCGATCGGTCGGTCACGGTAACCATCGCCGAGTCGGCCGATCTTGGCGTCGGGCATCCAACTGCTCAGTCGCTCGTGCCACTGCTCCATCAGCACCCGTGACGGCACGATCACGAGGGCAAAGAGTCCCCGTGCGATCGCGTCGTCGATGGCGGTCAGCGCAACGTCGGTCTTGCCGGAACCGGTCACGGCTTCGATGACGCCGCGACGTCCGCAGCGGTGCCAGGCCATCAGCGCGTCGTGCTGCCACCGGTAGAGGGGATGAGATGACAAGGCGTCTAGGTTACGAGCACTACCCCGTGTCCTGAAACGTCAGCCGACGATGCCTTGGTCTCGCAGGTCGGCGATGCCAGCATCGTCGTACCCGAGTTCGCGGAGTACATCGTCAGTGTGCTCACCGGCCAGACCGATCTGGGGGATGAACGCTGGTTGGGTTGCCGACCACGTGCCGGGTGGTCCGGCCTGCCTGAGTCCAGCGGCCGTCGGATGGTCCCACTCGCGGATCAGACCGTTGTTGAGGACCTGAGGGTCAGACAGGACCTGTTCGCGGGTCAGGGCCGGCCCGCACGGCACACTGTTGTCGGCCATCTTCTCGACCACGTCAGCTGTGCTCATCGCAGCCAAACCGACCCGGATGGCAGTCATGGCGATCTCGGCCCGCTCAGGTTCAGCGGTGAGCTTGCCCGGGGTGCAGTAGTTCTCGTCGGCGAGCAGATCATCTCGGCCGATGACCCGCCACATGCCTTCGAGCTGACTCGCCGTTGCCATGAAGTAGACGACCTGACCGTCGGCGGTGTCGATCAGTTGATACAGATCTTGGGGTCGATGGACACGGAGCCCGGAGGTGTGGGTGAGATCGGCCATCCCGTCGGGCCAGAACCATGACAGTGCCGCATCGAGCATTGCCAGCTGAATGTGCTGGCCGCTGGCCCCGCGCGAACGCGCGAACAACGCAGCGGTGATCGACTGCGCCACGGTGTGGGCGGTGGCCTTGTCGGCCACGAGGGTTCGCATCAGGTCGGGGAAGGGCAGTGCGTCACTTACCTGACTGTGGACCATGCCGGTCAGTCCCTGGATCACTGGATCGAGGACGGCGCGTTGGTGGTACGGGCCGGTGGTGCCGAAGCCGGACACTGATGCATAGATGACGTCGGGGTTACGGGAACGAACGGCGTCGTAATCGATCCCCAGGCGCTCGACGACGCCCGGCCGGAAGTTCTGGACTACGACATCGGCCCGGCTGGCGAGTTCGAGGACAAGCTCCACACCGGCCGGGGTGGTGACGTCGACGCCCATGCAGCGCTTTCCGCGATTGCAGTTGGCATAGAGCCCGCGGACGTGATCGGGGCCGGTGGTTCGGGTCAGCTCACCGCCGATCGGTTCGACCTTGATCACGTCAGCACCCTGTTCGGAGAGAATCTGCGTTGCGAGCGGGCCAGCGACCACCTGACTGAGGTCGAGGACGGATACGCCGGCCATGGGTCCTGCCATGGCTCGTGAGCTTATGACCGGTGATCGATGGGGTCGAGATTCTGATGATCAGACTTCGAACGCGATCTTGATCGCTCCTCCGCCCCGGTCAGCTGCCGTGGCGAATGCCTCCTGGCAGCCGTCGAGGGGGAAGCGATGGCTGATCATCGCTGCCTCGATGTCGGGTCGGTTCGCAAGCGCCTTGGCTGCAGCGGAGAAGTCGCGCGCAGGAACCCGACATCGGTAGGCCATGGCGGGCAGCAGTTCGATCTCTCTCACGCACGCAGTAACCGACAGCGCAGCGGGATCCCACAGGGTGCCGACGAGGCCGACTCGGCCTCGGGCGACAACGTGGGCCATCGCATCTGCGAGCGAGGCGGTGGTGGCGACACAGTCCATGACGACGTCGTAGGTACCGTCGACGGCGAGGGAGGCCCCGAGCGCTTCGGCTGCTCGCTGTTGATGGGGATGTCGAGCGGAGATGTCGCAGGCGATTCCGCGGTCTCGGAGCATGGCCACGGTGGCGAGACCGATCGGCCCAGCGCCGATCACCAGCACACGATCGTCCGACCTGACCCGGGCACGCTCGAGGCCATGGTGCGCGACAGCGAGCGGTTCAACGAGACTGCCCGCCGAGAGAGGAACGCCGGTCGGCAAGGCTACGAGGGCATCGGGTGGGACGACGATCGACTCCGCCATCCCGCCGGGCACTGCGATCCCGAGGAAGGTTGGCCCCGACTCACACGTCGGGAGGTGACCGCTTCGACATGATGTGCATACTCCACAACCGATGATCGGTTCGACCGCAACCGCAGTGCCATCAGGCGTGGTGCCGCAGAACTCATGGCCCAGCACCATCCCTTCGGCGATGCCCAGGTCGAGGAGGTGAAGGTCGGAACCACAGATTGACGAGGTGTGGATCCTGATCAGGACGCCGTCACCGTCGGGGGCGGCCTCCTCCACGAGCGTGGGAATTCCGTCGATTACTCGGATGGCCTTCATCTCGTCAGTTGAGCACCGATTCGCGCCGGTCACCACGACCACCGTCGAGCTTGGCCCCGGTCTCGTTGGTGACGTCAGCTGCTGCGGCCTCGGCTACTCGGCTTCGTCGGTGGCGTCCGCCGTCGAGGCTTCGGCGACCGGGCGGTCGCCCGCAGTATCTTCCGCGTCATCGTCGGTCCGGTCGGTTTCGTCGGTCCGGTCGGTTTCGTTGGCGGGCTCGGGCTCCGAGGCGGATTCTGCGGCGGCTTCGGGCTCGGGTTCTGCATCGGGCTCGGGTTCCGAGGCGGGTTCTGCGACGGCTTCGGGCTCGGGTTCCACACCATCGCGGATGCGCTTCCAGGCCTCGGAGGCCTCGCGGTAGGCGGCCTCAGCTTCGGCCCTCTCCTCGGCGGAACCGCGGTCGGAGAGCTTCTTCACGCGCGCAGCGGCCTCGTCCTTGGCTTGCTCGGCCTTCTTGATGCGCTTCTCGCGGCGGTTGCGTTCGCGGTCGGCATTGACGTACTCGTTGAAGAGGGTCAGAGCTGCGGCGGTCTCGTCGTCGAGTGCCGGTGCGGTATCGGATTCGGCCATGGGCACAGTCTGGCCGCTCGACGCCGAAGTGACGACCTCCGGGGCGTTCGGATTTGGCGGTCGTCTCAGTCGGTGGGGATGCGACGCTTCTCGTTGCGCATGTCGAACGCGATCTTCACACCGCCGCGGGATCCCGCTTCGGCAGCGTGGGCGAGCGCCTCCACATAGCGAGCGAGGGGGTACGTGGCCGACACCATTCGATCGAAGGGCACCTTGCTGGCGAGTTCGAAGGCGAGTTCGTAGCTCGTGGTTCGGCGACCGTCGGCGAGTTCTTCGGTTCCGTAGGTGTAGGTGCCGATCAGCTCGGTCTCTCGGTGCCACAGGGCGGTGAGGTCGACGTCAACTACGCCGGGCATACCGACGAGAATGACTCGGCCTCGGGGCCGGCACATGCCAATCGCAGCCTCGATCGAGTCGGCCGAACCCACCGCGTCGATCACCACGTCGGCGCCTCCAGAAAGCCGACTACCAACCATGAACGATCCGCTTGCGCGACGAACAGCTCGGGCGAGTTCGCCCGGCGCACACACGATGTCGACGCCGAACTCATCGGCGAGCGCTCGCTGTACCGGGTACTTGGCGCCAATCATGATCGAACCGGCAGGGGTGAGGTGTCGCACCGCAGCGGCGGTGACGAGACCCATGGTCCCTGCGCCGATGATCGCAACCGTTTGGCCGTCGTGGATGCCGGCCCGCAACGCAGCGTGAACGCCGCCAGCGATCGGTTCGACCATCACGGCGAGTTCATCGGACATCCAGTCCGGCACGTCGTGCAGCTGACTGGGGTGGGCGACGAACTCCGTTGACCAACCGCCGCCGGTCGATTCGCAGAAGCCTGTTTGCAAGCCCGGCTCGAGATGACCACAGGTGAGGTGGCGGTAGTCGTTGCCGTCGCCAGGACGGGCTCCCTCGAAGGGGGGCTCAAACCCGCGACATTCGTGGCCGAGTACAGGTTCGAGTACGACTCGGCGCCCCTCGGCCGTCTCGGCGACGACTTCGTGGCCGGGAACGAAGGGAAAGCTGACGAAGTCTTCGAAGTAGCGCGACGCATGGCCGTCGATGGTCGAGAGATCGGATCCGCAGATCCCCGAAAGTCGGGGGTACACGCGGATCCAGTCCCCGGTGGGAAGGGTTGGGCCGTCGTCATCCACCAACGCCAGCGGACCGACGGCCGCGCCCGCGCCCGGCCGCAGCTTCGAGGCGAGCATCGCAGCCGCATAGCGGCCTTCCTTGCGCGAGAACCGGAGCGCTTTCACGCCGCGGAGGTTACTTCGTCGGCGCGGGTCCGCACGAGGCGCAGTGCGGAGGGGACGCACAGGGTTGCAGCAATACAGGCCGCGACCATGGCGAACCCGAAGCCCGCTCCGAGCGCGTCGGCGATTGCGGGATCGACCGCATCGGCATCACCGCCGAGCAGCTCGCGCACCGCCTCAACGTCGCCGGTGCGCCGGTCGACGGTGGTGAGAATCAAGGCGCCGACGATGCCGACGCTGTAGGTGATCATGAGGGTGCGGACGAACTGGTGCGCAGCCGACACCCGGCCCATCTCCGCCGCCGGCGACCGCTCCTGCAAGATGTTGACCCCGGTGGTGGAGATCGTGCCGACACCAAGCCCGGCGATCACCAACGAGGTGTAGAGCAGCCATAACGGCGCATCGCCGATCACTGCAGCGGCGACGCCGTAGAACCCCGGTGCCAGGAAGAGTGACCCGAAGAGGACAACCCGTTCTCGGCCGAACATCTGTTGCGCTCGGCTGGACGACACCGCTCCTGCCGTCCACCCCACCGAGAGATAGACGACCGAGAACGCTGCGGCGGTGGTGGAGGTTCCCTCGACAGCTTTCAGGTACACGGGAATGAAGGCGTGAAATCCGAGGGTGCTGCCGACCGCCAGCATCGACGTCGAATGGATCGACCGGTAACGCGGGCCCCAGACGTGCTCAAGTCGCATCACCGGATCCTCAACGCGAGGTGCGTGGGCGACATACCCGACGAGGCCGGCAAGGCTGATGAGCGCGCCGACGACCACGGCGGTGATCGAGCCCTCGACCACGGCGAGCCCAGCGGCGCTGACCATCGTGACCAACGCGATACCGCGCGCGTCGAAGCCCTGACGACCGGCGGTTTCGGGCTGATCGGGAAGCAGCCTCCACGCCAGAACTGCTGCGATGAGGGCAACGGGCACGTTGAAATAAAAGACTCCCCGCCAGTCGATCACTGCCACCATCACTGCTGCGACGGAAGGCCCGGCGACGCTCATGACCCCCCAGACGATCGAGTTGGCAGCAAAGACCCGCGCTCGGCGGTTGGCGTCATAGGAAAGCCCGATCACCGTCATCGTCACGGTGAACAGAAGACCGGCGGCGACACCCTGCAGCGCCCGAGCCCCGACGAGGCCGACCATCGAGGGGGCAACGCCGCACGCCACAGAGGTGAGAATGAACGCCACCACCGACCAGCGGAACACCCGGCGGGGTCCGAGACTGTCGACCAAGGGGCCTGCGGCGAGGATCGCCACGCCCGAGGTGAGGAGTTCGGCAGAGATCGTCCATGGCAGCAGGGCGACGTCGCCCAGATCACTGCCGACCTCAGGGAGAGCGGCAGCAACCGCCAGGTTGTTGTAGGCGATGATCCCCACGCAGGACATGACGGCGATGGTCAACCCGCGAGTCTCGCTGCCGAAGATTGACTCTTGGGCGGTCGGTGCTGCCATTTGGGAACGCTACTGGCGGCTCCTCGCGATCGGTGAAGACCAGTGCTGGACGATCATGGCGGCCGGTGCTGGAACCCCACCGTCGACTGAGGCGCTGGCGAGTCCGGGCCAGCCTGTGATTCCCAGGAATCGGAACCTGCTCCTGGTCTGGACGGGTGAGGGTGCTGCGCCGATACTGCTGGCATGCGAGTTGCTGTTCCCTTTCCCGACACGCAGCCTCCGGGCTACGAGTGGTTCACCGATGAGCCTGTCTTCGAACCGGCTCGCCATCTTCAACTCGAAGCCCCGGATTCGATCATCATGCTTACCGATCTCGGGTACGACGAGACCGAGATCGCCACCAAGGCCACGCCAGTCGCCGCGTCGTCGCCGTTTCGTCTGCTCAGCGAAGAGGGTGCTGCCATCATGCTCGACGTTGCACGTCGGTTGCGCCCGTTCGCGAGTCGGGCCGGCGATCGTATCGAGTCGATGACACGAGGCGGCTGCTACCGGTCGCGCTGGCTACGCGACTTGTGCATCAGCCAAGACGTCACCACTCATCTCGAAAAGATCTTCGGCATCGCCATCGCGCCGCACGCAATGCCCGTCCACCTCGGTCACCTCAACTTCGAGCCCAGCCGAATCGACACAGCGATCGACAAATGGCACCACGACACGCTCCCGCTCGACTTCGTGATGACCGTCACCGACCCGGCCGAAGTCGCCGGTGGCCGCTTCGAATACTTCCTCGGCACCAAGCACGACGCCGCCGAACTCGCAGCCGCCGGCCGTACGCCGCCCCCGGAGCGCACGGTCGCGCCAAACGTCCCCGGCCCCGGTTACGCCATCGCGCTGCACGGCGACATGGTCGTGCATCGGGCTGGACCGCTCACCGAGCTCACCGAGCGCATCTCGATGGTCAACGGGTATGTGGCGCTCGACACCAGTTGCGACGATCAGAGCCGATCGGCTGACCTGCTTGCCGTCGACGATCCGAACACGCTGTTCACGGAGTGGGCCAAGTTCGCCGCCTGGAGAGCGCACGGTCGCCTCGGTGACCTGATCGCCAGAATCGACTTCGATGCCGATCCAGAGTCGGTCGCTCGTCGGCTCGAGATGGCGGTGGGCGACGTGAATCAGGCCATCGCCGAGATGCGCGCCGGTGCTCGTTCCGTGGACCACTACGGCGGCTGAGTTGGTCTGCGTCTTTGGCCCTTCTTTCGAGCGATGTGGTCAGCACACACGACGATGATGTTGAAGCGGTGAAGGTTGTCTTCGAGTTCACCGACGCTGCGGTCGCCGTCGGTGTGGGGAGTGATACTCATCTACGATTCCCGGCGTGAAGTTGGGACTCGGCCTCGAGCTGTATCGCGCCAAGACGGTCGAGGTGCCGCTCGATCTGGTCTTGCTCGCAGAGCGGCTTGGATTCCACTCCGTGTGGACCGCCGAGGCCTACGGCGCCGATGCGCTCAGCCCACTGGCGTTCCTCGCTGCCCACACCGAGCAGATCAAACTCGGTACGGCGGTCGTGCAGCTCTCAGCGCGCACGCCGGCTGCCACCGCCATGCAGGCGATGACCATTGATCATCTCGCAGGCGGGGGACGGGTCATCATCGGTCTCGGTGTCAGCGGCCCCCAGATCGTCGAGGGCTGGTACGGCCAGCCATGGGGGAGCCCTCACCGTCGCCTCCGCGACTATGTCGCCATCATGCGCAAGATCCTCGTTCGTGACGAACCCGTTGTGCACAACGGAGAGGAGCTTTCGCTTCCCTACACCGGGCCCGGGTCGATCGGGGAGGGCAAGCCGCTCAAATCGATCCTCCATCCGGCCGGTCACGTCGAGATCTGGATCGCCGCCGGTGGTCCGATGAACACCGCACTCGCTGCAGAGGTCGCTGACGGGTGGCTGCCGATGGGCTACGGCCCCGATGGCTGGTCATTGCATCACACCAACCTGGAGCGAGGATGGAGGCGCCGCGGCGGTCGCCCCCACGACTTTGATCTCATGGGCAACCTCACCATCGAAGTCACCGATGACGTGCAAGCGGCAATCGATCGCAGGAAGCCACTCACCGGCATGTATGTCGGCGGGATGGGGTCCGAGAACAACAACTTCCATCGCGACGCGATGGCCCGTCGCGGGTTTCCCGAGGCGGCGGCCCGCATCCAGGAGCTGTGGCTCGCGGGTCGCACAGACGAAGCGATCGCCGCTGTTCCCGACGACTACATCGATGCCGGAGCGCTGTTCGGCCCGGTCTCGCGGATCCGGGAACGCTGGGAAGAGGTCGTGCCTGCCGGTCTCACGGGGGTAATTCTTCGGACCGAAGACGACGAAGCCCTCGAGATCGCGGCCGATCTCACGGGCAGCCGAGACCGCACCGTGGACACCACGGAGGAGTAGCCATGAGCGACGTACTTATTTCGGTTACCGATGCCGGCGACGGGGTTCGTTACCTGACCCTCGACCGGCCCGAGAAGAAGAATGCCATCTCCACGGCGATGCGCAGCCGCCTGCTTGCTGCACTCCAATCCCACGACCATGATCCAGATGTACGGGTGACGATTATCCGTGGTGCGGGTGACTGCTTTTCAGCGGGCTACGACCTGTCAGAGGGACTCATGGACGATCCGCCCTACCACTCTGCACCTGGTGATGGGGCGTGGACTCGCCAGGCCAGCGACGGCTGGATCTCGATTTGGGACCTCGCCAAGCCCGTGATCGCGCAGGTTCACGGGTATGCGATGGCCGGTGCGACCGAGCTTGCGACCGCATGTGATCTGATCTACGTCGCCGACGACGCAGTCATCTCGTATCCGGTCGTCCGCCTCGCCTCGCCCCCCGACTGGCAGTACCACGAGCCGCTGCTTGGTATGCGCCATGCAATGGAGCTGCTGCTGACCGGCGACGGTATCGACGGCCATGAGGCGACGCGGATCGGCTGGGCCAACCGCGCGTACCCGGCCGAGGTGCTCGAAGCGTCGGTGCGTGAGATCGCCGGGCGCATCGCCGGAGTTGCCACCGACCTCACCCAGATCAAGAAGCGAATGGTCCACCGCCAGTTCGATGTGCGGGGTGGCCGTGCCGCAATCCGGGCCGGGCAAGAGTTCCAGGCCCTCGCCGGGCATCAGGACTCAGTTCAGGGGTTCCGAGCTGATCCGCTCGGTGCCATGAAGCGCGAAAACCGAAGTGGCTAAACCAAACCGGTGACCAGGGTTGGCGCGTTGATGCGTTGTGTTGATGCGCCGCTTGGGTGCGGTCGTCGTCGCCGTGGGACGACATCATCGAGAAATCTCGTCAACTTGGTTGCGCTTTGGCTGCACGCAAGGCAATGTAGAGACACGAAACAACATGACACGACCTCAGTCGCGAAGGGCTGATCATTCGTCCCGTCATTCCTTCGCCCGGGCTGATCGCCCACGGGCCGTGACCTCTCCTCACCCCCCGGGAGAGGTCGGTCTCGATCAGCCCGATTCCGCGCCGGCTTGTTCATCGAGCCGGTACCCACACCCCCCGATGTGAGTGACGGGGTTCGGCCTCGGTTCGAGTGTCCCTCGTCGTAGGGGCACTCGAGCTGGGGCCTTCCCACTGCGGACGCAACGAGCCCACCCGCATCAGTAGCAGTGACCGAGAATGGAGCGTGGCTCTCGAGCACGCCGTGGACGGTGTCCGTGACCGTTGACCCAGTCGGAAAACCGACTACGACGATGGACGCGCCGTCGGCGCTCACGGCATCGCGGGCGCTGCTGAATTCACTTGCGATCCGGCTGGTTGCGGCCACGTTCCAACGGGTGGCCCCGATGAGTGGTTTCGCCACTCGGATCGTACGGGGCATGATCGGCGCATGCCGAACGAGCCTGCGTCCGCTTCTTACCCTCGTCGCAACGCCGTCACCCGTCGGTTCACACTGGGGGCGCCTCGCGATCTCCGGGTCGGGTCCGACGGCGCCCGGATTGCGTTCCTGCGTTCGAGTGGCCCAGAAGATCCCGTCAACTCCTTATGGGTCTTCGACGTAGAAACGCGAGAAGAACGCCTGGTTGCAGACCCGGCCTCCCTGGGCGCACAAGACGATGACCTGCCGCTCGAAGAGCGCGCACGCCGAGAGCGCGCTCGTGAGAGTGGCGGTGGGATCGTCGCGTACGACGCTGATGCGGAACTCACCCATGCCTGTTTCGCACTCGGCGGTCAGATCGGACGGGCCGACCTGCGGGCCGGGTCGGCGGAACTGCTGGTCACCGCTCCAGGAGGTTTCGATCCTCGGCTTTCCGCCGACGGGTCGGCGATCGCCTACGTCTGCGCAGATGCTCTGCGAGTCGTTGATGCCGACAGCGACCGTGAGGTGATCGGCGAATCGGGCGAAACCATCTCGTGGGGAGCAGCGGAGTTCATCGCCGGTGAAGAAATGGGGCGGACTCGCGGGTTCTGGTGGGCGCCCGACTCGCAGCGGCTCTTGGTCGAGCGTGTCGATGTTGCCCCGATCGACACCTGGCACGTCGCCGCACCGATCACCCCGTGGCAAGCGCCGCAGGCGATCCGGTACCCCGGCGCAGGGACGCCCAATGCCGAGGTTGCGTTGGCGGTGGTCGGACTGGACGGCAGCCGGCTCGATGTGGGCTGGAACGGTTTGGGCGAATGGGAGTATCTCGCCGACGCGTCATGGACGGGTGAGGGGCTGATCCTCACCGTCCAGACCCGCGATCAGCGAACCCTCGCCGTGCTCGATGTCGATCCTGACACTGGTGAGTGCGCCGAGCGGTACCGGATCGTCGACGACCACTGGGTCGAGCTCATTTCGGGTACGCCGCGTTTGCATGACGGCAAGCTCATCACCGTCGAGGACCGCGGAACTGCCCGTCGGCTCTGTGTCGACGGCAAGTCGGTCACCGGCGACGAATGGCAGGTGCGATCGGTGGTCGATATCGACGACGAGCGCCTGGTGATCCGTGCGTCGACCGACCCAACCACCGTCGATTTGGTCTCGGTCGGCTGGGACGGAGGCACGAAGGTGGAGACGAAGGGCGGCGGCGTGAACGGGGTCGCCATCGGCGGTGACGTGTGGGCGCTCACTCGGTCCGACATGGACGGCCGAGTGATTGGCGACATCATGATTGGCTCAGAGACGGTTGGAACGATCACCGACACGAGCGAGCGACCGGCAGGCGATCTTCATGTCACGTTCCACACCGTCGCTGATCGGGAGTTGAGGACTGCACTCGTGTTGCCGAGTAGATACGACGGGGTCGCGCCGTTGCCCGTACTGATGGATCCGTACGGTGGTCCCCACGCCCAACGAGTGCAGCGGGCCGCCGGATTGTTCCATGCGCCGCAGTGGTTCGCTGATCAGGGGTTCGCCGTGATCATCACCGACGGTCGCGGGACGCCCGGACGGGGACCGGTCTTCGAGCGAGAAGTCAGCGGCGACCTCGCCGCACCCGTGCTCGACGATCAGGTCGCCGCCCTCCGGGCGCTGGCAGATGACCATCCATTCCTCGACCTCGGTCGTGTGGCGATACGCGGCTGGTCGTTCGGCGGCTATCTCGCTGCGCTTGCCGTGCTGCGGCGACCCGATGTTTTCCACGCGGCCGTCGCCGGCGCACCGGTCACCGACTGGCGGCTGTACGACACCCATTACACGGAGCGTTACCTCGGCAATCCGAACGAGGAGCCGGAGAACTATGAGCGGACCGATCTGTGCGCAGACGTCGCCCGACTCGGAGAGCGCACGCTGCCACCGCTGATGCTGATCCACGGCCTCGCCGACGACAATGTCGTCGCTGCGCACACGCTGCAGTTGAGTCGCGCTCTGCTCGAGGCCGGTAAGCCCCACACGGTGCTGCCCCTGTCTGGGGTGACCCATATGACGCCGCAGGAGGAGGTTGCTGAAAACCTGCTGTTGGTGCAACTTGTGTTCCTCCGCAAGGCTCTCGGGATCGAGACCTGAGCGACACTGGCCGGTTGAGGGGAACCAGGAGCGTCGATGGGGAACGCACACCATGACTGTTGAGATGACGGGACTGTTGAGATGGCGGGACTGTTGAGATGACGGTTGAGCGGTGAAGTCTGGGACGCCTTCCGCGGTCAACTGAAGGCTGCCGGTCGGATCGTTGCGCATGAGACAGCGGTCTGTGACCCGCATGATCCTCATGGGCAACACACAGGTGGCTTACCCGACGATCGAAGCACTTGAAGCGTCTTGATCCGGTCGACCCTTGACGGACGACCCGACCAGCCTGCACTCTTTACCGGCCTCGGCACTGCGGGTTCGCCCGAGTGTGGATGCCCCCGGAGCTACGGCTTCGGTTTGCGGGGCGGTGGTATGCGCTCGTGGGGGAGGAGGTGCCTACCACCGCCGCCGTTCACGTTGTGGTCCATCCGCCCGACACTTCGAGAACGTGACCGTTTACGAAACTCGACGCGTCGCTCGCCAGGTAGAGCATGGCGCCGTCGAGTTCGCCGTCGACGCCGGGACGGCCCATCGCCGACCCTGCGTCCATGTAGGTCCGGCCGCCGCCGTCGCTGAACATGGCGTCGTTCATCTCGGTTTCGAACCAGCCAGGCGCGATCGCGTTGACGCGCACGCCTTTGCGACCCCACTGCGACGCGAGTTCGCGGGTGAGGTTGTGGAGGCCTCCTTTGGCAGCGGCGTAGCCAGCGACGCGGAGTTTGCCGCCACCGACCTCTCCGAGGATCGAGCCGATATTGATGATCGACGCCGGACGGCCCTTGGCGATCGCATCGCGGGCGACGTCGCGTGCCATGGCGAACGGCGCTACGAGATCGATCTCGATCTCGTAGCGAAAGTCGTCGGTGCTCATGTCGACCGCAGGAATGACCTGGGAGATCCCGGCATTATTGACGAGGACGTCGACTCGGCCGGCGGCATCGATCGCGTCGGCCACGCAACGTTCTGGGCCGCCTGGTGCGGTGAGGTCGACCTCGATCGCGTGAGCACGACCCGAACCATGGGTTTGGTCGAGTTCAGCGACGAGCGCAGCGAGCCGGTCGGCTCGTCGGGCGGAGAGGATGACCGTCGCTCCGGCACCGGCGGCAACCCGCGCGAATCGGGCACCAAGGCCGGAACTGGCGCCGGTCACGAGAACGACTCGTTCATCGAGCCGGAACGAGGTGGTCGGGTCGGCGGGCGTGTCGGGCATGGTCACCAGTCTGGCCCTTTCAAGCGGTTCGTTTCGAGCCGGTGTGCCTCGCGTCGCCATGTTTTGAGACGGCATGCCTCGAGACCTCGCTCGGTGTCGTGCGTTTCGGAGGTCGGCACCGACGCGGTGTCAGTGCAACCCGAGCGTGATGTGATGGTCGGCGACGTCGGCATCGGTCGGGTCGTGAGTGACCCAGATCACCCGGGGCGTGTCGAGCGTAAGGAGCAATTGACGGATGTCGGCGGTGCCGGCCTCGTCGATCGAGCCGAGTGGTTCGTCGAGCAGGATCGTCGATGCACGTGTGGCCATAGCTGTTGCGATGGCGGTCCGTTGGGCTTGGCCGCCCGACAGGCGGTGGGGGCGGAGATCGAGGAGGTGTCCGGCACCGACGCGTTCGGCGAACGGTCGCGCCATCGCCGAGGCCTCGGTGGCGTTGTGACCTCTGCGACGCAAGGGGTAAGCGATGTTCTGGAGCACCGTCAGATGGGGAAACAAGCGGGGTTGTTGGAACGTCATCGAGACGTCGCGGGTCTCGGCGGGAACGAAGATGCCCGTTGCTCGGTCGTCGAGCACCACGCCGTCGAGTGTGAGGCAACCCTCGTCGAGCGCTTCGAGTCCAGCCACCAACCGCAGGATCGACGACTTGCCGGCACCGTTTGGTCCGGTGATGGCGGTGATACCGAGCGGTAGCTCGAGATCGAGTTTGAGTTCGAGGGTTCCTCGGCGCAGGGTGCCGTCGATTCGAAGGTTCATCGTGTGAACCACCGACCTCGCAGCGCCACGAGCACGGCGAGACTCACGCCGAGCAGGAGCACGCTCACGGCCACCGCCGATGCGGGATCGGACTCGAGGGTGAGAAAGATCTCGAGGGGCAGCGTTCGGGTACGGCCCGCCAGGTTGCCAGCGAACGTGATCGTCGCGCCGAATTCGCCGAGGGCACGGGCCCAGGCGAGCGCCAGGCCCGCGAGGATCGCGTCCCGCGATGTGGGAATCGTGACCGTCAGCAGCCGGGTCAACGGTTCGGCACCGGCAACCGCTGCTGCTTCCTCGAGTTCGGTGCCGGCCTGGCGCAGGGCCGCTTCGACGGTCGTGACGAAGAAGGGCAGGGCGACAAATGTCGCTGCCACGATTGCGCCGGCTGTGCTGAACGGGAGCGTGATCCCGAACCACGCATCGAGCCACTGCCCGATCAAGCCGCGCCGACCGAGCGCAAAGAGCAGTGCAGTGCCGCCGACGACCGGTGGCAGCACCATGGGGACGAGTACAGCGGCTCGCACGATTCCGACCAGTCGTCCGTCGTGGCGGGCGAGCAGCCATGCGAGCGGCAGGCCGAGCACCAGGCTCAGTGCTGCTGCGACGATGCTGACGACCAGCGAGACACGGATCGCCTCGAGAACTGTTTCGCTTCCGAGTCGTTCGAGCAGTGACGACCATGGCGCACGTTGCAGCAGGCCCGCGATGGGGACGGTGACGAGTGCGACCCCGAGTCCGGCCGGGGCGAGAATCGCAAATGGTGGACGACGCGACGGAGAGATCACGGGCCCCAACCCGAGTCGATGAGGATGCGCTTGCCGGCCCCGCTTGCGAGCCAGCGGAGGATCTCCATACCGCGTTCGTTGCCGCTACCCCGGTACTCGTTGACGAAGGCGTCGAGGTCGTCGACCGGTATGACCTCGAGACCGGCGGCTCGCGCATCGGATCGGTAGACGAGGGCTGCGTCGATCTCGCCGGCGAGGAGCTTGGCCGTGAGCGCCCTGGCACTGGTTTCTTCAGTGTCGGGGGCTGGGGTAACACCGAGCGCTCTGGTGACGGCTGTCGCGAGCCGCCCACACGGGACTTCGACTGCGCAGGAGCCGATCACCAAGTCGGCATCTTCGAGTGCCTCCAAACCTCTCACGTCGCCCGGGTTCCCTGCGGCCACTGCCAGGACGAGCACGTTAGATGCGATCGATTCTTCGCCGGGCCAGGTGACGTTGGCGGCCCGCGCCGCGTCGAACGTCGTGAGATCGGCGGTGATGAGCGCATCGGCAGGTGCACCGTCGACGAGTTGGGCCACCAACGTTTGACTCCCGGCGAACGCCCACTCGACCGGCCCGATCCCGGCTGCTGCGAGCCCGGCGTCGAGTTCAGCTTCGACCGGAGCGAACGACGATGGCGCGAACACGAGGCTTACCGCATCGTTGGTCGGCGAGGCGAGCCAGAACACGGCGAAGGCGAAGAGGGTCGCGAGCGCGACGAGACCGAGGAGCAGGGGAGTGCGGCGGTTCACGTGGCGCGTTCGATGACGACGTTGGTGGACTTGATCGAGGCGACCGCGGGCACGCCGGGTTCGAGGCCCAGTGCGTCGACCGCTTCAGCCGAGATCAGCGAAACGACCCGATGCGGACCGGCCTGGATCTCGACCTGGGCCATGACGGTGTCTCGCACGACGCGGGTGACGAGCCCAGGAAATCGGTTGCGGGCAGAGACGGAGTCGGCGTCGTCGACCGGTGCGTCGCCGAGCTCGAGTGCAAGTCGGGCCAATTCGGGGCCCTCGATCTCGCGCTGGCCCCCTTCGGTGCGAACCGTTTCGACACGGCCCTGGTCGGCCCACCGTCGGACGGTATCGGGGCTCACCCCGAGCAGTTGCCCAGCTTTTCCCAGTCGATAACGGTGCATGCACCTAAATCTATGTAAAAACCTGGTCTTTGCCCATATTGAGTGGATCCACCGACACTGTGGGCCTCACGCGTAGCGTCGTCGCTATGAGCGTTCGTTTCCAGGACTCCGACAGTGCCGCCCTCCTCACCGACGCCTGCGGTATCGAACCCACCTACACCTGCGAGAAAATCCTCGAGTGGACCGATAGCGAGTTCGTTGCGGTCGCAGCGGAGTGGGTGCTTGACCGCCCAATCCGGATGCTGTTGATCGGGATCGGCGCGTGGATCATTGTCCGAATCCTGCAGCGGGCCGTGATGCGATTTGTCAAGACGGTGGCAAACCCGCCTCGCAAGGCCCTCGATCAGCTACGCGAACGAGGACCGGGTCGGGCCCCGATCGAGGAAGCGACGAGGGCGAGGGCGGAGGCGCGCGCCGAAACGATCGGCCTCGTGCTCCGCAGCATCGTCACCGCAGTGGTGTGGAGCATCGCGGCGCTGCTGATTCTCGGCCAACTCGAGATCGATCTTGCGCCGCTGATCGCCGGTGCCGGCATCGGTGGTCTCGCACTCGGCTTCGGTGCCCAGTCGATCGTGAAGGACTTCCTATCGGGGCTCTTCATGTTGATTGAGGATCAGTACGGCGTTGGCGACGTGATCGACATCGGTCCGGCAATCGGCACCGTTGAAGAGGTCTCGCTTCGTTCCACGACCTTGCGTGACGTGAAAGGCACGGTCTGGCACATCCCGAACGGCGAGATCACCCGAGTGGGCAACTACAGCCAACTGTGGTCGCGAGCGGTGATCGACGTCGAAGTGGCCTACGACGTCGACCTTCGGTTCGCGCAAGGAGTCATTCAGCGCGTCGCCGACGAGATGTGGGAAGACCCTGAATGGGGCGGTGACGAACTGATGGAGCGGCCGGAGGTCTGGGGTATCCAGAGCCTCGGCGCCAGTGGGATCGCGATCCGGCTCGCAGTCAAGACCGAGCCGTCCATGCAGTGGGCGACCGAACGCGAGCTGCGGTTGCGGCTCAAGGAAGCGCTCGACGAGGCCGGGATCGAGATCCCGTTCCCACAGCAGACCGTGTGGTTCCGCCACCAGGGCGATCATCCGATTGCGTCGCCACCCGACCCGTCCGTTGTCGAGACGCACGAGATGGCCGAGGTGACCGACGACGCCGCGAGCGACTGAGGTTTGACGAGGCCGCCACGAACTGGTGCGCTTACGTTCGTGACGACCGTGCCCATCGAGTTCGACCCTGAGGTCATCGCAGCGAGTTCCGCGCCCGAGCAACAGATGTATCGAGCCGAGAACTCCTCGACCGAACCGATGAAGTCGGTGCTCGAGAACAACCCCGAGATCTACTTCGTCGAGCCCAAGCGGGGCGCCGACTGGGGTACGTGGGAATACCGGGCCGGCTCGTACTACGACACCACCATCGGGGCGAAGCACGAGTACTGGTGCGACCACGACCTACCGCAAGAGACCAAGGACATCGACCGACTCCGTCGCGACTTCGTGACATGGGGCTACTGCAAGGTCGAGGCAGCGTTGTCGCCGGCACAGGTCGCAGCGGTGCAGGAACGACTGCTCGCCCAAGCCGAAGGGGAGCGGCGGGCAAAGATCGCGCAGAAGACCCCGAGCGGACAGAACATCAACTCGTGCGTCAACAAGGGCGAGTGCTTCGAGCAGTTGATCGAGCAGCATCCGTCGATCATGCAAGGGGGTCCGCTGGTCGAGCAGTTGGTCACCGAGGCGCTCGGTCCGGGCTGGATCTGTACGTCGCTGATCGGAGCGATCTCGCTTCGGGGCGGCGTTCCCCAGGCACTCCATCAGGACCAGGGCAACGACCTCGACGCCACCAACCCGATGACGATCAACCTGCTGATTGCGATCACCGACCTCGACGAGACCACCGGCGGAACGCTCATCATCCCGGGTAGCCACACGATCCTCGCCGAGGCCCTCCGCAAGGGCGAGGCGGTCGGCAAGCTGCCACCGGCGATCAACATTGATGCAAAGGCCGGCACCGTGGTGATCACCGATGGGCGCATCCTTCACGGTACGGGGATCAACCACACCGACGAGCCGCGGATCGTGATGCTCAACGGCATGCAGAAGCCGTACCTGCGCCAACAGGAAAACTGGATGCTGTCGGTCCGACCGGAGGTGCTCGCGCGGGCGAGTCCGAAGCTGCTGCACCGGATGGGCTTCCAAGCCACAACCGGTACCCAAACCAACGAGGGCCACGGGTTCGGTGCACGTGGGCTCGTCGGTGAGGAAGCAGGCGCAACGGTCGGCTTCCGGAAGGCGGCCGACGCCGGGACCTACCTCCGAGTCGGCGAACTCGGTCCCGAGTCGACCGAGGCCGATCTGCAGGCCGATTACACCTTGCGCGAGGTAGTCGGGCGGGCGCGTTCAGGTGGTCGAAGCGCGCCGACCGGGATCACCGGGCTACGCGGCCCGTCCGGGGTTCAACAAGACGCCGATTTCACGGGCTGAGCAGACGTCGGCGATCGATCGCTTCGCATCCGTCGGCAGCGCGGAGCCATGTCTCAGCTGTCGCTGCGATCGATGGCTCGCGTGTCGGTACCGAGGTAACTCGCAACGACGGCGGGGTTGTTGCGAACGCTGTCGGGGTCGCCTTCCGCGATGACCGAGCCCGACTCCAGGCAGTACACCCGATCGCTGATCCGCATGATCAGCGGCATGTCGTGCTCGATGATCAACATCGAGGCGCCGAGTTCGCGGCGGATCTCCTGGATGAGCGGCCCGAAGGCTTCCGTCTCCCGCTGGGCGACCCCTGCGGTGGGCTCGTCGAGGCAGAGGAGCTTGGCGTCGACGGCAAGCAGGCCGGCCAGTTCGACGATACGGCGGGTCCCGGTCGAGAGATCGCTGATGAAGCTGTTGGCGTAGCGACCCAGGCCGAGGAAGGCGATGAGTTCGTCGGCCTCGGCCCGTTGGGCGCGCTCGATACGCCCGTCGAGAAAGAGGGCGCTACGGATGAAGGACGACCGGCGCCGAGCCTCGAGCGCAACCTGGATCGTCTGGCGCACCGTAAGTTCGGGGAACAGGGTGGCGGACTGGAAGGTGCGGCCGAGACCGGCTGAGGCACGGGCGGTAGGCGAGATTGCGCTGACGTCGTCGCCGAGCAGTTCGATCCGGCCGGTCGAGGACACGAAGCCACCGACTGCGTTCATAAACGTCGACTTGCCGGCACCGTTGGTCCCGATGAGTCCGACGATTTCGTCGCGCCGCACTTCGATCGACACGTCATCGACGGCAGTGAGCCCTCCGAACTTGACTTTCACGTCGGAGGTGCGAAGCACGACCTGGGGGATATCGCGGGCTTCACGGTGAACAACACTGACGGGAGCCGAGATGGTTGACGCCGTCTTGGCACTGTGCCCGAGTCGGCGTTCGGCACCGCTGATGATGAGGTTGCGGGCGCTGTTGGCAACCTGGATGAAGCCACCTGGGAAGTACATCAGCACGACGAGCAGGCCGATCGATGATGTGAAGAGCGGCACAACATCGTTGTCGGGCCAGAACGCAGGAAGGCCCTCGACCCAGACCGCACCGAGCATGGCGCCGGTGACCGAACCGAGCCCCCCGATCACGGCGATGCCGACGACCTGGAGCGAGTCGTTGATGAGGAAGTGGGCCTCGGCGTAGCGAATTGTGGGAAGGAGGTTGGCGAACAACCCGCCGGCCAGACCGGCGACGAAGCCCGCGAGTGCGAAGGCGAGGAGCTTCGTGCGGGTGGGGCTGACGGTGTATGCCGATGCCGTGTCGGGGTTGTCGCGCACCGCGAGGATCCGTCGACCGATCGCCCCGTTCCGGAGGCGGTTGAGGATCAGCAGAGCAACGAGCGCCACAGCCAGCGAAAACAGGAAATATGCCTGCCCGCTCGCAAGGTCGAGGCCAAAGATCGAGCCCCGAGGGAACGATGGTGTCCGCTCGCCTCCAGAGAAGAACGGCCGCTGGTAGAGATAGTCGAACGCGGCAATCGCGAACGCGAAGGTCGAGACCGCGAGCATCAGGCCGCGAACGCGAAGCGCCCCGATGCCGGTCAGCGCTGCGATCGCTGCTGTGACAAGAGCAGCGACGACGATGGCGACCGGAGCCACGAGGCCTACGAGCTGGAAGTCGAGCAGGCGGGTGTTGCCCCAGCCGACGTCGAGCGAGAAGCCGACGTGAAGTTTGTAGGCCATGAGACCACCGAGGCCGGCGTACGCCATCTGGGCGAGTGAGAGCTGTCCTGACCAGCCGGTGACGACGGTCACCGATGCGGCGCACAGACCGAAGACGATCACGGTCGTGTACAGGAAGAAGCGCGATGGTGTGATGTCGATCAGGGGAAGGCTCTCGTGGAACCACGTGATGGCGATCACGACGAGCAGCGCAGCCGTCACGGCCAGGCGCGAGAGGTTCCGGATCCACCAGATCTCGCGAACATGATCGGGGATTGGCGGCACCTTTGGGGTGAACGCCATCAGCTCGTCATCGGTGGAACGGGCCTGGCGCCACACGGCAATGAAGACGATGCCGAAGAACACGAAGCTGGCGAAGCCCTGGTCGACGACGTCCCAGAGCCGCCACCAGGTGACGAGACCGCTGAGCAGGCCGATGAAGATCCCGCCGAGCATCGCCCGCGGGAAGGAACGCATTCCTGCGATGACTGCCGCCACGAGCGCGAGGTTCAGCGTGCCGTAGCCCAGATTTTGCACACCGGTCGTCGGTCCGCCGCTCGAGAGCAAGCTCATCGTGAGCGTCGCCAGCAGGCCACTCATCACCCACACGATCGTGGAGACGGTGCGCGGTCGGATGCCGGCCAGTCGAGCGAGGGGAGCATTGTCGGCCGACGCCGTGACCGCCTTGCCGAACGTCGTGCGGTTGAGCCACAACGCCAGACCCACGGTGATGATCGGCACCATGATCAGCGTCTGGACCTGCGCTCCTCTGATGGCAATACCGGCAACGTTGAAGTCGGAGCTGATCGCTGCGGGGAAACCGATCTGCGCATTGTCGGTCGGCATGTCGGGGAGCTGTGCATTGGCCGCCGCAAGGAGCTGCGCGAGACCGACCGACGCGACGAGCAGGATCACCCGTGGTTGGTTAAAGAGTCGCCAGATGACGGTGAGATCGATGGCGAGGCCGATCGCCATGCCGAGCAGCAGACTGACCGCAAGGGCAGGCCAGAACGGCCAGTCCCACTTGACCACCAGCAGTGCAAAGAGGGTGGCACCGGGCAGGCCCATGTTGCCGACGGCGAAGTTGATGACCTTGGTCGACCGGTAGGTCAGCACGATACCGAGCGCCAACAGGCCGATGTTGAGGCCGTACACGGCGCTGTCGAACAGCACCTTGCGGGTCGGGGGCTGCTCCCAGAGCGGCGAAAGTGCGCCGAGCAAACCGGCGAAGACCTGGCCGAGAACCTGCCCGAGCATCAGCCACCCTCCGACCCGAGGAAGACGGCACGGGCAAGATCGTCACGCTCGGCGAGCTCGTGTGCCGGACCCTCGAACCGGACCTGGCCCTTCTCGAGGAACACGGCCCGATCTGCGATTGCGAGCGCGACGTTGAGCGACTGCTCGACGACGATCATCGTTTGGCCTGCTGCCCGCAGCGTGTCGATGTGACTGAGGAGATCCTGCACCACGGTCGGGGCGAGACCGAGGCTGAGTTCGTCGATGATCAAGACGTCGGGCTCGTGGAGCATGACGCGCCCCAACGCAAGCATTTGCTGCTGGCCGCCCGAGAGATCACCGGCTCTGGTGGCCTGGTGCTCGGCGAGAGCGGGAAACAGGCCGAATACCTTTGCGATTCGGCGTTCGACCGCAGCTTTGTCTCGGCGGTACCGGAACGCCCCCATCTCGAGGTTTTCTCGAACCGTCATCGATGGGAAGACGCCACGACCGCCGGGGAGCATCTCGATCCCGAGCTTGCCGCGAACTTCTGGCGTGGCGAACGTGATGGTGCGACCGTCGAGGCGCACAACACCGCGCTCGGGTGTAACGAGGCCGGTGATGACGTTGAGGATCGTCGACTTTCCTGCACCGTTGGTGCCGAGAAGCGCGAGCGTCTCACCCTTGCGGACCTCGAACGAGAGGTCGAACAGTACTTGGACCTGGCCGTAGCTGAAGTCGACCTGGTTGACCTGGATCGCTGGGATGTTGTCGGGATCGTCGGCCTGGCGGCGTTGCTCATCCTGCTCCTCGCGCAGTTCGGAAACGACCAGGCTGAGATCGCGACGCATGCGGCGTGATCCCTGCACCATGAAGAAGCCGCCCAACGGCATGAACAGCATCGTGAGTGCGATGATCGTGGGCCGTTCGCCGACTGCGTCTTGCAGGAAGGCCGAGATCAGGCCGCCGGCGATGCCGCCGCCGGCGAACATGAAGAACGTGATGATCGCTGTGCCCATGCCTCGTAGGCGGTACGGGACAACGCTCTGGATCGACGGTTGGATCATTGCGAACGAGGCACCGAGGAACGTCATGTTGAATGCGCCGACAACGACGAAGGCGAGGAGTGCCCACGGAATCGTGGCGGTGCCGAGAGGCCCGAAGTCGAAGACTGCCCGGTTCTCAAGCAAGCTCGGCATGGCGTATTGCAGCGGCACAAGCAAGGTTGACGGCAGGAGGAGAAGGCCGAGAATCTTCATAGCGCCGTCGGGGTTGGTGCGGAAGGTCCGGTCGAACTTTCGCCCGACCCACGGCAGGAAGAAGATCAGCAGGACGCCCGACGGCGCGACAGCGAAACCACGTTCGAGCGCATCGAGCCCGAACTCCTCTTCGAGGAAAAAGCTCTGGATCGACTGTGCGGGGAACAACGCGAAGCCGATTGCGACCATCGCCAACGTCATGTACCGAATCGTGTCGATCCGCCAGATGCGGGCGAAGGCCGCTTCGACCGAAATCGGGACCTCTTCGCGCGCTTCGAGTCCCGCTCCGAGAACGTCTTTTTTCTCCCACTGGCCCCGTTCGGGTTCGGGGATGAAGAACGCGAGCAGACCCATCACAGCGACGGGAACGCCGAGAACGAAATATGCCCATCGCCAGCCGGCAGCGCCCCCGGCAATGGCGGCGATGCCACCGACGAGGATCGGCGACGCCGCAGAGAAGATACGCCCGACGCCCTGATTGGTGGCATACATGCGGCCGCGGGTGGCGATCGGATAGGTGTCGGCGAGCAAGGTGCTGTGGACCGTGATGGTGTTCGCCTTGCTGATACCGGTGAAGAATCGTGCGACGAACAGGTTGAAGGCGTTCACTGCCGCGCCCGACAAAAACGCGAAGACCCCGAACGCGAGGCTGGCGAAGCCGACGATTGGGCCACGGCGCATGCGGTCGGCGAGCCAACCCATCGGTCCGGCACCGAGCACGAAGAATGCGACCGACGCAGTGGAGATGAACGTGATCGTGCCATCGCTGACATCGAAGGTCTCGGCGATGTCGGGCCCGAGGATCGTGATAGCCGACTGCTCGAGCTCGTCGAGCGAGTTGAGGATGAGCAGCACGATGAAGGTGAAGAAGCCGCCCTTGCGGAGGCCTTCCTTGAGTGGCATCTCTTCGCCGCCGACTCCGGGCAGGAGGTCATCGGCGAAGATGACGTCGTCGGAGCGCTTCGCTTGTGCGGCCTGGCGGGCAGCTTCTTCGTCGAGTACGGCGGCGGTCAGCGACGCCGCACGGTGCTGCTGCTCGTCGTCGGTCACTCGTCCCCCTGACGCCCCTTGACAGGGGTGACCATAGGCGCGTTCACAGGGTGCGGACTAGCTGATTCTGACGCACCGTCAGGAGTCGTCACCCGACCCGTTTCTGCGGGCGGTGCTCGGTGGGCCGGCGCTCGTGTGACGGGTGTTCGGCGGGTCGACCGCCCAGGCAGGTGTGCTTCCCCACGGGCCGTCGAACACAAAGTGGTCGAGAGGTCGTCGTCGAACTGGTCCGTGACCGCCGACCGGCTTGCCAACCGTGACCGTGGCCGCCAACAAGGCATCGTCGGGTATCTGCAACAAGGTGCGCAGTTCGAGCTCCACCGGAAGGTGCCACATTGCGACCACGCCGCCGTAGCCGAGCCCACGAGCAGCGAGGAGGAGGTTCTGCACGGCCGGGTAGATCGACGATCCCTCGGTCTCGGTCGGCTCTCGGTAGCGGAGCAGGACGGGCAAGATCAATGCCGGTACGGTCGCGAGGCTGGCGATGTGTTCGTCCATCGAGCGCGCCATCCGAGCCTTCGGGGAGCCGTCCTCGCTACTTCGGCCCCCCTCGTAGCCGTCGCTACGGCGCTTGGCCTGCCAGATCCGAGAGGCGGCCTCGGCAACGAGTCGTTTGGCCTCGGCTGCGATCGGACCGTCGGTCAGCACGATTAAACGGAACGGCTGCCGGTTGCTGCCGGTCGGTGCCCGGCTGGCGGCGAAACAGATGTCGCGCAGAACGTCATCGGGGACGGGTTCGTTGCGATATCGGCGAATCGATCGAGTACTGGCGATTCCCTCGAGGAGACCGACCGTGTCGGTGGCGACCGGCGTTTCGGCGAGCGGATTGGTCGACTCGTCGTCGGTCATGGACGCCACCCTAGGCCGCTCATCTGCGGTGGACCGTCGGATCGCTCCGGGGTCGGTGTTGTACGCTCACCGTCCGTGGCCCCGAAATCCAAGGCGTTCATTCCGAATGCGCCGGATGAACTGACGCCGGAATGGATCACCGCAGCGCTCCGCAGTGCCGGGGCTCAGGGTGCCGTCACCGGGCTGACGGTCGAACCACTTTCCGGCGGTGGAATCGGCATGACGGGCCAGACCGTGCGGGTTCGGCTCGAACGCAGCGCCGATGCCGACCGCATCCCCGAGACGGTCGTTGCCAAGTTCGCCGCGTCGGACCCCCAGACCCGCGGTCTGATCGAGGTCTACGACTCCTATGCACGCGAGATCCGCTTTTATCAGCGCTATGCCGACCGCATGCCGGTGCGGGTCCCGACCTACTTCGGCGCCGACTACGACCCTGGTTCGTCGGGCCAGGCCGGTCCTGTCATGCGGCGCTTCATCGATGCGCTGCCAGTTGGGGTGAAGATCTGGATCTCGAAGAACACCGTCAGGTACATGCGGCCGTCGAAGCGTCGCTACGCGTTGCTGATCGAAGATATGGGCGCGTTCGGCTCCGTTCACGACCTCACCTCACCGCCCGACGACGCCCAGGTCGCCGCCGCCCTCGAGGTCTTCGCTGCGATTCACGCCCGGTTTTGGAACGACGCCTCGTTGGCCGGTGATGACACGTTCGACGTCATCACCACGACCACCCCTCGCCTCCTCTCCGACGTCGCTCGCCGGCGAGCGTTGCCACTTGCGAGCGATCGGTACGGCTGGCTCGGTGACGAGGAGCGCGTTCGGCTGTTGGAGGCGTGCGACCGCTTCGGCGACGACCTCGCGTGCATGAACCAACCGGTCACGCTTGTGCATGGCGATCCACGCACCGACAACCTCATGTACACGCCGGATGGTTCGGTGATCCTGCTCGACTGGGCGCTAGCCGCAAACGGGCACCCAGGCTGGGACGTGGGTTATCTGCTGTCGTCATGCCTCGGCCGTGAGCGCATAGACGCACGCGATGCATTGGTCGCCGGCTACGAGGATGCGCTTGCCTCGCACGGGGTCGCCGTTGACGGAGCAGGACTCCGAGAAGCCATCGACGCCGCGTACCGCGTCGTTGCGGTGCAGCAGCTGCTTGCGCTCTCCATTCTCGAAGGCACCGACGACATGACCGGCGCAGAGATGGCTGACCTGTGGCTGCCTCGGCTGGCGGCCGGTTTGACCCACCGCTGGGCCTGACCGCGCGCTGAACCCAGGCGGAACCTTGTTCGACGGGATTATCGCCCCGGCCCCACCCGGCTCAGCCGGGCCAGCCGTGGTGGGGTGGCACCTCGAACTCACCGATTGCATCGGCGCGGCGATGGAGCAGGTCGACTGTTTCGCGAAGGTCCATGGTGATGATGTAGCGGCGATCGATCGTTGCCTCGACCACGAAATCACCCTGTGCGTCGAGGTCGGCTTCCTTCACGTCTCGGCCGGCCTTCTCGAGCATCGACTTCATTTCGTCGAAGGTCATGCTCTTGCGGCCGGTTCCCTCGCCAACCCGTTCCAGGTGCTCGGGTCGGTTGCGTTGGGCAGTGAAGAGCCCGGTCCGTTGCAGCCCCCCGGCTGGGTAGAAGACGGAGGCTCGGAGCTGCGTTCCCTCGCTGACGAGGTTGTGGTGAAGGGCTTCGGTGAAGCACGAGACGGCCGCTTTTGATGAGGCGTAGACCGATGCGGTGGGTACCGGAGCAAATCCGCCGTCTCCTGATGAGGTGTTGACGACGTGCCCGGGCACGCCGCTCTCGATCATGCGCGGTACGAATTCCGATACGCAGAAGGCGGTGCCGAACACGTTGACACCGAAGCACCAACGCCAGTCGTTCGGCTCCTGCTGCCAGGGTTTTCCGCCACCACCAGAGGTGACACCAGCGTTGTTGTAGAGCAAGTTGACCTTGCCGTGGGTGGCGTAGACGTGGTCGGCGAGTGCCTTGACCGACGCCTCGTCGGTGATGTCGGTGCGGTGTCCCGAGACCGGCCCGAGAGAGGTGAGTTCAGCGGTCGTCTCGTCGATGGCCCGCTGCTCGATGTCGGCGATCACTACGGTGGCCCCCGCTCGAAGCAAGGCGCCGACGATGCCCTTGCCGATCCCGCTGGCGCCGCCGGTGACGACAGCGACCGAGTCGGCGATGTTGATCGGGAGGAGGTTGACGGGCCCGGTCATGCGACGGCTCCCTCGAGTTGATTGAGCGGATTCATGCCAGGACAGCCTTTCGCCCGCTCGGGGATCTCCCCGTAGTCGATCGGCGTTGCCACCTGCTTCTTGGTCGGGCAGAACTGTTCGGCGAGGGGAAGGAGCGCTTGGACATCGAAGTTGTAGACCCTTGCTGCGTTGGTCGTGAGCATCTGCACGGCTTCGTCGACCGAGTAGTTCGCAAACGTCAGTCGGAGGTGCTCCTTGGTGTGTGGGTGGCTTCCCTCGATGTGGGGATAGTCGCTTCCCCACATGACTTTGTGGGTTCCGACCGACTTTGCGATCGCGGTCTCTGCTGGGCGCAGGAACGAGGCTCCGATGTGGCACTGCCGCTCGAAGTACTCGCTCGGGGTGAGCGACATCTGGGCGACGGCCTGGCCCCCAAAGATCGATTCGGATCCGTACCGGCTGTACTTCATGCGGTGGTAGAAGCTGTCCAGCTTGGCCAGAGTGTCGGGGACCCAGGCGGTACCGGTCTCGGTGATCACGTAGTCGAGTTCGGGGTGGCGTTCGAACACGCCGGAGAACATCAGGTGCCACAACGCACGTTGGGTCCACCACTGAACTTCCAGCATGAACATCGCCAGCGATGCCGGGAAGTGGTTGCCGAAGTTCGGCGACGCGCCTCCGGCGTGATGATTGAGTGGCATGCCGTGGGCTGCAGCTGCGGCCCAGATCGGTTCGTAGCTCTTCGAGTAGAGCGGTTCGAATGGCGAGTCGGGTGGTGCGCCTGGCACGAGGACACCGCCGGTGAGTCCGTGTTCGGCTGCCCATTCGATCTCGGCTACTGAGCCTTCCACGTCACCGAGGAAGATCTGAAAGACGCCTGCTCGGCGCTGCGGCGCCTCGCTCACGAAGTCGGCGAGCCATCGATTGTGAGCGCGAAGGCCCGCCCAGCGGTATTCGAAGTTGTCCTGATACGGCGGCGCTTCGAAACTGCTCGCTGCCGGTGGGGCGAACGGTGGCTGGGTGTTGGGGAAAAGCACTGTTGCCACGACGCCGTCCTGTTCCTGCTCACGCAGGCGGCGTTCGCTCGACCAGTTGCGGTCGCCGTATTCGTCGGGGTCACCGTCGACACCCACCTCGAGCGGTGACCGCTCCATGTCCTTGAACAGTTCCCTCTGGCGTGCCACGCCTTCCTCGATGCTGGTGGCCCAGCGATCGAAGTCGTCGTGGTACCTCGATTCGAGGTACTGCTTGTAGCTCCGCACGTCAGCGCCGCAGTGCGCGTCAGCCGAGATGACGATGTGGTGATCGGTGGCAGGAAGGTCGAGAGGATTGGTGAGGCTCACGTCCTCACTGTTCCCTCTTGTTCAGGACGCGTGCAAGACGGCCGGGTCGGCCGGCGGCGGGGTGGCGGCCTTCACGAGGGTGATTCGGTCGCGATGCCCCTGCTCGATGCACTGATGCAGGCAGTGGATACGGTCGCTTGCTGTCGTCTTGTGAAACATCGGCAAGAACGCATGGACCAGAGCCGCGAACGCGGCGCCAAACAACTGGCGGCTGACGCTGGCGGCCACCCGCATGTGTTCGGGGTAGCTCTCACCCGCGCTGTTCGGGTGTTCGGTGAACGGGTTCGTAGCCATGTGTCCACCATAGGAAAATCCCAATGGAAGATCTGGCCGTATTCTATTCTACGTTCCTAGGTTTGTGAAAGAATATTTTACAGCAAAGACAAAAAATGGAGCGATCGTTGAAACTTGACGAGATCGATCGGGAAATCGTGCGACTGCTACAGGTCGACGCATCGCTCACTGCTCGCGAGTTGGCCGAGCATGTCGGGCTGACGCCGACGCCGTGCTGGCGACGGGTGCAAATCCTCGAACGCGAGGGTGTCATCACCCGTCGGGTCGCCCTCGTCGATCCTCGCTCGATCGGCCTCGGCGTGACCGTCATGGTGCACATTCGCACCAACGATCACAGCGCAGCATGGCTCGAGCGCTTCGCCGCCGCGCTCGACGAGTTGCCCGAGATCGTAGAGGCGTACCGGATCTCAGGTGAGATCGACTACACACTGAAAGTCGTGGTGCCGTCGATCGATGCCTTCGACGGTTTCTACAAGCGGCTCATCGCCGAGGTCGACCTCTACGACGTCCGCAGCGTGTTCGTCATGGAGGAGATGAAGCGCACCACTGCGTTGCCCCTCGATTTCGCCTGAGCTTCGTTGTGTAACTTCTGGCCATGGCCGCACTGACACCACCGGGGGATTGGACCTATGGGATCCAGCTACCGATCCAAACCCTCACGCGCACCCTCGTCGATCCGTGGGAAGACGACGCGACCGTCGCCGACCTCGTCACCATCGCCAGGACGGCCGACACCAACGGGTACGGCTTTGTCGGCGTGTGCGACCACATCGCCATTCCCGACAACGACTACGCCGCCAACATGACCACCACCTGGTACGACACGGTGGCGACACTGTCGTATCTCGCCGCTCACACGGAAACGACTCGGCTGCTGTCCGTTGTGCTCATCGCGGCGTACCGGCATCCGCTTGCGACGGCGAAGGCCTTCGGCACGCTCGATCACCTGTCGAATGGGCGAGCGATCCTCGGTGTGGGTGCCGGGCACGTCAAGGCCGAGTTCGACGCGCTCGGTGTCGACTTCGGTACGCGCGGCAAGCGCCTCGACGAGACGATCGACGCGGTTCGGGGGGCCTTTGCCGACACCTACGTCGGCCATGACGGCGACTTCTTCTCGTACACCGACATGGGTGTGGCCCCCCGACCGGCCCAGGCCGAGCTGCCGATCTGGGTCGGTGGCGCCGGCACAGCGGCTTGGCGCCGCACGGGCGCACGGGCCGACGGCTACATCCCGATGGGCCTGCCCAAGGAGCAGTATCCCGAAGCGATCGAGTGCATGCGGGAGGCGGCGGTCGCGGCCGGCCGGTCCCACGACGTAGCGCTCGACGTCGGCTACATGACGCCGTGGGGGTACCTGCTCGGCGACCCGCCCGACGATGGCTCCATTGGGATGCACTGGTTACAGGGGGGAGCCGAGGGTCTCGCCGAAGACATCCGCGCGGCTCGAGCCGTCGGGTGCAACGTGATGCATCTGAAATTCCGTGCCCGCGACGCAGCCGAATACGCCGACAGTCTGGTCGCGTTTCGCGAGCAGGTTGTGCCGCTCGTCGACGAAGGTTGACCACCATGGTTGAAATGGGAGGCCTGATCCCATGGGAGGCCTGATCCCATGAGGTTCCATCCGGCGGCCACTGAGCTGTCCCAGCGGTACGAGGTACCCGGCTTTTCGCTTCGATGGGACGTTTGGGGTGACGCGCCCGGGCCTCCGTTGGTGTTGCTCCACGGCTACACGGGCTCGGTGCACGACTTCGCACTGCACATCGAGGCGCTCGCCTCCACCCGCCGCGTGTTCGCGATCGAGCACCGGGGACACGGCCGATCGTCGGGCTCCGGTGACCCGTCGACGTACACGATCGATCACCTCGTCGATGACACGGTGGCGTGGGTGCGCGACGTCGTAGCTGCCGACGGTCAGCCGATCGACCTTCTCGGTCATTCGATGGGCGGACGAATCGCAATGCGGTTTGCCCTGACCCGTCGCGACCTTCTGCGGTCCCTGATCCTCATGGACACGACGGCGTGGGCATTCGGCGAGGAGCACGCCGAGTGGCGCCAGGTTGCGGTCGCCTTCCTGCGCTCAATCGAGCCGGGCCAGGTTCCACCTCGCACACCGCGCTCGGCCGAAGACGACCTGATCGAGGCAGCAGTCCCGCAGGGTTGGATCGACGAGAAATGGATGATCCGCGACCAGATGGATCCGATGGCGCAGCGGGCCCTCGGGATCCAGTTGTTCGAGAATCACCTCGACCGGGTCGATCATCAACTCGGCGACATCCCGTGCCCGACTACGGTGATCGCTGGCGAGTTCGACGAGCCGTACGTCTCGCACGGCCGCCGTCTTGCCGAGGCGATTCCCGGCGGTCGATTCGTCCGCATCGACGGTGCGTACCACTCGCCCCAACTCACTCATGGAGTCGAATGGCTCGCCGCCGTCGAAGCCCACCTGGCCCGGCGTTGACGAATACCCCTGGCATGGGTCACTCCGGCGGTATCCCCGGCTCGACTCCGGGTTCGATCGAGGCTTCGATCAAGGGTTCGATCCCCGTCGTCGACACCATGATCGGTTTCGCAGTTCCCACCGCCGGCGTCGATCGCGAGCTTCCCCAGGTGCGGAAGGCGATGCGCGGCACCGAGCACACCGCCGAGTACCTGTATCGGGAAATTCCGCCAGATGTCGACGCGCCGGTTGCCGCGACGCTCACGGCCATGGACGAGCACGGCATCGACGTCGGACTTGTCAGCACGAGTTCGCCAGTGGCGCTCGACGCAGCAGCCACGCACCCCGATCGGTTTGTGCTCGAGACTCATGTCGGCACGATGGGTGAGCCCCTCGACATCGTCAGTTCGGTCCGTCGGATCCGCACCGAGCACGACGAGTACGGCACGCGGGCGGTGTCGCTGTTCCCGGTCGGGCCGATGCCGCCGGTCCCGATCGATTCGGCCGCCGCGTATCCCATCTATGCGACTTGCGTCGAGCTCGGCCTACCGATCTTCATCAACGCCGGGGTGCCTGGCCCGCGAGTGCCGATGGCAGCGCAGCATGTCGAGCGGTTCGACCAACTCTGTTACGACTTCCCCGAACTCACGATCGTCGTGCGCCACGGCGCTGAGCCGTGGACCGACCTGGCCGTGAAGCTGATGCTGAAATGGCCGGGACTGCACATCTCGACGTCGGCATTCGCCCCCCAGCACTACCCGTCGGCGATCCTCGACTACCTCAACACCCGCGGAGCCGAGAAGGTCGTGTACGGGGGCTACTTCCCGATGGCGCTGACGCTCGACCGGATCTTCGTCGAACTCGATGGGCTCGCAACGACCGGGCGTATCAGGCCTGATCGTTGGGAACCGTTCCTCAGCGGGAATGCCCGCCGGATACTTGGGCTGAACGACCGCTAGCGACCCCGGCGCGAGCCGCGTACCGTCTCGTCTTGTATGACCAGCACCCCTCCCCATCGCATCATCGATCCGCACGTCCATCTCTGGGATCCGCGGACCACACCTCGGCAGGTGTCGCCGCTGGTCAAGTTGTTCGGACGGTGGCCGTCGCTCGTCGAACGCCTCGCTCGGATGGCCACACCGCAGCCACTCGTCGACTTCGTCGGGGCAACCGACTACGTCCTCGCCGCCCACCTGCCCGCCGATTTCCGGGCCGACGTCGGGCATCACGACGTGCAGGGCATCGTGCACGTTGAAGCCGACTGGTCGGCGCGCGGGATCCTTGGACCAGTCGGCGAGACCAAGTGGCTCGACCGCCTCGGCGACCCGCCACTCGCCATCGTCGCCCACGCTGTGATCGACGATGCCAAAAAGCTTGAGGTGCAGCTCGACGCCCACTCGGTCGCCAGCGGCCGACTCCGTGGCATCCGCGACTCGATGGCTGCCCATCCCGACGAACGCGTTCATTCGTGGACCGATGCATCACGACTCGGATCCGACGAGACCCGCGCCGGCGTCGCAGCACTCGGTGAGCGGCAGCTGACCTTTGAGGCGTGGTGCTACTCGAACCAACTCGACGAATTGGCCGACCTCGCAGCGGACGTGCCGATGACGACGATCATGCTCGATCACCTCGGCACGCCCGTAGGGATCGGCGGCCCGTACGGCGGGGTCGGCGAGACCAGCGCAGCGCGAGATGAGATCCGAGAGGCTTGGTACGCCGCGCTCGAACGGGTCGCCGCTAACCCGAACGTGCACTGCAAACTCAGCGGACTCCTGATGCCGATCTGCGGATTCGGCTATCACGAGCGGCGGGCTGCGGGCGACGCACCAAGTCATGCCGAGGTGGTCGACGCCTTGGCGCCGCATTTCCTGCACGCGATCTCGACGTTCGGGCCCGAGCGCTGCATGTTCGCCAGCAATTTCCCGATGGACAAGGTCTCGATCTCATACGAGCAGTTGTTCGACGTGTTCTTCGAGATTGCCGCGAGCGCCGGCCTGACACCCGAGCAGGAAGCGGCACTTTTCGCCGACAATGCGGCAGCGTTCTACCGGCTCGTCGACACCGACACCCGACCCGACGATGGGGCGGGTTCGGTGCCCCGCTGAGCGAACTCAGCCTGCTTTGATCTCGTCCATCACGCCTCGGTAGGCGTTGATGTCGCCCTGGCCAGGGGCGTAGAACGAGATGCGGTCGACGATGTCGCCGTAGCGTTGGATGAGGCCCGACGCGATCTCGTGAGGCTCGCCGACGACGGCGAATGCGTTGAGGATCTCGTCGTCGATCAGGTCGCCCATGCCCACCCAGTCACCCTGCTTCGACAAGGTGTTGAGGCGAGGCTGAAGATCGGTCCAGCCGTGATGTTCGAACACCACGGCGTAGGCGGGTGTCGAGCCGTAGAACGCAATCTGCTGCTTCGTCGCCGCCATAGCTGCTTCAAATTCCTGCTCTGTCTGCCCTGACACGACGAAGAACGGTCCGGAGATCATGAAGTCATCCATCGACTTGCCGGCCCGGTCACGCCCCTCGGTCAGATTCGGAACGGTGACGTCTCGCAGGTACTGCTCGGTGGTGAACCCGTGAGCGATGAAGCCGTCGCAGACCTCGCCCGCCGTGCGGGTCATCAGTTCACCGACACCGGCCAGCCAGATGTTGGGAACGCCGTGGTCGGCGAGGTCAGACTTGTCGGGGGTGAAGAACGGCGTCATCAAGGTGTGGGTGTAGAACTCGCCCTTGAAGCGCAGCGGCTCGTCGGTGAGCCAGGTGTCCCAGATGGCGCGGATGGCCGAGATCATCTCCTTGGCTCGAGCTGCCGGCTTGCTCCACTCCATCGAGAAGCGCTTCGTGATGTGCGGCTTGATCTGGGTACCGAGGCCGAGGTTGAAGCGGCCGTTGCTCATCGCCTGGAGATCCCAGCCGAGGTTGGCGAGCAGCATCGGGTTTCGCGCGAAGGCCACGGCGATCGACGTGCCGAGCTCAAGCGTCTCGGTGTGCTCGGCCGCGAGCACGAGCGGCAGGAATGGGTCGTGGCTTGTCTCGGCCGTCCAAATGCCGTCATACCCGGCGGCTTCTTGCGCCTTGGCGTTGGCGACGATCTTTTCGATGTTCGAGCCGAGCCCGAGTCCCCCGTCTACTTTCATGCGTCGCTGTTTAGCACCGGCGACCTGATGAAGCAGAACACCGGTGTCGGGTCATCCGGCACGGTGGCGCTGGCGCCGACCGGACGAGCGGTTGCCACTGACAGCGCGACGGCCACGCCTGCGGCAGCGAGGGTTATGCCGATTCCGGCAGGGACGAGCGGCGTGCCGTGCGCGCCGGGGCTGGGAGGCTCGGGCACCGGCGACTCGTCGATCAGTAGGTGGAGGACCATTCCGGTTACGCCCAACGCCACACCGATCCACCAGATCGCGAGGTACGAGTTGGTCGCATCGAGGAGCTCGCCGCCGAGGAAGGCACCGCTGAACGATCCGATCTGATGTGACAGGAACACGATGCCGAACAGCGCGCCGGCATGGGTCGGGCCGAACTGTTGGGTGACGATTGCGGACGTCATCGGCACGGTCCCCAGCCACAGCAAACCCATCGCCATGCCGAAGGCGATGGTCGACGCGTCGCTCAGCGGCACGACGAGATACGCAGCGATGACCACAGCCCGGAGGCCGTAGATCCAGGCGAGCACGGTCGTGAATCGCAGCCGTTGACCCAAGACGCCCACGAGCAGCGAGCCGGCGACGTTGAACAAGCCGATGAGTGCCAGTCCGGTCGATGCAGTGGAACTACTGATCCCCCCGTCCTCGGCGTAGCCAGGCAGGAAGATCCCGATGGACGTGACGTGGAACCCGCACACGAAGAAGGCGCCATTGAGCATCAGGTACGAGCGACTGTGACTCGCCCGCCGGAGTTCGTCGCGCAGCGTGCGGACCGGTTCGTCACCTGGGCGGTCGAGGCCGGATGTGGCGCCATCGGCGCTGCTTACGGCGACGCTGGCGGTAAACGGGGCGACGAGCACGATCAGGCCGGCGACCACAGCGAGCAGGACGAGCGTGTCGGACCAGCCGGTGCGGTCGAGATGCCACTGGGCGGCGGGCACGAGCACGAACTGCCCGAGTGAACCGACCGCCGAGACGATGCCGAGGTTGAGGCTGCGCTTCTCTGGGGGCGAGATCTTGCCGACGGTCGATAGGACCACCGCGAAGCTGGCGGCTCCGATCGCGACGCCGGTGACGAAGCCGCCGGACAGCAACACCATGGTCGGCGAGCTGGCCTGCGACAGCAGTAGCAACGACAGCATGTACAGCAGGCCACCGGCAGCGAGGGTGGGAGCTGCACCGAATCGGTCGGACGCAGCACCTGCGATCGGTTGCGAGAGCCCCCAGAGCAGGTTCTGGACTGCGATGGCGATCGCGATCGAGCCGGTCTGAGTGCCGAGGCCGTCTGCGATGGGTTCGAGCAGGATCCCAAACGTCGACCGCACGCCCAGACTGATCGACGTGATGGTACCGCCGGCGACGAGGACAACCCAGAGGGGGAAGCGGCTGCGATGCGCTGCGCCGGGGGCCGCGGAGCCGTTCACGGTCGGCGCAGTCGGGGGCGTCGTGTCGATGTTGCGAGTGTGATCGGGTCGACTCGATCGGGACGGGGAGCTGCTTCCTCGGATGACTCGTCGAGTGATTCTGCGAGCGCCTTGCGGTGACCACCTCGAAGCCAGAAGTCGACGCCGAGCCACATCGCGATGGCGGTGAAGATCAGCATGCCGATCGCTCCGGTCGTGTAAGCCGCGGCGCGCCCGTGTTCCTGGTAGATGGTGGCGATGACGACGGCGGTGATACCGCCGGCCAACGCCTGGGTGGCGCCGATCAGGCCCTGCGCGCCTGATTGGCGCTCCTCCGGTACCGCCATTGCGACGGCCACGCCGGAAGCCGAGACGGTGAGGCCATCGGTGAGCGCGTGCCCCATCGTGAACGCGAAGATCCACTCACCTGAGGGCAGTTGACCATATGCCGACATGAAGAACGCACCGGCGATCAGTCCGAGGCCTCCGACTTTGAACGGTCCGACCCGCTGGCTCAGGCGGCCGCTGAACGGACCGAAGACGACGAGGGGAATGGCGAAAAGCGTGATGCCGAGGTTCGACATCCAGTCGGCGGTGCCGAGGTCGTCGTGGACGACATCCCACAAGGCGTCGAACGCGCCGATCATCAAGAACACACCACCGCCCATCACGACGGCGCCGGCCACGATCCGCGACTTCAGCAGGTCGAAGGCGAGTCGTTGACCGCTGGTATCGACCCGCTCTTCGACGTGGAACGACTCGGCGATGGCGAGCATCACAAGGGTGGCTGCTGCGACGATGACGTACGGTGCTGCGAGCCCGAACGGGCCGACGAGCAGAGCCGACAGGGCTGGACCCATTGCGAAACCGAAGACGTCGGCGCTGAGGAGTCGCCCGAGGTTCTCGCCAAGGTTCTCCGGGTCGGCCAGGATGACGATGCGGCGGATCGCCGGGATTGCCGTGCCGATGCCGAGACCAGAGATGACCCGTCCGGCGAGCAGCACCTCGAGGCTCTCTCCGAAGCCGAGCATGAGGATGCCGATGATGTTGAGCAACACGCCAACCCGGATCAGGTTGCGGGCATGGCCCCGGTCACCGATTGGGGCGATCAGGGTCTGGGCAAAGAAGGCCACGATGAACCCGAGTCCGATCAGCCAGCCGATGGCAGTCTCGCTGATGCCGTAGGCGTCGCGATAGTCGGCGACGACCGTGAAGAGCACCCCGTAGCCGGAGGCGAGTAGGGCCGAGAGCCCTCCGAAGATCCAGGAGGGCGGGATTGGCCGACGATTCCCGGGTTTCTGCCGGGGCGCGGACGGGTTCACGGCGGCAGACATCCCGGGACTCTAGGCGTCGGTGACGCAGCGACGATATTTGGCAGGCGCAGTGCCTCAGCCGGGGGTGGCAGCCCCACCGCTTTGTTCGGCCTCGGCATCCGCCAGTGCGGTGGTGGTTCGCAGTTCGAGTTCAGGCAGGAACCAGGCGATCACGCAGAACAGTGTGATGACGGGGACGGCCGACCACATGATCAGGTTGGTGGCCACGGCGACGGCGTTTTCGACAGCCATGCGCAACGTCGGTTCGAGGGCCTGGATGTCTTGGGGGGTGGAGAGGAGTTCGTCGACATCGAGCGCACCCCGTTCGGTGGCATCGAGTCTGCCGAGTTCGTGGTTGATGGTCGAGGTGAGCAGCGCACCGAGGGCGCCGACGCCGATCGTCGAGCCGAGCGACCGGAAGAAGTTGATGGCGGCGGTACCGGCACCAAGGTCGACAAGCGTGAGGGAGTTCTGGGTCGCGGTGGTCATCGTCGGATAGATGATGCCCATTGCAAATCCGGCGACGACGAGCCACGGAATGGCGTCGTAGATGGAACTGTCGACATCAAAGGTGGTGAAGCCGAGGTTTGTCAACAAGGTGAGTACCGGTGCGGTCAAGACGAGCCAGCGGTAGCGGCCCGTGTCGGAGATCACGCGGCCGGCGAACCACGATCCCACCGGGACACAAAGGGTGGAGGCGGCGAGGACGAGGCCGGCGGTGGTGGGCGCTTCGCCGAGTGATACCTGGAAGAACAGCGGAAGGAACGAAAAGGTCGCCATGCCGACGACTCCGTACGTGAAGTTGCCCCAGGTGAGGATGGCGAAGGTGCGATTGCTGAAGAGTCGCATCGGCAGCACGGGTTCGGAGGCCCGGCTTTCCCACCAGATGAACAGTGCGGTGGAGACAATCGACCAGCTGAGCAGGGCAAGGATGAACGGCGATGCCCAGCCGTAGGAGCCGTCGCCTCCACCAAGTGCAACGCCGAGGACGAGGGTGGTCACCCCCGAGACGAGGATCGCAGATCCGGTCAGGTCGAGATTTCGGACTCGGGCCGGCAGCCGGAAGGTGAGGTTGGTGTGGATGATCGCGATGGTGATGAGCCCGAGCGGCACATTGACGAGGAAGATCCACCGCCAGCTGGCGACGTCTACGAACACGCCACCGATCACCGGCCCGGCAAGGGCGGATGCAGCGAAGTTCATGGTGTAGTAGCCCATGTACCGGCCGCGTTCGCGGGGCGAGAAGATGTCGCCGATCACGATGAACCCCATCGCCATCAGCCCGCCGCCACCGATGCCTTGCAGTCCTCGTGACACGACGAGCTGCCACATGGTCTGGCTTGCCGCCGCCATTACCGAGGTGACGATGAAGATGGTGAGTGCCGCTTCGGTGAGTGCTCGCCGCCCGTAGATGTCGGACAGCTTTCCGTAGAGCGGCGTGGCTGCGACCGAACCGAGCAGGTAGGCGGTGAGTACCCATGGCAGCTGATCGATCCCACCGAGTTCGCCCGCGATGGTGGGCAGAGCTGTAGAGACTGCGGTGCTGTCGAGTGACGACAGAAAGGTTGCTGTCATCATGCCGCCGAAGATCAGAAAGGTTTGACGACGGTCGGGCAGGTTTGTCGGGGTGGCGGTCTCGGTGATCGGGTGAGGCTACGCGGGGTTGCCACCGTGTACCGCTTCCATGACGAGCATCTGCCATCAGCCGCTGCGTCGGGCTCACGGTGGGGTGAGTGTCCAGAGCCCGTCTGCCTTGCGCCCCACCTTCCATCGCTTGTCGTGGATCAGGTGGTGATGGTGAGAACAGACGAGAACGAGGTTGTCGATGTCGGTCGGGCCGCCGTTGCGAACCCATCGAACGTGGTGGGCTTCGCACCTTGCGGGGTCGGCGCCACAACCGACACAACCGCCGTCTCGGGTGATGAGGGCGCGCCATTGGGCGTCGGTGGCGAGTCGAACGCGAGTGCCCAGCCATAACGGCTCGCCGTCTTTGGAGAAGACGAGACCGTGAAGATCGGAGATGCATGCCAGGCGTGCGACCTCGGCCTTGGGCAGCGGTCCGACACGGGGGACGTGCGCTGATCCGTCGGTTTGCGCGACCACGATCATCTGGTTGCGCACCGCGGGTGGCCCGGCACGTTCGGAGCGGCGACCGAGAAGGAGAGAAGCGACAGCGTCGGCTCGCCGCTGTTGGGGCGTACGAACCTGTGTGGCGCCATCTCGTCCGCCGTCGGACCGGAACAACCGATCGGTCTCGGCATCGATCGCCGAGGTGATCTGGGCGAACGTGACGTCGTCGAATTCGGCGTGGAGCACACCCATGTCGTCGTGTGTCAACACGGCGCGCCGCAACGTTCGTTGGCGCTCGAGTCGGGCGGTGAGGTCTTGGTCGGCGGTGTGGCGCCGCACGAAGTCGGTGACGTGTCGGCGCATGGCGTCGGCCGGTTTCGCCTCGGCAACGGCGAGGAGGGCGCCGCCGGCAACGGCATCGACCGATGTGCGTTCGGCCACCTTGGCGAGGACATCGACGTGTGCGCTGCGAATGGCGCCCGACTCGAGTGCGATGCCTACATTGGGCAGAGCCTTGAGAAGCTCACCGCGGGCCACGGCCTGGTCGGCTTCACGCTGGGTGCACCGGGTTGCCCCTCGCACCGACGATGCATCACCGAGGCGAGCTGCGCACTTCGCAACGAACGCGTCGAGTGCTCCCTGATGTTGTGCGGCCTCGGCGAGCCAGGCCCGAACCCGGCGCTCGGGAGCGTGGGTGATGTCGATCGACGCCAGCGATGCAGACCAGTCCGTGAACACGGCAGCCTCCCGATTGGAGAAAGGACGGATTCTGGACCAGGGCGTAAGAGGTGCCGGCCCCGATAAGCGGCGACCTCGTCATCCTAGCATGGTCCACCATCAAAGCGAACACCTGTTCGTACAACATCTCAATTGATCACGGCTTGCAGTTCCCGAACGATGACCGGCACGGCGATCGTCTCGCGGTGGATGGTCCACCAGTGCTCGACAGGCTGCAGGTTGGTCTGGCGGTACAGGTCCCATGTGGTGACGGCGATGATGTCGGCACGGAGTGGCTCGAAGCCGGGTTGGTCGCCGTTGGCGAGGAAGGTGTAGCTGCAGTCACTGGTCTGGGTGGCACCGTTGGCGGCGGACCAGACGAGCGTCATGTCGCTGGTTCGGTCGCACCGGACCGTGTCGCCATTGGGCATGGTGAAGACGACATCGCGCAGGTCGGGTCGAACCGACGCCCACACCGGGCCGGCTGCTGCCGACACCGACGGGTAGTCGAGTCGGCCCGTCACGGCTAGCCAGGTCGGAATGCCGACGATCTGAACGGTCGACGGATTGGTGACCGGCGCAGGGTCCTCGAACACCATCGACCGGTAGGCGAACAAAGCGATCTCTTCGGTCGACACCGCCGGACCCGTGATGACCGAGGGGTCGTGGATGACGAACGTCGGATAGCCGGGCAACAGGACGTCATCGGCGAAGCAGCGCAGTTCGTAGAGCTGGCCCGGGCGCGGCTTCACCGGGTACGGGCTGGCCTCGGCGAACGAGCTTCCGTGCACCTCCCAGTACTCGCAGCGCACCACCCGGCCCGGTCCGGCACCGGGCCCGTCGGTCAGACGACGGTCGAACACGTGGCCGGCGGTGACGTAGAACCCGTCGTCGGTCTTGCCGGTCCCGCCCTCTCCGATCATCGGGTCGCCGATGCCCGACTCGACGAGTACTTGGGCTCCGGCCGGCAGGGAGAGGGCGACCAACGCCGCAATGACTAGAACGCAGAATCGCATTGGGCGGCCGTGTCGTGGCGTTCGATCAAGAGTGTGCGGATGACCCGCCACCCGTCGGGAGTCAACTCGACGAGATGCTGCAACCAGCCGAGCCGTAGGTCGTCGTCGAGGATCTCACCCGTCTCGACGTCGACGAGGAGGGTGTCGTCGAACACACAGAGGTTGACGATGGCGAGGCCGTCATTGAGGCCGACGAGTTCGGCACGGGTCACGAGTGGGTGTGGCTTGCCGCGGTAGCGATTGGCTTCCCCGGCATCGCGCTTCTGTGCTGCGGTGGCACGTAGCTCCTCGAGTCGGGCTCCGGCGGCGACCGTTTCCCACACGTCGTGATCAGGGTCGGGGGGATCCATGCCGTTGACGAGTGCGTGCCAATACAGGTCGATCACCGCACGGATCTGGTCTTCGTCGCCCGGCGAGTCATTGCCTGGCGACTCGGTGCCGGTTGACGAGTCGGCGGTGGTGACTTCAGAACGGGTGGCGGTGGGTGCGTCGGCGAGGCCGGGCGCGGTGATGGTTGTTGTCGTGGGTTCCGTCACGGCACCGCCGTTTGGTGTGGCCCCGGCGTTGGCGACGCTGACCTCGGCGATGCTGGCGTTGCTGCAGGTGGGCGCAGCCAGTGCTACTGCCAGGAGTCCAGGTGCCGCAATGCGCATCACAGTGCCTGAAAGTAAATGAAAGGCAGTTTACATGCAACCCAGAGATGCAACGAGGGGGCGCCTCCGTTGGGTGTCAGCGCGGTGTCCAGGTTCCTCCTGCGGCGTCGACCGCTGCGGTGATCTCGGCCAGTTCTGCGAATGCAGCGTCGAGGGCATCGCGCAGCGGCGCAAACTCTGCTGCGGCTCGTGCTGCTGCGGCTCGCTGGGTCTGGGTCGGTGCGCCGGTCCGGTACAGGTGGAAGTGCCCGGCCCGGTCGGCGAGGCTCTTGACCGACTGGCTCGGCGGCTCGTTCAGATCGGCCAGTACCGGGTCGCCGGTGAGCTGGGTGGCGACGGCCTCGACCGACCGATGGCAGGCATCGAGGCGGCCGAAGTGCTCGGGTGATGTCCCCGGCGCCGCAGTGAGGGCGACCCGCAGGTGCGTGAACCGGTCCCGCAATGCGGTGATTTCTTTGCTGGCGCCGGCGATGCGGCGGCGCAGGTCGTCGACCTCGGCGCCGAACGCCGTACCATCGTCGCTGCCGGTCGGCGTGGCCACGTCGACAACCTCGACCGGCTCGGGGCCGGCGAGCAACTCGGCTTCACCGTCGGCCCGCAGCCGCACGAGCTCCACCGAATAGGTGCCGGCAGGGCACAGGGGGCCGACGGGGTCATCGACCCAGGGTTCGACGAACTCGGGTTTGGTCAAGTTGACCGGGTCGTGGGCAGGTCGGCGCAGGTCCCATGCCACCCGGTGCAAGCCCGCAGCATGGGGTGCGTCGAGCCGCCGCACCACCGCACCGTCGGCGTCGCGCACCACGAGCTGCACGACCGGGGCAGTTTCCAACCGCTCCTGGGCGAGGGCAGCAAAGCCGGGGAACGGCACGTCGCCCTCGGCGTCTTTCTCTGCTGCCAGTCGTGCGGCCCGGGCCGTCTCGACGGCAGCCGACAGGTGGTAGGTCACGACGGCGCCGAACGGTGGGTTGTCGGTGCGGAACGCCGTCGATCCGAGGGTTGGTTGCCCTTCGGCCTGCATCCGCTGGTGGGGCACATACCGCCAGGCCTGGCGGATCGGGAACATCATGGCCGGTGCGGCCAGCGCCTCGGCCGACATGCCCCGCAGCGGCGAGTAGTCGTCCAGCACGTAGAAGCCGCGCCCGAACGTGGCGGCGACGAGGTCGTCGTCGCGGCGCTGGATGGCCAGGTCGCGCACGGCGATGGTCGGCATGGAGGGCGAGTCGCCCTGGCCCATGCGGTGCCAGTGGTCGCCGCGGTCGAGCGAGACGTACAGCCCGTTCTCGGCGCCGATGAAGAGCAGTGCGGGGTCGATGTGGTCCTGCTCGATCTGCCACACGATCACGCCGTCGGGCAGATCACCGCGGATCGAGCGCCAGGTCTCGCCGCCGTCGACCGTCTCGAACAGGTACGGCGTGTAGTCGCCGTTCTTGTGATCGTCGGCCGCAACGAAGCAGGCACCGGATCGGTGCAGGCACGCTTCGACGTCGTTGATGAACGCCCGTTCCGCCAGGCCGGGCAGCTCGCCACACGCCGCCCATGTTTCTCCGCTGTCGGGGGAGTGCTGCACCAGCCCGTCGTCGGTGCCGACCCAGAGTTCGCCGTCGGCCACGGGCGACTCCGACACGTCGGTGATGGTCGAATAGAACGACATGGCCATGTGGTCATAGAGGTCGTCGACCGACCACACCCGGTCGCCGGTCGCCAGCTCGAGGCGCGACAGGTCACGGGTCAGGTCGCTCGAGATCGCCGTCCACGAGTCGCCCCGGTCGTCGGAGCGCCACACCCGCTGTGAGGCGGTGTAGATGCGGCCCTCGGTGTGGGGTGAGCACAGGATCGGTGCGTCCCAGTTGAACCGCTCGGGCGG
>CAJQPN010000045.1 GCA_905480195.1 uncultured Acidimicrobiales bacterium
TCGGCATGCTGTCCAAGGAAGGCGGTGTCGAGATCGAGACCGTCGCCGAGGAGAACCCTGACGCGATCGCCAAGATCTGGGTCGATCCTGTTGTCGGCCTTTCCGAGGAGGCCACGCGCCAATGGGTCGCCGCCGCCAACCTGCCCGACGCGGCAGTCGAAGGATCGGTTGACATCCTTCAGAAGCTCTACACGGCCTACACCGAGGGCGATTGCGACCTGGTCGAGATCAACCCACTCATCCTTACCCCTCAGGGCAAGGTCCACGTACTCGACGCCAAGGTCACCCTCGACGGCAACAGCGCCTTTCGCCACGAGGCGTACGAGCAGTACGACGCCACGCAGCCCCGTGACGAACGCGAAGAAGCCGCCCACGCCAAGGGCCTGCAGTACGTGGGGCTCGACGGCAGCGTCGGTGTGATCGCCAACGGGGCTGGCCTGGCGATGAGCACCGTCGATGTCGTGAACCAGGTCGGTGGTAGCCCGGCCAACTTCCTCGACATCGGCGGGGGCGCCAATGCCGACGTCATGGCCGGCGCGCTCGAGGTCATCAACAACGATCCCGCCGTGAAGTCGATCTTCATCAACATCTTCGGCGGTATCACCCGAGGCGAAGAGGTCGCCAACGGCATTCTCGAAGCGATGCAGCGGGTCGACATCTCGGCACCGATCGTGATCCGCCTCGACGGTACCAACGCTGACGAAGGGCGAGCGATCCTCGCCCCGAACCTCAACGACAAGCTGATGATGGAAGACACGATGCTCAGTGCGGCCGAGAAGGCCGTGGAACTGGCGAGCTGAGAAAACCCGAAGCGAGAGAGACAGAACCATGAGCATCTTCGTTGACGAGAACACCAAGGTCATCTACCAGGGCCTCACCGGCTCCCAGGGGAGCTACTACGGCGGCCTCAACAAGGCGTACGGGACACAGGTTGTTGCCGGCACCCACCCCAAGAAGGCCGGTACCGACGTCGACGGTGTGCCGATCTTTGCATCGGTCGCCGACGCGGTCGCCGCCACCGACGCAACCGCCACGTGCATCTTCATCCCGGCTCCTGGCGTGCAAGGCGCCGTGCTCGAAGCGGCCGAGGCCGGCATCGAGTTCATCGTGGCCATCACCGAAGGCGTGCCGGCCCACGACGAGGCGTACTTGTTCAACAAGCTGAAGGCCGACTTCCCCAACACCCGACTGCTCGGTCCGAATTGTCCGGGCATCATCAGCCCTGGCAAATGCAACATCGGCATCACCGCTGGTCACATCGCAAAGGCGGGGGGTCCGGTCGGCATCGTGAGTCGCTCGGGCACCCTTACGTATCAGGCGCTCTACGAGCTCAAGCAGAAGGACATCGGTGTCACCACGTGTGTCGGTATCGGTGGCGACCCGGTGCCGGGTACGTCCTTCATCGACTGTCTTGAGGCGTTCGAAGCCGATCCCGACACCAAGGCGGTCATGATGATCGGTGAGATCGGTGGTTCGGCGGAGGAAGAAGCTGCCGAGTTCATCAAGAACCACATGACCAAGCCGGTGAGCTCCTACATCGCCGGTGTTACCGCCCCTCCCGGCAAGAAGATGGGCCATGCCGGCGCCATCGTCTCCGGAGGCAAGGGCACGGCAGCAGCCAAGATGGAGGCGCTGGAGGATGCCGGTGTGAGGGTCGGTCAGAACCCGACTGAGGCGGGCGAACTCATGGCCGAGATCGTCGCTGGCCTCTGAACCGACGCAACCGCACCTGACGATCGGCTGGGCTGCCACCACCAACCGGCGGTGGCCTGTAAGCGTGTGGAGATGCCCGTGATTCGCTTCGCCATCCTCGCGATGCTGGCGTTGCTGACAGGGTGCAGCCCGACGTCGGTTGAACTCGGCCGCGAGGCGATGACTTCGACCACCACCACGACCTCGACGTCAACCACCAGCGTCCCGCCGTCCACCACGACGACGTCCACCTCGACCACCACCACGACGCCGACCACAACGGTCCCGGCGGTCCTGCCCGAGCTTCAGTTCGACGAGGCGGGCGTGCCACTGAACGGCCAGTCCAACGGGGTGCTCGTCTCCGACACGGGCTGGGTTCTCCCGATCCTGAGCGGTCTCGACGGTGGCCGCCATCGGGTCTGGACCCCGTGCGGACGACAGGCCGATGTGGCAGGGGGCGAGGTAATCACCCGCGCAGACTTTGTGCTGGATCCCGGTCATGGCGGCTCAGAACCCGGTGCTGTCGGTCGGGGTGGACTTGCAGAGAAGGATCTCAACCTTGCTGTCGGCACAAAGATCCGCGACGCCCTCGTCGGTGCTGGCTACTCGGTGGTCATGACCCGAGAGACCGATGTGCGGGTGCCCATCGTGACGCGTGCCGAGATCGGTCGAGCCCTCGATCCGGTTGCGTTCCTGTCCGTGCACTTCAACGCAGGGACCGACGTTCGCAGTGCGACTCCAGGCACCGAGATGTACCACCAGATCAAAAACGCCGACTCCAAGCGGCTCGCCGGTCTCCTTTACGAGGAGACCCGCGCCGTGCTCGATCAGTTCGACGTTGGTTGGGTGGCACTCAACGACGCCGGTGCGACGTTTCGGCCCAACCGGGAAGGTGATGACTACTACGGCGTGCTGCGGAGGCCGACACCAGTGCTGAGTGTGTTGCTCGAATTCGCGTACCTGTCGAACCCGGCCGAGGAAGAACTCGTCTCCGACCCTGCGGTGCAAGACGAACTCGCGAACGCCGTACTCATCGCAGTCGAGCGATTTCTCGAAACCGATGATCCGGGATCGGGATTCATCGACGATCCGATCTTCCGCGGGTTCGGCCCATCAGGGGCGGGTCGCACCGACGGTTGCACCGACCCGACCCTCGAATGATCAGCCGTTGGTCGTGTGTCTCGTTGCATGGAAAACCTCGAGCTCTTTGTCTGTAGAACCTCGAGAGCCGGTACCAATGACACCGGGATCGGAGAAACGCCCCTGGTAGGTTCGAGCCGGTGAGTGAACCACGTCGCGCCCTGTTGTCCGTCTACGACAAGACGGGGATCACCGATCTCGCAGGCGCCCTCGTCGATGCCGGGTGGGAACTGATCTCAAGTGGTGGCACGGCCCGAGTGATCGCCGAGGCGGGTCTTCCTGTCATCGACGTCGCCGACCACACCGGGTCACCGATGATGCTCGGCCACCGGGTCGTCACCCTTCACCCGAAAGTCCACGGTGGGATTCTCGCCGACCGTCTCGATCCCGAACACCAGGCCGACATGGCCGAACACGGTATTGCACCGATCGATCTCGTGGTCGGCAACCTGTACCCGTTCGGGTCGAGTGTGGCCGATTTCCAGCATGGTGCAGGCCGCCCCGAAGAACTCATCGACATCGGCGGACCCGCAATGGTTCGGGCTGCGGCCAAGAATCACGCCCACGTCGGCGTGCTGGTGAGCCCCGACGACTACCCCGCGATCATCGATGAGATTCGGGCTGACGGTTGGCTCAGCGACTCGACGAGGCGCCGGCTCGCCCGCAACGCCTACGCCCACACTGCGGCCTACGACGCCGCCATCGTGACATGGTTCGACCAGACCGCCGACGGGCCTGAACTTCTGCCCCCGACGATTCACCTCGCGCTCGAGCGGGCCGACGTTTTGCGCTATGGCGAGAACCCGCACCAGCAAGGGGCTCGCTATCGGCGCGTCGACGAACCGGGTATCTGGGATCGTGTCGAACAACACGCCGGTGTAGCTCTCAGCTATCTGAACTTCTTCGATGCTGACGCAGCATGGCGACTGGCCCACGACATGGGAGGGCCTGCAGCTGTTGCGATCATCAAGCACGCCAATCCGTGCGGTGCAGCGGTCGGCAGCGACCTCGCCACGGCGTACTCCAATGCCTTCGCCTGCGACCCTCGCTCAGCGTTTGGCGGCATCGTCGCATGCAACCAGTTCGTCGACCTCGACACTGTCGAGGTGATGGAAGCAGCTGCGCAAGCCGATGTCATACTCGCTCCGGGTTTCGCCGATGGGGTGATCGACCGTCTGATCACCAAGCGAAAGAACACCCGCATCCTTTCGGTTCCGGCGCCGGAGAAACCCCCGGTGCTTGCACTCCGCCAGATGGCCGACGGCTTCTTGGTACAGGAAAACCACCTTTTCGCCGCCACACCCGACTCGTGGCAAGTGGTCACCGATCGCCAACCGAACGATGCGGAGCTCGCCGATGCCACCTTTGCGTGGCGAGTGTGCGGCCACGTCAGTTCGAACGCGATCGTTCTTGCCAAGGATGGAGTCGCATGGGGGATCGGGGCCGGGCAACAGAACCGGGTCGAATCCGGCGAGATCGCTGCGAGTAAGGCTGCCGGCCGGGCCGAGGGCGGCGCCTGCGCCAGTGACGCGTTCTACCCCTTCCCCGACGGCATTCATGCCGCCGCCGATGCCGGAGCGGCCGTCATCGTGCAGCCCGGTGGTTCGGTCGGCGACAACAAGACCATCGCAACGGCCAATGAGCGTGGTGTGGCCATGGTGTTCACCGGCGAACGACAGTTCCTTCACTAGATCGGTACAGACGCGTGGGTGAGACCGAGTCGAAACGAGCCAGGTCCGTCGAATGGGCGAGAACGGTGCACGACAGCCGTGTCGGTCGCGCCTTCTACTGGGTCACAGTGCGGCTTCTGCGGCTCACGCTCATGCGCTGGCTACGCGTTCGGAAGCAGGGCACGCACCATTTGGCGATAGAGGGCCCACTGATTCTTGCTCCTGTTCATCGCAGCAACCTCGACGCAATCATCGTCGCCTGTTCCGCCGATCGCCGGATCCGAGCTATCGGTAAGGAGTCGTTGTTCACGCACCCGGTTTTCGGATGGGTCAACGCGGCTCTTGGCGCAATCCCGGTTCGGCGTGGCGAGGCCGATCGAGTGGCGATGAGGGCGGCGCAGAACATCATCAGCGACGGAGCGATGATGATCGTGTTTCCCGAAGGCACCCGCCAGAGCGGCACAGAGGTCATCGGCGTCTTCGACGGCACCGCCTACCTTGCCCAAAAGACTGGGGCGCCGATCATTCCGATCGGGGTCGGTGGCACGGAAGCTGCGATGGCGAGCGGATCGAAAGGGATAAAGCGCGTCCGGTGTTCGATCGTGGTCGGCGAGCCGATCACTCCGCCCGAAGGGCGATTGAGCCAACCACAACGCCGAGCGTTCAGCGAGGAGGTGAGCGCCAGGCTCCAAGTGGTATTCGATGAGGCCATCGCGCTGGCCAACGGCTGACCATTTGGGACGGCCGTCGGCCCGCTAGGTTTGGACCTATGGCTGACAAGATCACGATGCAGGACGACGGCACACTTCACGTGACCGACCATCCGATCATTCCGTTCATCGAAGGTGACGGCACGGGGGTCGATATCTGGCCCGCCGCCAAGCTCGTGCTTGATGCTGCAGCAAGCAAGTACGGCAAGTCCATCGAGTGGATTGAGGTCCTCGCCGGCGAGAAGGCGTTCAACGAGACCGGCGACTGGCTGCCACAGGACACAATCGACAAGTTCGGGGAGTTCCTGATCGGCATCAAGGGCCCGCTGACCACGCCGATCGATGGTGGATTCCGCAGCCTCAACGTAGCGATCCGCCAGATCATGGACCTCTACGTCTGCCTGCGTCCCGTTCGCTGGTTCGAAGGTGTGCCGTCACCGGTCAAGGAGCCTCAGCTGGTCGACATGGTGATCTTTCGTGAGAACACCGAAGACATTTACGCCGGCATGGAGGTCGAGTCGGGCACGCCTGAGGCCAAGCGCATGATCGAACTCCTCCACGACGCGTATGGGTGGGAGATTCGCGAAGACTCCGGGATCGGCATTAAGCCCGTATCGAAGTTCGGCTCGCAGCGTCTGCAGCGTGCCGCACTCGATTATGCCGTGCGCCGAAACCGGGCCCGAGTGCACTGGGTACACAAGGGCAACATCATGAAGTTCACCGAGGGCGCCTTCCAGAAGTGGGGCTACGAACTCGTGCGTGAGGAGTACGCCGATGTGGCTGTCGGCTGGGACGACTGTGGTGGCGATCCCGGCGACAAGATTCTCGTTCAGGACGCCATCGCCGACATCGCGTTGCAGCAGGTCTTGACCCGTCCGGCCGAGTTTGACGTCATCGCCACCATGAATCTCAACGGCGACTACCTGTCGGATGCCCTTGCCGCCCAGGTCGGGGGCATCGGCATCGCTCCGGGCGCCAACATCAACTACATGACAGGCCACGGGGTCTTCGAAGCCACTCACGGCACGGCGCCGAAATACGCCGGCCAAGACAAGGTCAACCCGTCGTCGGTCCTGCTGTCGGGTGTCATGATGTTCGAGCACCTCGGGTGGCAAGAAGCGGCAGACGACATCGTCAGGGCGGTCGAGGCCACGATTGGTGACAAGGTCGTCACCTACGACTTCGCTCGTCTCATGGACGGAGCCACCGAGGTCAAGTGCTCCGAGTTTGCGAGCGCCATCGTCGATCGTCTGTGATTCGCCAGATCGAGGGCTCATCGCCGGCCCGATGACGGCGAAGAGGCATTTTCGGCGTCGGTGAGACCGTTGTCGAGCGGAGCTTCGGAGGTGTCAGCTCTCTCGGTTGTGCCGGTACGGTTCGGTCGTGGAAATGGTCGCCTCCGACGAACACATTTGGCGCCGCGGTGGTCGCCTGATCATGCGGTCGCTGCGGCTCCATCCGACCATGCATGCGACTGCGATGGCCGGCGCGCTGATGTACGTCGGCGCGTCGATCGGTGGTGCGGTCGTCCTCGGTCGGGTAACCGATGATCTCGTCGTTCCGGCCTTCGAGGACGGCTCGGTTGACCGTGGCGACATCTGGGCGATGATGGCAATTGTCATCGGTATCTCGTTCGTGCGCGGCGCTGGTGTCGTGGTTCGTCGCTGGTTTCTGTCGCTCGCCGAGAACCGCACCCAGCGCGACTGGCGGCGTGACCTGGTGTGGCACTACCTCGACGTGCCGCTTCGCTTTCATCGTGAGCATCCCACGGGTGAACTCCTCGCCCACGCCGACCTCGACCTGACCACCGCCACCATGGTGCTCAAGCCATTGGCGTTCTCGGCCAGCGTCGTCGTACTCGTTGTGGCGGCCACCGTCACGCTGGTGATCATTCATCCCCTCGTGGCACTCGTGGGCGTGGTCTTGTTCCCGACACTGGTCGTTCTCAGCCAGATCTATACGAGCCGAGTCGAGGAACCCGCCGCCCGAGCGCAGCAGGGTGTCGGTGATGTGTCGGCGGTGGCCCATGAGAGCTTCGAGGGCGCCTTGGTCGTGAAGACACTCGGTCGGGAGGAGGCCGAGATCGAGCGAATGCGTGCAGCGTCGGCCCGCCTGCGCGACGAGCGCTTGGTCGTCGGCCGGATCCGCGCCTTCTTCGAACCGTCGATCGACGCCCTTCCGCATGCCGGCACGATTGCACTCCTGCTGCTCGGTAGTTGGTTGGTTTCGCGTGGTTCGGCGACGCCTGGGGACCTGGTACTGGCCGCCATCATCTTTGGCCTGCTTGCCACACCCTTGCGGGTCTTTGGGTTTTTCCTCGAGGAGCTTCCTCGGTCGGTGGTCGCACTCGACCGTGTCGATCGCGTGATGGCAACCGATGTCGAGAACCGCAGCGGTGTCGCCTCGCTCCCCGATGGCCCTCTTGCGATCCGGGTGCGACGACTCTGTGTCGCTTACGGCGAACACGATGTCTTGACCGACGTCAACCTCGATGTCCCGGCCGGCGGTGTGGCCGCGTTGGTCGGGCCAACCGGCTCCGGCAAGTCGACCCTTATGGAGGCGATTGCGGGCCTGCTCGACCCGTCGTCAGGCAGCGTCCAGCTCGGACAAGTCGCCATCGACGACGTCTCCGCCAAGGAGTGGTCGGCAGCAGTTGCGATCGCCTTCCAGGAGTCGTTCCTCTTCACCGACTCGATCGACCAGAACGTTGGCCTCGGGGTGCGTTCTGATGCCGAGATCACCGAGGCATTGGCCGTCGCCCAGGCAGATACATTCGTGGCCGCGCTCCCCGATGGACGGTCGACCGTCGTCGGCGAGCGCGGAACCACCCTTTCCGGTGGCCAGCGGCAGCGGGTGGCGTTGGCCCGAGCCTTGGCTCGGAAGCCGAAAGTGCTGCTGCTCGACGATGCGACAAGCGCAGTCGATCCGCTTGTCGAAGCGGAGATTCTCGCAGGATTGCGACGGTCGCTCGACATGACAGTGGTGGTCGTCGCACACCGCATCTCGACCATCCTGCTCGCCGACTCCGTCGTGTACCTCGACGAAGGTCGGGTCGTGGCGACCGGGACGCATGAGGAGCTGCTCGGGCGCGACGACTACCGCTCCCTCGTGACCGCCTACGAGCAGGGGGACGCCTGATGGTTGATCGACGTCCCGAGTTCGAAGCCCTCGATGCTGCGGCCTCCTTGATCGATGACGAGACGCCTGAGATTGGCGGCCTCGCAGTCTTTCGGCGCGGTCTCGATGTCTCGCCCGATCTTCGCAACGGTCTGCTCGTCACCGTCTTGTTGGCGCTCACGGCTGCGGCCGGTCGCCTGATCATCCCGATCCTCGTTCAGGTCGTGCTCGACGAGGGTCTTCTCGGCGCCGACGGCTACCGGCCGGGCTTCCTCTGGGCCGTATCACTCGGCGCCATGAGCATCGTCATCATGGTCGCTTGGAGTACGCGAGTGACGCTCATCCGTCTGGTCGACATGACCGAGACAGTGCTGATGAACCTGCGGATCCATGTGTTCGGCCACATTCACCGGTTGAGCCTCGCTGATCACACCGAGAGCCGTCGTGGCGTCCTCGTCGCCAGAGTCACGAGCGATATCGAAACGCTCACCCGGTTCACCCAATGGGGCCTCATCAGCTGGATCACCGACTCTGCGATCATCCTCGGCACCGTTGCGGTGATGCTCTGGTACAGCTGGCAGCTGACTCTGCTGGTGCTGGTCGTCCATGTGCCGCTGGTGCCGTTCCTTCGGTGGGTGCAGCGTCGCCAGTTCGTCTCGTACGGGCTCGTTCGCACACGGGTGGCCGAGACACTGGGCCACGTGTCCGAGACATGTCGGGCGCGGAGGTCATCCGTGCGTACGACTACGAGGGACCGGTTCGCGAGCGCATGGAAGACTCGATCCAGCGCCAATATCGCCAGCAGCAGCGGAGCATGATCTGGTTTTCGGGGATGTTGCCGGTCGTCGATCTCGTATCGTCGATCTCGCTGGCGGTCGCCGTCGGAGTCGGCGTGTGGTGGCGTGGCGACCTCGGTCTTGGCCTCGGCGAACTTGTTGCCTTCTTGTTCCTCGTCAACCTCATCCTCAACCCGATCGCCCAGCTCGGCGAAGTCCTCGACCAAACCCAGACTGCGCTCGCCGGCTGGTGGAAGGTCCTGCGGGTTCTCGAGGTACCCGTCTCTGTTGTCGAACCCGACCACGGCCAGTCGTTGCCTGCCGGGCCGTTGTCGATTGACTTGGAGAGCGTCGGCTTCTCGTATCGCACCGGCCCGCCTGTCTTGCGCGGGGTCGATCTGCATATTGCACCCGAGACCGTTGTGGCGATCGTGGGTGAGACCGGTTCGGGAAAGACCACGTGTGCGCGTCTGCTCACCCGTCTGGCCGACCCGACCGAAGGCGTTGTTCGGATCGGCGGGGTCGATCTTCGCCGCGTGGCACCCGAGGCGCGGCGACAGTCGATCCGCATGGTTCCCCAGGACGGCTTCCTGTTCGACACCACGATTCGTAGCAACATCCGATTCGGTCGCGACGATGCCACCGACTCCGATGTTGAGCAGGCGATCGATGAGCTCGGTTTGCGCGGCTGGGTCGAGGGCCTACCCGAGGGGCTCGACACGGTGGTCGGCGAACGGGGGGGACGCCTGTCGGTCGGTGAGCGACAACTCGTCGCGCTGGCGCGTGCGCAGGTTGCCGACCCGGGGCTACTGCTTCTCGACGAGGCAACGTCGGCTGTCGACCCCGAGACCGAAGAGGCACTGGCGTCTGCGCTCGACCGGCTCGCCGGGGGTCGAACCATGGTGTCTATCGCCCACCGTCTTTCGACCGCAGAGCGCGCCGACCTGGTGGTTGTCTTCGACGCAGGCAAGGTCGTACAGGTCGGTTCGCACGACGAACTGGTAGCGCAGCCTGGGATCTACGCGACGCTTTACGAATCGTGGATCGGCAACACCCGGTCCGACCCGTCAGTTGCGTGATCCGTCGGCCGCAGCAGACGCAAGGTGGCCACGCCGAGCACCGCAAAAATCACGAGACTCAGCGGGCTGACGTCAGCAATCGTCTTGGCGAGGTGGATCGTCCCGCCAAGCCAGATCAGCAACGTTGCCCGGCCGTCGATGAGCCGACGATCAAGCAGGACCAGGGTCGTGAAGGCGAGCAGGGCGGTGTCGTAGAAGATCGCATGGGGTCCGAGCAGCATGAGGCCTGCGGTGGTGATCGCCATCCGCTCGGTCAGCTCGACCGGGCGGCGCCACCACAGCCACGCGAACCCGAGCGCAAGGGCAGCGGAGACCACACCCCCGATGAGTAGTGCAGCAGTCGACTCAGTTCCTGTGATCGCTTGGAGCACGCCAATCGGTGCGATCTCATTTGCGGCGTTGATCTCGGCATCTCGTTCGAGCAGGGGTTCGACCTGGCGAAGCCAGGATGTCAGCCAGCCGATTCCGAACAGCACGGCATTGATGCTCCACACGACCGTCGCTCCTGCAACAGCCATCGCGACGGTTCGCCACCGTCGGTCGAGCATGGCGAGCCCAATCAGGGGGAGTGCGTACTGCGGACGAAAGAGCAGGACTGACAGGGCGATCCCGGCGAGCCCGTCGCGGTCGTCGTGCCAGCACCGCCATGCAACCGCGATCAACAGCATCGAGAGAGCGGTGTTTTGCCCACCGGTAACACCGACGAACACTGGGTAGGCGGTGATGACTGCGCCAACCGTGGCGCCGAACCGTCGCCCCACGATCGGTACCATCGGCCGGATCAGCGCAAGGGCAGTAACGAAGGCTCCGATCATCAAGCTGGTGTGCACCAGGTACGCAAGTCGGTACGGAAGCGCGGCCAGCGGCTGGTACGCGGCGGCGACGTACGGCGCGTAGGGGTACATGATGAAGCCGGACTCTTCGCCGAGGAGGCCAACCTGCGCCGCTGCTTGGGTTGCCGGGTCGTAGAGGGAATCGATGTCACCATCGGCCACGATTGTGCCGGCGCCAAAGAACGCCGGGAAGTCGCCGCCGAGCCGTCCCGATGCAGTCGATGAGCCGCCATCTGCCACGATCACGATCACGAACGTCAGGGCCAGCGAGCCAAGGAGCAGGATCGGGTAGCGACGGAGCCGTCGTTCCCAGGCAGCGTCGAGGGCGGGGGGATCAGCCACTCCAACCAATCGGCCGCCGACGTCGTTGATGTGAGTGTCAACGAGTGTTGTTTCGGGTTCGCTTCACCGCATACATGGCGTCGTCGGCGGTTGCGAGCAGCCGAGCCGCAGTCGGTGAGTCACCCGATGTCGCACAGCCGATGCTGACATCAAGCTCGACGACGTGATTTGTGGCAACGATGGGCTCGATCAGCGCAGCGCGGATGGTCGCCGAGATGCGCTCGGCTTCTTGCTGGGAACAACGAGGAAGAACGACGACGAACTCATCACCACCGAGCCTCCCGATGAGGTCGCCGGGACGGATCGAGCGCTCGAGGCGTCGGGCGACCTCAACCAGGGCCGAGTCGCCGGCTGCGTGCCCGATGCGGTCGTTGACTGCCTTGAAGCCGTCGAGATCGCAGAAGAGAATGACGGTCTCGTCCTCGTAGCCGCCGTCGACAAGGCGGTCGAGTTCGCTGAGCAGCGAGCGGCGGTTCAGCAGTCCGGTGAGTGCGTCGTGGTCGGCCATGTGACGCAGTGCCCGCTGCGTGTTCTTCAGATCGGTGACGTCGGTCGCGCTGAGCGTGAACCCGCGGACCAAGCCGTCGTCTCGTAGATCGGTCAGGTTGATTTCGAGGAAGACGTGGCCGCCGTTGGCACTGCTGGCACGCACCCCGATTCGTTCAAGGGGCCCCATGCCGTTGAGCGTGTCGCAGAAGCGTTGTCGATCTTCAGCGACTAGGAGGTCGCCGAAGGACCCGCCCACGATGTCTTCGCTGTCGATACCGAGGACCCGCGTGATTTCGCTGTTGATCGAGATGATGTTGCCGTGCGGGTCAAGGGAAGCGAGGATCGCCCGAGCGTGGTGCACGATGGCGCGGAGTCGATCGGTGTCGCCACCCCCCAGTTCGAGGGCGTGGCGATCGGCGACGTCGCGAACGCCGATCACGATCGCCTCGTCGACCCCGGGCCATGCGCCTCCCGGGATGGAGCGTCCGCGTGTCTCACAGGCCCGCCAGTTACCGGCAGCATCCCTGAATCGCACATCGACGAGACTTCCGAGGCCCTTTCCCCCAACGGTGGTGAACGCGCTCATCGTGGTCGCATGATCATCGGGGTGCAGGAGGTCGAAGACAGATCGTCCGATCCACTCGGCCACGACGAGACCGGTCAAGTCTGCGGCCGCATCGTTGGCCCAGACGATCGTGCCGACCGGGTCGACGACGACGACGGGGTCGGGGAGCATCGCGGCGACGTCCGTGGGAACAGGGAGATAGTCCGACACCCCTCAGTTATCGGCTGCTGACGCTGGGACAAAACCAAAATGGGCCTAACGCCCTAGTGGGGTGCCTTGACCCAGTGGGGGGCTACAGAGGGGCTGGTAGCGTCTCTGCAGTTCGGCTCACCTCCGCGGAGAATGCTCATGACATCCCCAGTTCGCGTTGCTGTCACCGGCGCTGCCGGCCAGATCGGCTACAGCCTCCTCTTCCGGATCGCCAGCGGCTCGATGCTCGGCCCCAACCAGCCAGTGATCCTGCAGTTGCTGGAGATCCCGCCCGCCATGGGCGCCCTCGAGGGCGTTGCGATGGAACTCGACGACGGCGCGTTTCCGTTGCTCGCCGGTATGACGCTGAGTGACGATCCGAACGCGGCGTTTGCGGGCGCCAACATCGCAATGCTGGTCGGCTCGCGTCCTCGCTCGAAGGGTATGGAGCGCAAGGATCTCCTCGAAGCCAACGGTGCGATCTTCACCGCCCAGGGCAAGGCCATCAACAACAACGCTGCCGATGACATCAAGGTGTTGGTGGTCGGCAATCCGGCGAACACGAACTCGCTGATCGCAATGAACAACGCGCCTGACGTTCCCGACGACCGGTTCACTGCCATGACTCGGCTCGATCACAACCGGGCCAAGGCACAGCTCGCCCAGAAGCTCAACGTCACGGTCAACGACATCACCAACATGACGATCTGGGGCAACCACTCCGCAACCCAGTATCCCGACATCTTCCATTGCAACGTCAACGGCGCGAACGCGGCGGATGTGGTCGGCGATCAGGAGTGGCTCGAGAACACCTTCATTCCCACCGTGCAGCAGCGCGGTGCGGCGATCATCGAAGCTCGCGGCCTCTCGTCGGCTGCATCGGCTGCCTCGGCGGCAGTCGATCACGTCCATGATTGGGTGCTCGGAACCCCCTCTGGCGACTGGGTCTCCATGGCCATCCCGTCCGATGGCAGCTACGACGTACCCGAGGGGATCATGTCGTCGTTCCCGGTCACGTGCTCGGGCGGTGAGTACTCCGTCGTGGACGGCCTCGACATCGACGGCTTCTCGCAGGGTCGCATCGACGCAACTGTTGCCGAGCTGGTCGAAGAACGCGACACGGTTGCAGGGCTTGGCCTGATCTGAGCCGGTGCCGGAGCTGCCAGAGATCACAGCGCATGCCGAGCGGCTGGCAGCTCGTTTCACTGGCGCGAAACTGACGGCCTTTCGGCCGCTGCATCTCACTGTGCTCAAGACCTTCGATCCGAAACCGATCGACGCGTGTGGGCTCACCCTCACGGGCGCCGGGCGGCGGGGAAAGTATCTGACGCTGCACTTCGATGACGAGCTCACGTTCCTCGTACATCTGATGCAGGGCGGGCGACTCCGCTCCGACCCCACGAGGGCGAAGAAGCCGCGTGGCGGTATGGCCCACTGGGAGTTCGCCAATGGCGATGCGCTGCTCCTCACCGAGTCAGGCACCGAGTACAACGTCGGCGTGTGGTTGGTTCGCGGCGAGACAGAAGGGGTTGATCCGCTTGCCGGGCTCGGCCCTGATGTTGACACGGTCACTCGCGAGCAGCTCACCGACATCCTGCACGAGGAAAACGCCCGAATCCACGGCTTCCTCCGTCGCCAACGCCACATCGCAGGGGTCGGTCGCTTTCTCGCCAACGAGATCCTGCATGCTGCGAAGCTCAGTCCGTTCGCGATGACCTCCAAGCTCGCCACCGATCAGATCGACCGTCTGCATGTGGCGATGCAATCTGTCGTCGCCGCCTCGATCGAGCACGAACGCACCCTCGACGACATCGGTCGGTCTGCCGATCGGCCGAATCTCGTGCATCATCGCATCGGCTTCGGCTGTAGGGCCTGCGACGACGAGATCCGATCGGTCGAATACCGTCGCTACACCGTCGCGTACTGTCCGACCTGTCAGACCGACGGCAACGTCTTGGCTGACAACACGACGAGTAGGTTCCTCAAGTAGCTGCGGTCACAGCGCGCCCAGGGCGAGGCCGGCCAACACGTCGCGGTGCTCGATCAGCGCGGTGATGTCGCCGCCGATACGGAGACGACCGTCGAGAAAGGCGCGTTGTGCCGACACAGTTCCGTTGCGGATCCCCTCGGCGGTTTGGGCGTCGGTGATGACCCGGAAGTCGGCCTCGTCGGACCCGCCACGTTGAAACTCGGCGGTGCCAGCGCTGATCCGCACGGTCCATGACTCACCGTCGATGATCTCCTGTTCGATCTTGAGCTCGACGTCGGCCGGGGGCTGGACGGCTGCTGCTGCGGCCGCCATCTCGTCGAACCACTCGTCGGAGAGAAAGATGGTCACATGGTCAGGCTATGGCGCCTGGCCCTAGCCTCGGCGACGTGGGACCGGAACGCAGACCCCCAGCGAAGCTCAGCCACCGGCTGGGCGCCCGGATCCTCGACATCGTGACGCTCCTATGGGTGCTTTTCTTCGTACTGGTTGAGATCGACCAGCGGCTACTGGGTGGCGATCCGTGGGGGAAGCGACCGCTGCAGGTTGATCTCAGCGAGGCCCGCCCACTCCTCTTGACGATCATCGTGATCGGTTTGTACGAGGTTGTTCCCGTCGCCACCAAGGGCGCCACGCTCGGAAAGGCATTGTTTGGCCTCCGTCTCGTCTCGTCGGAACAGCGCGGTTCGCTCCCGTGGCCCCGTGTTCTCGCTCGCACGCTCGTGCTCTACGGGGCACCGGTGGCCTTCGGGGCCTACGGTGGCGCGTTGTTGCTGTTCCTCCTTGCCAGCCTCACCCTTCCGGCGACGGGCCGGGGCCTTCACGACCGATTGGCCGGATCGATCGTCGTTGTCGCCGATCGCAGCCCGAGGACCGACCGGTGATCGATACCGAGGCATTCGACCCCGGCCGCCCTCACCCTGGTCTCGACGACATGATGGACATCGAGTGGGTTGACAAGCGGGCCGGGGTCGCCGGTTTGCTGCGTGTTGCGGTCCGCCCAACCGTGGGTGCGTCATGGTTCCTCGCCGTTGTGCACGAGCGTGGGGCATCGCCGGTCGTCATCCTCGACTACGAACTGCCCCTTGTGTCCAATGCGTGGGAGTTTCGCGCGCCCGGCATCTGGACCGATTTCGTGTGTGAAACACCGATCGAGCAGTGGACGGTCGGCCTTGAAGCGTTCGGGATAGCGGTCGATCCAACAGTGATGGTGACGCCGGAAACCTTCGGTGACCGAACGCCAGTGGGACTCGATATCGACGTTGAAGCGGCGATGGCCCCCAATGACGAAGGTGAGGGATTCGAACACGACATCACGTTCCGCGGCGAAGTGCTCGTGGGGTCGAGCGAGTACGAGGTCGATGCCGTCGGTGTGCGACGTCGACGCTGGGACGGTCGTTGGCCGCGCCTCACACCCCTGCCACCGGGATTCGAGACCGAGACACGAATCTCGGTGCTGTGGCCAGGGCAGCCCACACCGGAGATTCGAGGCTGGGTGGGAGGGAATCGGCCGGGGTGGGTGGAACTGTCGGAGTAGCAGAGGGTCGGATCAGGTGCCCCGTCGGCTGCCGATTTGGGTGGTCGCCATCACCAGACCGAAACCCACAACGGCGAGGACGGACGGCCCGGTGAATGCCTCGAGGTCGGCAGGCCATTCGAGCGCCGTTCCGTCGATCACCTCGGATTCGTCCTCCGCGATGATCCCGACACCGTTCGGCCACGGCCAGAGCACGCGCAGCGATCCCAGCATCAGGCCGATGAGGGCCGCCATGACCCGGTTGAACTGGCGATCGAGCACCCACCCCAACAGCGATGAGAAGATTGCCAGGCCAAGGACCGCACCGACGCCGATGAGTGCCAGGTCGACGAACACTCGATCGTGGACGGCGCCGAGCACGGCCGTGTACATCCCCATCATCAAAAGGATGAACGAGCCGGAGATACCGGGCAGGATCATGGCGCAGATCGCGAGTGCCCCGGCACCGGCGAGCATGAGCGGGCTCGGGTCGGTGACCGGCCCTGACTGAAAGCCGAGCAGCCAAAAGGTAATGACACCGATCGCAGTCACGATGATGACATGTTCGGTGCGCCGCTTTGTCAGCATGCGTTGCGCAACGGCCACCGAGCCCCCGACGAGGCCGAAGAACAGCCCAGCCATCTCCTCAGGAGTCTCGCGAAGTTGCGTCTCGATGATCGAGGCGAGGGAGACGATAGCGACACCCACACCGGCAAGCAGGGGGGTCAGGAACAGCCAGTCGATCGACCTCGCTCGCTTCCAGAACCCTCGCAGGTCACCTTTGAGAAGCATGCCGAGGGCACGGGAACCGGAACGAACCGTGTCGATGAGCTTGTCGTAGATCCCGAGGACGAGCGCAACCGTTCCCCCCGAGACACCGGGAACGACGTCGGCGGCTCCCATCAGAAATCCGCGGGCGAGCTGGGCTGCGATCTTGGGGAACACGGCGGCCGACTGTACCTTCGGGTGCGATGACGGACGCGGCACGTGACGCACACCGAGGGCGCCTCATTGATGTCGGTCCGGTCGACTTGTGGGTTGACGACGTCGGCCCGGTCACCGGAGATCCCGTTGTGCTCCTCGCCGCCGCCGATAGCCCGGGGTTTCGGTGGGCGCCCACCTTCGTCGATCGGCTCGTGGCTGCCGGTCACCGCGTGATTCGCTACGACCACCGAGACTGCGGACGGTCGACCTCGCTTGGCTCAGAAGCTGGCTATCTGCTCGCCGATCTCGCTACTGACCTCATCGGCCTACTCGACCGACTGGAGATCGCATCGCCCCACCTCATCGGTCACTCGATGGGGGGCATGGTCGCTCAGGTAGTGGCGCTTGAGTATGCAGACCGTGCTGCGTCACTCACCTTGTTGTCGACCTCACCGGGGGTCGATGACGACAGCCTTCCCGGGCCCGACGAAGGATTTGTCGACAAAATGATGCGGCATCGTTACACCGGCCCGCCCGACGACCACACCGGACGGGTGGCGTGGCTCGTCGAGCTCATCGAGTGGATGGCCGGGACGGCGTATCCACTCGATCTGGACACAGAAGTTGTGTTGGCCGACGCGCAACTGCGTACCGGGTGGTCACCCGACTCCGGACACGGGGTTGCGGTCTTTGCGTCGCCGTCTCGGCTCGAACGGCTCGGTGAGATCCAGCAGCCGACGATGGTGGTACACGGCACCGCCGATCCGGTTCTGCCGATCGCGCACGGGCGGGCCCTCGCCCTCGGCATCGATGGTGCCGTTTACAAAGAGATTGATCGACTCGGCCACGAAGCACCGGCAGCATTTCTTGAGGAGCTCGCGCCGTCGCTTCTCCATCACCTCGCGCACGCCCGACGACACTGAACCTTTTCGAGAAACAACCGCCGGTTCCAACCGGTCGGTGCTCGTGACTCAGATCATCACCTCGATGAGGGTGGGTCCCGGAGTGGCGATGCTCTTCTCCAGCGCGGCGTTGAACTCGCTTGCTGTCGTTGCCCGTTCAGCCGGGACGCCCATCCCGGTGGCGAGCGACACCCAGTCGAGGGCGGGGTTGGTGAGGTCGAGCATGCTCATCGCCTTTGGCCCCGGTGAGTGAGCACCAACTCGGTCGAACTCGAACTGCAGGATCGCGTACTTGCCGTTGTTGAAGATCACGTTGGTGACGTCGAGTCCCTCTCGGGCCTGCGTCCAGAGCGCCTGCACGGTGTACATGCCGCCGCCGTCGGCCTGCATTGCGAAGACGCGCTGGTCGGGGCAGGCGATGGCGGCGCCAGTCGCGGCCGGAAGGCCGTAGCCGATCGAGCCGCCCGTGAGCGCGAGCAGCGAGAAGGCCGGGGTCCCTCGGAGGGCACTCTGGTAGCCCCCACCTGCCGTGCCGGCCTCGTTGACCACCACGGCGTTGTCGGGCATGAGGTGGGCCATCGCTCGCCCAACCGCGATCGAGTCGAGTGCACCTTCGGGGAGCGACGGCCGGTCTAGCTCGAGGATCTTCGGTACCGCGCCACCTGCTCCCGCTCGTTCGACCAACGCAACGAGCGCACCATCGATGTCGCCGGTGATCTCGCAGATTTGATGAACGGTCGCACCATCGGGGGTGAGCTCGTTTGGCTTGTCGGGGTAGGCGAAGAACGTGATGGGCGGATGCCCCCCGATGATGATCAGATGTTCGGTGCCCTCGAGCTGCTGAGCCGCCATCTCGCCGAAGTATTGGAGGCGGGCTACTGGTGAGCGGCCCGCACCGCTTTCTTGGCGGGGCGCCCACGTCGAACAGAACACTCGGGTACCGGTTCCGGCCGCCAGCTGACTCGCGAGCCGGGCCCGCTCCTCGGTGATGTTGCCGCCAAGTACGAGTGTGCAGCTTGCACCGGATGTGATGGCTGCGGCAGCCGAGTCGATCGCCTTCTCGTCGGGCGCGTCGGGCGCTGGCACCTTGGAGAGATCAGCAACCGCAGTGACCGTTGTCGGGTTCCATGCCGTGTCGGCCGGCAGGATCAAGCTGGCGACCTGGCCGGGTGCGACCATCGACGCCTCGATCGCAGCTGCGCCCATAGCGGCGACTTCATCGGCGGTGTCGGCGTTGCCGACCCAGTGCGACATCGGGGTGGCGATGCCCTCGACGTCAGCAGAAAGGGGGGCATCGAACCGGCGGTGGTAGGTCGCGTGGTCACCGATGATGTTGACCATCGGCGTTCGTGCCTTCTTGGCGTTGTGGATGTTGGCCAAACCGTTGGCCAGGCCCGGGCCGGTGTGCAGCAGTGTTGCGGCAGGCCTGCCGGCCATTCGGGCGTACCCGTCGGCTGCGCCCGTGACCACACCTTCGAACAGGCCGAGCACACACCGCATCTGTGGGTTCGTGTCGAGCGCGGCTACGAAGTGCATCTCCGACGTTCCCGGGTTCGCGAAGCACACGTCGACGTGTGAGTCGGTGAGTGCTTTGACGAGCGCCTGGGCGCCGTTCATCTGCTGATCGGTCATGGTGCACTGGCTATCACGCACCGATACCGGTGCGCTTGACTGGCCGACGACATGCCATGCCGGGGCTGGCACCCCGACTGTGAGTATCAGACTCGGGGTTGACTACTGGCTCGCGAGCGAACGGTTCGTGATCTTGGCTCTGACGTAATCGCGGTTCATGAACGCGATGAAGTCGAGCGAGATCTCCTTCGGGCACGCCTCGTGGCATTCGCCGTGGTTGGTGCACGAACCGAAGAAGTCCTCCATGGTCTCGACCATGGCCTCGGTGCGCCTCCACCGTTCGGGCTGACCCTGGGGCAGCACGTTGAGATGGTGGAGCTTGGCCGACGTGAACAGTTGGGCTGCCGAGTTCGGGCAGGCTGCGACGCAGGCCCCACAGCCGATGCAGGCGGCTGCGTCCATGGAGGAGTCGGCAACCTCTTTCGGAATGGGGATTTCGTTGGCATCGGGCGCAGTGCCGGTGGGTGCTGAGATGTAGCCGCCGGCTTCAACAATGCGGTCGAACGCTCGGCGGTCGACCATCAGGTCTTTCAGCACCGGGAAGGACGTTGCCTTCCACGGTTCGACCACGATCTGGTCGCCGTCGTTGAACTTGCGCATGTGCAACTGGCAGGTCGTCGTGGCTTTTTCGGGGCCGTGTGCCTGGCCGTTGATCATGACGCCACACGTGCCGCAGATGCCTTCGCGGCAGTCGTGTCCGAACGTGATCGGTTCGACATCGTCGGCGATCAGACGCTCGTTGACGATGTCGAGCATCTCGAGGAATGACGCGTCCTCGGGGATGTCGTTGGCGTCGACTTCGAGGAATGCACCTTGGGCGTGCGGACCGCTTTGGCGCCAGATCTTCAGCTTGAGGTTCAGCGTCTTGCTCATCTCGTACTCCTCACTTGTACGAGCGCTGGGTAAGCGCCACGTTCTCGAAGTTGAGTGCCTCCTTGTGGAGGGTCTGGGCCTGGTCGTCGCCGTTCCATTCCCAGGCCCCGACATAGGCGAAGTGCTCGTCGTCGCGCAGCGCCTCACCTTCCTCGGTCTGGGACTCCTCGCGGAAGTGGCCGCCGCAGCTCTCGGCGCGGTGCAGGGCGTCGCGAGCCTTGAGCTCGGCGAACTCCATGAAGTCATCGACGCGGTTCACCTTCTCAAGCATCGTGTTGATGCCGTCGGGGGTGCCGAGCACCTTGACGTTCTTTCGGAATTCCTCTCGCAAGGCGGGGATCTCCGACAGGGCTTTTTCGAGGCCAGCTTCGTTGCGAGCCATGCCGCAGTACTCCCAGACGATCTTTCCGAGCTCGCGGTGGTAGTACTCGACGCCGTGGGTTCCGCCCTTCTTGGAGGTCCAACGACGAGTCCGGTTATCGACCGCTTGGATCGCGTCGGTGAAGGCAGGGTCGTCGGTGGAGAGAGCCGCCTCGCCGAGCTTTGGAGCCAGGTAGTCGCCGATGGTGTACGGCAGCACGAAGTAACCGTCGGCCAGCCCCTGCATGAGCGCGGACGCCCCGAGTCGATTGGCGCCGTGGTCGGAGAAGTTGGCTTCCCCGAGAGCGTAAAGACCCGGCACGGTGGTCATGAGGTTGTAGTCGACCCATAGGCCGCCCATCGTGTAGTGGATGGCGGGGTAGATCCGCATGGGAACCGAGTACGGGTCCTCACCGGTGATGCGCTCGTACATCTGGAAGAGGTTGCCGTACCGCTCCCGCACCGCCTGTTCGCCGTCGCGAGCGATCGCCGCGGCAAAATCGAGGTAGACGCCGTTCTTGAGCGGGCCGACGCCGCGACCCTCGTCGACAACGGTCTTGGCATTGCGGCTGGCGACGTCTCGCGGCACGAGGTTGCCGAACGCCGGATACTTCTCCTCGAGGTAGTAGTAGCGGTCGTCTTCGGGGATGTCGGCCACGGCGCGGGTCTCGTCGTGGTCACGCGGCACCCAGATACGACCGTCGTTTCGCAGCGACTCGGACATGAGCGTCAGCTTCGACTGGAACTCGTCGCTCGCCGGGATACAGGTCGGGTGGATCTGGGAGTAGCAGGGGTTGGCGAAGAGCGCGCCCTTGCGGTGAGCTCGCCAGGCAGCGGTGACGTTTGACGCCATCGCGTTGGTGGACAAGTAGTACACGTTGCCGTAGCCGCCGGTGGCCAGCACGACGGCATGAGCCGAGTGGGCATGCACCTGACCGGTGAGCATGTCGCGAACCACGATGCCACGGGCCGCACCGTCCTTGGTGACGATGTCGAGCACATCGGAACGGTTGTAAAGGGTGACCTTTCCGGCAGCGATCTGGCCTGCGAGCGCCTGGTATGCCCCGAGCAGGAGCTGCTGGCCGGTCTGGCCGCGGGCATAGAACGTTCGACTTACCTGGGCTCCACCGAACGAGCGGTTCGCCAACAAACCCCCGTACTCGCGGGCGAAGGGCACACCCTGGGCCGCGCATTGGTCGATGATGTCGACCGAGACCTGTGCGAGCCGATAGACGTTTGCCTCACGGGACCGGTAGTCGCCGCCCTTCACCGTGTCGTAGAAGAGGCGATACACCGAGTCGCCGTCGTTTCGATAGTTCTTCGCACCGTTGATGCCGCCCTGGGCAGCGATCGAGTGGGCTCGTCGAGGCGAGTCGTGGAAGGTGAAGACCTTGACGTTGTAACCGAGTTCTGCGAGCGAAGCAGCCGCCGAGGCGCCTGCGAGGCCGGTTCCCACGACGATGACGTCGAATTTTCGCTTGTTCGCCGGGTTGACGAGCTTGACCGAGAACTTATGGTTGTCCCATTTGTCCTGGACCGGGCCGTCGGGGATCTTGGCGTCGAGGGTGACCATCAGCCGTTCTCCTCTGTATCGATTGCGTATGAACCGGGTGTGTGATTGTCGATGTCGATCAAGCCACCCTGCACGGCGAGCGGAAAGCTCAGGTTGCCGATCAGGATCAGGCCGGCGATGCCGCGAGCGAAGCCTTTGCGCATGCCGTTGTACTTCGGATTATTGATGCCGAGTGTCTGGAACATCGACCAGGCCCCGTGGAAGATGTGTACCGCCAATGCGACGTTGGCGACGATGTAAATGATCGCGATTGGAAGCGCGCTCAACGACACGTACACGTTGTTGTAGGGGTCGCCGGCGTACCAGTCATCGTTCAGCCAGCCCCACGTGAGGTCGGCGAGGTGGAAGAGCACGTAGAGCAGGACGATCGGTCCGGTCCAGCGCATCGTGCGGCTCGCGAAGTTGGCGGCCACGAAGTCGCGTTTGCCGACGTAGGACTTGTCGGCCTTGTGGCTCATCCGGCTCAGCGAGTAGGCGGCGTGGATGTGGGTGGCGAACATGGCAATCAGGCCGAGTCGCAAGACCCACAACACGCCGGTGCGGGGGACGAGGTGGCCGCCCAGGTCACGGAGTGCCTCGGCGTACTCGTGGACCTCCGTGGGGCCCTCGTAGAGGTGGAGGTTGCCGATCATGTGCACCACGACGAAGCCGAGGAGGCCGATGCCGGTGAGGGCCATGGCGTACTTCTTGCCAATAGCCGTCTGGTACAGGTTGAGGGGCCAGGGCAGTTGTGGTGCCCGCTTCCTGACAGTCGGGACCGAATGGTCGGCGATGGTCTGCGCCATTGGTGTCGTTCCTTGGTGGAGCTCGTGCCCTTGTGAATGGGCCGCGTGAGCTGCAACGGTACTGGTCTTTCAGTGATACGGCCCACTCGTGCGGGCGGATGCGCAGCGGGTCAGAGCACCGTCGCGTGGTAGCGGTTCTGAGCCGTCACCGGACCGTTGGCGCTGTTGGCCGTGAGGTCAAGCGTCAGGGCGAGATCGCCGGTGCCGCGGACGATGATCGACAGTGTCGAGATGTACTCGACGGTGTCGGCCCCGACCGTGCCCCCGTGCCGGTGGGTCTCGGTCGAGCCGTCGGGGTGCTGCACGGTGCTGGTGAGTCGGGCATCGATCAACGGGTCGTGCAGGTCAGAGACGACGTGAATGGCCACTTCGAGGTGGGCCCCGCTGGCGAGACCGGTCGGGAACGGATCGGCCACCGCGATCACCGGGGCGCACGCCGCCTCGACGGCACGCCACGCCGGTTTGGCTCGACGGTCGTGGTCGAGGATGCCGAACCCACCTGCGGGCGAGGGATCGGCCAAATAGAAAGCGCAGAACCCGCCGGTTGGCTGGTACTTGAGACGACGGAGCGTCTCGATCGTGATGCGCAACAACTCTGCTTGTGCGGCCTGACCGGACCGCGCCCAGGTCGCGCCGTCGGAACCCGGTTCGGGTGATACGAGGTGGTGCAGCGAGGAAGTGGGCGCCCCGATCGCCTTGCCGATACGGCCCCAGTCGAGCGCAGGCCAGTGAGCAGACCGGAGTTCGGGGAGGTCGGGGTCGACGGTCGCTGCGCCGAAGGCGGTCACGAACCGGCCCATTCGTGGGGTCCGGGCGATCGCTGCGCCGAGGTCGGCTGCACGAGAGTCATGCCAGCCGAACCACAGGTGGCTCGTGGTGCCGTCGAGTTGCGGAAGGTGGGGTGGTACCGCAGTGTGGATCACGATCGGGCGTGAGCCGTCGGTTCGTTGCAGGACTCGTCGAACGGACGTGTCGAGGACGGCTCGGTTCCACGACGGCCGCTGTTGGCCGATGACGGGTGGTGTCACCGGTGGGTTGACGGGTCGTCGGAAGGGTTCGTCGTGGGCGCACCAGACGGCCACCGATGGGTGGTGTGAAAGGTGATCGACCATTTCTCGCGCTTGACGAACTGCTTGCCCCCGAACGCTGCGGGCCATGACTCCTCGCAGCGGCATTTCCTGCCAGATCAGCATTCCGAGTTCGTCGGCTGCGTCGTAAACCTCGGGGTGTGCGACGTGGGCGACGAGCCGGATCATGTCGAAGCCGAGCGCCTTGGCAGCTTCGACATCTGCCCGTACCTGTCGGATCGAGGCATCACCTGGTTGGGGCAGCATCACGACGCCTTTGGCGAAGATCCGGACATCGTTCACCAGGAGGTGCCAGTTCTGCATCTTCACCTCGCGAAAGGCCGTGTGGCAGCTCCGTTGGTCCTGGACGACGTCGTCGACGACCAACGCACACGACAGTGGGTGCAGTGGCTGGTCACCGAGACGGTGGGGCCACCAGCGTTCGGGGTCGGGAATGTCGATCGTCCACTCGACCCGATTCTCGCCGTGCGCAGCCGGATGGCAGAGCTCGTGATCGACACCGGCCACGCGAGTGCGGAGCACGACCGGTCCTCCGTCGGGATGGTCAAACACACAGCGAAGGGCAAGCCGAGCACGCACCTCTCCGGCTTCGATGCAAGTCACGCGGAAGTGTCGTATTGCTGCCATGCCGGTGTCATGAAGTGACACGCCCTGCCAGATCCCGCCCGGGTTGTGGCCCGACGCCCCCGACAACTCGGGGTCGAGAATGGCTCCCATCAGATTGGTGCGTTCGTCGGGATCACCGAAGGTCGGGGCGGTGATGTCCAAGGCGATGAGGTGCTGGTGGGACGCCTCGCTTTGCGATCGGTCTGGCCCCATGAGGTGGGTGACCTCGAATTGGTGGGGAACGAAGTAGCCGTCGGTGTTGCCGACGTAGGCCCCGTTCAACCAGACGTCACCTTGTTGTGCGAGGCCGTCGAGCCGGAGCCATCGCCGTCGGCCCTCCGTCACCGGTTCCATCTCGAACCGGTGGCGGTACAGCACCGAGCGCTCCTCGGCGAGCCCGTCGTCGGCCATCCAGGGGCCAGGGACCGCCACCTCGGCCCAGGAGCGGTCGTCGAGCGCAGGTTCGTGGAACGTGCGCCGTAGCTCCTCGCGCGCCGGCGCGGCGCGCCACGACCCCGACAGATCCATGGATGAACGCTACCGGCCCGACACCCTCGGGTCGTCTGGGACAATGATTGGGCCGCGTGTAGGGTCCGCGGCATGTCGAGATCTGAGTCCCCTTCCGCGAACACACTCGGAGCTTTGAAGGCGAGCGGCTGGGAGTCGGTGCCGCTGCGTCACGAGCTCCGGCGCAACGCCATCGCACGGATCAAGAACGATCAGCCACTCTTCCCCGAGGTTCTCGGCTATGAGAACACGGTCACGCCACAACTCGAGAACGCCCTGCTCGCCGGCCACGACATCATCTTTTTGGGCGAGCGAGGTCAGGCGAAAACGCGGATGATCCGCGGGCTGACCGACCTCCTCGACGAGTGGATGCCGATCATTGCGGGATCCGAGATCAACGACGATCCGTACAACCCGATTTCGCGCCACGGTCGCGAAGCGGTTGCCGAGCACGGCGACGACACCCCGGTCACCTGGGTCCACCGCGACGACCGCTTCGGTGAGAAGCTTGCGACCCCCGACACGTCGATCGCCGACCTGATCGGCGAGGTCGACCCGATCAAGGTCGCCGAGGGTCGCTACCTCTCCGACGAGCTCACGATCCACTACGGCCTGGTGCCGCGAACCAACCGCGGCATCTTCGCGATGAACGAGCTGCCCGATTTGTCCGAGCGCATCCAGGTTGGCCTGCTCAACGTGCTCGAGGAACGCGACGTCCAGATTCGCGGCCACAAGGTTCGACTACCGCTCGATGTGATGCTCGTTGCGTCGGCGAACCCCGAGGACTACACCAACCGCGGCCGCCTCATCACTCCGCTGAAGGACCGCTTTGGCAGCCAGATCCGAACGCACTATCCACTCGATGTTGACACTGAGGTCGCGATCATCGAACAGGAAGCCGACGTATCGGTCAGCGAGGGCTTCGACCTCACGATTCCGTCATTCATGACCGAGGTTGTTGCCGAGGTCACCCATGCCGCCCGTCGGAGCCAGACCATCTCCCAGCGGTCAGGTGTGTCGGTGCGGCTTTCGATCTCGAACTTCGAGATCATGGTCGCCAACTCGGTTCGCCGGGCGCTGCGTTCCGGAGCGGGCGTTGCGGTTCCCCGCATCGTCGATCTTGAGGCGCTTCCTGCGTCGACGAGTGGCAAGGTCGAGATAGAGACCCTCGATGAGGGTCGCGATGCCGAGATTCTCGCTGGTCTCGTGAAGGCCGGCATTCTCGCTGTTTTCAAAGACCGAGTGCCACCCGACACGCACCGTGCCGTCGTCGACGCTTTCGACGAGGAGCTCGTCGTCGACACCGGCGAGGACGTCACCGATGAGGCCTATGTGGCGCTCGTCAACAGGATCGGGGCACTCAAAGCCCCGGTCGATGCTCTGCTCGACGGTGAGCCCGACGCCGGGTCTCCAGCCATGATCGCCAGCGCCTGTGAGTTGGTGCTTGAGGGGTTGCACCTCGCCAAGCGTCTCAACAAGGACGCCGTCGGCAACCGAGCGCAGTTCCGCGCCCGCAACTGAGTCTCTGCAGCCCCTCACGTCGACCGGCGACGAGTTCGCGACGCAGGAATCGACCGGCCCTTCGTTGAACCGTTGGTCAGAGGGCGAAGGCGGCGAACGTTTCGGCGGCCAGCTTGCGAGCGCGATCTCGGCCGAGGAGACCGCGGGGACGTTCAAAGCCGAGCTTCCAGTCGTAGCCGTCGACGCCACTGTCGTGGAAGTAGCCGGCGAGGCCGATGTCGTGGTGGGCATCGCGGATGTGCTCGAGTGATCGAGCGAGGAGGTGTTCGCGCCACGCCTCGTCTTCGGTGTTGACGCCATGGCCGGCAACGACGAGGGAATGGTCGGGGAGAGCCTCGTGGGTGCGGTGGATCGCCTCGGCGAGCTCGTCAGGTTCGGGCGCAAAGCCCGATCCACTTCGTCGGGCGGAGGTGGGCCACGCTGCGAATCCACCGTCGGGGCCGACCCCAATCGGATGGTCGTGGATGAGCCCGACGTAGTCGACCGCATTGACGAACAGCGGCACATCGACCACGTCTCGGCCGTTCAGCTCGAGCACCCCGTTGGCGTGAGCGCGTAGCCAGCACCAGAACAGATCGTCCCATCCCCGCGCTGCCTTGCTCGCTTCGAGCGAGACCCTGCCGTCGTCGTCGGCGAGGGCGTGTATCGGTTCGGCTCGCCATGCCGTCATGACCGGTTGACGTCCCGATGAGAGCAATCGGACTGCATCGTGAGCTGCGAGCACTGCGCCCTCGACCGCCTCGCGCAGCACGACGCGGTCGCGCTGGCCGGGAGGTCGAGAACCGAGGGCGTAACCACGAACAGCCCAGCCGATGGGATCGTCGATTGGAACGAATCCGTCGGCGAACTCGTCGAGTTCCTCGGCGACACGATCGACGTGCCGCTGCCAGAACCGTCCCCGAGCCGCTTCGTCTCGGTGGCCGCCCTCGTCGTCGTGATACCAGCCTGGGAGGGTTGTCGACTGCAGGGTCAGCCAGTTCGACAGACCGGCATCGCGCGCGGCACTGAGAATGTCGCGGTAGATGTCGAGTGCGTCGCTGTCGACCCGGCCTGGTTCGGGTTCGATCCGGGCCCATTCGATCGTGAGTCGCCATGCGTTGCAGCCGAGTGCGGCGAACTGCTGCACGTCGTCTCGGAAGTCGGACGCGAGGCCGGCGCCGTCGTTCGAGGGCGGCACGCGCGAGTCGCGTTCCCAGTTCGACCAATCAGCCGCTGGCGCAACGCCTTCAGCTGAGACCGCTGATGCGGTGACGCCGAACAGGAACGGATCAGCGGTTGGTGAAGACACCGGCGTCAATGACGACCCGCTCACCGACACGGGTCTGGAAAAGGGTGCGATCGCCATCCGCCCACATGTGGACGTCGAGACGTTCGCCCGGAAGGACCGGTGATCGGAAGCGGGCGCTCATCGAGCCAAACCGGTCGGGGTCGCTGCCGCACTGAGCGTGAAGCAGCGCTCGTCCACTGATCCCGTAGGTGCAGAGTCCGTGCAGGATGGGGGTGTCGAACCCGGCGAGGGCGGCGAACGACGGGTCGGAGTGGAGGGGGTTGCGGTCACCGTTCAGTCGGTAGAGGAGGGCTTGGTCGGTGCGCGTGTCGAAGCCGAGTACGTCGTCAGCTTCTCGTTCGGGGAGCGCCCAGTCCGCCCCAGGGCCGCGATCACCACCCCATCCGCCTTCTCCGGAGATGAAGAGGCCGCTGCGTGCGGTCCACAACGGATTGCCGTCGTGGTCTCGCACGTTCGTCTCGTTGACGACGAGTGCGGCCTTGCCCTTGTCGTAGACCGCCACGACCTTGCCCTGTCCGACGGCCGAACCTGCCGGCGAGATGGTCTGGTGAAGCGTGATCGACTGCTCGCCATGGAGCAGCATCGCCGGGTTGAAGTCGCCGAAACTGACACCGCCCCCACCACCAAGCACGACCCCCATCGTCGGGAACGCTTTCTGTTCGGTGACACTGCCGTCGGTACCCATGGTGTTTTCGGTCGTGAACTCGAGTTCGAAACCGGTTGGGTCGGTGGCGCCGGCTCCGATGCCCAGCGCGTACAGAAGGCTGTCCTTGGACGTCCAGCTGATCTCGTTCTCCGGACCGACCGAGCCAGCGGCATCGGGGTTGATCGGCATGGTGACCTCCTGGTCAGTCGACAGGTGCGTCCAACGTCGAGAGTGCCATCGACGTGATCGAGTCTGCGAGCCCATCGACCTCAGTGGTGGGCCCAGTCGCGATGCTTGTGATCATGCCGATTGCTCCGTTGACGAGCAGTCGGGCAGCGGGCTCGTCGAGTTCGGGTCTGGCGTCTTGGAGCGCGTCGACCCACTCGGTTGACCAGCTGCGGAGCCGGCGACTCATCGGTGAGCGCTGCTCGCTGCTCAGGTGGCGGGCTTCGCTGTTCCACACAGCGATGAGGGCAGAACGCTCGAGTGCGACGTCGACGTAGGCCCGGATGTAGCCAGCGAGGAGTTCACGGGCATCGGACGCTTCCGCCCGGGCTCGACCGTTGATGGCGTGGACCTCGTCAGCAGCGAGCCTGATGGCCTCGAGCAGCAGCCCTTCTTTCGACGAGAAGTGTCGGTAGATCGCCGGGCCCGAGACGTCGACTGCTTTCCCGATGTCGTCAACGCTCGTGGCGGGGTAGCCGCGCTGATGGAAGAGATCTATGGCGGCGTGGAGAATCAGATCACGACGGTTGGCCGGGCGGCGCCCTGACGAAATCGAGTCCGCCGAGGTATCGGGGGCTTCGTCTGTCGTCGTCATAGTTAGTGAACGTTAACGCACTTCGCCCATCGAGCACGAGGCGTTCAGCGCAGCCCGAGACGAGCAACGCATATCAGCGAGCTTCGCCCACCTGTACGTGCCGTTGCGGTCGCACTACATTCCGGGAATGGTCCTGCGCCGTCGTCATCGCCGCCGTCGGGAGCCGGCACACTTCACCTACTCACGGTGGGATGGCACCCAGACGGGGTTTGATCTCGACGCAGATCATCTCTTTGGAGAGATGGCCGACGAGTTGCTCTACCACGGGGACGTCAATTCAGCTCTTCGCCAGATGATGCAGAACGGCCTGATGGATCGCGATGGTCGCGACATGGAGGGCATCCGCGACATGATGCAGCGGTTGCGTGAGCGGCGTCGTGACATCCTGGAGAAACACGATCTCGGCGGGGTGTACGACGACATTGCCGACGCACTTCGTGACGTTGTCGAGCAGGAACGCCGGGCGCTCGACGATCTCGCACAGCGGGGTGCAGAGTCCGGTGACGACCGGCAAGAGCAGCTCCAGAACGACACTGCGGCCATGAAGAACATGGAGCTCGACATGCTGCCGCCCGACCTCGCTGGTCAGGTGAAGGCCCTGCAGAACTACGACTTCGAGAGCGAACCGGCTCGACAGCAGTTCGAGGAGTTGATGGACCGATTGCGCGAGCAGCTCATGCAGCAGCAGCTCGACCAGATCGCCGAAGGTGTCAACGACATGTCACCAGAAGATATGCAGCGGATGAAGGACATGTTGGCCGAGCTCAATCACATGCTCGAGCAGCGCGCCGCTGGCGAAGAACCTGACTTCGAGGGTTTCATGGACCGCTTCGGTGACTTCTTCCCCGAGAACCCCCAGACGCTTGACGAACTGCTCGAGGTGATGGCCCGACGCATGGCCCAGGCTCAGCAGATGCTCAACTCGATGACGCCGGAGCAGCGTCAGCAGCTGCAGGAGCTGAGCGATCAACTGATGGAGGACATGGACCTCCAATTCCAGATGAGCCAGCTTGCCGACAACCTCCGCGAGCAGTTCCCGCAGATGGGCTGGGGCCAGTCGTACGACTTCGACGGATTCGACCCGCTCGACATGCCGTCGGCGATGGACATGATGGGCGAGTTGGGCGATATCGATCAGCTCGACAACCTCCTGCGTGGCGCTACTAACCCTGGTGCGCTTGCAGAGGTCGATATCGATCGGGCTCGCGATCTGCTCGGCGATGAGTCGGCCGAGTCGCTCGAGCGCATGGCCGAGCTCGCCCGCATGCTCGAGGAGTCGGGCCTCATCGAGAACAAGGAGGGGAAGTACGAGCTCACACCGCGTGCCATCCGCAAGATCGGCAACGGTGCGCTCGAAGAGCTCTTTAAACGCATGTCGGCCGACACACTTGGCAAACACGCGCTGGAGAAGACGGGGGCTGGCCACGAGCGGGACTTCGACACCAAACCGTACGAGTATGGCGATCGGTTCAACCTCCACATCGAGAAGACCCTTCGCAACGCTGTCGCCCGCACGGGTGGCGGTACGCCTGTGAAGCTGCACCCTGACGACTTCGAGATTGAGCGGACGGAACAGCTCGTTCGGTCGTCGACCGTGCTGATGCTCGACGTGTCGATGTCCATGGCGATGCGCGACAACTTTCTGCCGGCCAAGAAGGTCACGATGGCCCTGCACTCCCTCATCTCAAGCCAGTACCCGCGCGACTTTCTCGGCATGGTGAGTTTCAGTGAGGTTGCACGCGAGTTCAATGCGGCGACCCTGCCCGAGCTGAGCTGGGACTATGTCTACGGAACCAACATGCAGCACTCGTTCCAGATCGCCCGAAAGATGCTGTCGAAGCAGACCGGCACCAAACAGATCATCATGATCACCGACGGCGAACCCACCGCGCACATCACGCCGTCCGGACAGCCCTATTTCAACTACCCACCGTCACAACAGACGGTCGATCTGACGCTCGCCGAGGTTGCGAAGTGCACGCGAGAAGACATCCGGATCAATACCTTCGTGCTCGATGTCACCCACTATCTGCAGAACTTTGTCGAGCAGATATCGAAGATGAATGGTGGACGGGCGTTCTTCACGACCAACGAGAACCTGGGCGACTACGTCCTCATGGACTTCGTCGACCACAAGCGCAGCCTGGTCCGCGGGCGCTGACGGCATCAGGGCGCCTCTTCAGGCGACCGATGCGCGCTATTTGCCGCAAAAAATCAGGGGCCGTCGCAGATCTCGGGCTTTACAAGCGTAGGGTTACAATGGTGTAATTACAGCTGTGGCAGCTGGTGGGGGATCCACTCGGATCACGATGCCGCACGCCCGGAGGAACTCACATGGCGATTCACCCCGAAACTGAAGCAGATGAAAAGTCCTGGCAAGACTACGCAAACTGCCTCGGCGTTGATCCAGATCTGTTCTTCCCCGAGCGTGGGGCGTCCACTCGTGAGGCCAAAGAGGTCTGTCGCGGTTGCGTCGTTCGTGAAGACTGCCTCGAGTACGCGTTGCAAAACGGTGAGAAATTCGGGATCTGGGGTGGAATGAGCGAGCGAGAACGCCGCCGAATCCGCCGTCAACGGGCGCTGGCCCGCGCCGCAGCGGTGGCTCAGGCATCAAACGTCACCGCCTGATCGCTTCGACGAGGTCTCATCAGGCGCTCACAAATTCCTCGTAGTCTGCGGGCTACGCTTGGGACATGAACCTCGGAACTCCGGAACTGCTGGTCATCTTGGTGATCGTCCTCTTGGTCTTCGGTGGCGCCAAGCTTCCGAAGCTCGCTCGCTCGTTGGGCCAAGCTCAAAAAGAGTTCAAGGATGGACTCTCCGAGGGTTCGACCGACGGCACCGACGACGCCTGATCCCGGGCCGTGGGCCCTTCGCAGTCGGGTCAAGCGTTGTTCGGAGCGATATGTGCCCGGATCCCTTCATGGATGGCTTCCCCGAATCGTGACCAACGTCTTCCTCGACGAGGTTGTCGACCATGGGGGCGAACCGGTCGGTCACGTTCGCAGTCCTGTCCACTGAGGCCGAGCGAGTTGTTGGGGAAGTCCCCTACAGGGATGCCGCAGATGCCTGAAAAGATGAAGATGATGGTCGCCGATGACGCAGAAGGTGTCGCCCACGCCGTGCACGCCTGGGAGGACGGTTCGATCGTCGAGGTTCGGTCTGGTTAGTTCGGGCAAGCCAGCGCCTCTGGCGAGGCGGCTAGGCAGCAGCCTCGAGTTTTCGGGCTCGCAGGATGCGACGCCGCTGACGTTCGCTGCATCCGCCCCACACACCGTGGTCAATGCGGTTGCGCAGTGCGTATTCGAGACAGCGCTCTTGCACGGGACAGCCTTCACACACGCGCTTGGCGGCTTCTACGCCAACGCCGTCGGAGGGGAAGAAGGTGTCAGGGTGTTGGGTGGCGCAGTTCCCTCGTGCCATCCAGTTGGTGTCCATTCGGATCTCCTTGGTCAGACCGATGTCCAACCGCCCGCTCTGTAAGGAGTACTACGTCCAGATTCGGTGGAAAGTTGCAGTAAAACTTCATCTCTCTGCGCGCCATCGTTTCGTAACAGTGGGCATCGCGACCGAATTTCCACCACGATCTCAGGGAAAACGGAGGTAGGGGCAGGAAATCTCGGGCCGATTCCCCACTACACTCCGTCACATGAGTGACACCGCCGATCTCGACGTCGAGGAGCCCCCGATCGGTCAGGCGACCATCATCTACCTTGGCCCGGCTGCCCCCCACTGGGATATTCGAGCCGTGTTCGGTGAGCGGGAAGTCATGGACAGCTTCCGCGATCGGGTGAACGCTCGCTTGCTGTTGCTTCCGCCTCATGATCCCCAGTTCCGTCGTAACCGTGAGCGTGTCAACCGCGATGGTGAGCGTGAACGCATCGTCGTCGAGTGGGATCTCGGCTATCCCGAAGACGAGCCTGGAGAGGGCTGACCCCGGCGTCAGGGGACACATCCATGAGGACGGTCGGCATCGACCTCGGTGGCACCAAGGTCATGGCGGTCCTGGTGGAAAACGGCGAGGTGCTGGCGAAGGCAAAGCAGCCCACGCCGGTAACCGGTGGGCCCGATGCGGTCATCACTGCGATGGTTGCGGCTGCGCGCAAGGTCGACCCGGGGGGCACTGCCGTTGGTGTCGGAATCGGCGCGCCCGGTCCGGTCGTGCCCGGTTCCGGTGTGTTGCCGGCTGCGCCGAATCTCCCCGGATGGGATCACGATGTCGACGTCGTGGGCCGGATGAGCGCAGCCCTCGACGGTCGCCCCGTGAAGCTGGACAACGACGTGAACGTTGGGACCTTGGCCGAGTGGAAGCTCGGCGCCGGTCGAGGTGTCGACGATCTTCTCGGTGTGTTTGCCGGCACCGGTGTCGGCGCCGGCCTGGTCCTCGACGGCCGCCTCCGGCAGGGCCCTCGCGGTCTGGCCGGCGAGATCGGCCACACCTTCGTCGCCTTTGATCAGTTTCGCGAGGCGCCGGTCGGACGGGGCGAACTTGAAGACTTCGCCGGTCGCCGATCGCTTCAGCGGTGGGTCGAAGTCGCGCCGCATGCCGAGTCCGCTCTCATGCGCCGCCTCATGGGCAGAGGTCGGCTCAAGTCGAAGGCTTGGGCGGATGGTGTCGAGGCGAAAGACCCGCTCACCCTGCGGCTGGTCAACCGCGCTTCCTCTGCCCTCTCGGCGGCGATTGCCTCGGCGATCACGTTGGTCGACGTCGAGCGCGTCGTTCTCGGTGGCGGGTTCGCAGAACGGCTGGGTGAGCCGTTCCGGGAGCGAGTCGAGGCCGAGGTCGCAGAGCGTGCGTTCGCGGGCCAGACAGCGCCTGTCGTGGCTGCTCGCCTCGGTGATACGGGTGGCGCCGTGGGAGCAGCGTTGCTTTTGGAGCACACATGACCGCGCTCGATGCGCCGACGGACGTCGTTGCCCAAGTCGGCGGATGGGACGACAACGACACGGTTTTTCTCAACCGGGAACTGAGCTGGCTCGCATTCAACGCACGGGTACTCCAACTCGCCTCCGACGGCGACGTTCCGCTGCTCGAGCAGGTGCGTTTCCTTTCGATCTTCTCGCGCAACCTCGACGAGTTCTTCCAGGTCCGAGTATCGGGCTTGTTCGATCAAGCCGCAGCGGGCGTCACGGTGCGGACTCCCGACGGGCTTCTTCCCGGCGAGCAGCTTGCGATGATTCGTGACGTCGTGCGTTTGCTCATCGCCGAGCAAGAACGACAGTTGGTGAACTCGATTGTGTCGCAGCTCACCGACGAAAGCATCGAACTCGTCGAATGGCGAGATCTCACCGATGTCGAGCAGCGTCTGTTGACCGAACACTTTCGGGCTCGGATCTTCCCGATCCTCACGCCACTCGCTGTCGACCCCGGACACCCGTTCCCGTACGTTTCTGACCTTTCGCTGAATCTTGCCGTCATCGTTTGTGATCCTGTTGACCAGCGCGAGCTGTTTGCCCGAGTGAAGGTTCCGAACACGCTGCCGCGATGGACCCAAGTTGGCGACGACCACCGGTACGTGCCGCTCGAGCAAGTGATCGCAGCACATCTCGACGAACTTTTTCCCGGGATGGAGATCGTCGAACATCACCCGTTTCGTGTCACGCGCAACGCGGATCTCTCCGACACCCTCGATGAAGCCGACGACCTTTTGTCGGCGGTCGAGTTCGAGCTCCGGCGCCGCCGGTTCGGGCGTGCGACTCGCCTCGAGATCGATTCCGGCATGAGCGAGCAGGTTGTCGACTTGCTGATACGCGAGTTCGACCTCGAAGCGTCGGCGCTGTACACCACCGACGCGCCCCTCGACCTCACATCGCTGTCGGAAATCGCCGACATCGAGCGCCCCGACTTGAGGTATCCGGCCTGGAAGGGGGTGCGTGATCGCCGTCTCGAAGCCGATGAGGAGCCGCTCGATCTCTTTACGGAGATCCGCAGGGCCGAGATTGTCGTTCACCACCCGTATGAGTCGTTCAGCCGTTCTGTTGTCGAGTTCATTCGTCAGGCGGCGAACGACCCGAAGGTTCTCGCTATCAAGATCACCTTGTATCGCACGGCGTCCAACAGCCCCATCGTTGACGCATTGATCAAGGCGGCCGAACAAGGCAAGCAGGTCGCTGTCTTGGTCGAACTGAAGGCCCGGTTCGACGAGGCGGCCAACATCGGATGGGCCCGCCGGCTTGAACAAGCTGGTGTGCACGTGGCGTACGGCCTGCTCGGACTCAAGATCCACACGAAGGTGGCCATGGTGGTCCGCGAAGAGTCGGACGGCATCCGGCGCTACTGCCATTTTGGCACCGGCAACTACAACCATCGCACCGCCCGGGTCTACGAAGACATCGGGATCATCACGGCCAACCCGCAGGTAGGCGACGATCTCGCCCATCTCTTCAACCACCTCACCGGCTACGGCCGTGAGATCGAGTACGAGACGCTCCTCGTGGCGCCCGACCAGCTGCGACCCAGGCTCGAGACCTTGATCGACGGCGAGGTCGCGTCTGGTCGTGGTCGGATCATCATGAAGATGAACGCGCTCGTCGATGCGCCGATGATCGAAAAGCTCTACGAGGCATCGCAGGCCGGCGTCGATATCGACCTCATCATTCGAGGTCAGTGCAGTCTCCGGCCAGGGGTACCTGGTCTGTCCGAACGAATTCGGGTTCGATCGATCGTGGGGCGTTTCCTTGAACACTCGCGCATCTTCACCTTCTTCAACGGCAATGGCCCGGGCGAGCGAGTCACCTACGTCGGGTCGGCCGATCTCATGAGCCGCAACCTCAACCGTCGCGTGGAGGCCCTGGTCCGGGTCGACGATCCGGAATCTCAGCACCGGATCAATGAGATCATCGATGTGGGACTCAACGATGATCGTCTCGCGTGGACGCTCGACGGCAACGGTGTGTGGACCAAGCGACGTGGCCCTGCTGCGATCGATTCGCACGTTCGGCTCCAGAACCTCGCCCAGGCGCGGACGAATGGGTAGCGCATCGGACCGCCTGCCGGTGGAATACCCCGAGATCGAGGTCTGGGCCGCAGGTGGTGTTGTGTGGCGTCGCAGTGACGTCGGTGTCGAGGTGCTGCTTGCGCACCGGCCGGCCCACCGAGACTGGACCTTTCCGAAGGGCAAACTCGACCCAGGCGAAACGCTGCGCCAGTGTGCACGCCGTGAGGTCGAGGAAGAGACGGGGTTCGTGTGCTCGACCGGTGTTCGCTTGCCGCTTGTCACCTATCGTGATGCCCAGCGCAGACAGAAGGCCGTTGTGTACTGGGCGATGACGATTGACGACGGTTCGTTCGTCCCCAATCGGGAGGTGGACGCCGTTGCGTGGTTCGACCTTGCGTCGGCTCGAGCCACGCTCTCGTATCGGCGAGATGTCGATCTGTTGAAGGAAATCGAGTCGGCAATCGGGTCCCCTACGGTGAGGTCGTGACCTCCGACGGATGGCGTCCCATGCGCTCACCGAAATCGGATGAGCGCGGGGCGGAAGCGTTCATCGTTTCGCCGTTCATGCGGCTCGCTCGTGTCCACGCTGTTGGGGCGGCCTCCGACGCCGCCATCGCCGTCACCCTCGCTGGGTCGATCTTCTTCTCGATTAGTCCCGACGATTCGAGAGGACGTGTCGCGCTCTATCTGGCGCTCACGATGGCTCCGTTTGCGATCGTCGCACCGCTCTTGGGACCGGCTATCGACCGAACCAAGGGCGGCCGGCGTTTGATGATCCTCGCCACCGCCACCGTCCGGGCGATCTTGGCGTTCGTGATGATCAGCTACATCGACTCGTTGTGGCTGTTCCCCATTGCCTTTGCGATCCTCGTCTTTCAGAAGGGGTACTCGGTGGCGAAGAGCGCAGTCGTTCCATCGCTGGTCCGCTCCGAGCACGATCTTGTCAGCGCCAACAGCCGGCTTGCCTTGCTGAGTGCCGTCTCGAGCATGGCCGGTGCAACCCTTGCAGGTGGACTCTCACTGATCGGCGGCCCTGAATTCGCGGCAGGTTTGGCGATGGTCGGATTTTTCGTAACTGCTGCACTGGCGACGAAGTTGCCCAGTGTGGTCGTGGCTGCCGAGTCGACCTCGTCGCTCGAGAAAGCCGAGTTGCGAGACACACGCGTCCTGCTCGCTGCGTACGCCACGGCGTGCCTTCGAGGCATCGTGGGCTTCGTTGCGTTCATGTTGGCGTTCGAGTTTCGTGGTGGATCGGAAGGTATCGACATCAGCACCCTGGGTTCGGCAGCAGGCGGTGCGACCGCTACCGCCCGAGGTATCGACATCACCGGGGATCCTGCAGCACCTGTGTGGCATTTCGGTGTGGTTCTCGTCCTCGCAGGCATCGGCGCACTGCTCGGCGCCCGCATCGCGCCAAACGTTCGCCAACGCATCCCCGAGGAGCGGATGCTGCAGACGGTGCTGGCTGCCATCATTGCGGCGGCGTTGTTCGCAGCCTTCTCGTTCGATCTGTTTGGAGCTGCAGTGCTGTCGTTCGTGGTCGCCACTGGCGCAGCCACTGGAAAGCTCGCATTCGACTCCCTCGTTCAGCGTGCCGCTCCCGACGCCAATTACGGCCGCTCTTTTGCGCGCTTCGAGGCGCGGTTCCAGTTCGCGTGGGTGGTCGGCGCATTCATTCCGGCCGTGATTCCGCTCAATCTCGCGGTTGGGGGAACCGGCGTGGCGTTGGTTGCATTGGTCGCCCTCGTGTCGTTTGCACTCGGCCGCCCCGTCACCTCCGCGATGTCGTTGGCTTCTGTGCGCGACGGCACCCGCCGGCTGCGCAAACGAGACACTGAATCGAGCCCAGGACCGGATTCGCGGCCGGATCCGAATCAACGGCACGATTCGGTGGTGGCGATCGAAAGCGATGATCCCGGCGGGGAACTCAGTCTCGAAGACCTGCGGCCGTCGCAGCCTGCAGCCCCGGCTGGCACGGAGCACTATGCGGTCGACTGGGGTGTGATCGAGCCGATCGTGTCATCGATCGAAGGCGTCGAGTTCGAGCGGCCTGGGTCACTTCCGGCGCCCGACGACGAGTCGCCGGACTCAACTCGGTAGATCGATCCTTGCCAACCAAAGCCCTGGCGCGTCGATTTCTGCCGGTGTTGGGAGGGCCTGCGGGTCGGCGAAGAGCCGGTTCAGACCATCGGTGCCGGCCCGTTCAAGCACGCCTGCAGTGAACGCCGTTCCTCGATCGTACTGTTCGGCGTTGAGTTCAAGCCCGAGGATCCGTGCAACAAACCGATCACCAGCAGCGGCCTCGACCCTGCGCCGGCGAAGCGCCTCGGTGATCATCGAATACGAACCGATGAGAGTCTCGCCGATGGAATCCATGACCCAGTCGACGTAGCCCGTGATCGCGGCGACGAGAGCGGTGAGTTCGGGTTGGATGGCTTCTTGCTCGGGTGATCGAACCGCCCCGAGAAGGACGTCAGGATCGCTGAGAGTTTCTTGGAGCCCAGCGAGCGCATCGGGCCCGGCGGTGAGATCGAAGCCACCGAATTGCCGTCCGATTCGCTCGGGATCGGTGTCGAACGCGCTGGCGTAGCGCTCCAAGAGGTCGGTGAGGCGACGGTGAACGTGGTCGACGCTGAACACCGCCTGATGCGTTACCTCGTGCAGGCACACCCAGAGCCGAAGATCGTCAGAGGCGATTGACCAGTCTCGGCCGAAGTCGTCGACGTTTGGAAGAAGCACCAGCACCGGCTCACCGGTGGGCCGCGGGACGGGGAGGTCATAGCCGCCGAGGGCCCGGCGAGCGAGGTGGCCGACCATCGAGCCGGTCATCATGCCGAGCATGATCGGCCCCATCAGATGGCTGAGGTTGGCCATCATGGCGGCCATGGGATCGGTCGGAGAGACTTCGTCGGTCGGCTGCCCCATACCCGCAACGAGCGCCGACGACAGATGCTCGAAGAGGGGCCGGTAATCGTTGATCGTGCGGTCGGCCCATTGCGAACGGTTGCCCACCTCGACCGACACGCCGCTCGAGCCGACCGAGAGCCCGGTGGTTGACGTGACGTGGAGTTCAGCGATCCGAACGAGTTCTTCGACGGCGATCCGATCGACCGGGTCGATGTTCGGTTCGGATCTCCCCTCGCTAGCGGTGCTGTGAGCGAGCTGGCGGACGATTTCGTTGTTTCCCCCGGCCTGCGCCTGCACCAGCCTCATGAGGTCGTTCAGAAAGGCCATGCCGCCGAAGTCGTCGGGTGGCAGATCGTCGCTCATCACGGCATCGTAGGGGCGTGGCAACTTCGATCCTCGGCAGTGGTTGCCGGTCCAGGCGATGGTAGGCGTCCCGATGACGGTTGTGATCACCGGTGCAGCGGGTGCGGTTGGGACGCGTGTCGTGCGCCGACTCGAGCGTGATCTGGGTGAGATCGACATTCGTGCGGTCGACCGGCAGGCGATCGGCGCCGGTGAGGGAATCGAGGTCAAGACCATCGATCTGGCGGTTGACGACTTGACGTCGGTGTTCGCAGGCGCCACAACGATCGTGCACCTCGCAACGACGGTGTACCCCGATGTTGATGACCCGTCAGCCGACGAGTTGGAGCTTGCGATCCTTCGACGGGTGCTCGATGCCGCATCTGAGATGGGCGTCGGTCACCTCGTGGTGCTTTCGACGGCGATGGTCTACGGCGCGTGGGTTGGGAATCCCGTTCCACTTACCGAGGAGGCCATGGTCCGACCCAACCCCGATTTTGGCTGGGCGAGTGTGCGGGCCGATGTCGAACGGCTCGCCCTCGAGTGGGGACAGGCCCCTGAGCGCGTGGTGTCAGTGCTGCGCCCGACGGCGCTGGTCGCTGACGACGCCCTCGGCCAGCTGGCCCGCGTGCTGCACGCGGCGCGAATCGGAATCGCAGCCGAGGGTGACCCTCCGGTGCAATACCTGCACATCGATGACCTGGCCGGTGCGATCTCGACGGTCATCTCCACTCGATTTGACGGTGTTGCCAACGTCGCACCCGATGGCTGGATCCCTCCTGATTCGTTGGCCGATCTCGAAGGGCTGACTGCCCGCATCCGAGTTCCGAGCTGGGCCGCCCGTGCCTTCGCTGCGCTTCGTTCCCAGGCGGGGTTGTCGCCGATCCCACCCGGGATCGTGCCATACACCAGCCACTCGTGGGTTGTCGCCAACGATCGGCTTCGGATGCTTGGTTGGCAGCCCGACTACTCGAATGAAGAGGCCTGGGTCGTGTCTCACGAGCCGAATGCTCTCGACCGGCTGCCGGCCCGTCGGCGTCAGGAGCTCGCGCTTGTGACGGCTGTTTTGGTGCTGTCAGGCCTCGTCGTTGGAGTCGTGGTAGCAGTGCGACGCTTGCGCCGTCGCTGATCCTTAGTCGACTGGCTGCGCGCCGAGGTCGAACCACACGGTGAGCGTTTCTCCGTTGCGGTCGATGTGGAGTTCCACGGTGTGGCCTGGCTCGAGTTCGAGGAGCGCAGCGACGAGCGCAGCAGCACTGTGGGTCGGCTCGCCGCCGAGTGCCTTGATGACATCGAGGGGCGCTATGCCGGCAAGTGAAGCGGGACCATCGGAGACGACTGCGGTAACGATGGCGGGGCCGGGTTCGGCGAGTGAGACGCCGAGCCACGGATGGGCAACGCCGCCTGATTCGATGATGGCGGTGGCGACGCGCCGCACCACACCGATCGGCACCCCGGTGGCTGTATCGGTGTTCGACACATGGGCGGCGATGCCTGCGACAGCGCCGTCGGCGTCGACGATCGGCGATCCCGCCATCGCATCATTGTTGGCAGTGCTCAGGCTGAAGAAGCCAACGAGCGCATCGCCGTCGTCGGTCCGTGCGATGCCGGTGGCGCTGGTCACCTTGGCGGATCGAGCGCTGTCGAACCCGTCAACGACGGCCACGAGGTCGCCCGTGTCCGGAGGTGTGAGTGCGGTCACCACGCCAACGGTCGTCCCGTCGATCTCGAGCACGGCGATATCGGTGCGGGCATCACTGCCGCGCAGTTCAGCGGTGTGGGTCGTGCCCGCTGGGGTGTGGACCACGAAGGAGGCTCGATCGCCGAGCGCACGACGGCTGGTGACGAGAAACCCGTCTGGGCCGACCGCCAAAGCGAGGGCGAGCACGTTGGGGTCGTCGGGGGAATGGACGATCAGCGTTGATGTCCGGGCCAGGGCAGTGACCTCATGGGCCCAGACGACGAGCGGGTCGATTGCGTCGGCCTGCGTGGTGTCGGTGATCGCGATGACGGGCGGGGACGCTCCGAGCGGCCTGTCATCGGAGCGAAAGCCGATCGATGTGATGACGCCTGCACCGAGCACCGATCCGAGTGCCAGAACTGCCAGTCGCCTGTCCCGTCGGCGCCGCTGGACCTGGCGGGCTTCGAGCGCGAACTCGGCGGGGTGCTGCCACATGCGTTCGGCAATCGGCGGACGGGGGCCGAACTGCTGCGGCTCACCATCGTCGATGTCATCGCTCTCGCTGAACACCTGGCAGACGCTACTGATCGACTGGCTGCTGCGGGCCGCGCCCCGTGGCCCCTAATCTGTTCAACATGCTCTCTGCCCCGCCGTCCGGCGACGACTGGCTCGGTCTCACCGAGGATCCGATCCCGGTCGGTTCGGCTGCGGATTGGTCGGTCTTGCCCCGTTGTGGCGCAGTCGTGCTCTTCAGCGGAACGGCTCGTGACCACGCACCCGGACGTGACGAGGTCGAACTGCTCGAGTACGAGGCGTACGAGGAGCACGTGGTGCCTCGGCTGGCGTCGATCGCTGCCGAAATGCGAAACCGGTGGCCGGCATTGGGTCGTATCGTCCTGATCCATCGCATTGGCGTCGTGCCGGTCGGCGAGAGTTCGGTCGTCGTCGTCACCTCGGCACCGCACCGGCCAGAGGCGTTTGCTGCCGCCCGGTTTGGGATTGACACGCTGAAGGCCTCGGTGCCGATTTGGAAGCGCGAGACTTGGCGGGACGGCGAGTCGTGGGGCCTTGAGGCCCAACACATCACATCGGCTGCCGATGCGCCGTCACCGGAGGGGTCGGGGTGAGCGACGCGGTGGGTTTCCTCGTGATTCCGGTCCTTGCGGCAGTGGCCGGTTCTTTGGTCATCTGGTTGGTGTCGAGGTCTCGCCGCCCGCCCGAGCCCGAGTTCGGCGATCAGTTGCGCGCGTTGGCTCCCGACGAGCGCGCTCAGCCACACCCTCAGCCGACCGGTATCGTCACACTCGACGATCAACCGAGTGAGGAGACCTAGCTCTGGCACGTGACCTTGCGATCGATCTCGGGACAGCGAACACCCTGGTGTACGCACGAGGGGAAGGCATCGTCTTGAACGAGCCTTCGGTCATCGCGCTCAACAGTCGATCGGGTGAGGTCCTTGCCATGGGCCATGAGGCGTGGCAAATGATCGGCCGTACGCCGAGCTACATCGTTGCGGTTCGCCCGCTGCGAAAGGGAGCGATCACCGACTTCGATGTGACGCAGCGCATGATCCGGTTGTTGTTGCAGCGGGTCGGTGTGAGCCGCATCAACCGTCCGCGTGTCGTGATCTGTGTTCCGTCGGCAATCACCACCGTCGAACGTCGAGCGGTCACGGAAGCAGCGAAGCGGGCTGGAGCGGCCGATGCTCGCCTGATCGAACAGCCCCTTGCAGCTGCGATCGGTGCCGACATGCCGATCAACGAGCCGATCGGCAACATGGTGGTCGACATCGGCGGCGGTACGACCGAGACCGCACTGATCTCCCTGGGCGGGGTGGTTGCGCTGGAGGCGATTCGGGTCGGATCATTCGACTTGGACAACGCAATCCAGGGCTACGTTCGCCGTGAGTACGGCATCGCGGTCGGTGAACGCACGGCTGAGGAGATCAAAATCCTGCTCGGGTCGGCGGCGCCGACCGACGACGAAGTCAGTGCGGAGATACGAGGGCGGGAGCTCATGAGCGGCCTTCCCAAGACGGTCGTGCTGACGCCGGAAGAAGTCCGAAGCGCAATCGAAGAACCGGTGACGGCCATGGTCGATTCGGTGCTGTCTTGTCTGGCGCAGGCACCGCCCGAACTGGCGCAGGATCTGATCGTCGAGGGCATTCATCTCGTCGGAGGTGGTGGCCTCCTTCGCGGGATGGACCTTCGACTGGCCCAAGACTCCGAGGTGATGGTCCGTCGGGTGCAGTCGCCGCTCGAAACGGTCGTCCTCGGCGCTGGGAAGGTCATCGAGCACTACGAGTCGGTACAGGCCATGTTCATGGAAGGCAATGCCAGCGGCCGAAGGCGCTGATCAGTCGTCGGTGTCGGCTGGCCCGAGCAGTTCTTCGACAGCATCGCGAACCTGCCGGTCGCGGTCCGATCGCGCTCGCTCCCACGCAGCATCGACTTCAGGCCCGTCGAACGCAGCGAGCGCAAGGACGGCGCGGCGGCGGATTGCAGGTTTGTCGGTGGTTGCGTTCAGAACTGCGGGTAGGCCCTCGGGTGCGCCGATCGCGCCGAGGGCTGCGACTGCTGCTTCGCGAACGAGTGGGTCTTCGTGGTCTTTCGCAAGGGTGGAGAGCCTCGCTATGGGTGGCTGCAGATCGGCTTCGCGTTCGCCGCATCCCCAACAGGCCATCTCGACGACTCGGGAGTCGTCGTCGTCGAGCAGCGGTGCCAGCGGCGGTAGGTGTCGAGGTGCAGCGAGCTCGATCGCGGCAACACGGACCCTCGGGTGCGGGTCGACAAGCGCTTGATCGAGGTCTGTCTCGCTGAGCGCACCGAGCCGATCGAGGCTGCGCAGCGCTGCCTCTCGTACGCTCGGTTCGGGGTCGATTGCTGCTGATCGGGCCCCGTCGATGTCGCCAGTGAACCCAGCGAGACCTGCCGTTTTGCGGCGCGCCATGGCGTCGTCGGTCACGTCCGGACCTTAACCGTCGGAGCGCTCGAATTGGGCACGATCAACTCCGCCGGAGCCACCGTTTCGGCACATGCTCTCGGTTTTCAGCTGATTGCACGTTCGAGCAGGAACCCAGCGCTCAACACGGTGACACCGATGATCACTGCGAGGGCGATGCCGAGGCCGACGACGATGGCGGCCAGCACAATGAGGGCGCGGAGACGCTCCCACCATCGGACGTACGCCCTCCGACCGACGATCGGCCTGTCGACCTGCCGACGCACGATCCCGAGGACACGCAGACTGTCGAGTGTGATCGCCCACGCGTTGTCGCGCAGGCGATGCTGGTACACCACGAGGCTCCTGCCTGCGCGCTGTGAGGTGACGCGTCTGTTTTGGGTGGGGTTCGTGGCACGCTCAAGACTCGGTGGCAACCATTGGCTGCTGAGCCAGACCGCACCTGTCCCAAAGACGATGACCAGAACTATGAACGAGAACGAGGAGGACACTGCGAACGGGATGCTACCGCTTGACCCTCTCTCGCCCGAGCGCAAGCCCTGGTACCGCGACCGTCTCGTACAACTCGTCGGCCTGGCCGGTGTGCTCGCTGCGCTAGGCGCGGCTTATTTCATGGTGCCGGCCCAGTGGGTGGGCCGGATTCTTCCCGGTCACTCGATCATCGACGACGGCGCAGTTGCGCTGAAGCCAGGATCGGCTCGGCCGACGGACGATCAGGTTGTCGTCAATGGCCTCGTACTCTTTGAGCCCGAGGGCGAGATCCTCCTCACCACGGTTTCCATCGACGGTCAGGTGACAATCAGCGATTGGGTGCGATCGGTCCGAGAAGACGAGGTCGTACTTCGCACGCAGGAGCAGGTGTTCGGCCCCCGTACCGCAGATGAGCAGCGCGAACGCAACCTGCAGTTGATGGCAGCCTCGAAGGACTCGGCGATCATCGCTGCGCTTGATTACCTTGGGGTCGATGCGGTCGTGGAGAGTGGTGTGGGCTTCAACGGCGTTGTCCCCGGTGGTCCTGTCGACGGGCTGATCGAGGTTGGTGAACTTATCGTTGGTCTCGACAACCAACTGGTGACAGGGCTCGAGTCCTTGCTTGTGATACTCGAGCAGGTCAAGCCTGGCGACCCGGGCACGCTGACGCTGGAACACCTCGAGACCGGGCAGCTTCGCACCCAGAATTTTGTGTACGGCACGCATCCCGATCCGGAACGATCGGGTGGTTTCATTGGAATCGAGGACATCACGGTCCGGTCGGTCGATGCCGAGCTCCCGTTCGACATCCAGATCGACTCGGGTTCGATCGGTGGACCGTCGGCTGGGTTGGCCTTCGCCCTCACGATCATCGACCTCCTCACCGAAGGAGAACTCACCGGTGGTAACCGAGTCGCCGTGACCGGCACGATCACCGGTGGCGGGACCGTTGGCAGGGTCGGGGGGGTTGCACAGAAGGCTGCAGCCGCAGAAGCGGAAGGTGCGGTGCTGTTCATCGTTCCTGAGGAGACCGTTGAGGATGCAGCATCGACCACCACCTCGCTCACCATCGTCGGTGTCGGTTCACTCGAGGAGGCCCTGGAAGCACTTGCATCGCTCGGCGGCGATGTCGACGAGCTTGCGCTCGACGTTTCTGCGGCGAACTAGTCGCGCGTGCGGGGATACCGCACCGAGTTGCGTGTCGCTCCTACGATCTAGGAATGGCCAACGCTCATACTTTCGACCCTGAGCGCTTCGAGCGTCAGTCGTTCGAACTCGTACGGCGTGGATTCGAACCATCTGCCGTGCAACGCGAACTCCAACGGGCCGCCACGGTCGTGCGCGATCTGCAGCGGCAGGTGGATTCGCTCGATGGCGAACTCCAAGCGATCCAGAGCGCCCACACCGAACCGCTCGAAGCTCGCCGTGTTGCCGAGGCGCTCGGTGCCGAGGCGACGAAGGTTCTCGATGCCGCTCATGCGGCCGCTGCGGAGCGGGCGGAGCGGGCGGAGCGCGAGGCCGAAGCGGTCCGATCGGAAGCGATTGCTGCTGCCGAAGCGCTTCGATCGGAGGCGGTTGCCGCTGCCGATGCGATCCGAGCTGAGGTAGATGTTGAACGCCAACGGCTTCTCGACGAGGCAGCACGCGAGGCGGAGGCCGCAGCCGAGGACGGGCGGCGCCGAGGCCGCGACATGGTCAACGAGGCGCAGGTCGTTCGCGAACGAATGCTGGGCGATCTCGCTCGCAAACGTCAGACCGGGCGAGCTCAGGTCGAGCAGCTGCGCGCCGGTCGTGATCGACTGCTGGAGTCGTTGTCGATCGCCCAAGCCAGCCTCGATACAGCGATGAAGGATCTGGTCGAGTCCGTGCCGGAAGCCCGATCGGCAGCGGAGCGCGCTGGCATTCGGGTCGCGAACGAGGCAACGCCTACGGCCGAGGTCATGGAGGCGGAGATCGAATCGGCGCGCCTCGTAGGTCACCCGCTGGTCGAGGGGGTTCCTGAGCCGGGGCTCGACCACGAATCAGCGCCACCCGACCCCACGTTCATCACAGCTGAGATGGAGGCGCTGACGTTTGTCGATGCTGCTCTCGAAGCCGAGATCGAGAGTGGGGCTGAACCTGATCCGAAGGTCAGCGATAGCGACGGTATCGACGACGGTGAGACCGTCGAAGCCGATGCGGACGCCGACGACGCCCAGGTTGCGGTGACGTCTGAAGCCGACAGCAGCGCGCTCTTCGATCAGGACGAGGCCGCGGTGGTTGGTGCCGAGGTCGTCGAGACGGTCGATGATGACGGTGACGAAGCAGAGACAGCCTCGGGTGAAGACGTCGACGATGGGGGAGTTGATCAGTCTGAGTCAGCCGATGCTGACTCGGGTGCTGCGACGCCGGCAGACAGCATCTTTGCTCGGTTGCGCGAAAAGCAGGCGTCCGATGACGGGCCCGATGCCGTCACTGATGCCGACAGAGTTCCGCCACCCGAGCCGGAGATCTCGCCGGAACCCGAGAGCAAACCGGAAGCGGTAGCCGACATCGCCGATGACGCCGATGACGCTGAGGCCCATGAGGATGAGGGGTCGGTTGTTGTCGACCCCGATGCAGAGGTCCTGAAACGTGCGGTGAGTACCGCCCTCCGGGCAGTGAAGAAGGTGCTCGTCGAGGAGCAAGGCACCTTGCTCGACGGGATCCGGCAAAGCGGAGGCGATGCCATTTCGATGGTCGTCGAAGATGAGGACGGTCATGCAAAGCCCTACGAGTCGGCTACCGAACCCGCTCTCGTCGCGCTGGCCGAGGCTCTGGGTGGCACCGGTGACACGTCGACACTCGAGGTCGGGTTCGCACAGATCCGGGCCGTAGCGCTGGCGCCGGTTCGCCGACGACTTCTCGAGGTCTGCGAGGTATCCAGCGATGCCGACGAGCTCTCCGACACCGTGCGCGGTCTTTATCGCGAGACGCGTTCCCGGCGGTTGCCGAATGCGGTCGCAGCAGCCGTCGCAGCAGTGCGCGGCGCAATCGCGATCTCGACCGCAAGTGGCGATGTCCGCTGGGAAATCGATCCGGCGGGCCCGTGTGGTCCTGACTGCGCCGACAACGCACTCGCCGGCCCGATCGCCGCCGGCTCACCGTTCCCGACCGGAGCCCTCCACCCGCCTACCGACCCGAACTGCACGTGCCGGCTCGTGGCGGTCTGAGCTATCGACACAGGTCCGAACCCGACACGTCGACCCTGGCCGGTAGAGTTCGGACGTCATGCGCCAAGTTGAAGAGATGCCAGGTCGAGGATCCCGTCTCGGTGGGCGCGGTCGCGTTGCGGTAGCGGTACTCGCCGCCGCGGTCGTTGTCGTTGCCCTCTCACTCCGCGGGGTTGCCGGCTTTTACACCGACTATCTCTGGTTTGATGCGCTCGACCGCACCGATGTGTGGGGCGCAGTGCTTGGCGCAAAGGTGGTTCTCTGGCTGATCTTCTTCGCAGTCTTCTTCGTCTTGTTGTGGGCCAACCTGTTCGTGGCCGACCGGGTGGCCCCGCCACTGCGAGCCCCTGGGCCCGAAGAGGAAATGCTTGCCCGCTACCACGACTTCATCGGCGGCCGCACCTCGTTGCTTCGGTTCGCCGTCGCCTTCCTCTTTGGGCTGCTTGCGTCAGCGGGTGCGCCTTCTCAGTGGGAAGCCTGGCTGCTGTTCACCAACCGCCAGAATTTCGGCGTCACCGACCCACAGTTCGACACCGACATCGGGTTTTACGTTTTCCAACTGCCGTTCCTGAGCTATGTGGTCGACTGGGCCTTTGCGTCGTTCGTGATTGTCTTGATCCTCACGGTGATTGCGCATTATCTCAACGGTGGTATTCGCATGGCCATCACCACCGGCGATCGGGTGTCGCCGAGTGTGAAGGTGCATTTGTCGGCGCTTCTCGCAGTCCTCGCGTTGATCAAGGCGGCGGAGTACTGGTTCGATCGCTACGAACTCACCGTCTCGAAGCGCGGTGTTGTCGATGGTGCGCTCTACACCGATGTCAACGCCCAACTGCCGGCCACCCACCTGCTGATCGCGATCTCGCTCGGGGCGGTCGTGTTGCTGGTGGTGAACCTCCGCCGTCGGGGCTGGATCATGCCGGTGATTGCCGTTTCGTTGTGGGCCTTCGTCGCAATCGTGATGGGTGGGATCTACCCGGCCTTCGTCCAGCGGTTCCAGGTGGAGCCCAATGAGACAACCCGCGAGGCCGAGTTCACCCAACGCAACATTGACGCGACCCGCAATGCGTTCGGGCTCATCCCCGGCGAAGACCTCACTGAAGCGACGTTCGACTACACGATCGACCTGACCGCTGAGGAGCTCCGAGATCACGCCGACACCGTCCGCAATGCACGCGTGCTCGACCCGCTCGTGGTGCATCCGACGTTTGAGCGGTTCCAGGCGGAGCGTGAGTTCTACCAATTCGAAGGTGGTGGCGTTCTCGACACCGATCGTTACCTGATCGACGGCCAACTCACCCAGGTAGTGCTCGGCAGTCGCGAACTCAGCGTCAACGACCTGAGCTGGGAGCGTGAGCACGTTCGACTCACTCACGGCTACGGCCTGGCGATCGCGCAGGCCAACGTCACCACCGGCGAAGGTCGCCCGAGCTTTTTGGCCGGTGGGCTGCCGGTCGACGTCGATGATTCGCTCGACCTCGGTCTCGAGCGCCCGCAGCTCTACATCGGCGAAGGCCTCGGCGGCTATGCGCTGGTCGGCGCCGGCGTCGACGAGATCGATTTCGTCGATAGCGCCACAGGCGAGGACGTCCCGACGCGGTACGAAGGAATCAGTGGCGTGGAGATGGGTTCCATCTGGAGGCGAGGCGCGTTCGCAATGCGCTTCAACCAGATCGAGCCGCTGATTTCAGGGTTCGTCACCGACGACACCCGCATCATCTACGTCCGCGATGTGCACGATCGAGTAAGCGCTCTTGCGCCGTTCCTCGACTTCGATTCCGACGCCTACCCTGTCGTGCTCGAGGGGCGCGTCCACTACGTCATCGATGCGTACACCACCACCGACCGCTACCCCTATGCCCAGCAAGCCGAGAACGGCCGGCTCCAAGACGGAGGTCTCGCCAGAAAGTCGTTCAACTACGTTCGCAACTCGGTGAAGGCAGTGGTCGATGCGTACGACGGTGACGTCACGTTCTACGTCATGCCGGTCGACGATCCGATCATCGAGGCGTGGCGGGGAGCGTTCCCCGATCTTTTTGTCGACTTCGACCAGATGCCCGACGAGCTTCGCGACCACCTGCGCTACCCGCAGGATCTCTTCAGAGTGCAGACAAACATGTGGGCCCGCTACCAGATCTCCGACCCCGAGTCGCTCGTGATCGGGACCGAACGGTGGGCTGTCGCCCAGAACCCAGGTCGTGAGGTCAGGGTTGGCGCAAGCGAAGATGTCATCGACGAGGCAGGCCTGGTCACGAGCCGTGAGGAACGGATCGACCCGTACTACACCTTGCTCGAACTGCCCGGCGAGGATCAGGCCAGCTTTGTGAGCCTGCGGAGCTTTGTTCCCTTCGACGAGAACGACGACCGAAGAGAACTCGAAGCGTTCATGGTTGCCGAGACACGTTCCGATGGCACGATGCGGCTCGTCTCCTATGAGATCACGTCGCCCGATGCACCAGGTCCCGTCCTCGTGGCATCGGGCATCGCTCAGAACGAGGAGATCTCGAGTCGGTTGACGCTGCTCAACGATGCCGGTTCCGAGGTCCAGTTCGGCGATCTGCTTATGTTGCCGATTGCCGACTCGATCCTTTGGATCCGCCCGCTCTACGTGGCGGCGCAGGGCTCGTCATCGGTGCCGACGCTCGAGGCTGTGATCGCGACCGTCGGCGAGGGCGAGCAGATCGCAATCGGCACCGACCTGAACGACGCGCTCGGCAAGCTGTTCCCAGGTGAGGACTTCTCCGACATTTTGGGTGGTGCCACTGCCAACATCCCCGAGGCACCCGCTCCCGTCGAAGCTGACGATCCCGGCGACGAGCCGTCCGAGCCGAGCCCGGCGATTACCGCCGAGGAACTCCTTGCGGAAGTCGTTGAGCTGTATGTCGCTCGCCAGGCCGCCTTGGCCCAGACCCCGCCGAACGAGATACTTGCGGCCGAGTTGCAGTTCCAGATCGGCGAGTTGCTTGCACGAGCGGCGGAACTCGAAGGCGTTCTCGCTGCTGGTGACGGCGACGACGTTGATACCTGATCATCCACGTTCGGGATCCGGTCATCACTGGTAGGGCGGATCCGTCAGCATCCTGCCGCGAGAGGTGGTCGGATCATGACAAAACCTCGGCTTCGAATCGTAGACAATAGGGATCAGATTGCAGGCCGCGGTCCTTTTTGACCCCTGGTGGGGTAGCGACGCCCCCTACGCGGACCCGTGCCCGAGCTAACGTCATCGGTACCGGTTCTCCAGTGGAGGTTTCCTATGCGCCGTCGTCTTCTCGCAGCGTTCGCCATGGTCGTGGTGCTCGCCAGCGCGTGCGGTGGGCAAGACGACGAGACCGCTGACGACCCGGTACCCGACGACGTCGACTCGAACGCCGATGTCACGGTGCCGGACGATGACTCGGCCGCTACGGCAACGACCACCACCGTCACGATCCCGCCCGAGGCGACCGAGATCCCTGATCTACAGATCGTGTTCGTCGAATTCGGTGAGGTTGGTTATGTCGTGATCGCAAACCAAAGTGATGAAGCGGTCGACCTGAGCGGCATCCAGTTGTGCCAGTTCGCGACCTGTGCCGATCTCGGGACTGTCGTTGATGGGGGGTCGATTCCAGCCGTCGAGTCCGCCGAGATCCCGGCGGCAACGATCGGTGGGCTCAGGTCGATGGCGGTGAGGCTGCATTGTTCAGTAGCGCCGATCTCGCTGACCCGGAAGCCATCTTCGCCTACGTCCAATGGGGCACTGGCGGTGCGCACGGCGAGACCGCTGCGGCGGCCCGCATCTGGCCATCGGGTGCGAGCGTCGAGCCGGACCCAGCGTTCAACTCAATCGAACTGTTCGGCGATCCGGCCGACCCCGAGAGTTGGAGTTGATCAGCTGAAAAGGGTCGATGCAGGGATGAGGCCACCGGCACCGTCGGTGATCATGATCTGGTCGAGTCCGATGACGCTGGGGTGCTCGTGGCCCATGGCGTGGGACAGCGAGAGCAGATCGTTTCGGAGCGAGCGGATGTAGCCGTCGACGCGCGCTGCCTTATCGGTGGGATCGAGGCCTCTGACGAGCCAGTTGCGCTGGGTTGCAACGCCGGTGGGGCAGTGGCCGGTATGGCACTTCTGAGCCTGAATACAGCCGACGGCGAGCATCGCCTCTCGGGCGACACCGATCATGTCGACTCCCATCGCCATCGCCAGCGCCGCTTCGGGCGCGAAGCCGAGTTTGCCGGCACCACCGAAGACGATCCGATCGCCGAGCGCGTGGGCGACGAACGCGCGTCGCACAACTGGGAAGGCCTGACGGAACGGGAGTGCAACATGATCCGAAAAGACCAGCGGTGCCGCGCCCGTGCCTCCTTCGCCGCCGTCTACCGCCACATAGTCTGGGCCCCGGCCGGTAGCTGCCATGTGCTCGGCGAGCTCGTCCCAGAAGGCTGCTCCACCCACTGCTGACTTGATGCCAACGGGTAACCCGCTTGCAGAGGCGATCGACTCGACGAAATCGACGAGCCCTGCCACGTCAGCGAACGTTCGATGGCGGGCTGGGCTTCGAACAGTGACCCCAACTGCTACTCCTCGAGTTGCTGCGATCTCTGGCGTGACCTTCCCTCCGGGGAGCACGCCTCCGAGTCCGGGCTTGGCGCCTTGGGACAGCTTGATCTCGATGGCGCGAACCGGTAGCCCCTCGATTGAAGCGAGCATGGTGTCGAGCGAGAAATCGCCGTGGACATCGCGTGCGCCGAAGTAGCCAGTGCCCAGCTGGAAGACCAGGTCGCCTCCGTTGTCGTGATGGCTCGAGATTCCGCCTTCACCAGTGTTGTGGAGGCATCCAGCGAGTCTGGCACCGCGATTCAGGGCGGTGATCGCTGCGCTCGAGAGCGACCCGAAGCTCATCGCTGAGATGCCGACGATTGACTGGGGACGGAAGGCCTGGTCGCGGGCTCGCCATTCTCCCAGGACCTTCGCGCAGGCGATCTCGTCGCCAGCATCAGTGTCGACGGGGAACGGATCGTGGTGGAAGAACGGGTACCCGGGCTGTTCGAAATGGTTATCGGTTCCGAAGCTGGAATAGTTGTTTTCGCCTTTTGCCGACGCGTAGATCCAGCGGCGCTGGTCGCGAGAGAAGGGACGCTCTTCGTCGTTGTCGGTAACGATGTACTGCCGGAGCTCGGGTCCGATTGACTCGAGTGCGTACCGCAAGTGTCCGATCACTGGGAAGTTGCGCAGGATCGTATGCCGCTTCTGGGTCACGTCGTAGAGCGCGACTGCGGCGATGACTACGCCGATGCCGACGAGGATCCAGAGCCACGAGTTCACGACGGAACGGTAGTGGATGCGCTGCTTCTCCGGGGGGGCACCCGTTCGAAGCATCGGCCCGGCTCGATGATCGACCCGTGAAGGGCGTGCATCGTCAGGCCAAGCGCTGGGTTTGCCACAACTGCAACGTCTCGCCGCGGATCAACTCGTCGTCCTGGTGGCGGAAGCCGAGTTTGCGAAGCACTGGGCCTGCCGCTGAATTGTCAGGGTGGACGATCGCATGGATCTCGTGACCGGCGTAGCGCGTCCACGCGTCGAAGACGATCAAATGGCCGGCTTCAGTCGCCACTCCTTTGCCCCAGTTTCGCTGGTTGATGATGATGCTGAGCTCTACTGCGGCGTTGCTGACCTCGGTCGCCGGTTGCAGGCCACCTTGGCCGAGAAAGGCGCCTGAGGAGGCGTCGCGGATCGCCCAGAGTCCCCAGCCGTTGGCAGTCCAGCATCGCTGGTTGGCTTCCAGCGCGCGGGCGGTGCTGGCTCGGTCGCGGGTTGCGCCGTCGACGTACCTCATCACCCGAGCGTCAGCGAAGATGGCGGTAGCCTCATCGAGATCAGCCGGACTGAGGGGCAGCATCACGAAACGTTTGGAGCGAAGCGAAGGTGCGACCATCGCGCGATCGTGCCACTCTGGGAGCGAGAGAGCGAACGAAACGGAGTCTCCGATGCCGATTGAGGTCGAGCCGATCACCGGTTCTGCCGGAGCCGGGGTATGCGGTGTCGATCTGGCCGATGTGTCGATCGGCCCCGCTGAGGAGCTCCGCAAGGTGTGGCTCGATCACAAGGCGCTCGTTGTCCACGACCAGTCGATCAGCCGGACTGCACCTGTCGGTTTTGGCCGACGATTCGGTGACCTGGAGGTGCACCCGTTCACCGAGAGGGACAGCGAACATCCCGAAACCGGCCAGCGAGGCATCTTCACGAATCGCTCCTTCGTTTCACACATCGAGGGGGTGGATCGCAACGAGTCGGACGAGATCATCGGTCATCTCGAACGCCAGATCATGAGCCCATCCGGTCAGTGCCGCATTCGGTGGCTCAAGGACACGCTCGTCATGTGGGACAACCGGGCGGTTCAGCACGCTGCAACCAACGACGTCCTCCCCGAACATCGTCGTATGGAACGCGTAATCATCGTCGGCGATCGACCGTGCTGATGGCGTCGGCGTTTGGCCCCGTTGTCTCGGCCGCGTGGTTGGCCGAGAACTTCGCAGAGGTGGTGGTCGTCGACTGCCGCTGGTCGCTCACCGACGGCCCTGGGCGCGAAGCCTATGAGGAAGCACACCTACCCTCGGCCGTGTTCGCCGATCTCGATGTCGACTTGTCCGCACCGCCCTCGGCTGCCGGGGGGCGCCACCCCTTGCCAACGCCAGAAATGTTCGCAGCGGCGATGGGTCGGCTCGGGGTGGGCGACGACAGCCGCGTGGTCGTCTACGACGATGCGGGTGGCACCGTCGCTGCCCGTCTGTGGTGGATGCTCGACGTGCTCGGACGCCCAGCTGCGGTGCTCGACGGCGGTCTCGCCGGGTGGGAAGGACCACTCGAGTCCGTTCGGGTCAGCCCCGAGCCGGTGTCGTTCACCGCGATTCCATGGCCGGCTGACCGCCTGATCTCAACGTCTGACCTCGCAGCGTCTCTCGACTCGGACCTGGTGATTCTCGATGCGCGTGCTCCGGACCGATATGCCTATGGAGGTCCGATCGATCCCCGGCCTGGCCATGTTCCGACGGCCCGCAACGCACCAGCAGGAGCCAATCTCGTCGACGGTCACTTCCGGTCGGCCGAAGAGCTCGCCGACCACTACGCCTCGATCGGCGCCCACGACGAGGCCGAAGTCGTCGCCTATTGCGGCAGCGGGGTCAGCGCCTGCGCCGACTTGATCGGCTTGCGAATCGCTGGCCTACCCGATGCCCGACTTTTCGTCGGCTCGTGGTCGGCTTGGGGTGCCGACGATGATCTTCCGAACGAGGTCGGCCCGTAGCGTTCGGCTGCCCAGCGCGTGCGTGTCCGAGCGCGAGCGCAGAGGTGAGGGTTATCGCTCGTCGACCGGAGGATGGGCTGCGTCAGCCTGCAGGACCGCTACTACTGTCGGTTGCATGGAATTCGACCTGATGACCGGCGGCGCCGCGAACTCGTGGAGCCAGTCGGCTGACTTCGCTAAACAGTTGCAGGACACCGGTTTTTCTGGGCTCCTTTACACCGAGACGAGTTCGGTGCCTTGGATGAGCATCACGGCGGCGGCGATGGCGGCGCCAGAGATGTTCTTCACGACCGGGATTGCCGTGGCGTTTCCTCGCTCACCAATGGTCTCGGCTGCGGTTGCCTACGAGATCAATGGCAACACGGGTGGCCGGTTCCGGCTTGGACTGGGTTCGCAGGTGAAGGCTCACGTCGAACGTCGATATGCGACCGAATTCGATCGTCCGGCTGCTCGTCTACGCGATTACATCCTGGCGGTGAAAGCGTGCTTCCGGGCGTTTAACCGGGAGGAGAAGCTCAGCCATGACGGCGAGTTCTACACTCTGTCGCTCCTGCCCCCTGATTGGGCTCCCCGGCCGCACGACCATCCGATGTCCGTCGACATCTCAGCGGTTGGTCCAATCATGACGAAGGTTGCTGGCGAGGTTGCCGACGGTGTGCACGTGCACCCGCTTCACTCGATGCCCTACATCGAGAACCGCCTGCTCCCGGGCCTGGCCGAGGGCGCAGCGACGGCGGATCGTGACGTGGCCGAGATCGAGCTCATCGTGCCCGTGTTCGCGTGTCCGGGTGATTCACCGGAAGAACGGGCCGAATACGTCGCAACTGCGAAACGCCAGATCGCGTTCTACGGCTCGACCCCGAATTACCACTTTCAATTCGATGATCTCGGTTTCGAGGGCACGACCGGGCGCATCCGCGAAAAGTTCAAGGCCGGTGAGATGGACACGATCGGCGACGTCATCACCGACGAAATGCTCGAGCACTACGCAGTTGTCGGGGCTTGGGACGAGATGGCAGACAAGTTACTCAACCGCTATCGCGGCACTGCGGGGCGGGTTGTGATCTACCTCGGCGAATCCCAGATGCGCAGTGACCCCAACCACCTAGCAAGGTGGGGTGAGATCGCTCGGGCGGTCCGCGCTGGCTGATCGGTCATCGCTGCGGCATCACATAGGTGCCTTGCGCAGTTGCCACAAGTCTGTCGGGTTCGTCATCGACCCAGATCTTCACGGTGCCGACGATCATCAACCGACCCGCCTTGTCGAGATCAGCTCGTGCCCACAGGGTGCGCCCCTGCGCCGGGCGAAGGAAGCGGATCGATAGGTCTGAGGTGAGCGCCATCGGTTCGATGCGGTTGACGGTTCCGAAGCTCAGGTACCAGAGCACGACGTCGGCCATCGAGAACATGGTCGGACCCGGTACGAAACCACCCGGCCGAAGGTTCTCCTGATTGATCACTTGTGTGGCCGTCGCATGACGTGGGCCGATGTCGGTGCACAGGTGCGGGGTATCGGCCCAGTGTTGCCGCACGCCGGCGTTGATGGCGTCAGGGGTGAGGGAGAAGTCGGACACGACTGCATATTGGCGGGCTGCGCGACGGCTGTCGAACCCGGTTGGTGATCGCAACGTCGGTCGCTAGGGTCTGTTCTGCGGGGTGGAGCAGTGTGGTAGCTCGTCGGGCTCATAACCCGAAGGTCGCGGGTTCAAATCCCGCCCCCGCCACCAACG
>CAJQPN010000046.1 GCA_905480195.1 uncultured Acidimicrobiales bacterium
CCAAGCAGACCGAGCGGCTCGAGGGCTCCTCATGCACCCGGGTCACCACCGAACGCACCCGAACCTGGAGTGACGGCTCGATCGAGGTCGACTCGGTAACCGCCCGATACCGACCCGAGGGCATGCGCTGTGACGGCTCGCCGAGCCTCCCTGAGGACGAGACGACCACAACGACCACGACAACGACCGTGCCGCCGAGTACCACCGTCCCGTAGCCTTACCCGATGTCTGAGTCGGTATACGACGGCGAAATCGCGATCATCGGCGCGGGCCCTGCTGGATCGACGGCAGCAACCCTTTTGGCTCGAGCGGGCCGCGAGGTCCATGTCTTCGATCGCGCCGAATTCCCCCGTGACAAGTGCTGCGGCGACGGCCTGACCACGCTTGCGCTTCGCGAGCTCGAGACGCTCGGCTTCGACCCATCGAACGTGGCGTCATGGCAGCAGGTCGAAGGGGCGGTGATCCGCTCGCCTCGAGGCAGGGAACGCTGGTACCCATTGCCCGACGGCGTTGGCTACCACGCCGCAGTGGCCACCCGCGAAGATCTCGACGCAGCGCTCGTCGATCTCGCCCGCGAGTCGGGTGCTCACGTGCACGAGGGCTGGCAGCTCACGGGGGTTGATCACGGCGCTGACGGAGTTGCTCTCGTGTTCGGGGAAGATGTCCATCGCACACGCCAGGTCATCGCCGCCGACGGAATGTGGTCGCCCACCCGAAAGATGCTGGGTCTCGGTGTTGCGGACTACCGCGGCGAATGGCACGCATTCCGCCAGTATTTCCGCAACGTCTCACCTCGTGCCGCCCGAGAACTCGTCGTCTGGTTCGAGCGTGATCTGCTCCCTGGTTACGCATGGTCCTTCCCACTCGCCGACGGGCGAGCCAATATCGGGTTCGGGATCCAGCGGGGTGGCCCTCACGCGATCGGCTCGATGAAGGACCTCTGGTCCGACCTCCTCGCCCGAGCTCACGTGCAAGAACTCCTCGGCTCCGAGTCTGAGGCCGAAGGACCCCACAAGGCCTGGCCGATCCCAGCGCGCGTCGGCCGTGTTCCGCTCGTTGGCCCCCACACCATGTTCGTCGGCGACGCGGCTGCCGTCAGCGACCCGATGACCGGTGAGGGCATCGGTCAGGCGTTACTGACCGGTCGGATCGCCGCCAACGCCATCCTTGCCGGCGACGGCTCCCTCGAACGATACGAACACGAGGTTCGACGCGAACTGGTTGCCGACGACCGCATGGCCCGCATACTCATTCCGCTACTGGCTCGGCCGGCCATCTGTGGTGCCGCGCTTCGGGCCACTGGTGCCAACGCATGGACCCGGCGAAACTTCGCCCGGTGGATGTTCGAGGACTACCCCCGAGCCATGATCGCCACGCCGCGTCGCTGGCATCGCAACATGTTCACCGGCCCCGGGGCCTACCAGCAGCCACAGCCTTAGCGCGCTCAATCGGGAGAGCCGACCCGGGCAAGCATGGTCGACGCGCGCCGTCGGTGTCGGTATCGCCGTAACCTTTCCGAGATGAACTCGGCGATCGACCGGCTCGACGATCGGCTCGACGAGGCGTGGGAGATTGTGCGAGACATTCCGGCACTCGACCGGATCTTCTATACCGCCTCCGAGGCCGCTGACTTCTCTGTGCTGTGGCACACCCTTGGCGTGGTTCAGGCGATCGTGGAGGACGACCCAAAGATCGCGCTCGCGCTCAGCGCCTCGCTCGGCGTCGAATCCGCCCTCATCAACGGACCGGTCAAATCACTGTTCAAGCGGTCGCGTCCCGTCCACGAAGGCGAACGACCGCACAAACTGCGTCAGCCCAAGACGAGCAGCTTCCCGTCCGGGCACGCGTCCGCTGCGATGGTCGCAGCAGCGATGCTCTCGCGACGCGGAGGTGGACCGCTCTGGTATCTGCTTGCTGGGATCGTCGCACTGAGTCGCGTTCACGTAAGGATCCATCACGGCAGCGATGTCGCCGGAGGGTTGATCGCAGGCGTCGCCTTGGGTGCTGCGGCGCGCCGACTCGCCAACTCTTGCTTCTGAACTCAGCTCAGCGGTGCTACCTCCACCGCAGAGACATCTGTAGGCGACAGGGTCAGCAACATCCGAAGATCGAGCAACAGATCAGCCACCTCGCTCGCCGAAACGAGTTCGCGAGCCTGGAGTTCGCTGAGGTTCTGATCAATCATCGAGAGTGCATCGTCGAGAGAGACCGCGGCGGTCGTTTCCGTCATGCGGCGAACCCTAGACCAGTCGTTCATCGGCTGACGGGTCGAGGGAGCGAACGAGTTGAACGGCCTACGATTCGACCGTGACCCTCGACCCGAAAACCGCAGCGCTTTACGAAGAGCACGCTGTGGCGTGGACAGCCGCTCGTGAGGGCAAGAACGTGGATGCGGCTCTTCGCCTCGTCGAGCGAGCCGGCGCCGCGCCAGCCGGACCCTTCCTCGACGTCGGCGCAGGTCCCGGATATCTCACTGAGCGATTACCTGAACCGGTGATCGGCCTCGAACCGGTCGAGGCGTTCCTCGAAATCCTCGGGAAGCGGGTTCCCGGTGTGACTCGGATCCGGGGTGAGGCCGGATCGCTGCCGTTTCGACCCGCAACAATCGGCGCAGCGTTGGTCACCTCGGTTTATGTTCACGTCGCCCGGCGCCGACTGCCGATGGCGTTGGCCGAACTCCATCGAGCGCTCGCCGCTGACGCGCCGGCGGAACTCGTGATGTTCGGCGGCGACCTCGACCTCGAGCCGACCGACGGTGACCCGTTCGGGGCCCGCCGGTACTCCCACTGGCCCGAAGCCGACCTCCGTCGGGTACTCGTTGGTGCAGGCTTCACAGTCGAGGCCTGGGCCACCACCGACCACGCAGCCTGGCCCCACTACGAGATCTCGCTGCGCCGAGCGCTCACCTTGCCCGACACCGTCAGCCCCGACATGGACGTGCTCGTTTGCGGACTCAACCCCAGCCTGTACTCCGCCGAAGTAGGGGTCGGATTCGGTCGGCCCGGTAACCGCTTTTGGCCCGCGGCACTGGCAGCAGGTTTGGTGACGGCCGACCGAGATCCGCGAGCGGCGCTCGCTGACCACGCGGTGGGTATGACCGATCTGGTCAAGCGGGCCACGCCCCGGGCGGACGAACTCACCGTCGACGAGTACCGGCAGGGGCTCGCCCGGGTGGAATGGCTGTGCGAGTGGCTCCGGCCCCGTGCTGTGTGCTTTGTGGGACTCGGAGGATGGCGCGCCGCGGTCGATCGAAGGGCGATACCGGGATGGCAGCCGGGCGACCTGGGTGGTTCAGCCGTCTACGTGATGCCATCGACCAGCGGCCTCAACGCCCACGCCCGCCTCGATGACCTCACGAAACATCTCCGAGCGGTCAGGGAGCGAGGCCCTCGATAGCTTCGTCGACGTCGACACCCGGGAACGGCAGTAGCGATAACGCCGGACATGTCACACCGTTGTCGATGTAGCGCTGGATGTGGGCTCGGCACTCGTCGGCGTTGCCGTGGATAATCAGCTCGTCGATCACATCGTCAGGGATCTTCTCGAGCGCCCCCTTCCGATCGCCGGCTGCCCACTGCTCCCAATGCTCGCCGAGCGCCTCGGCACGGCCCATCCATTCGTGAAACGCTTTGTAGACCGGCACATTCAAGTAGGCGGCAGCTGCGAACTTACCCATGTTGCGGGCTGTCTCGGTGTCGCTGGTGGGGGCGACGAACAAGCGAGCGACGATCTCAGCCGTCGGGTTTTCCTCCTTGACGATCGCGGCGACGGTCGAGACGTTGTCGGCCGAAAGCCAGTTGATGATCGCACCATCGCTTTCACGACCAGCCATGCGCAACATGCCTTCTCTGAGTGCAGCGACGAGGATCGGGACCGGCTGCTCGGGGATGAGACCGAGCCGGAAACCGTTAATCGTGAAGCTCTCGTACTCCTCGGTGACCTTGTCACCGGTGAGGGCTGCCTTGAGGAAACGAACCATGTCACGAGTCTGCTGATACGGCTTCTCGAACGGAATTCCGTTCCACCGCTCGACAATGACGTTGCTGCTCGACCCAAGGCCGATCACGAACCGGCCCGGGGCTGCCGATGCCATCCCAGCGACGCTCTGAGCCATGAGGGCCGGGCCACGGGTGTAGACGGGCAGAATCGCCGTGCCGAGGCGCATCGATGGAGTCCATACCGACCCGAGCGCTAGCGGCGTTAGGCCGTCAGCGCCCATAGCCTCCGCGCTCCACAGATCGGTGTAGCCGAGTTGTTCGAGCCGCCTGTAGCGGTCGATCTGGGCGTGAAGTTGCTGTCCATCGAAGGGAACGGTCATCCCGTAGCGCTGCATACCAGGGATCGTGTCACACCCCCTCGCCATCATGTGAAACATGAAGAACCAGCTCCTCCTTCTCGATTCCACCCCAGCGTGGCGCCTCGATCGGGCCACCCGGGCCCAGGGGCTCGACGGTGTCCGCAAGGCCCGCGCGATCCTCCATGCCGTCGACGCCAGGAGGTCCGCCGAGGGCCCGAACTCCGACGCTCTCGATGTCGCGGCCGAAGCGGCCTGACACACTCGGACGGTGACCCGAGTTCTGCTGCGCATCGTCCTCAGCCTCCTGGCGCTGAACACCTCCTGCGCTGAGTCCCCCGATACGTCAACGACAGCAGTTCCTGATCAGACCGATCTCGCACCGAATGCGATTGTGGAACGGGTGGTTGATGGAGACACGATCATCGTCAAGATCAACGGCAACCGCGAGCGCGTCCGCTTGCTCGGGGTCGACACACCAGAATCCGTCGCTGAGAATCGACCCAACCAGTGCTACGGCGCTGAGTCAGCCATTTTTCTCGAAGCGTTGCTCCCAGAAGGCACCGAGGTGACACTCATCCGCGACGTCGAAGCTCGCGATCGATACGACCGACTGCTTGCCTATGTTGTGCGCTCGAACGATCAACTCTTCATCAATCTCGATCTCATCGAACGGGGCTTTGCCGGCGTGCTGATCTACGAGCCGAATTCCCACTATCGCGAGCTCTTCGAGAATGCCGAAGATGTCGCATCCGAGGCCGGAATCGGACTGTGGGGGGTGTGCGGCGGACCCGACGTACCACTCGACTAGCGTCGCAGGAGTGCCCACCCTCGCTGAGGCCCTCGGTCACGACGCCGACACCCGCCTGTTGATCCTGAGCGCCGATCTCGTGGGATCGACCCACGCCGCAACTGCAGCCGGCATCCATGCGCTTCAAGAGGGTCTTGCCACCACGGCGACCCTGATGATGCCCGGGCCTTGGGCTCGCCATGCAGCCGATCGGTTCACTGCGTCGCCCAACCTCGATGTGGGTATTCATCTCACACTCAATGCCGAACTCGAAGACTTCCGCTGGGCGCCGCTCACCCACGCTCCGAGTCTGCTCGACGGCGACGGAGGCTTTCCTCGAACCCCCGCCGACCTGTGGGACCACGCCGACATCGACGAGATCCGGCGTGAGTGCCGGGCGCAACTCGAGCGCGCAACGAGCTGGGGAGTCGAGGTCATACACCTGACCACCCACCTCCTCGCGCTACAGCAGCGGCCCGAGTTCTTCGACGTCCTCCTCGACATCGCAAGCGAAGCGCAGCTCCCGGTGCGGCTCGAGTCGGGAACAGCAGAAAGCGACGCAGGCTTTCCATTCCGAGCACTCGCCGAGCAGGAAGGCATCTGGATACCCGATCACTTTCGACTCGTCCGCGGTGGGGCGCGCACACATCTCAACAACGTCCTGACGAACATTCGGGTGGGGTGACCGAGGTCGCTTTCGCGCCAGCGATAGCGGCTGAGGAACTCCGAGCGATCGACCCTGCAGCAGCAAGCCGATTCGACGACCTCGAAGTCTTGACCGATCGCGCCCTTGCAGAGCAGCTCGACCGACTTGACGTGGTGCGGATCGGCTACCGCGAAATTCGCGACGCCATGCGTGCAGCCATGACCTAGGCCGACAGCGCCTCGAGGGCCGCCTCACGAACGGGTCGCAGGTCGACAAGCCATCGCTTGTGGTCACCCTCGATCTTCCAAGAGGCATCCATAAAGGCAACGTCGGCGGTCTTGCGACCCTCCAGCACGTCGAGAAACTGGTCGTAATTGCACGACACGACGATGTCAGGGGCATCGACCTTGCCCGTGGCGAGCTCGGTCACCACACCCTCGGCAACAACGACACGAAACATCACTTTCCCCTCCGGCGTCGACGCAACCGCGTACTGCATGGTGGCGTCGATCTTTCCCACCGAGTCGAGTCCACCGAGCAAGGTCGCAGCGGAATCGAACCACTCGCCCGACAAAGGAACGCTCATGAACGGACCTCGACCGCAGCACGCAGGCCGGCGAAAAGATCGTCCTCAGGCAGTTCGGCGTGGTCATGGCCCCGAGCCAGGCGGTAGTCGTCGACGGTGTGAATCAACTCGTCGACATCCGGAGGCAGGCCGAACCAGAACTTCGAATCAGGATCGATCTGTGTGGCATGGGCGAGCAGCCCCTCGCGGCGCACATGGGCGTAGCCCTCGATCGAGACGCGGGTCGTGATCATGTGATCGGTGTCAGGGCGCTCGAGCCACTTCTCGTCGTAGGGCGATTCGAGACCGTGGTCGAGAAACGCCTGATGGCGGGCTGCAATGCGGGCCCGAGACCAGGTTGAGTAGTAAATCTTCTTGACCGACCACGCTGCGCCAAGCTCTGGGCGATAGTTGGGATCAGCGGCCCGTTCTGTAGCCGGATGCGTGATCTCGTAGACGCGGAGATGGTCGGGGTGGTTGTACGAACCCTGCTCGTCTGGATAGGTCACGACGACCTGCGGCCGTTCAAGCCGAACCAGTGCAACAAGCCGGTCGACCGCCTCGTCAAGTGGCGCAACAGCGAAGCACTCCGGGTGGAAGTTGGCGTCGCTCTCAGGCATTCCCGAGTCGCGATAGCCAAGCATGTGAACGGTCTCGTACCCGATGATTTCGGCGGCCTTCGCGAGTTCGGCGCGTCGAACCACGCCGAGATTGTCCTTGACTTCAGCCCGATCCATTGCGGGGTTCAAGATGTCGCCTTCCTCACCACCGGTGCAGCAGACGAGGACCGTGCGGATGCCTTCCGCCCGGTACCGGGCAATCGTGGCAGCCCCTTTCGAGGCCTCGTCGTCGGGGTGTGCATGCACGGTGAGGATGCAGAGCGGCTCGGACATGAAACGAAAGGGTACTCAGCTTGGGCCGCTGACTGGTTCGAGCTCCATCTCGCCGTCACCCCCAGGGTCGACGAGCCGCCACCCACAGCGGCCGGCGAGTATCTCACGTCCTTCGTCAGGACCGCTGGCGATCAGTTCGTCACCGGCCAGCAGGCGTGTGTGGCCCTGCGGCCGGTAGAGGTACGCGCCACCGCGCCGGATGGCCAGAACGGTGAACCCTGGCTCGATGTTGAGCTGAAGCTCCGAAAGCGACCGGCCATCGGCATCGCATCCAGTTGCCACCGGCAACTGGATGACCACTTCATCGGAGTCACCGAGCGCAAGACCAAGAATTGGATGCACGTCTTCTTGCTGTTCGATGAGCCAAACCATCGCTTGGGCCTGATCCCCAATGTCCTCGGCCGCTTGCGACAGGTGCAGCAGGCCCCGAAGCGGCGAGGGATCGGGCGTCCCGCTCGCAGCACGCAGCACCCAGAGCTCAAGTCGATCCTTCATCTCGTCGAGACGATCTTCGAGCTGACGAACCTCTGCAGCGAGACCTCGATCGCGGAGTACCAGGGCTGAGTACGCAAGCCCTACTGCAACCTCGGACAGGTTCTTCATCTCGACCAGGACGTCGACGGCCCGGTCGAGATCGGTCACGAAGGGATCGCCGGTGATCTGCGGGGGTGTCCATCGCTCAGCTGCCGCCAACTCTCGGAGCCGGCCAATGCCGTCCGGCGAGCCGCGGAGGAACAGCGCGTCGCCGGGAACGACCACCAGATCGCCAGCGACATCGGTGATCCACCGACGTCCTCGACGCACCGCCATCACACGCATCCCCGTCTGAACCGGGAGCTCGTGATCCGACAGCGGTCGATGGGCGAGCCGGCCGCCTTCGTTGACTAAGACCCGGTGGCTGATCTCTTCGGCTGCAGAGAGGTTGGCGACGAGTTCTGCAGGGATACCGACCTTGTGTGTGACGATCCGGGCAATGTCGACGGCATCGTTTGCGATCCGCTCCATCGCAGAGATGACCTGCAGCACCGACGACATGCCGTCGGACTCGCGCGGGTTTCGCACCGCCATGATGCAGACACCGCGCATGTCGTGGATGAGGTCACTGAGCGTCTCCTCGATCGCGCCGACCTCGTCGGCCATTTCCGGGTCGCCGAAGTAGAGCGCCGCATAGGCGAGGTCGACCATGAGCTCCGAGCTGTCCTTCGCCTCGGCGAGCATCTCGCGGAGATTTCGGGGTCTGTCATCCATCTGTGTCTCCTAGCTAATCATGCAACGCCCACGGCGACGAGGGCGAGAATCAGAGTGAACGCGCCAACGAAGTCGAGCGACGACGTCACTGTCGGAATGCCGTATGTGTCTGGGTCGAGGCCAAACCTGATGGCCACGATGGTCGTGTAGTAGGCCACGACCATCACTGCGAACGTGGCGAGTAGGCCGCCGAGTATCGAGACAGCCACGATCGGCCAGAGTCCGGGGCTTCCCTGACCGGCAATCAGACCACCCAGTTCGGCAACGACCCCCGAAATCGCAAACGCGGGTAGACACAGCGACACCACCATCAAGAGATCGCTCCCCGCCTGTCCTCTCGGCAGCGCGCCTGGGCTGATCAAGCCGAGGTGGACCTTTGTGGCCAAACGACTCGACAGCACCCCGCCGAGCGCGCCTGCGGTTCCGAGAAAGCCCGGGAGAAGGATCAACAGCACCGGATAGTCAACGAAGTCGTCGAGTCGCTTTTCGATCGTGACGCCGGCGATCAAATCCAGAACGCCTGCCACCGTGAGGATCGGGAGCGACTCGCGCATGATCGACCGCAGGATCGGCCGTGGTGAACAGATCGCCCACACCGCCGCTGGTACCGATACAGCCGTGCTGACCAAGGCGACCGTAGTCGTGACTCCGCCGATATCGGCCAGAGCAGCCGCCCACATGAGGGCGGGGAGCGTGACCACGTCGCCGGTGGCCGTGACGAGTGGTGCGACAACATTGTCGAGATCCCATCCGAAGCGGACCGAGCCGCCCGCGAGAAGCAGCGTGATGACGAGCACGACCAGCGACGCCGTCGCACCGCCGAGTGCACTGACGGTGATGAAGTCCGCCGTGCTCATCGTCGGTGTGATGTCGAAGACGACCGCGACCCCCTTTGCGAGCAGCGCGAGTTCTACGGAGACAACAAGGCTGAGCACCAGTGCCGCTGCAGTGTTTTGCCCCACCACGGTGTCGAGGCGGGGGCTCAGCTGGAAGACACCGGCGTGGATCGACGTGCCCAGACGACTCCCGAGTGCACCGAAGATGTTGCCCTTCACCGCCAGCGCAGCGGGGACGAGGAGGAGTAGTCCGGGAAGTTCTTCAAGCGTGTCGGTCGTGGTGGCGAGCGTGATGCCAGCAACCAGACTCGCAACGATGGCGACGACCAACGCAACCAGGGAGTTGCGATACGCAGTCGGGTCACCACCGACGATGCTGGTGACCCACGAAAAGCGAGCACCACGAGGCTGGATCACCAGCTAAGTCTGCTGGCTCTGCAGCCGATTGCTAGGCATGGTCATCGCGATACTGGGAGTACTTGTCGGTGCCATCACCTGGGCGATCGTGTCCTTCAACCGCTTCGTTGCGCAGCGCCAGGTGCTCGAGAACTCCTGGGCGAACGTCGAGACCGAGCTCAGTCGGCGCCACGAGCTGATCCCCGCTCTGGTCGAGACCGTGCGGGGGTACGCCACCCACGAGTCAGACACGTTGCGCGAAGTCACCGAGGCCCGAACGGGCGCAGCAGGAGTTTCTGGCGGACCCGAGGCCCATCGGAGCGTCGAGAACGTGCTGACCGCTGCCCTCCGTCACCTTTTTGCGGTCAGCGAGACCTACCCCGAGCTGCAGGCCAGCGCAGCGTTCCTCGACCTCCAGCACGAACTCATCACGACCGAGGACCGACTCCAGGCCGCCCGACGCCTCTTCAACGGCAACGTGCGCGAGTACAACCGGCGGGTCGAATCGATCCCATCGATCCTGATCGCAAAAGTCGCCCGATTCTCGAAGCGCAGCTACTTCGAGGCCGAACCATCGGTCACCGAAGTCCCGAGCGCACGCAAGACCGACTGACAATCGGACCAGGCTCGCCGGAGAATCTCTGCGACCGGTTCCACAGAGTGAATCCGGCCTTGGACCTGGCCGCTCATCGCAAAGCCACGTTCCATGTCACCACCGAAATAGGTATCCATCATGGCGTCGGGCGCCAAGCGCGCCGGCTCGTTTGCGGCATCGAGTGCTCTGGCCTTCTCGCTCGCCCAGACACGCATGGCGGGACGGTTGTGTCGATTGACGATGACCGTGTCGACCTCGGAGCCCGTGACGATCGATTGCTTCCAGTTGTCGTGGATCGGTGACTCGATTGACGAAACCATCCGAGTGCCCATCTGTACGCCATCGGCACCTAGCGCAAAGGCTGCGGCCATCGAGCGTCCGTCGACGAACCCGCCGGCTGCGATGATCGGCACCTCGAATCGCTCGGCGATCTCAGGTACGAGCACGAGACATGACGCCCCGTCGGCATTCTTGAACCCGCCTCCCTCCGCTCCTTCGACCACGAGTCCGTCGACTCCTGCGTCGATCGCCTTCTGCGCGCCGCGGATCGTCGGAACGACGTGGAAGACCGTGATCCCGAGTTCCTTGAGCCGGGGAACGAGCACCGCCGGGTCGCCCGCCGACGTGGTCACGAACGAGATCTCATTCTCTGCCACGAAGTCGACCATCGACAACGGGTCACGGATGAAAAGTTGGGCGAGGTTCATGCCGAATGGCCGGTTGGTCAATTCGCGCATCTTCACCACCTCACCCTTGATGGCGTCGAGTTCTCCCGACGACGTCTCGATGATTCCGAGCCCACCAGCGTTCGAGACCGCCGATGCAAGCTGTGATCGCGCAATCCACCCCATCGGTGCCTGCACGATAGGGATCTCGATACCAAGCATCTCGGTGATTCGGGTCTGCATCTCACCTCCGGGGAGTCGACTGCCTCGACGCTACGCACCCCGAGCGCAGAAGGCGACAGCGAAGACGATAGACGGTCTACCCAACGGCTGATCGACCCGAGATCTTGTTCTCCGCCCGCGATTACTCGGCCCGTGCTGTCCAGATACAGGTGAGGGTGATGCAGTGCAACATGCAGAGGGAACCCGTTCCAAGGAGCGAGGACGGTTCTGTCAGTGGAAGTCGCGCGAGGCTGGGGCGGCACCGACCGGGAGTGGTTCGAGGCGGTCAGCGACGACGTTGATCACACCCTCTTCTTTCTCGAGACGACCCTTGACGAGCAGTGCTGGCGCGCCTCGGGCTTCTCTCTTGTAGCGCTGCCAGCAACCCTTGGAGATGATGACGTTGATGAGGCCGGTTTCATCTTCGAGGTTCAGGAAGGTCGTGCCACCAGCGGTCGCTGGACGTTGGCGATGGGTGACTACTCCCCCGACGGTGACCCTCTCACCCGCTGGATGATCGACCAACTCGGCTGAGGTGACCACACCCATCTGTGAAAGCTCACGGCGGATGAAGGAGGTGGGATGCCCGTCGGGGGCGACACCGGTGGCCCACAAGTCGGCATGGGCCAACTCTCGAAGCGACATGCCGGGTAGTGGAGGCGCCTCGACCCCGGTGATGATCCCAGGAAGGCGATCCGAGGCGGTCTGGGCCATGGCACCGGCTGACCACAACGCTGACCGACGGTCGATATCGAAACAACCAAACGCACCCGACGTCGCGAGTGCTTCGAGATGGGCGAGCGACAGCTTCGGCACCCGACGGCGGAGATCTTCAACCGACGAATACGGCCGAAGATCATCGATCTTCTCGGCCAACTCGAGCCCGATCCCACGCACATAGTCGATCCCGAGACGGACGGCGACGTCACCGGTGCTGCGCGGGCATGGTTCGAGTGTGGCCATTGCCGCCGACGCGTTGAGGTCGGGAGTGCGCACGATCACGCCATGCCGTCGGGCGTCACCGACCAGCGTGTGTGGCGACCAGAAGCCCATCGGCTGCGCCTTGAGTAAAGCGGCACAGAAGGCGGCCGGGTAGTGGTACTTGATCCATGCCGAGGCATAGACGAGATAGGAGAACGACACCGAGTGACTCTCGGGAAACCCATAGTTGGCAAAGGCAGCGAGCTTGAGCCAGATCTGCTCACCGATGTCGTCGGTGATGCCGTTCTTGCGCATACCGTCGAAGAAGCGGGCCTTGAGCTGCTCCATACGCTCCTTGCTCCTTTTGGAACCGACGGCTTGACGGAGCTGATCGGCGTCGGCCGGTGTGAAGTTGCCGACATCGATCGCAATCTGCATGAGCTGCTCCTGGAACAGCGGTACGCCAAGGGTCTTAGCGAGTGCGTTCTCGAGTAGCGGATGGAGATAGGTGACCGGTTCGAGTCCGTTGCGGCGCCGGATGTACGGGTGCACTGACCCGCCCTGGATCGGACCCGGGCGGATGAGGGCGACCTCGACGACGAGGTCGTAGAAACACCGCGGTTTGAGGCGCGGCAAGGTGGCCATCTGGGCTCGCGACTCGATCTGGAAGACGCCGATCGAGTCCGCCTTCTGGAGCATGTCGTACACCTCGGACTCCTGAGGGAGCGTCGCTAGATCGACTTCGACATCGTGGTGATCGGCGATGAGATCGACGGCGTAGTGCAACACCGACAACATCCCGAGCCCGAGCAGG
>CAJQPN010000047.1 GCA_905480195.1 uncultured Acidimicrobiales bacterium
CCGCTGGTACTCCCAATGGCGTATGGCTGCGACGACACGATGCTCTACCTCCACGGTGCCGCTGCAAACCACCTCCTCGGCAGCGCTGCCGGCCATGACATCTGCGCCTCGGTCACCCTCCTCGACGGCCTGGTCATGGCCCGCACCCCGTTCCACAACTCGATGAACTACCGCTCGGTGGTTGGGCGAGGCCTTGCCACCCAAATCACTGATCCTGCAGCAACGCTTCAGGCGCTGCGGATCATCACCAGTCACGTGGTTCCCAACTGGGATGTGGGTCGGCCGGTCTCCCCGACCGACAATCGCAAGACCCTGGTGCTCCAGATGCCGTTGGCCGAGGCGTCGGCCAAGGTCCGAACCGGCGACCCAGTCGATGAGGAACACGACGTCGAGGGCCCGTGGTGGGCAGGGGTCATCCCGCTCGAGACTCGCTTCCTCACTCCACGCATGGCAGCCGACTGCGCAAACCCCCGCCCGATTCCCGCCCACTCTCTCGCTCTCGAGGGAACGCGGACCGACGAGCGTTAGCTCAACCCGGGCCGCCGAGGATCCGAGCATCGGTGTCGGTGGCGATCGCCAGCAACTGCCGCAGCATCGAGCCGGTGGCCCCCCAAATGGTGTCGCCCTCGATCTCGAAGAAGGTGAGCGCTCGCACCCCGTACTCGCGAAAGCCCCAGATCTCTTCTCGCCACACATCGTCACGCAACAACTCGCCAAGGGACACGTGCACGATCGCTTCGACCTCAGCCGGCGAGGCGACGTAGATCTCTGGCTTCGAGTCGGCGACGGCGACGAACGGGTGAATCATGCTCTGCGAGCCGACGGTGACGAAACGATCGAGTTCACCGATGAGCGTGACCGATCCGGGATCGAGCGCGACCTCCTCCTCAGCCTCGCGCAGCGCCGTGGACCACAGGTCGGGATCCGTTGCATCCTTTCGGCCCCCCGGAAACGAGACCTCGTGGGCGTGGCTGCGCATCCGGGGCGACCGACGGGTGAGTACCACGTGGGGCTCGCCGGCCTCCTCGTAAAGCACACACAGCACCGCTGATTCCCGGGTCGTTGGCGCCATGAGGCCGACAGTGGCTGGTGGTCGGTGTGCGTCAAGCCGCGCCGCGATCACGTCGATGGAGAGCTGACGGTCGAGCGTCGGAACCACGGCCCACGGGGGTGGGCCGCCCAGCTCCGCATCGGTCGGGCGCGGAATGAACTGCGAACCGCCCCGCCCCGGAGGCGGAGCAAACGGGTCGGCCGCCGCGTCGCTCAGGACTGGCCCTCGAGAAGCGACTTCAACAGGTCGGGCATACCACCGGTCTTGAGGTTGCTCAAGACCTTGCCCGGTGGCGTGTCGCCGCGCTCCCATTCCTCCCAGTACCCGAGGAGCTTGGCAGGGTCAGGTGTCGGCTTGTCCATCCGGTGAGGCTACCGAGATCGAGAGCCGCCCTTGCGACCGGGCGACCCGATGGCCACCCACAGTCTCGGCAGCGCGGTGGTTGCCATACACCACCTCGAGCACCCGGTCGATCGTGGCCCCGTCAACCGGATAGGGCTCGTTCGCCGAGGCCCGGATCCAGGAACGCAGCGCCTCAGATGCGACTGCTCTCGGCGCAGCCCGCAGCGCCTCGACGTCGGTGGGATCGAGTTCCGCTGCCGAAGCCTCGACCAACTCGAGTGCGTCGGCGATCAGATCTGCGTGCCGGTTGAGGATTGGTATCGGGTCCCTCCCAAGACTGCGGGCGATCTCGGGCAGAACCCGGTGACGCACCGCGGCACGATGGTTACGGGTGTCCTCGTTGGTTTCGTCCTCGCATGGCGTGATACCGGCATCATCGCAAACTGCCACGGTGTCCACCCTGGTGAGCGCAAGGATCGGTCGATGGGCCGACCGCATCTGCGCCGCGGTTCCCGCCAACCCGGCCCCTCGAAACAGGTTCAGCAAAACCGTCTCAGCCCGATCGTTGGCGGTGTGAGCAACACACACACCGTCGGGCATGGCGTCATAGCGCGCGGTTCGAGCCCGAGCTTCAAAGTTCGGTGCCGGGTCGAGTTGAAGTTGCCGCAATTCGAAGGGCACCCCCCAGTCGGCGGCAAGTGCCTCGACGAACGCAGCGTCGGCATCGGCCCCCAGACGAACGCCGTGGTGGACGTGCCAGATGGTGAACGGTCGTTCAGCCGCTCGTGCCAGCAGCGCCATCGCGACACTGTCGGTTCCGCCACTCACTCCCAGATGAAGCTCACCATCGGGGAAGGCACAGCGGTCGAGCAGGTCGGCCGTGGCCATGGATTCAGGCCGCGACGGTCGACAAGCGAACGCGATCGATCCAGAGCTGTGGCTCACGGATCTCGCTGATCGACGGCACATTCGCCGGCTCAGACCAAGCGAGATCCATCAGGGCCGAACCACCGGCCCTCTCGACCGCAGCGATGAAATGCTCACCTTCGGCGTACTGCTTGAGCTTGGCCTCAAAGCCAGCAAGACGCTGGAACACCTTGGCAAAGCCACTTGCCCCCATTCGCCGGTTCCGCAACACGCGGGCGAACCGTTCCTGCGATGGGATCAACCCTTGGCCGGCTCGGTCCATGGTGACGTCGCCATGACCTTCGAGCAGGCTCATGAGTCCTGCGACCTCGTTGATGACCGCAAGCTGCTCTTCAGAGGCGAAGAGCGCCATGATGCCGCCCTGATCCATTGGATCCTCGCCTTGCTTGCGAGCGTGGAGCAGCCGTTGTGCAGCTGCAAGGAACCGCTTCGGGTCGGGATCGACGGACTCCATCGTGCCGTTGACCAGACCGAGGAAGTGGTCGCGCATCCACGGCACCCCGGTGAACTGCGCCCGATGGGTGACCTCGTGCAGCGCCAGCCAGAGCCGAAACTCCGCCGGCGGGAACGCATAGCGCTTTTCGAGAGCCAGCACATTGGGGGCCACGTAATAAACGATGTCCTGGTCTTCGGGTTGCTCGTCCTCGATGACGAGCAAGTCGTACTGGCCGAGAACCCGCGTCGACATCCATCCGAGCATGGCACCGAGTTCGGCCCCGGCGACTTTGGGACCGATGCTCGACGTCTTGTCGTCCATCTTGTCTTCGAGCTTGTCGGTGACCGGTTTGAGGAGGCGCTGGAACGATGCGAGATTCGCGTCGACCCAGCCGGCCCGATCGGTGACGCGACCTCGGGCATTGCCGGACAGCGAGCGGAGGCCGGTGCACTCGGCCACGAGTTCTTCGGCCTGTGCTGTGTACCGGTCGAAGTCCTCCTCAAGGCCGTCGCGGTAGCTCGCTGCGGTGTACGGCTCGCGGCCGGCGACCTTGCTGGCAACGGTGCGGGCCACGTCCCAGTCGATGGCGCCGCTCACGTCAGTCGCGGGGATAGCGCTGTCGGGTCACCTGGGCAAGGTAACCACCGACCGAGGCGACGATCGCCAGAATCGCCGACACGGCGAGCACCGGCGCGATCCAGAAATGCCAGACGACTGCGGAGAACATGGTCGAAAGTGTAGACGTCTCGGCAACCCGACCCGCAGTCAGGCGGTCGACACGGCAAGTTCGACGACAACACCCCAATGGTCGGAGGGCATGACACCGTCGATGGGAGCCATGGCAAATCGCTCGGCCCGCACCGGATTGCCATTGGGCCGAAGACGCGGCCATGACACCAAGATGTAGTCGAGTCGGCGTTCCGGCCAAGCCGAGCCCAGGACGTACGGATTTGCCTCGGAGTACGTCTCGCCCTGACCAGCGCCGACCAACTCCCATGCATCGGAGAATACGAGACCCGGCACAGCACCGGCGGAGCGGCCGGTGAGGCGTCGGATTTCATCACTGTCGGGAACTGCGTTTAGGTCACCGACCAGTACCGGCGGCAGTATCCGATCCGGGTCGGCGTGTCGGCGCTCGTCGATCAGCCGGGCGATCTCGTCGATTTGTCGACATCGAAGGGCACTCTCATCGAAGCCATGCGAAAGGTGCGTAGTGAAGACGTCCCACCGACCGAAGGGGGTTTCGATCTCGGCCCAAACCACCGTCCGATGTTTGGGGGCGGCTCCCACGTCGAGGAAGGCCCAACCCGAGTCGGTGATGGGCCACCGCGATGCGACGGCGTTCACAACGCTGAAACGATCGTCCTCCCCGCCAGGTGCAGTAGCGACGTGATACCCAAGCTCGTCGGACAACCAGGCGATCTGGTCGGGATTGCGTGAGCACAGCTCCTGCAGCCCGATGACGTCAGGAGCCACAGACCGCAGGGTTGCCGCAATCGCCGGGGTCCGAGCATCGAGGTCACCGTGGCGCCACCAGGTGTTCCACGTTGCAAGACGCAGGGAGTCAGACATATGAATCGACGTTAGCTCCGGTGAGTCGTCGAGAGCCTTGTCATCAGACCTCCCCGACTCGTCGAGACTCTTCTACTCGTCGAGAACCTTTCCTCGCATGCGCGGCACCACCATGGGGGCATGCAGCGAGCAAAACGACTGGTCGTTGTAACGACTGAGCTGTGTTTCACAGTCCGGTTCGAGACAGACACGACCTTCTTCGCTGACCGCAAGGTTGCGTTCGATGCTGGTGAACTTCTCTCCAATAACCCGCATGTGGACTACAACGGAGCCACAGTGCGCTGCGGTTCCATTCGTCATGGAACTGTCACGAAGCGATCCTGTTCTGGAGTGCCCCATGTCAAACACGATGACTGCCGCCGTCACGCTCGGAAACGGCGGTTTCGAGATGATCGAGATCCGGGAGGTGCCAGTCCCGGTCCCTGGACCGGGTGAGGTCAGGGTCAAGGTCCTGGCCGCCGGCGTGAACAACACGGAGATCAACACCCGACTCGGGTGGTATTCGGCCAACGTCCTGGGCTCAACCGACGACATCGCAACCGAAGCGGGCGAGGGTATCCAAATGGTTCAACGAGTCGACGGTGGTTGGAACGAGGCGACGCCGTGGCCACTGATCCAGGGCACCGACTGCTGCGGAATCGTCGACGAGCTCGGCGACGGTGCCGACTCTTCCCTGCTCGGTCGACGAGTGATCATCCGCGCCTGCATGCGACCCGACGGCTGGGATTCGCTCAGGACCGTCTGGATGGCGTCGGACTTTGACGGCGCATTCGCCGAGTACGTGAACGTACCGGCGTCGGAGGTATTCGCCGTCGACTGCGACTGGAGCGACGTCGAGCTGGGCGTGATCCCTTGCGCCTACGGCACCGCCGAGAACATGATCCGCCGAGCTGGGATCAGGCCAGGTGACCGAGTACTCGTCACCGGCGCGTCGGGTGGCACTGGTTCGGCATCGGTGCAGCTCGCCCGTCGTCGGGGTGCGCACGTCGTAGCAATGGCATCGGCGCTGAAGTTCGACGCCGTGCTCGCACTCGGCGCTCACGAAGTAGTCGAACGCGGCGTCACGCTCCCCTCGCAGTCGTTCGATGTCGTTGTCGACAACGTGGCCGGCCCCGGATTTGCTTCGGCACTCGAATCGATCGGGCGTGGGGGCCGCTACGTGTCGTCAGGCGCGATCGGAGGTCCGATCGTCGATCTGGACATGCGCACCTTTTACCTGCGAGACATCCAAATGATCGGCTGCACGGCGTGGGACGAGCCGGTTTTCCACGACCTGATCGGCTACATCGAGCGAGGTGAGATCCGGCCCCTGGTTGCCAAGACATTCCCGCTGACGGAGATCGTGGAGGCACAACAAGAGTTCATGACCAAGGCTCACGTCGGCAAGTTCGTTCTGATTCCCTGATCAGCCCTCGTATTGGGCTTCGACAATGGCCTGGAAGATACGAGCCTTGAGTCGTTCAGGTACCTGATCGCTGCAGCGCCTCGACACGACCTGACGTAGTTCGAACTCGAACTCGTACGAGGAGCCACACTGCCCGCACAGGTCAAGGTGGCTCTTGATGATGGTGCGACGCTCGATGGCCAAATAACCATCGAGGTACTGGTACAGCTCCGTCAGCGCCTCCCGGCACTCGCCGGAACCGGAGTCGGCGCAAGGATCGTCGGTCATGTCACGAAGCTCCCGGGTCGATACCTACAGCCGCTGGCTCGGGATCGGGCAGAAGACGGTTTTCCTCTGCAAAGCCGTGCAACCGCTTCTGTAGCTGCTTTCTTCCCCGGTGCAGCCGGCTCATCACCGTGCCGATCGGAACATCGAGGATCTCGGCGATCTCCTTGTACGCGAAACCTTCGACATCGGCGAGGATGATCGGCATCCGGTAATGGTCGGGTAGGTCCTCGAGCGCGACCTTGATCTCGTCTTCGCCGAAAAGGTCCATGAGCTCGTCTTCAGCCGATCGGCCGAGCACAGCTCCCTGAGCACCGCCGATCCGACGATAGAGATAGAGGTCCTCGACGTCATCGATGTCGGACTCGTCGGGGCGCCGCTGCTTTTTCCGATAGGCGTTGATGTACGTGTTCGTGAGGATGCGATACATCCACGCCTTCAGGTTGGTCCCCACCTCGAAACGCTCGTAGGCACGGAACGCTTTGAGGTAGGTCTCCTGAACGAGGTCTTCAGCGTCGGCGGCGTTGCGAGTCATGCGCAGTGCCGCAGAGTACAAACCGCCCATCAGCGGCATGGCATCGTCGGCAAACGTGGCCTTTTCCGCCACAGGACCTCCTCGGAAGTGCTCCGGCGCTACCAGAAGCGAGAGCGAGCCCGAGAGGAGAATTGAACTCCTGACCTACGCTTTACGAGAGCGTCGCTCTACCAACTGAGCTACTCGGGCGAGATTGCAAAGGTACCAAAGCAGCCCCCGCGATCCTCTCGTTTCAACCTTGGAGCGCAGGCAGCTTGAGGAGTAGAGCCTGGAGCGCTAGCGCCTCGTTCGGGTTCCGCTTGAGCGACTCATGAGTGGCTCGGATATGGCTGGCTGCACCGAGCACACCGGCACGTTCGTCACCGCCGATGATCGCCTCGCGGTAACGACCGGCAAGGGTCGAGAGGCCAAAGCGCAACTCATCGGTTCTCAGCTGGCGGAGCTCGCGGCGCTGCCGAGCTTCGAGATCTCTGCGTCCGCTCCCTCGCATGCCGAGCTGTTCCTCGCGCTCGTCGAGGCTCGCGAGCTCGGCCCGATGACGCTCGCCCGTACCAGCTGACTCACTCGCCTCGTCGATCAGTGCTCGCAGTTCTTCGACGACGACCGCAACGGCAGCACCGGTCCCATCGAGTCGGCTCGGGGCGCCCCACCAAGCGTCGCGTCGCGTCGCAAGCCGCTCATCTTTCGTGAGATCGCGCGCCCGCTGCACACTCCCACCGGCTGCCGCCGCAACGACGGCGGCTCGTTCGCTGTCGACGAGGCCATCGGAGACGAGTGACTCCGCGATCGCATCCGCAGCAACCGGCGGAAAGTCGACCCGGGTGCAACGGCTCTCGATGGTCACATGCTCGGGTGCCACCTCTTCTGCCAGCAACACAAAGATCGTCGTTTCGGGTGGCTCCTCGATCGTCTTCAACAACGATGCCGCCGCAGCAGGTGTGGCGGTGTGGAAACGGTTGACGACCAGCACCTTTCGCTTTCCCTCGACCGGTGACCGACTGGCCTGAATGATCAGCGGCTCGGCTTCCTCATCGCGTCGCAAATTGTTGCCGGTTGGGTCGAGGATATGGACGTCGGCGTGGCCTTCCGAGACGGCGAGGCGGCGGTGGCGCTCCGCTCCTTCAGGATCGGCCGCGGCAAGCAACTCCCCGGCGAACACGAGTGCAGCTTGACGCTTCCCAGCGCCCGCAGGCCCCACGAAAAGGTACGCATGCACTGGCGTGTCGACGGCAGCCTGTAATCGCCTCACTGCCTCCGACTGACCGATGACCCGGTCCCAGCTCATCGATTCGCTTCCAACCACACATCGACGGCGGCATCGACTCGGGCAGCCACATCGTCGACCGCGCCGCCGGCGTCGACGACGACCCAACGATCAGGGTCGGCGGCCGCCATCTCGAGATAGCCCTCACGAACCCTCGTGTGGAACGCGGCACCAGCGCCCTCAATGCGGTCGATCTCGCCGCCGAGGCGTTGCCGGGCGACTTGGAGGTCCACGTCGAGGAGTACGGTGAGATCGGGCTCGAGCCCGTGCGTCGCCCACTGCATCATCTGAATCAGTTCGTCACGATCGAGCCCACGGCCGTACCCCTGGTACGCGGTGGTCGAGGCAGTAAACCGGTCGGTGATGATCATCTCGCCTCTGGAAAGTGCGGGGGCGACGATCTCGGCCACGTGTTGGGCCTTGTCGGCGATGACGAGCAACGCCTCGGCCCGGTCGTCGAGCATCTCGTGCGACGGATCAAGCAGGATCGATCGGATGGCGCCCCCGATCTCCGTTGCGCCGAACTGAAAGGTCAGCTCCACGCCGAGACGTTCTGCGAGCCGACGCGCCTGCGTCGACTTGCCGGACGCATCAGCACCTTCGAATGCGATCAGACGTCCGATCACCGGTCGACCTCGTCTTCATCGGGTGCGGCAAAACCGGAAACGAACGAACCCGAACCAGCCCGAAGACTCCACATGGCCAGTACTCCCGCCAAGAAGATGATTACCGAGCTCAACCACATCGTGAGCCGCACCCCGGGCACGAAGACCGAAACTCCAGCGAACTCGGCTATTCGATCGTCCCACAACGAGTTAGACAACCCGTCGAGCAGCTCGGAGAGCACGGGGGCCACTGCGAGCGCCAGCAGAACACAGAAACGAACCAAGACCAACAGCGCCGAGAAGATCCGTCCGCGCAACTCGTCGTCGACGTTCTCGTGCAGCAGTGTGAACCCGACCACATAGATCGGGCCGGCAGCGAAACCGACGACTGCGATCATCGGCACCACGATCGACAGCACAGACGAAGACGATGCGACAAAAAGCCCGATGCCGGCGGCAGCGAGGGCGAGGGGGAACACGCGGGCACGGTTGATCTGGTTCTGGGTGACTGAGGCAGCGACCACACCCAAGGCCATGCCGGTGCCGAGCGCAAACAGCACAAGATTGAAGTCGGCGCCGTCACCCGAGATCACTTCATCGACGAAGATCGCGCCCAGCGGAACGATCATGCCGCCACCGATCACGCCGGTGGCGAGACCCACATTGACCGCCCGAACGATTGGGTTGACTGCGATGAACTGCCAGCCCTCGCGCAGTTCACGGATCGCGCCACCAAGATCCCACGAACCTCGCTCACCAGACCGTCGCTCTTCGCGGCTCCGTCTCGGCCACCGTATTCGCCAAATGATGACCGCAGTCAGCAGGAATGAAAGGCCATCGACATAGAAGGCGAGACCTTCCTCGTTGAGATGCCAGGTATTGACCCAACCTTCGTCACTGAACTGCTCGGACAGCTTTGCGAGCAATGCAGCGATGCCGGCCGCCACGGGGAACATTCCGTATGCCGCAGCGACGTTGAGCGAGTTGGCCGTGGTGAGCTTCTCGCGAGGAACGAGGTTGGGAACCACAGCTTCTTTCGCCGGTGACCACAGCATCGTGAAGATCTCGAGGACGAACGACGCGATGACAAGCCCGATGAGCGTGTCGACGAACGGCAAGGCGAACAACACGAGCGCGCGGCCAACATCGCAGACCAGCATGACCTTTTTGCGGTCGAGTCGATCGACGATCACACCGGCCGCGGTTACGAGGAAGAATCCTGGCGCGATGCGAACCCCGAGAACGAGCGCAATGGCTGTTCCCTCCGAACCGTCGCTGATCCGCTCTGCGAGCGAGATGATTGCGATCAAGCCAAGCCAATCGCCGGTCGCCGAGACGACCTGCGCAATCCAGAGCTTGAAGAACTCGCGCGACCCGAAAATTGCCTCGATCCGGTTGCTCCACTTCGTGGTTCCGACTGCGTCCTGCAGTCGATCCGCGCTGTTGGAAGCCGGTCGATTCACGGGATTGAGACTAGGCGGTCACACACCACGCAAGCTGACCGGCAACCCAACACGCGCTTAGAAGTCGTCTGGCTCGACGGTGACCGACACTGTTGCCGTCTTCTTCTTGGCAGCCTTCTTCTTCGATGCCTTCTTGGTCTTCTTGGCAGCCTTCTTCTTGGCAGCCTTCTTCTTCGCCGGGCCCTTGACTCGCCGGTCAGCGAGCAACTCGGCGGCCCGTTCGACTGTCAACTCCTCGACGGTATCGCCCTTGCGGAGCGAGGCATTGAACTCTCCATCGGTGACGTACGGGCCGAAACGGCCATCCTTGACAATCATCGGCTTGCCGGTCTCGGGGTCGGCACCCATGTCGCGCAACGGGGGCTTGGGCGCAGCCTGGCCGCGTCGGCGTTTCGGCTGGGCGAGAATCGCCAAGCACTCCTCGAGTGTGACAGTCAGCAGTTGCTCCTCGTGGTCGAGGCTTCGACTGTCGGAACCTTTCGCGAGATACGGACCGTACCGACCGTTCTGGACGGTGATGACCTCGCCGTCGTCTGGGTCAGCGCCCACGGTGCGCGGGAGCGACAACAACTGCAACGCGTCTTCCAGCGTCACCCGTTCAAGGGTCATCGTCTGGAAGAGCGAGGCGGTGGGCGGCTTCTCACCAACGTCTTCCCATTCCTCGAACGTACCGACCTGCACGTACGGGCCGAACCGGCCCGCCTTCGCATAGATGGGCATCTGATGCTCGGGGTGCTCACCAAGGACACGGCCTTCCTTGGGAATGGCGAGGTACTCCATCGCCTTCTCGAGGCTGAGTTCGTCCGGCGCGATGTCGTCGGGGATCGAGGCCGTCTCGTTGTCGTCGGCGTTCTCGCTATCGCCCTTCTGAACGTACGGACCGTAGCGCCCGACGCGAGCGACAACCGGCTCGCCGTCGTCGGACATTCCCAAGGGGATCGTGTTCACCATCCGAGCATCGATGTCGGGGAGGCGGGTCGACACCTTCTCCTTGAGACCGGGCTCGCCACCTTCGCCCTCGCCGAAGTAGAAGCGACTCAGCCACGGCTCAGCTTCCTCGGTACCGTTTGCGATGCGATCGAGGTCGTCTTCCATACGCGCCGTGAAGGCGTAGTCGATGAGGTTCGGGAAGTGGCCCTCCATGACGTTTACGACGGAGAAGGCCGTGAACGACGGAACCAGCGCAGAGCCCTTTTTCCAGACGTACCCGCGATCCTGGATGGTCCCGATGATCGAGGCATACGTCGACGGACGACCGACTCCGAGCTCCTCGAGCCGCTTCACCAGCGAAGCTTCGGTGTAGCGAGCAGGCGGCGACGTGGTGTGACCCTCGACTTCGAGCGGGCCGGCGGCTCGGGCAGCATCACCCTCGGCCAACGGTGGCAACCGACGCTCATCTGCGTCTTCTTCGGCGTTGCGATCCTGGACCCGGCTCTCCTCGTAGATCTCACGGAAACCGGTGTGAGCGATGACAGTTCCTGAGGCCGAGAACTCGACATCGGTGCCTGAGGCGCCCGAGGCACCGAGCCGAAGCGTTACCGTCTCACCGGTGCAGTCGGTCATCTGCGAGGCCACCGTTCGCTGCCAGATCAACTCGTAGGCGCGGGCCTCGGACTGGGGCACTTCCTTGGCGACATCGCCAGGAAGTCGAAAGGCATCACCCGCGGGGCGGATCGCCTCATGGGCTTCTTGGGCGTTCTTCGACTTCGTGGCGTAGTGGCGCGGCGCGTCGGGCAGAAAGGTCTTGCCGTAACGCTCGGAGATCATCGACCGGGCAGCCTGTATCGCCGTGTCCGACAGCGTGGTGCTGTCCGTACGCATGTAGGTGATGTAGCCCTTTTCATACAAACCTTGAGCCGCTCGCATGGCCATCGCAGACGACATGCCGAGCTTGCGACCCGCTTCCTGCTGGAAGGTCGATGTGATGAACGGCGCAGCGGGACGTCGTCGATATGGCTTGGTTTCACGGGAACGGATCTCGTACGGCGCCCCGTCGAGATCGGAACTGAGCGCCCGCGCCCCCGCTTCGTCGAGCACCGTGACATCGTTGCGAGCGAGCTGACCGTCGTCGCCGAAGTCGCGACCACTGGCGAGGCGGACACCATCGATCGCAACGAGTGCAGCATCGAACTCACGTTGATCGTCACCCTGCACAGCAGCGAAGGTGCCCTTCACGTCCCAGTAGCTCGCCTCGATGAACGCCATACGTTCGCGTTCCCGCTCGACGACGATCCGAGTCCCGACACTTTGCACACGGCCCGCTGACAGTTGGGGCATGACCTTCTTCCAAAGCACCGGGCTGACCTCGTAGCCATACAACCGGTCGAGGATCCGACGAGCTTCCTGGGCATCGACCATCTTTCGGTCGAGTTCACGCGGCGACGCAAGGGCCGCTTGGATCGCTTTCTCGGTCACCTCGTGGAACACCATTCGCTTGACCGGCACGGTCGGGTTGAGCACCTCGATGAGATGCCAGGCGATGGCCTCACCCTCTCGGTCTTCATCGGTCGCAAGGTAGAGCTCGTCGGCGTCCTTCAGCAGTGACTTCAGCAGCCGGATGTGATCCTTCTTGTCGTGGTTCTCGACGTAGAGCGGCTTGAAACCATTGTCAACATCGATACCCGTGCGGGCCCACGACTCACCCTTGTAGGCCTTTGGCACATCTGCAGCATTGCGAGGAAGGTCGCGAATGTGACCGATCGATGACTCGACCGTGAACCCCGAACCCAGATACTCCTGGATCTTCTTCGCCTTGGCTGGACTCTCGACAATGACCAGCGCATGACCTCCGGTAGGGGTACTCACGATGCAGCTCCCACGTCTTCCATCTCGATCTCGATGACCTCGTTCGCTCGGCTCAGCACCAGCACGCCGATGATCGCGGCGAGGATCGATGCCACAAGGATGCCGAGTTTGGCTTCCTCAACGAGCGATGGGTCGTCGAACGCAAGGTTGGTGATGAAGAGTGACACGGTAAAGCCGATGCCAGCGATCGCGGCGAGCCCCACGACGTGGGTCATGGTTGCGCCGCGCGGAAGCGACGAGATTCCCGACCTCACGGCCGCCCAGGTGAAGACGCTCACACCGACGAGCTTTCCCAACACGAGACCGGCGACCACACCGATCGTCACATCGCTGGTCGCAGCGTCTGTGATGGAATCACCGCTGATCTCGATGCCTGCGTTGGCCAGGGCGAAGACCGGGATGATGAGGAACGAACTGAACGGATGCAGCAGATCTTCGAGGCGATCGGCAACCGATAGACGTTCGCGAATCTCGAAGGTGGCCCGTCGCACCACCGACGCACTCGCCCGCCCCGAGATCGCAGCACCGATGTGGGGGTCTTCTCCCTCATCCTCGTCACGATCACTGTGCGAACGCAACGGGCGCGCAGGCGTAATGAGGCCGAGCACGACACCCGCGATCGTGGCGTGGATGCCGGACTCGAAGACGGCCAGCCACAGAAAGCCACCGACGAAGACATAGGCCGGGATGTACCAGACACGCGCCGTACGCATCAGCACGACAATCATCGTGATACCGACCGCCACAAGCAGCCAATCAGTCGACAGATCGTCGGTGTAGAAGATCGCGATCACTGCGATAGCACCGATGTCATCGACGATAGCGAGGGTCAACAGGAAGACTTTCATTGCGCTCGGCACCTTGTTGCCGAGCAGAGCGACGACGCCGACTGCGAACGCAATATCGGTGGCCATTGGGATACCCCAACCTTGGGCACCTGCACCACCGGCGTTGAAGAGAACAAAGAAAAGCGCAGGCACGACCATGCCCCCGACCGCAGCGATCGCAGGCAGCGCTGCTGCACGAGGATCACGGAGTTCACCAGCCACGAGCTCTCGTTTGATCTCGAGCCCCACGACGAAGAAGAAGATCGCCATCAGGGCATCGTTGACCCAGTGCTCGATCGATTCGTCGAGTGTCAAGACATCGCCGAACTGGACCGTGATGTGGGTGTGGAGGAGATCGAAGTAGGACTCGCTCCACGGTGAGTTCGCCCACACGAGGGCGATGAACGTGGCGCCTATCAACAAGACGCCACTGGCCGCCTCAATGGCGAGGAAGTTCCGGACCGGTCGGCCGACGCGACGCGCCAACCGGCGCTCGCCGCCTAACCACGTCAGCGGTGAAGGTTCGAGGTTCTCTCCAGCCATATCGGGCCTGAACCTAGCGGGACGTCACCCGGAGTTCCGACGCCTCGACGAGTACACCGTGAGTTTGACGTCGGTCCCGTGACCGTCGGTGGTGATCGAAGCGTCGTCGGCCAGCAGGCGCATCAGGTGCACACCGAGGCCAGATTCATGGAGTAGCCGGTCGGGGTGATCGGGCTCAGGAAGCATCGGAATGTCCTCAGGTTCGAATCCCGGCCCCTCGTCGTGGATGAGCACCGTTACCTCGTCGTCGGCGAGCCGAACCTCGACCCGAATCCGGGCGTCGGAAGTGCCGCGGTTCTGGGCATCGATTGCGTTGGTGGTCGCCTCGGACACGGCAAGTTTCAGATCCTCGATCCGCTCGTTCGACAGGTTGGGTTCGAGTTCGGCAGCCGCTGCGATTACCACCCGAACAAACGATACGAAGTCGGCGCGCGCCGGGATCTCGAGCACGATCGTGCCCGGCAAGAACATGTCGCTCATGAACTCGCATCCCCGGTGAACGCCACCGCAGCTCGAACATCGCGATGGAGGGTGAAGACGCGGTCGAGATCGCACAGTTCGAACACTCGCCGCACCCGCGGCTCCGTGACGACCAACTGGAGATCACCGTCGAGCAGCCGTACCCGCTTGAGCGCGCCAATGAGCACGCCGAGACCAAACGAGTCGACGAAGTCGACTCCCGTCAGATCGAAGACGAGGTGGTGCAAGCCGTCGGATACCGCGTGCATCACGTGTTGTCGGAGTTCGGGTGCGCCCACGACATCGAGTTCGCCAGCCACGGTGAGCACCAGCCACTGACCATCTCGGTGAGCGTGGGCGACGATGTCCATTCTTTGCACGGTATCGGACCACATCCATGTGATTCGGTCACCGTGGGGCCGTAACATCGGGCCATGGCACTCGCTTCGGACTGGCCACCACCCTTCGAGGCGCTGCTCGAACAGTTGACCGCCGATGGTCGGCTGGTCCACATCGAACACCTTCCCGAGCAACCCGAACAGCACGGCGCGCTGAGCCGCTCGCTTCCTGAGTGGCTCGAATCCGACCTCGACCACCGCCCTCTGTGGCGCCATCAAGCCGAGGCCATTGATCTCATCCGGTCCGGCCGCAACGTCGTCATCGCCACCGGTACGGCATCGGGAAAGTCACGATGCTTCCAGCTACCGATCGCCGAGGCTGTGGCCGACCCGGTGAAACCGGCCACTGCGCTGCTCCTCTACCCCACCAAGGCCCTCGCCCATGATCAACTGCGGGCCTTCGAGGAGGCCGCGTACCCCCGGCTCGTCGCAGGTGCCTACGACGGCGACGCCAGCCCGGAAGAGAAGGCGGCCATTCGCGAAAACGCCAATGTCATCCTCACCAATCCCGAGATGCTTCACGGCGGACTGCTTCCCCGACACGAGAAGTGGGACACGTTCTTCATGCGCCTGCGGTACGTGGTCGTTGACGAGTTGCACGTGCTCCGCGGCGTCTTCGGTACCCACGTCGCCCACGTGCTGCGTCGGCTCCGCCGGATCTGTCGTCACTACGGGGCCGACCCGACCTTCGTGTTCACCTCGGCCACGATCGGGCGTCCTGAGCGCCTCGCCGAAGGGCTGTGCGGCGCTCCGGTCCATGCCGTCACCGACGACGGATCACCGAAGGGACCTCGTCGGTTTGCGCTTCTTGACCCACCGGTGATCGACGAGGTCAGCGGCGCCCGCTCCTCGACCAACAGCGAGGTGGCCACGGTCGCTGCTGCGCTCGTCGCGTCCGGCCACCGCACGATCACGTTCTGCCAAAGCCGAAAGGGCACCGAACTCATCGCCGCCGACATCAGCCGTCGACTTCCCGCACATCTCAAAAGCAGTGTCGTGTCGTACCGCGCCGGTTACCTGGCCGACGAGCGCCGGTCGATCGAAGACGAGTTGACGACCGGCACGCTTCGGGGGGTGGTCGCCACATCGGCGCTTGAACTCGGCGTCGACATCGGGGATCTCGATGCCTGTGTGCTGAACGGTTTCCCCGGAACGATTGCCTCGATGTGGCAGCAAGCCGGCCGGGCCGGGCGTCGCCGGGATCCGAGTGTCACGGTGCTAGTCGCCGGTGACGACCAACTCGATCGCTACTTGATGCGCCATCCTCGCGACGTCTTCGAGCGTCCGCCCGAACCTGCCGTGATCAACACGTCGAACCCATACATCCTCAGCCCACACCTCGCCTGCGCCGCCTACGAGCTTCCACTCTCCTGGGACGACCTACGTTTCTGGCCCGAGTCCGAACTCCACGACGGCGTGCGCGACCTCGTTCGCCGCGACCAACTCCGGCTTCGGCGGCGACGACGCAACGGTCACGACGAGCCGTTTGCCCATTGGTGCGGGACGGGCTTCCCTTCACGCGCGATCGGTCTGCGGAACGGCGCGTCCGGCGAGATCAAGATCATCGAGCACCACTCCGAACGGCTCATCGGTACGGTTGACGAACTGCGAGCCCTCACCTCGGTGCACGACGGTGCCGTGTACCTCCACCGAGGGCAGTCGTTCGAAGTCGTCCGGCTCGATCTCGACGAAGGGCATGCGCGTGTCGTGGAGTCTGACAACACCACCTACACCCAGGCCCGAAGCGACACCGACATCGGAGTCACTGCAGTTCACGAGTCGAGACGGGTTGGCAACGCCACGCTGTTCCTGGGCGAGGTCGAGGTGCTCACCAGGGTCAAGGGCTACCAGCTCAGGGACGTGTTCTCACGCAAGATCCTCGCAACCGAATCCCTCGACCTGCCCGATCAGCGGCTCCACACCCGAGCGTTCTGGTACGTGGTCGACCCGACCGTCGTCGATGCAGTCGTGGCGGCCGGCCGCGACCCAGCCGGCACGCTGCACGCCGCCGAACACGCAGCAATCGGCATGTTGCCGCTGTTCACCATCTGTGATCGATGGGACGTTGGCGGCGTGTCGACCGTTCATCATGGTGACACCGGGGGGCCCACGGTGTTCATCTACGACGGCTATCCCGGTGGTTCCGGCATCGCCGAGCTCGGCTGGGAGGCCGGAGCCGAACACCTCGAAGCAACGCTGGAAGCGATCCGGAGTTGCCCTTGCCTCGAGGGATGTCCTTCGTGTGTCCAATCGCCGAAGTGCGGCAACGGCAACGAACCTCTCGACAAATCCGGTGCCGTGATGCTGCTCGGTCACATCGTGGGCGCGGAACCGGCACGCTCGCCCACAACGGCTGACACCGAGCAAACTCCGAAACCCGCGATCGAAACAGCCGACGGCAGACTGCCCGGGTGAGTTCACTCGTCGTCACCCACCAAAGCACGGTTGACCCCGACCAGATCGACGATCTGGGACACATGAACGTGCGGTACTACGGCATGAACGCCAGTGCAGCTACGCAGGCAATCTGTGAGCGACTGGGGCTCCCCCGGCCAACGATCCTGAGTACCTACACACGCCATCACCACGAACAGATGGAAGGCAACGAACTCGAGGTCCGCAGCGCCATCATTCCCGGTGGAAGTCGCCTGCGGATCTACCACGAGCTACGAAACCGAGGCGACGATGACCTCGCTGCGACCTTCGTCCACGAGCTGGAGCATCCAGCGATCGATGCACCGATGTTCGAAGTGCCGCACTACGGAGCGCCCCGGAGTCTCGATCTTGACACTGACGCGCTGGCCACTGCGCCGTCGCTCACCCAGGTCCGCGACCTCGGATTAGCCAACCGCAAGCCGCGGCTGATCGACCTCGATGACACCCTGGGTGCAGACACGGTCCCTGCGACCAACTACGGAAGTGTGCTGTGGGGCGGCGAGCGCATGGAAAACGAAGCGTCATGGGTTCGGGTCCTACCCGATGGCACCCGTTACGCCTTCGTCGTGATGGAACAGCGGGTCTGGTTCCGGCACACTCCCGTTGCGCTGGGCACGCCGGTGCAAACCTTCCGAGCGTCGCTTGAAGCCGGCGAGAAGATCGGACGAGACATCGCTTGGAGCTTCAACACCGAGACGGGAGAGCCGATCGTCGCCTCCGAGACGATCGATCTCTGTTTCAACCTCACCGAACGTCGATCGATGGCACTCCCTGCGGAGATACGAGCGCAGGAAGATGGTGGGTACCACCCCGAATTCGCTCCCGGTCTCAAGGCGGTGCGTTGATCACTCGAGCCGCATCGAGGCAGTAGCCGTGAGGGGTACCGAACCGAGAAAGACACCGACCAGCGGCACATCGGTCGCCGCAGAATAGTGGGCTCGGAGGTGGACCCGACCTCCCGACCGTTCCACGGTCACCTGAAGACGACTCGGCCTGAGTCCCCCTGCAGAAGCAGCAGCCTGCTCGACGGCTTCGTCGGTGCCGCCCACCGCAGCGACGCGAACCCCCTCACGGGCGGCGTGGGTGACCATCACACGCGCGTGGACGACTAGCCCTACCTGCACCACTGCGAGCGCGATGACCGCGATCAGAGGCAAGACGAGCGCGACCTCGACAGTCGCCTGTCCGTGACTGGAGCCACCCGGCCGGCCGGGGCCCACGGCACAGCCGCAGGCCCCAAACCGATGGGTCACGCGACCCGGCCGGCGACGGCGCTCACGACCCGGTCGAGCAGGTCGCTCACCGCTGACGTACTCGAAGCCCAGCCGATCACCAAAAGCGCCATCGCAGCCGCTCCGAGGATCACTAGGGCGTACTCGGCGGTGGCCTGGCCCCGGTCGTTGTGCGACGCAAAGGGAGGCAGCAGGGGCACGCGTTGGCGTGCGGCGCCGAACTCGAGGGACATGGTCTTCTCCTTCTCGCCGGTTGCCCGGCATCGTGTTCAGAGCGGGGGAGTCGAGAAAACAGGTCGTCATGTCGCGAACGCGAGGTCACCGAGCGTTCCGGCGAGTAGTGGCACGACCGTCAACACCACGAATGCCGGCAGTACGCAGCACACCAGCGGCACCAGCAACGTGACTGGGAGCCGACGAGCCCGGCGCTCCAAATCGCGTCGCTGCGCTCGCCGCACCGCGTCGGCTGCGCGTTCGAGTCCTGCTGCGAGCGGTGCACCGTCGCGCTCGGAAGCGATGAGGATCGTGACCAGCTCACGGCCCGATGTTCCGATCTGGTCGCCGTACCGCTGGAGGGACACTGCAAAGCTCTCGCCACGCTGAACTCGATCGAGCAACGCGTCGACGAGTGCTCGATGTTCGCGAGGCAGCCTTGGAGCCACCGCTGCGAACGCAAGGCGGAGCGAGAGCCCTCCTGCGATTGCGAGCGCAAGCAGATCCACGAGCTGCGCCATACCCCGGTCGATCGCCGATCGGTGACGAACACGATCGGCTCGGGTCCGGGCGATGCCGGCTGCACCAACAACCAAGAGTGGCATGGGTGCAAATGCGGGAACCCACACACCGACGACGAGACCGAGGATTGCCGCCAAACCGAGGGAACGATCCGCCATGGCACCTAGCGAGGGAAGCCATCCCGCGGCGCGCCTACGGATTGAGGAGCCGAGTCGGGACACCGGAGCCCAGCCCGGGGTCCGCTGCCGGACACGACGGGGTGGACGATCAAGGAGCGAGATACCTACCAATCCGAAGATGCTCAACAGTGATCCGACGACGAGGGTCATGGCGCAACCCGGGCCACGAGCCGTTGCATCCACCAAAAGCCGGCCGCATCGAGGCCGAGGCCGACGATCAGACATGCGAGACCCGATACAGACCCGAAGAGAAACGACATCGCAGACGGCTCTGCGAAGGCAAGCAGAAGGCCGAAGCCGACCGGTGCAGCTCCGACCATGACGGCCGAAGCTCGGCTCTGTGCCGTCAGCGCGCTCACTTCAGCCGAAAGCTCACTCCGCGCTCGGATGCTCGCCGCAGCGCGATCGAGCGCATCGGCCACAGCGGTCCCGGTCTCGGTTCCCAGGTGGAACACGCCTGCGATGACCGAGGCATCCTCGTCGTCGAAACGGGCGACCCACCAGTCGACCGCCGACGCAAGACCAGACCCGTGACGCAGTCGTTCAACCAACGCCGGGACGTCGAGTGCAGGATCGGCGGTGAGTGCGACATGCTCGAACGCGAACACGATCGTGACCCCCGATCGAAGCTCACGAGCCAGCAACTCGAGAGCCAGTGGGAGTGCTTCGCGGCGGGTGCGCAGCAGCCGACGCCGGCCGAGCAGTTCTCGGAGCCGGCCAGCGCGAGCGGTAGTGGACGCGCTCGAAACGCCGGGTTCGCTGGTGCGACGAGGGCCACGGGTCGAGGGGAGACCGGCTGCACACAGGGCGGTGAAGACGAGCAGCACCTCAGCTCGCACCGTGGGACCACCGCTCGTGCAGGCAGTCATCGACGACTTCCGCGATCGACGTGACCTTGCGCCTCCCGTCCGATCCGCGCTCGACATGGACAACCACATCGATCGCCGACCAGAGCTGCGAGCGAACGGCCTCGAGCGGAAGCCCTTCGCCACCCATCAGCGCCAGCCCCTCAAGCCTTCGGAACGCATCGATCGGCGAGTTCGCATGAACGGTGGACAGACAGCCCCGGTGACCCGTATTGAGGGCGTGCATCAGATCGAACGCTTCGTTGCCGCGTACCTCACCGACGATCAGCCGGTCGGGCCGCATACGCAAGGCGTTCCGAACGAGATCACGAATCGTGAGAAGACCAACCCCTTCGGCTGTTTCGGGCCGACTCTCAAGGCGGACGACATGAGGGTGGCGAAGCTGTAGTTCAGCTGCGTCCTCGACCGTCACAAGTCGTTCGTTCTCACAGATATCGGCTGCAATCGCATTGAGCAGCGTGGTCTTGCCGGACCCGGTACCACCGCTGACGATCACCGACCGTCGCGCAGCGATCGCATCGCGGACGATCGCTGCGCCGACCCCATCGACGAAGGCCCCGAGCTCGACCTTGCGGAGCACGAAACGGCGAATCGTCACGTAGGGCCCATCGAGAGCGACCGGCGGGATCACGACATGGACCCGGCTCCCGTCACCGAGGCGACCATCAACACACGGCGAGCGTTGGTCGACACGGCGCCCGCTCGGCGTGACGAGCCGCTCGACCAATCGGTCGATCTCGGTGCGGTCGAGTTCGACCTGGGTCGACTCGATCCGGCCATGACGCTCGATCCAGATCGGACCCGGGCCATTGATCATGACCTCACTGATCGTCGGGTCGGCGAAGAACGGATCGAGTGCACCGAGTCCACTGCGTCGGGCCTCTACCTGCCGGACGATGTCGGCGCGTTGGTCGATGGGCACCAAGGGGGCAAGGTTGACGAGCAGGTCTGCCGGGTCGGCATCAGGCTGGTCGAGCAGGAGCCGGTGGACCTCGTCGATCAGATCGGCCTCGGTCATGACGGCACCGTCAGGGACCTGAGTGATCGGGGAAGTCTTGCGGCCAAGAGCCCCGCGTCAACGGCACGTGCGACCGCAGGGTCCGCCGACAGGCGGATCCAAGGGGCGACTCCAACTGCGGCGCCGATATCAGACGGCCGCAGCGCTCGGCCCGGTTCGTCGATGACGACCAGGCGGGTCGATGGGTCGACGACCCCCGCTCGGCGGGCTGCGAGGTAGCAGGTGCGAAGTACGAGTACCGACCGGTGCCCGAGTGGCGCCCACGACGAGTCGCGGGCGACACCGGCATCGACAACAACACAACGGCCCCCGGCCGTGATCAGCCCGCCGAAGACACGCAGTCGATCGGTGGCTCCGAGTTCACCTCGCGGCAGGAGGTGAAGCCGCTCTGCCACGGGGACTTCGAGGACAGCCAACGCATCGATCGGGACGTCGTCACCGGCACCGAGCCAATCACCGACGCCTTCGCGAGATCCAACATCGATCCCGAGGATCGCTGGCTGATCGCCGGCCAGATCGACCAGCAAGGTGTCGGCGCCATCGGCTGCTGCTCGTAGAGCGAGCGCAGCCGCAACGACCGACGTTCCCACGCCGCCCTTGGGCGACCAACATACGACAAGCACGACACGCTCCCGCAGAGACACTCGACGGGGAAGTCGGCGGCGCGGCGCCTGATCACTGGCGGGCTGACCGTCCCTCGACACTACGGAGAGGCACCTACGATGCCAACGTGGCGGCAGCGGCATTCTTCGATCTCGACAAGACAGTGATCGCGAAGGCGGCGATGCTTGCGTTCGGACCTCGGCTCCATCAAGAGGGCATGCTCAACCGGCGTCTCGTCGCACGGGCCCTGTGGGGGCAGATGGTGTTCCGTTACCTCGGCGCCGACGAAGGTCGCATGGAGAAGATGCGAGAGACCGCCCTGAAGGTCGCCGCCGGATGGGAGAAGCAGCGCATCGCAGAACTCGTCGATTCGGCACTCACCGAGATCATCGATCCCCTTGTGTACACCGAAGCCATCGAGCTGATCGACTCCCATCACGAAGCGGGTCGTCGGGTCTACCTCGTCTCGGCGTCGCCGGAAGAAATCGTGTTACCGCTCGCACGCCACCTCGGTGTCGACGACGCGATCGCCACGCGTGCCCGGATCGATGCCACCGGCCGTTACACCGGCGAGGTCGAGTTCTACTCGGCAGGCGAGAACAAGGTCGCTGCGATCAACGACGAGGCCAAGAAATTCGATCTCGACCTCAAGCAGTCGTTTGCGTACTCCGACTCGATCACCGATCTTCCGATGCTCGAAGCAGTCGGTCACCCGGTAGCGGTCAACCCTGACAGGGCCTTGCTTCGCGAAGCGACGGAACGAGGCTGGGAGATTCGGGTGTTCGACAACCCGCAACTGCTCCTCGAGGGCCGCACGGTCCGAGTGCCACACCCCGGAACGGTCGGTGCGATCGGTGCGGCAGCTGCGCTCGGTGCGGCCTACTGGTGGAAGAGCCGCAAGCCGGTGCCGCCGCGTTGGTGGGAGCGTTGATGGGGGCGGGTCACTCGCACGGCGCCGGCGAGGAGAAGCTGATCGACGGGTGGGACCGGCTGTCGCATGACACCACCATGAGAACAACGGTGTTCGGCGTCGGCATTGCCACCATGCTCACGATCGTGGGGGTGATCCTCCTCTGGCCCACTGGGGAGGGTCGAGACGAAGCCATCGCCTCCGGCCGGCAGCTCGGCTTCGTCGCCGAGCGGCTCTCCGCCACCGTCGACGACGAAGTCCTCACCGAATGCAGCTACTCGACACCCGAAGACATCCAGTTCTGCCGGGAGATCACCTTCATCGTCAACGAGGGCCCCGAGGCAGGTGCCCTCGTTGCGATCCCGCCGATCAATGCCCGCTTCGACAGCTCGATCCCGCCACTCGAGGCCGGCGACGAGGTCATCCTCGGGTTTGAGGCGAGCACCAACCACTATTTCTTCGCCGATCTCGACCGGCGGAGTTCACTCGTTTGGCTCGCAACGATCTTCGCGATTTTCGTCATCGCACTCAGCCGGATTCGAGGCGTGCTCGCGCTCGTGTCGATGGCGACCACGATCGTCGTGCTGCTCGGCTTCGTCGCGCCTTCGGTGCTCGACGGCAACGATCCTCTGCTCGTGTGCATCGTCGCCGCCGCCGCTATCGCAATCACGAGCCTGTCGCTCACTCACGGGCTCTCGCCCTCCACCACCGTTGCGCTCGCCGGCACCCTCGTTGCCCTCGTGCTCACGCTCGGCCTGTCGTACGTGTTCTGGGAGCTCGCCTCCATCACCGGCCTCGGCACCGAAGAAGCGCTCCTCCTCCCCTACCTCGCTTCCGAACTTGACCTCTCGAAGCTGCTGCTCGGCGGCGCAGTCATCGGCACACTGGGCGCACTCGACGACATCACCGTCACACAGGCCGTGACCGTCGCCGAGATGCGACGCCGCGAGCCGGCCGCTCCCACCGGCAGCCTGATCCGCTCGGGAATCGTGGTGGGTCGAGAGCACATCGCCGCGACGGTGAACACCCTGCTGCTGGCGTACGCCGGCGCCTCGATGCCCCTGCTCTTGTTGTTCAGCGTCTCTGACCAGCCCCTCGACATGGTCGCCAACGCCGAATTGATCGCAGTCGAGATCGTCCGCACACTGTGCGGATCGATTGGACTCGTTGCGGCAGTGCCGGTCACCACGGTCCTCGCCGCCGTCGCCACCGGCGGAACCGCCAGCCGCGACGGACCTCCCGAACACGCACCCATCGACGATGCTCCAGAGCCCCCGGCAGGCGAGCCTGACAGAGCGCTCGAACCACCGCGCTGGGAGGATTTCGCTCCCGAGGGCGACGAGTTCGACTAGCCCGGCGGACCAAACGGCGGGTCAGACGTCCTTGACCTTCTTGGAGAGAACCACCAAGAGGGCAGCGAGAACGAGCAGGAGAAGGGCGCGGTTCTTCGACATGCCCCGACGGTAGCGACCCCACCGCGAGATTTCTCGTCGCCCCCCGGTATGGTCCTCGGCGGAGGTGTCCGAGCGCCTGGTGGGCTCCCCCGCCTTCAAAGCGGGTGGGATGGGTGATCCCTGTCCGGCGGGTTCGATTCCCGTCCACCTCCGCCACTCAACACCCCCAACGCCGCGGCCGCTCGCGGTTCGCACGACTAACCTCCACCCGATGACCACGACGGATCGCGGCGGCGCAACCGGCACGCTGGGCACGTTTGGCGGTGTCTTCACGCCGAGCATTCTCACCATCCTCGGCCTGGTGCTGTTCCTCCGCGTCTCCTACGTGGTGGGCTCCGTCGGCCTTGTCCAAGCCCTCGTCATCCTCGTTTTGGCGACGTCGGTCTCGGTCCTCACGAGCATCTCGTTAGCCGTCGTCGCAACAAATATGCGGGTCGGAGGAGGCGGCGAGTACTACCTGATCTCACGCACGCTCGGTGTCGAGTTCGGCGGTGCGATCGGGATCGTGCTCTACCTGGCCATCTCGGTGTCGATCGCTTTCTACGCGATCGGCTTCGCGGAAGCCGCCGTGGTCGCGACCGGCACCGACAGCCCTGTGTGGATTCGCCTCGTGGCGGCTGCCATCGTGGTCGTGCTGGCGCTCATCGGGTTTGTCGGCGCCGACCTGGCGACCCGACTCCAGTACTTCGTGATGGTGCTGCTGGTAATTGCGCTCGGATCGTTCCTGCTCGGCGCAGTCGGCGACTTCGACGGTACGCAGTTTCGCGAAAACCTCAACGGAGGGCCGGGCGGTGTCGGCTTCTGGGAAGCGTTCGCCATCTTCTTCCCCGCAGTGACCGGTTTCAGCCAGGGCGTCGCCATGTCGGGAGACCTCAAGGATCCCGGTCGTTCGATTACGCGGGGCACGTTCGCCGCGGTCGGCCTTTCGACTGTCATCTACCTGGGCGTGATCATCCTGCTCGCCGGTGCTACGTCTGCGCAGGCGCTGGTCGACGACACCACGACGATTATGGGCGACCTCTCGCTGGCCGGCTGGACGATGCTCGCCGGCGTGCTCGCAGCGACACTGTCGTCGGCACTGGCGTCGACCCTCGGCGCCCCAAGGGTGCTGCAGCGCCTCGGCGAGGACCGAATCCTCCCCCGTCTTGAGACGTTCGCCGTTGGTGCAGGGGCGGCCAACAACCCTCGTCGAGCCCTCGCGGTGTCGGTGGTGATTGCGCTGGCGACCGTCGCGGCCGGCGACCTCAACGTCATCGCGCCGATCATCTCGATGTTTTTCCTGGCCAGCTACGGGATGATCAACTACGCCACCTACTTCGAGTTCCGGGCTGGCAGTACGTCCTTTCGACCCCGGTTCCGCTGGGGTGACCACCGTGCCAGCCTTGCCGGGACGCTGCTGTGTAGCGGAACCATCATCGCCATCAACCCATTCGCCGGGACGCTCGCAGCGGTCGTGCTACTCGCGCTTTACACCTACCTGCGGAATCGGGATGTTCCCGACCGTTGGGTTGATAGCAGTGGCGCCCACCATTACACCCGGGCGCGCAGCCATCTGAGAGCGTTGGCCGACGAGCCAACGACATCGCGAGACTGGCGGCCCTGCATCCTTGCGTTCGTCCCACGCGATCCCGACAATCGGCGCCGAATGATCATGGTCGCCTCGTGGCTCGAAGGTGATTCCGGCTATTTGACTGCAGTTCGGCTGCTCGACGGTGCCGGGCCACAGAACCGTCGACAGTCTCGCGAGATCCAAGCAGACCTTGCCAGTGAACTCTCCGCAGTCGCACCGGGCGCCTTCGCGCGGGTGCTCGCAGTAACCGACGGCGAAGCCGGCGTCCAAACGCTGATCCAGGCTCACGGAATCGGGCGCATCCGCCCGAACCTCACTGTCTTCGGCGTCCGCGACCTGCGGGGCTCCGAGATCGACCGAGCGGCCTACGGCTCAATGTTGCAAACGTGCGTCCGGTTCGGGACGAACGTCGCCGTCGTAAATGTTCGCGCCGATGCATGGCAGCGGTTCCATACGACCGATCCCAAGGAACGCTCGATCGCACTGTGGTGGGGCGACGAGCAAACCGGCCAGCTCACGACCCTCCTGGGCTGGCTCTGCACCCGGCACGAGGATTGGTCGCAAGCAACGATCGTCGTCTACGTGCCGCGTGAGGACGACACCGATCCGGCTCAGGTCGAAGCGCTCCTCACCGCAGCGCGTATCGAGGCGAACGTCGTGCCTGTCGATCCGACTCCTGCAGCCTTCACTACGGCGATGTCAAGCGCCACGATGGCCCTTGCGCCGCTGCGCATCCACCGGGGGACGGCTCTCGGACCGTTCGGAACGCCACTCGGCATGCTTGTCGAGAGCCTGCCGCTCGCCGTCATGACGCTCGTGTCCGAGGAGTTCGACCTCGATGCAGGGCCAGACGAGTCCGACCAGGCCGAGTTGGCCCGCCTCGCCGACCAGGTAGCGAACACGTCGCGTTGGGTCGCCGATCTGGATCGCGAGGCCGCCCGGCTGCTCGTTGCGGCGGAGGCACGGCGACTCGAGTGCGACGATCCCGACGATCTGGTCGTGCAGGAGGCCAACGACGCCGCCGCCGCCGCTTACCGGACCTACGTCGGCGCCCGCGTGCGCCTCGAGGCCCTCCAGGCCAGCGTCGACGCGTTCGGCCCAAGCGTGGGCAGCGACGCCCCCGACCCTGATGTCTGGCGGCGCTCGGCACGTGCCGATTGAGTGACCGCCGAGGGGTCAGACCCTGCGATACGGGATCGATGAGGCGACAGCACGCCACCCGCCCACCGCTTCTCTGTTGCGGACATTCAGACTGGAACCGCCGCTCGGCCGCAGAGCATCCTCAGGCGATGGGTGACGAAGAATCCTTCGGTCGTCGGCCGCTGTTCACCGGTGAGCCGATGCATGACTATTTCCCGATCATGATGAGGGCACAGCCGTCGGTGCGGATGGATGCTTCCCCCGAGCCATACACGTTCGCAACCGGAGAGATCCTTGATCTGCCCGAGACACTGTGGTTCAACGGCGCCAAAAAGTCCGTCGAAGACTGTCTCGTGAGAACCGACACGGTTGCTGTGGTGATTTTACAGAGCGGCAAGATCCGCCACGAGCAGTACCGCCTCACCGGTGGGCGTGGCGTTCACTGGATCTCTTGGTCAGTCGCCAAGAGCTTCATCTCGACCCTCGTCGGCATCGCGGTCGACGAGGACTACGCCGACCCCGAATCCGACATCCACCGCTTCGGCGCAGCCATGACCGGTCATCTGACGCTCGATGAGTTTGTTCGCGGCATGGAGAACGAGCACACTCCGGGCTCGCTCTGTCGCTACAACTCCGCCGATACCCAGGCCCTTGGCATGATGCTCGCCGGCGCCGTCGGCCGGCCGATCGCCGACTACATGAAGGAAAAGCTCGTCGATCCATTGGGGTTCGCTGCCGAGGGCTACTGGATCACCGACACTGCGGGTGCCGAGATGACTACAGGTGGGCTGATGCTTACGCCGCACGACTTCGCGAAGCTCGGGGAACTGTTCCGCCGCAAAGGCGACTGGATGGGCGAACAGATCGTGCCCGCTGACTGGGTAACTGCTGCAACCCGAGCCGACAAGCCGCACACCCAGCCAGGCAAGCCCGTGATTGCAGGCGGCACCCTCCCCACCGGCTACGGCTACCAGTGGTGGCTGCCAGCAGGTGACCGCGGCGATTATCAGGCGATCGGCATCTACAACCAGTACATCCACGTCGACCCCATGACAGAGTCGGTGATCGTGAAACTGTCTGCCAATCGCACCTACGGAACAGCCACTACCGAGGAAGCCGACATGGAGGGCGCGAACGACGCCTTCTTCGCCGCTGTCGTGGCAGCGCTCGGCTAGGCGAAGGCGCTCACACCACCGTTCGGCGGGGGCTGCAGCTCAGACGCTCAGCAGATCGCGTGCACCCGTGTCCGACGATGGGTGTCGCAGCTTCGACATCGCACGGGCTTCGATCTGGCGGATGCGCTCGCGGGTGAGGTTGAAGTGTTCTCCCACCTCCTCGAGCGTGCGGGGCTCTCCGCGATCGAGCCCGAATCGGAGTTTGAGGATCTCGCGCTCGCGCTCGTCGAGCGGCGCGAGCAATCGGGAGATCTCTTCGGGCAGAAGCGCCGTGGCCGCCATCTCGAACGGCGAGTCGGCGCCGCGGTCTTCGACGACATCGCCGAGTTCGGCGTCGCCGTCCTCTCGCAGCGGCTCGGACAGCGACAGCGGTTCGGCTGCGAAGCGCAGTGCCTCGGTGACCTTGTCCTCGGGCATCTCGACTTCGATCGCCAACTCAGCGAGTGTGGCTGGTCGGCCGTGCTTGAGTTCGAGACGAGCCCGCGCCTTCTGCAGGCGAGCAAGAGTGTCGCCGGCGTGCACGGGGAGCCGGATGGTTCGGCCGGTATTCGCGATGCCTCGGGTGATCGCCTGACGAATCCACCACGTGGCGTATGTCGAGAACTTGAATCCCTTGCGCCAGTCGAACTTCTCGACTGCGTGCATGAGACCGAGATTGCCTTCTTGGATGAGGTCGAGCAGCGGTAGCCCAGAGGCCTGGTACTTCTTTGCGATGGAGACAACCAGTCGAAGGTTCGACTGCACGAACGTCCGCTCAGCCTGTTCGCCCTTTTGCATGGCACGGCGAAGCTCGCGCTTCTTGGCCGGGGTGAGTTCGGTATCGACAGTCTCGAACTCGGTTCGGGCTTCGGCACCGGCCTCGATCGCTTGCGCGAGCCGGACCTCGTCCTCCTTGGTGAGCAGCGGGTACTGACCGATGTCGGTCAGATACAGCCGAACAAGGTCTTCTTCGTCCCGCTCGACTCGCTCTTTCGCCACGGAAGACCCTCCTACGCTCAGCTCGTTCGTGGAACTGTATCGATCGCGAGGTTGCTAGCCACCGCGCGATTCTGCCGGTGGGGAATCGGCACGCAACACGGTCGACCTGAGGGCAATCTCAACCGCGGTACCGGTTGACAATCGGGATTCGCCGATCACGGCCGAAGGCCTTGTGGGTGACACGGGTTCCGAGTGGCGTCTGGCGTCGCTTGAACTCGGCGATGTCAACCAGAGCGCACACCCGGCGGACCATCTCAGGGTCAGCACCGTCGATCTCCATCGCAATGATCTCGGCGACGGTCTTATCGCCCTCAACGTACGCCTGAAGCACCGGGTCGAGGACGTCATAGGGCGGCAACGACTGGTCGTCTCGCTGATCGGGCTTGAGCTCGGCCGAAGGCGCCTTGGTGAGGACGTTGCGGGGGATGAGTTCTCGACCCTCCTGCTCGTTGCGCCAGTGGCACAGCTCGTAGACAGTGAGCTTCCAGACATCGCGGATCACGGCGAACGCGCCAGCAGTATCGCCGTAGAGGGTGGAATAGCCGACCGCCGCCTCGGACTTGTTGCCGGTGGTGAGCACCAGCCAGTCGTGCTCGTTGGCCATCGCCATGAGCACCATGCCGCGGATACGCGACTGAAGGTTCTGGTCAGTAAGGTCGCCGACCTCGATTTTTGCGTCGCTCATGATCGGCACGAGCATCTCGGTGAACGCTGCGTGGGCGGGCTCGATGGGCACGATCGACGTTTCAACGCCGAGGTTGGCAGCAAGCCGTTCGGCATCGGAGACCGAGTGGCTGCTCGAGTACCGAGATGGCATCAGGATTCCATGGACGTTGCCGGCGCCGAGGGCATCGACGGCGATCGCGGCGACAATCGACGAGTCGACGCCGCCCGATAACGCAACTGCGACGTTTGAGAAGCCGGACTTCGTCACATAATCACGGACGCCGACCACGAGGGTCTCCCATGTTTCAGCGAGCTCACTGAGCGGCTCGACCAGAGGTGGCGCAATCGGTGTCCGCCCGATCGTCGCAGGTGGGGTCACCTGGATGCAGGGATACGAGTGAAGGTCCTCAAAAACACCGTTCTCGGAATCAGGCTCTGGGCCGATGGCAACATCAAAAATGTCGAGCGACTCGCGAAACGACCTGCAGCGAGCGGTGACCACCGGGCCGTCGGCCGACGGACTCATCACGAACGAGCCACCGTCAAAGACGAGTTCGTCTTGTCCGCCGACGAGGTTGGCGTACACGACCGGTACGCCGGCCTCCTCGACCCGACGGGCGATGACCGACTCGCGGATCTGTTGCTTACCGGTTGCGAACGGTGAGCCGTTGACATTGATGACGATACGGGCACCTCCACGCGCGAGCTGGACCACCGGCCCGCCCGCAATCCACGAGTCTTCGCAAATCGTGACGCCGAGCGCGATGCCCGCTATCTCGAAGAGGTGAAGCGGTTCCTGGCCCGCTTGAAAATGGCGGACCTCGTCGAACACGTCGTAGATGGGCAGATGTTGCTTGTGGTAGGAGCCGTAAATCTTTCCGCCGGCACAGACGGCGACCGCGTTCCAAACGGCTCCGCTGCTCGAGTCGCCTCCATCGGCAAACCCGATCACTGCCGCGGTGCGGCCGGTACCGGCGGCGAACTTCTCGACTGCGGCTCGCACATCGATGAGAAAACCCGGCTTGAGAACGAGATCCTCCGGCGGGTAACCAGTGATCGTCATCTCGGGGAAGACGACCACGTCAGCGCCCGCCTCTGTCGCTTCACCGAGCGCATCAAGCGCCAATGCGACGTTGCCGTCGAGGTCGCCGACCGTCGGGTTCACTTGAGCGATGGCGAGGCGAAGCGTGTCGGCCACCTCGTCAGTCTACGGAGCGGCGATGAGAGTACCGATTCCGCGGCCTAAGCACCACGGCCGACGAGTGCAACCAACTCGTCGATGATCCCCGGCAGAAGCCGCTGGTGCACGGCCGGGGTGGAAGTCGCGAAGAAGCGGCGCCCAGGGGCGCCGCTTCCGCAACGTGCATTCGGGCTGAGACGGCGGTCAGGCCAGGGCCGAGCAGATCGTGTTGGTGAGCAGGGTGCTCACGACGTACGGATCAGCGTTGGCGTTCGGGCGACGATCCTCGATGTAACCCTTGCCATCCTTTGCGACCTGCCACGGGATCCGGATCGAGGCGCCGCGATCGGAGACGCCGTAGCTGAATTGGTCGAAGCGCTGAGTTTCGTGGGCACCGGTGAGACGGTCCTCGATGCCGACGCCGTAGCCAGCCAGGTGCTCCTCGGGCTTGCCGGGCGCACCCATCGCCTCACAGGCGGCCTCGATTGCGTCATACCTCTCGCGCATCGCAGCGGTCGAGAAGTTGGTGTGCATGCCAGCACCGTTCCAGTCGCCCTTCATCGGCTTGGCCTCGATGCTGACCTCGACGTTGTAGTTCTCGGCGAGGCGGAAGAGGAGATAGCGGGCAACCCACAGGTGGTCGCCAACCTCGACGGTATCGGCGGGGCCGATCTGGAACTCCCACTGGCCCGGCATCACCTCGGCGTTGGTGCCGGAGATCTTGAGGCCGGCTGCGATGCAGGCGCTGGTGTGCTCCTCGATGAGGTCACGGCCGTGGATTTTCAGCGCGCCGACGCCGCAGTAATACGGCCCCTGCGGTGCGGGAAAGCCGTTGTTCGGGAAGCCAGCAGGCCAGCCCGTGGCAGGGTTGATGAGGGTGTACTCCTGCTCGAGTCCAAACCACGGCTCCTGGTCACCGAACTGTTCCATCGCGGCCCGAGCCGCAGCACGGGTGTTGGTCGGGTGCGGCGAAAGGTCACCGGTGAGCAGGGTTTCGCAGAGGACCAGGATGTTGTCGCCACCGCGAATCGGATCGGGGCACTCGAAAACCGGCTGCAAGACAACATCGGAGTTGTCACCGGTCGCCTGATTGGTGCTGGAACCGTCGTAGCCCCAGATGCCAGGCGTCTCGCCGTCGGCCAGGATCTTCGTCTTGGAACGGATTTCACGAGTCGGCTCGGACCCGTCGATCCAGAGATATTCAGCCCGGTAGGCCATGGTGCATTCCTCTGTCGGTAGTTGTGGGCGCCCTTTCGGCGCACGTGGCGTCGAGCGGTAAAATACCGCATCGGCCGACAGGTTCGCAGCCGTCGTTTTCGCCGTTGTTGCTCGATTGTGAACGGAGTGTGAACGGGTGCCCGCAGGCCTTCCACTGTGTGCTCGGGCCCGCCACGCTGGGAAACCGCTCGCCGTTCCGGCAAGCTACATGCCACCACCGGGAGTCCTCATGTCGAGAGAACAGGAATACGTCCTTCGCACGGTCGAAGAGCGCGGCGTGCGCCTCATCCGCCTGTGGTTCACCGACGTCCTCGGCCAGCTCAAGTCGGTTGCGATCTCGCCGGCCGAGCTCGAGGCGGTGTTCGACGAGGGTGTGCAGTTCGACGGTACGGCGATCGACGGTTTCAGCCGGGTTCACGAGTCCGACGTTCTCGCCCGGCCCGACGCCACCACATTCGAGCTGCTGCCGTGGGCAAAGGCCGACGAACCGTCCGGTCGCATGTTCTGCAATATCGAGAACCTCGACGGCACCGCATTCGAGGGCGACCCACGCCAGATCCTGCAACGAAACCTGCAAATCGCTCGCGGTCACGGCTACACCTTCTTCGCAGCCCCCGAAGTGGAGTTCTTCTACTTCGAGTCGGGCGATCCGGCTAACGGTCGCCCCATCCCGCTCGACCGAGCCAGCTATTTCGATCTCACCACGTCTGACGTGTCAAGCGATCTGCGCAAGACCACGATCCACATGCTCGAGGCGATGGGTATCCCCGTCGAATACTCGTTCCACGAAGACTCGCCGAGCCAGCACGAGATCGATCTCCGCTACACCGAAGCACTCGACATGGCCGACAACATCATGACGTTGCGTCTCGTCGTGAAGAAGATCGCCATGGACCGCGGTTGCTACGCCACGTTCATGCCGAAGCCGCTCAACGGCGTTCAGGGCTCGGGGATGCACACCCACCTTTCGCTGTTCGAGGGCGAAAACAATGTGTTTCACGATCCCGATGACGAGTACGGCCTGTCGGTCACCGGCAGGCAGTTCACCGCCGGTGTCTTGCATCACGCCCGAGAGATCACTGCGGTCACCAATCAGTTGGTGAACAGTTACAAGCGTTTTGCCGAGAAGTCAGAGGCACCGCCGTTCGTCGCATGGGCCCGGAACAACCGATCGGCGCTCGTGCGGGTTCCGGTCCGCAAGGTCGGCAAACCCGAGTCGGCCCGAATCGAGTACCGGGGCCTCGACGGCGCCACGAACCCCTACCTCGCCTTCTCGCTGATGCTCGCCGCCGGCCTTCGGGGCATCACCGAGGGCTACGACCTGCCCGCCGAAATCAACGTGAACCTGTTCGAAATGAACGACCACCAGCGGGGCGAGATCGGCATCGAACCGCTCCCCCGCTCCCTGGACGAAGCGCTCGACATCATGGAGGAGTCAAAACTCGCCCGCGAGACCTTGGGTGAACACGTCTTCGAGTGGTTTCTGCGCAACAAGCGGACCGAGTGGGCCGAGTTCCAAGCGCAGGTGACACCGTTTGAACTCGACCGGTACCTCTCCGCCTGGTGAGCTGAACGGTGATGGATCCGCTACTCGTCTTCCCGTCTCCAGCTCCACCGGAACTGGCCCAAGCCCTCGATCTGGGTGGCTGGATGTGGAAGGCCGCGGCCAACCTCGACCAGGCTCGCAGCGAACAGCCTCCTGATGGCTGGGTCGGCGCGCTCATCGTGGCCGGCACCGAGCCCGACGACGCATTCCGGCTCTGCCGGTCGATCCGCAGCGGCGACGTCCACGTGGGCTCGGTGCTGTTGCTGATCGGTGGTGGTCGCCTGGCATCGCTCGACTTCCGCGAAGACTTGTTCGACGACTTCTGCCTCTACCCATTCCACCCCGTCGAACTCGAAGCGCGCCTCAAGCACCTTTTCCGCCGCACCGGTCAAGCCGAACGTGCCGAGATCATCGAGTACGGCCCCCTCGGGATGAATCTCGAGACCTATCAAGCCGCCATCGACGGTAAGCCACTCGACCTCACCTACATGGAGTACGAGCTGTTGCGATTCCTCGCCCAGCACCCAGGCAAGGTGTTCACTCGCGAAACCCTGCTGAGCCGAGTATGGGGTTACGACTACTTCGGCGGCGCTCGCACGGTCGATGTCCACGTGCGACGCCTTCGCTCAAAACTGGGCGAGGAACACGCAAACCTGATCCAGACCGTTCGCTCGGTCGGCTACAGCTTCGGTACCAGTCGCTGGGTCTGAGACCAGCAGACGCTCAGTCGTCGTAGGGGTTCGAATCCGAGAGGGTGAGGTATTCGTTGGGCTCACCGTCATCGGTCATGTTCTCCTTGTCGCTGTTGCGACCGATCAGCGAACCGAGGATGCCAGCCAGGGGCACCATGCTCATGAGCACGCCAACCGGCATGATTACGAGCAAGACCACGATGAAGATGACGGTTCCCACGTCCATGGCGTCATTTAACCCGAAATCGGGTCAGACCGTCGCAATCGCTTCGATCTCGACCTGGGCGCCAAGCGGTAGCTTTGCCACCGCCACGGCGGAACGGGCCGGACGATGGTCGCCGAATTCCTCCATGTAGATCCCGTTCATCGTGGCGTAGTCGTCCATATCAACGAGGAAGACGGTGGTCTTCACGACGTCGGCGAGTGATGCGTTGGCCGACGAGAGCACGCTGCGGAGGTTGACGAATACCTGACGCAGCTCCGCTTCGAACCCGCCTTCGACGATCGCGCCGTCGGAGATGCCGACCTGGCCGGCGGTGAAAAGAAGATCGCCGCCACGGACGATGGGCGTGTATGGACCGACAGGCTTGCTCATGGCCCGACAGCCTACGTCGTTCGCGTCGGCCACGACGAAGGCAGCGCTGCGTCCAGCCAGGCTGCAGCTGCGACCGCGGCCATGGCTGCGTCGCTCGCATTGACCGGTTCACCATCGCTCGGCTCGATCGTCACCCGTATGGCGGGGGTGTCGACGGCGCGCAGGATGCCAAACGAACGGATGGTGAGGTCGTGGATCGACCCATCTTCGGGGTCGACGGCGAGTTGCTCGCTGCGGACCAGCCCGAGCCCCATGTGCGCCGCACCCGTGCAGTAGGACCGCAGAACAGTTGCCTCCACTTCGTCGGTCACTGCGCCGGCCCGGACCCTGACGTCAACGCTGCCGTCGGCTGCAATGGTGGCAGTTGCAGATCCACCTCCCGGCGACTCGATCCACCCCACCTCGCCGCTGATTGCCGCAGCGAGCACCGAGGCCTCCAACCAGCCGGCACCGCGCACCGCTGCATCGGTTATCGGTCCGGGGATGTCGACCTCCTCGACCGTGACGTCGGGAAGTGCCCGCAAGATCGAGGCGACGATGCCCTCGGTTCGGGCGACCCGAATCACACCTGTTCCGTCCAATCTCAGTCCTGCCGCGAGCGGAGGACGTTTGGCGCCGAACCGAACCGCATCTTCTCGGGCGTAGAGCACCCGAACCGGCTGACCGTGCTCATCGGCCAGCCGCCGAGCGGCAGCGACCACCTCGGTTTCAACCTTTCCGCCGAACGCACCCGCGTTGGCGAGCGCTGAGACCGGGCTGCCGCCGGGCACACACCACGACGCGTCGGTCTCGAGATACCCAGGCTCGACCCATGAGGTCTGCAACGTGACAGACCAGTCCCCTGCTGGAACCGCGATGGGCGGATCGAAGGTCGCCGTCGTGCGCCGACCCTGGACCTTTCCCGCTGCGCGGAGGGCCTCGGCGCGCGATGCAGCGACGACCCACTCCCCGGCCAGTTCCGGATGCGGTACCGCGACGAGCGCCCCCGCGGGCGCCGTGTCGTCGGCGAATCCACCTTCGCCGAGTGCGACGTGCGCGCCGACATCTTGGGCTGCACCGCCCTCGATCTTGGCCCGTCGGATGGCAGCGTCCGTCACCCGTGCCGACGACACAGCCGGAAACTCCACCCAGGCATCAATGATCGGCTGCCAGCCGGTGCACCGACAGAGATGCGCAAGAAGAGCGTCTTCGGCTGCGCTGCGGTCGTCGTGACGCCCACCCTTCCCTCGCAGGCTCTCGAAACGACAGATGATCCCGGGCGTGCAGAACCCGCACTGACTGCCGCCCGTCGACGTGAACGCGTCACCCCAGGCAGCCCGGGCCTCGGCATTGA
>CAJQPN010000048.1 GCA_905480195.1 uncultured Acidimicrobiales bacterium
TTCCTCGATAATCGCTGATGCCTCTTGTTATCCTCGTCGAACTCGCGCTCGGCGAAGAGGGTGGGGATACGCAGGATCGAGCGAGTGTGGGCTTGACCCATCCAACCGAAGCCGACGACACCGACTCGGATCTTCTTGCGTGCGGTCACGGACACAGACTCCTTGGTCGTATGGGTGTTCTTTGCCTACTGTCGAGTCGGGGCACTGCGCCGCTCATGACTGCTCCAGAACGTCGTAGACGTGTGGGTTGACGACATCGATCGGACGATGGCCGTCGAGAACGCTGCGGGCGTTTGCGATGGCTCCCGAATACATGCGGATGCGGCCTTTATCTGTGGCCGACGCAATGTGGGGGGTGACCACGACGTTGTCGCGATGCAGCAGCGTATGGTCGGGGTCGAGCGGCTCTGGGTCGGTGACGTCGAGACCTGCTGCGTAGATCTTTCCGGCATCGAGGGCGTCGATCAGCGCCTGGGTATCGATCGAGCCGCCGCGGGCGGCGTTGATGATCACGACGCCGTCCTGCATCCGCGCGATCGTGTCGGCGTTGACGAGGTTGCGGGTCTCGTCGCTGAGTGGTGTGTGCAGGGTAATGATCCGGCTCTCGGCGAGGATCGCTTCGAAGTCCACCTGTTCGTGGTCGGTGACCTCGACGTAGGGGTCGCAGACGAGCACCCGCATGTCCATCGCAGCGCACATGCGCGCGACGCGACTACCGATGCGGCCGTGGCCGACGACGCCGACGGTGGCGCCGCTGAGTTCGATGCCCTCGTGGGCGGCGTAGAAGTCTTGGCGCCCCTGCCGAAGCCGAGCGACGTTGTTGGCGGTGAACTTCGTGGCCGCCAACAGCAGGCTCATCGTGTGCTCGGCAGTCGAGATCGTTGGGGCGTCGGGCGTGTTGCACACGACGATGCCACGAGCTGCTGCGGCATCGAGATCGACCGTGTCGAAGCCAATACCCGAACGGGAAATGACCTTCAGCTCCGGCGCCTGATCCATCCGTTCGGCGTCCCAGCGCGACGACCCGGCGATCGCCGCCCGACACGTCGGCAACCCGGCCATGTCGGGGCCGACGACGTCCCACGACTCGTCGAAGAGTTCAGCCAGGTACGGCGGAAGTTCGCGATCGATGTAGATGTGATCAGACACCATGTCCTCCGGGGTCGGTCTTTCCGTGTGGCGTGACCATCGGGCAGCGCGGATCGAGCGGCATGTCGCTCCAGTCGTCACGGACCCAGTGATGGGCAGGATCGTCGCAATACGCCATCGAGCGCTTCCCGCCTGGGCCTGCGAGGACGTTCAGGTAGTACATGTCGTAGCCCGGCGCTGCAATGCACGGGCCGTGGTAACCGCGGGGAACGAGGAAGACGTCCCCGTCGCCGACCGCGACGTTCTCGTCGATCGAACGGTCGTCGGTGTAGGTCCGGTGCATGCCGAAGCCGTCGGCGCTGTACTCAGCCGTCCCAGCTCTGCCGATGCGGAAGTAGTAGATCTCCTCGTTGGCGACCTCGCACTCCGGGCTGTCATCGTGCTTGTGGGGCGGATAGGACGACCAGTTTCCGTCTGGCGTGTACACCTCGACACACATGATCTTGTCGGCGTGGCCCCAGCGCTCGGGCGAACCGAAATTAGAGATCTGACGAGTGGCCTGTCCCCCACCTCGCACCTCAATCCCGATCCCACCGGTGGCTCCGTACGCAGGAGAAAGCTTGCGGTCACAATGCGAACTTGCGATGGCAACCTCGCCACCGGCGCCGCTGATCTCGAACCGGGTGTCGCGTCCGACATAGAGAAAGTCACTTACCCGAGCGAAGACCGACTCGCGGCCTTCGAGCAAGAATGACTCGCCGACATCATCGATCTGCACGGTCACGTCGGCAGCCGACAGCGGGAGGATCATCACCTCCCGGTCACCGGTCTCGAACGATCGCTGTCGCGCGGGCCCGAGATCGATCACGTCGAGTCCGGTGTACGTCCAGCCGGCCTGCTCGGCGGTGAGCGACACCGGGTCGGGGCCGGCCGCGAGTGAGCCCAACGGGTAATGCAACGTCATCGAGATTCACGCTCCTCGAGGAACGCATCGACCTCTGCGGCCGTTGGCATGTCATCGGCACACATCATGCGGGAGGCGACGATCGCTCCTGCTGCGTTTCCGTAACGAATGGTTTTCGGCAACGACCAGCCTTCGAGCAACCCGTGGCAGAAGGCCCCACCGAAGGCATCGCCTGAGCCGAGCCCACACACGACCTCGACCGGGAAGGGGGCGAGTCGCTCTCGGTGGTCGGTGGTGGCGACCATCACGCCGTCACCGCCGAGCTTCACGATGGCGGCGTCGAGACCACGTTCAAGCAGGCGGTCGGCGGCCTCGTCGGGATCGCCGGTCCCAACCGCTACCTCACACTCCTTGCGATTGCCGATCGCAATCGTGACGTGGTCGAGCATCGGCGAGATGATCTCATGGGCCTCGCCCTCTGACTCCCAGAACATGGGCCGCCAATCGAGGTCGAGGACCGTGTGGGTTCGGCGGGCCCGGTACCGGAGTAACTCGGTGACCGTGATCCGGCTCTGATCAAAGGCAAAGCGGCTCGCCGGTACCCAGAAAATGCGGGCCTCCGAGACTGCATCGACCAACTCATCGGTGGCCTCGATCTCCATGTCAGGAGCCGCCGGTTCGCGATAGAAGAAGATCGTGGGGTCGTCGGGCGGATCGAGTTCTGCGAACGCCAGCGGCGTCTTGAGTGTCGGATGCGTGGCCACGAAGCGAGGGTCGACGTTGAACGTGTGCTCGAGGGCGTGCGCGACGTAGCGGCCGAACTGGTCGTTACCGACGCGCGTAGCGACTGCGACGTGATGGCCGTAGCGAGCGGCCGCAACGGCGACGTTGGTGGCGGTACCGCCGATCGACTTGCGAAACGATGTGACCTCAGACATCGACACGCCGACTTGTTCGGCGTAGAGGTCGACGCTCACCCGTCCGATCGAGAGGAGATCGAGCGTCGACACGGCGCTCAGCCCCCTCGCCCCGCGGGCTCGGGTCGGCGGTTCAGGGGATATGGCTCACGACGGCGGGCCCCCCGACCGGTCTCCTGAACCGTTCGGCGAGCGGGAGCAATACGGTTCATACCGGGCTCATTCGTTCTCGAGTTCGTGGGTGAGCTGATCAAGTTCGGCGCCACCGGCCATCATCCGCACCAACTCGTCGCGAGACAGTCCTTCCTTCGGGAAATTACCCATGGAACGTCCGCGGTTGAGGATCACAAACCGGTCACCGACCGGGTACGCGTGGTGGGGGTTGTGCGTGATGAAGATCACGCCGAGGCCACGATCACGTGCGGCCTTGATGTACTTCAGCACCACACCGGACTGCTTGACGCCGAGCGCAGACGTGGGTTCGTCGAGGATCAACACCTTGGCGCCGAAGTACGCAGCGCGGGCGATGGCAACCGACTGCCGCTCGCCGCCAGAGAGCGTGCCGACGGGCTGCTCAGTGTCGCGGATGTCGATCCCCATCTTGGAGAGCTCTTCCTTTGCGATGGCCTTCGCCTTCTTGGTGTCGATCCACTGGATCGGCCATCGGCCTTTCGTGGGTTCGGCACCCATCCAGAAATTCCGCCACACCGACATGAGCGGCACCATGGCGAGGTCCTGGTAGACGGTGGCAATACCGGCATCAAGCGACTGGCGTGGATGCGTGAAGGTGACCTCGTTGCCGTTCATTCGGACCGTGCCGTCGGTGGGTTGATGCACACCGGAGAGGATCTTGATGAAGGTCGACTTGCCTGCACCGTTGTCGCCGAGCACACAGGTGACTTCGCCTGCATTGACCGACGTCGAGACGTCGGTCAGGGCGATGATGTTGCCGTAGTACTTGGAGATGTCTTCGAGTTCGAGAAGTGGTGCACTCATCGTCGTAACGCCTCCGCCTTCAGTCGTAGGTACCGATTCGAGACCACCGCCACGAGCAGGATCACTCCGAGAAAGAGGAATCGCCAGTCGGTGTTCCAACGGGCCGCCGAGATGCCGATGAGCGGCATGGCCATGATCATCGCCCCAATGGCACCACCGGCCGCCGAGCCGTAGCCACCCGTTAGCAGGCACCCTCCGACGACGGCAGCGATGATGTACTCGAACTCCTTGCCGTCACCGGTGTTGGCCTGGATCGAGTTGATTCGGAAGGCAACGAGCACACCGACCAGCCACGCTGCGAACGACACGATCATGAAGAGCTGGGTCTTGGTTCGCCCAGCAGGGACGCCGACCTGACGAGCAGCTTCCTTGTTGCCGCCTACTGCGAACGTCCAGCCACCGAACTTGGTGCGGGCGAGCATCCAAACCATCACGCTCGTAAAGGCGAGGAACCACAAGACGCGAACCGAGGTCTTGGTGGGCGGAATGTCGGCGAGCAGTTCGGCCTCGGTGACGAAGAGGAGGCGGAAGGCAATCCCGGCCAAGATCGACAGCACGCCGACGATCATCATGATGTAGCCGGACCGGTCTGCGCCTCGATCGACGAAGCGACGCTCCTCGAAGCGAGAGACAACAAGGCCCCAGGCAAAAACGATCAGCGCACCGGCGAGCAGGATCGTGAACAGTGATGCCCGGAACTTGGCTGATTCAGAATCGAGGAAGACGACTGCAGCTACGAGGAGGACACCGCTCGCCAGCGCCGTAGTGACAACAAACTTCGTGGCCGCATTGATCGAAAGCGCCGCCTGGGAAACCATCGCAAGCAGCCCGAGACCGGTGACCATGAGACCAACCGAGACGATCGCCCGGATCCCTTGCACCGTGAACGGGAACACGAACTGCGCTTCAGACGAGGAATCGATCACCATCGCGACCGCGCCACCGATCACGACGAGCACAATGCCCAAAGCCAGACGATTGCGAAGTGTGGCGTCGAACTGAATGGTGCCCCGGTCGACCAACGGCTCAAAGCGCCACTGGCAGTAACCATGGAGGCCAATGAGGACACCGACTGTGATCACCGCGGCCGAGAGCACGTTCCCACCGGTGCCGTCGGTGCCGTGCATGAGACCTACACCGGCCACGCCGAATGCAAGACCGACGAGGAACTGGATCATGCCTGCCGTGTTGGGCGTCGAGCGCCGGGCGAACCAGAGCTCGGCGACAGCCAGCACGAGGATCGTGAAGCCGAGGAGCGGCAGCGAGGTATAGAAGAAGTCGCGCGCTTCGAGCTGGTGGGTGTTGCGCTCCCACTCCCCCGCGAAGATCGGGCGCCAGAAGTCATAGTCGGACGCTTCCTCGGTACTAGCGACCTGGATCTGGCCGACGAAACGGTTCGCCAATCCGAGCTTGAGACCCTTGAGAGAAAAGAATGTGGCCAGTGTGATGATGAAACTCGGTTGCCCCGTTCGCTCCACCATCGTGCCGTTGAGCCAACCGATACCAAGCGCCACGGCAAGGCCGAGCAACAGCGAGACCGACATTGGAAGGCCGAGACCCCCAAGCTCGCCCGTCTCTTTGACAATGAACACCGTGAGCATCGCCGTAGCACCTGTCATCGCTCCCGACGACAGATCGAACTCACCACCGATCATCAAGACCGAGACGGCAACGGCCATGATGCCAAGGCTGCTGGCGACGATGTCGATCCAACCCCAGCTCCCACCGGCGGTGCCGAAGGTCCCCGACACGGCCCAAAAGAACGTCCACACCCCGATAGCGCCGATGACGGCACCAACCTCGGGGCGGATGAAGAGCCGCTGGAAGATGGAGCGATACGCGAGGCGCTCATCATCTCCGTTGGCAGCAGAACCGGCCATACCATCGGCCGGAAGAGACGCAGCTGCGTCGGTCACGAGACTCCCCCCTCGTACGTGGGGCCGACGTCTGGAGACACCGGCCGAACCGGCATCGAAACTGCCGGGATTGCCGACGGGTGGGGGTCGGTCCTGATGGACCGGCCCCCACACTCGTCAGGAACGATTCAGCTGAGAATCAGCTGGCTCAGCGGGTGCCCTGCTCGGAGAGAGCAACAACAGCCGCAGCGTTGTCCGGCGTAACGAAGCCCGGACCGGTGAGAACCGGCAGACCGCCGCCAACCGTGTTCTGGTTGGTGACGTTGAGGTACAAGAAGAGCACGGTGAGGTAGCCCTGCAGGTACTGCTGCTGGTCGACGGTGAAGGCCACATCGCCGGCCTCGATGGCGGCAAGGAGGTCCGGGGTCATGTCGAAGCCACCGATGGTGACGTCACGACCGAGATCCTCAGCGGCACGAAGGGCGGACATGGTGATGACCGGGCCGACGCCGAGGATGCCGTCGATGTCAGGATCAGCGGCCAGCGTGGCGTTAATGGTGTTCTGCTGCTCAGCGGTATCGGCGTCGAGGCCCATGAAGGCGGTGACGACTTCCCCGTCGAAGGACTCGGCAAGACCATCACAACGCTCGGTCAGGCCGACGTTGCCCTGCTCCTGCTGGGCGCAGAGAACCTTGGTGGCACCAGCGGCGTTGAACCGGAGACCAGCGCCGTTACCGGCGACGACCTCGGTCTGACCAACGTGGGTCAAGGCGCCGATGTCCTGGTAGTCGTTCGAGCCAGAGTTGAGCGTAATAACAGGGATACCGTTCGCTACAGCGTCCTGGAGCGGACCGACGAGGGCCGCGGGGTCGGGCAGCGATGCACCGATGCCGTTGGTGCCCTCCGAGACTGCAGCCTCGATGTCTTGGACCATCACGTTGGCGTCGTTGACACCCGGCTTCCAGACCACGGTGACACCGAGATCGGCAGCAGCGGCTTCAGCGCCGCGCTTGACGACCGACCAGAACGGGCCGTCGTCGGAGTGCGTGATGATGTGGAACGTGAGATCGCCACCCTGGGTTTGATCAACAGCCTCGTCGCCAGCGTCATCGCCGGCATCATCGGTGGTGTCATCGCTGTCGTCGCCACAGGAAGCGGCAAAGAGCACGATAGCCAGCAGTGCTGCCAGCCAGCGGAACTTCTTAGTCATAGGGATTCCCCTCCTCAAGGGATTGCGTGGACCGTGTCCAATGCGATTCACGATGCCGCTCGGGCTTCGGTGAACCGGGCATTGATAGCACGGAGATACTCGATGCTCCGAAGAACATCGATCTTGGGCCCCTCACCCGGCGCAGGCTCGCCGTCGGTGATGGCCGCGTCCTGTTCGATGACGTACCAGCGGTCGTAGCCGGTCATCTCGAGTTCGGTGACGATTTCAGCGATGGGCACGTCACCATCGCCCATAGTGCAGAACATGCCATTCTGAACGCCTTGCATGATCGACTGCTCGCCGGCGAAGACCGGAGCAGCCTTGTCCAGGTGCACGTCTTTGAGGTGCACGTGAACGATGCGTTCGCGAGCGTCACGAAGGAACTCGAGCGGGTCATAGCCGCCGATCAGTAGGTGCCCTGTGTCGAAGGTCCAGCCGACCTCACTGCGGTCGAGGACGTTTTTGACGTCCTCGGGACGTTCGATCATGGTGCCGATGTGCGGATGGATCGCTTGGTGCATGCCGTACTCGGCGACGACGGCTTCGACCTCAGCGAGCATCACAGCCGTGTGATCCCACCCGGCGGCGTCGAGTTCGAAACGCGGACCCCAGTCGAGGCTTGCGACCATGGAGGTGATGAACTCCGTGCCCCCGGCATTGCCCATCAGCTGCGCAGCACGGCGAGTATCGGCGAGCGTCTGCCGGCGCTGGGCTGGGTCGTGAAGAACGAGAGGCACGAACCCGCCGATCATGGCGAGTCCGTAATGTGAGCAAAGGGCGCGAAGTTCGTTCGGGTCGCTGGGAAGATAGCCAGCGGAGCCGAGTTCGGTCGCAACGAGCCCGAGCTCTTGCATCTCGGAAAGCACGCGCTCGGGAGAAAGCTCAAGGCCCCATCCCGGCACTTCACACACTCCCCAGCTGATGGGTGCACCAGCTACACGACCAACAAAGCTCAACACGTTCTCCCCGGGCCTGTCGGCCCATTCATCCCCATTGCATTAGAGCGCTCTAATGAATACGGTTATGATACCGGCTGTCAATCGAAACCGGACCTCACGGCTACTGGCTTAGGGGCTAACCACAGTGAGCCACATGAGTCGACCAACAATGGAGACCGTCGCCGAGCGGGCCGGGGTCTCTCGTGCGTTGGTGAGCCTCGTGATGAACAACTCACCGAAGGTGTCCGATTCCAAGCGCACCGCAGTCCTCGAGGCGGCCGCCGCGTTGGGTTATTTGCCCAACCTTCATGCCCGCAGCCTGGCCCAACAGCGCACCAAGACGTTCGGCATCATCATCAACGACATCCACAACCCGTTCTTCGCCGAGGTCGTGTCCGGTATCGAGTCGGCAGCGGATGGCCACGGCTTCTCGGTGCTAATCCTCAACGGCGGGCGCGATCCCGACCGCGAACGGCGAGCCGTTGAGACCCACCTCCAGTTCCAGGTCGAGGCACTCATCCTCGTCGGCACTCGACTCGACGACGGTGCGCTCGTGCGGGCTTCCCAGGTCACTCCCACCGTGATCGTCGCCTCAGGATCTGACCACCCCGGGGTCGACACGATCACCGCCAACGACAGGATCGGCGCCGCGCTGGCCGTCGACCACCTGGTGGCATTGGGACACACCGACATCGTTCACCTCGATGGCGGGGACAACATCTCGTCGCGCCACAGGGCGGGTGGATTCGAGCTGGCGATGCGAGCGGCCGGCCTCGAACCCCGCGTCCTGCGGGCAGGCGATGGCGAAGCCGATGCCGAGGCGGCGATGGCGCAACTCGTGGAAGACGAGACGGTCCCAACGGCGATCTTCGCCTTCAATGACCTCCTCGCTGCTGGAGTGCTCGACATCCTCAAGTCGGCCGAACTCAGCGTGCCCAACGACGTCTCGGTGGTCGGCTACGACAACACGTTCATCGCCGAGCTCAATCACATGTCGCTCACCGCAGTCGATCAGCCCCGCCGGATGATGGGCGAACTCGCAGTGCGGACGGTTCTCGAACGCATCGAAGACAACCGCACCGAGCCGACGAACCTCGACCTCTCGCCGACGCTCGCGGTGCGGGGAAGCACCGGTCCACCAAAACGCGACCGCATCACCCGATGACCGAACCGGCCGACTGGACACCCACCCCACCGGCGTATGCGCCGGTGTTTGTGTGGCCACCCCGACTCCGAGCGCTTCTGCACTGGCTGCCGCATTTCGTCTTTCCCACCAACGCAATCGTCTTCATCGTCGCAGTGGCCCTCTGGCAGTGGGCAACCCCCTCAACTGAGACCATGGCCACACTCGAACCTGGATGGATCGCGTACCTGCTCGTTCGCAACCTCGTCGTCGTGGCTGCGTTCTACGGCGCCGCCCATTGGTGGGTCGTCTCGCGACGAGGCCAAGGTGAGCACTACAAGTTCAACCCCGTCTGGGCGCGCCCGCGCAGCCGTAACCGGACGTGGGGGAGCCAGACGAGCGAAAACGTGTTCTGGACACTCGTCAGTGCGGTCCCGGTCGGCACCGCCTGGGAGGCCACCACCCTTTGGTTGTTCGCAAGCGGTCGCATCGACTGGCTCGACTGGTCTGCAAACCCGTTGTGGTTCGCTTTGCTGTTCCCCGCCACCGTCTTGCTCCGCGAGCTGCACTTCTTCGCGATTCATCGCCTCATTCACATACGGGCGCTCTACCGAACGGTCCACAGCCTTCACCACCGCAACACCAACCCCGGACCGTGGTCCGGCATGTCGATGCACCCCCTCGAACACCTCGTGTACTTCTCGTCGATCGCCCTGCACTGGGTCGTGCTGTCACACCCGGTGCACGCCGTCTTCAACATGGTCCACCTCAACCTGGCACCGATCCCGGGCCACGTCGGCTTCGAGCACGTCGAGATCGGCCACTACCGCTACCCCACCAACGGCTATGCCCACTATCTGCACCACAAGTTGTTCGAGGTGAACTACGCCGACGGAGTCTTTCCGCTCGATCGTTGGTTCGGCTCGTTCCACGACGGAAGCCCCGAGGCCGACGCCCGGCTGGCAGCCCGACGCCGAAGCAGAACAGGATGACCCCATGACCGACCTCCTCGAAGTCGACGTCCACGATCTCGACACCCAAATGCCCGAGCTGCTCAACGAGTTGCTCACCGGTACGGGCGCGATCGTGATCCGGCAGGCGTTCTCGGCTGCCGAGATCGCCGAGGCTCGTCGCCTGATCCACCACTATTCCGACACCGAAGGTGACAAGGAAACCCACTTCCAGGGCGCAAACGCCGACACCATCCACCTCCAACGACGAGTGTGGAACCTGCTCAACAAGGGCGAGGTCTTCGAGCAAATGGTGCAGCACCCGGCCGTGATGGAGATCGTCGGTCGGTTTCTGGGATCCGCCTTCATCATGGGCTCAGTGGCGGCGAACCGACTGCTCCCCGGCGGACCGGGTCAGGAGCCTCACGTCGACTACCCGTACTGGGACATGTACAAGCGCAACGAGTTTCCCATGAACTTCAACTCTTCGTTCCCGTTGAACGCACAGGCGACGATCCTTCTCGATCCGTTCACACCGGAATCGGGCGCCACCGCGTTTCTGCCCAACAGCCAGGGCGACCTCCGCTACCCCGATGAACACGATCGCAAGCACTTTTTCGAGTACGCAGCGCGGATGACCGGCGAGCCGGGCGACTGCGTCATCTTCAACGGCATGTGCTGGCATTGCGCCATGCCCAACGTCAGTCACGACGTCGACCGCACCGGGGTACTGATCGAATATCTCCCGAAATTCATCGCACCGCTCGAGGACCTACGGCGCGGCGTTCGCGCCGACGTCGTCGAGCGAGCGACACCGATGCTTCGCCAGCTGATGGCACTCGAGTACCCATACCCCGAGATCCTCGACGACAACACCGGAGAAGCGACCATCGGCCGTGACGTCGATGCCGAGAGTCATTCCGCGATCGAGGCATGAGATGACCAGGGTGGGGATCATCGGCACGTCCTGGTGGGCCGACGCAATGTACCTCCCTGCACTGCGCAGCATCGCCGAAGTGGACGTCGTCGCCACCCTCGGCCGCGATGCGGGACGGACTGCGGCCTTCGCCGACCGCTGGGAGATCGGGGAATGGTTCACCGACACCGATGCCTTCTTCGACACGCCGATGGACGCCGTCATCGTCGCGTCGGCCAACGATTCGCACCACCCACTCACCATGCGGGCGCTCGCCCTCGGGCTCGATGTGCTCTGCGAGAAACCGCTCGGTCTCACCGTCGACGAAGCCCACGAAATGCAGACCGCCGCAGCCAGCGCCAATGCCGTGACACTCGTACCGTTCACCTACCGCTACATGCCAGTCAACCAGTGGCTGAAACGGCTCATCGAACACGGCTATCTCGGCGACCCGTTTCATCTCGGTCTTCGCTACTTCACCGGCTTCGCCCGCGACGGCGAGTACGCCTGGCGATTCGATCGATCCGAGGCCGGGAGCGGTGTGATCGGCGACATCGGAAGTCACTTCGTCTACCTCGCCCGCTGGTTCTTCGGCGAGGTCGAGTCGGTCTCGTGCACCTCGCGCTCGTTCATCCCTCGCGATGAACGTCCCGACGGTCGCCCTTACGCTCGCGGCGAAGACTCAGCAACCATGACGCTCGGATTCGTCTCGGGCGCCTATGCAACCGTCCAGGTGAGCGCTGTGTGCTGGGAAGGCACGTCATTCGGCCAGACCCACCAGTTCGACGCGCACGGCAGCGACGGCTCGCTCTACGCGACATGTGATTGGGAAGCGTCCCAGGAAGTCCGCGGGGTGAAAGCCGGCGAGCCGGGACCAGCGGCCACACTCACGATCCCCGACGATCTCTGGGCGGGCGCTCGACGCGACACCGTCCACAACACGTACCGCGACGTCTTCCGGGGCGGAGGGGCGATGATCGGCGACTTCATCCACAGCGTCAGGACACGCAAACCATGTGAGCCGTCCTTCGTTGAAGGACTCCGCATCCAAGAGCTATGCGACGCCGCCGTTGAGAGCGCTGCGGTCGGCGGCTCTGCCATCAACGTCTAGCCTCGGCAACCATGATCCTCGGATTCGATGTCGGCGGCACGAACGCCCGGGCGTTGCTCATCGACCCGGCAACCGGCGCCATCAGCGATCGCGATCGCGAGTCGAGTGCCGGGCCCGGGCCCGTGCTGCTCGAGACACTCCTGCGGATGATCGACAGGATGCAAAAGCACAACAACATCAAACTTGAGGCTGTCGGCCTCGGTGTCGCCGGCCTGGCCCACCGATCCGGCGTCATCCACTACTCCCCTAACCTCCCCGAACTGATCGAGTACCCCCTCGGCACCGAGCTCGCCGAACGCACAGGACTCGACGTCGTCGTCATGAACGACGCCACCGCCGCCACCTGGGCCGAAGGCCGTCTCGGCGCAGGTCGCGGAAGCGACGACTTCATGCTCGTCACGCTTGGCACTGGCATCGGAAGCGGCTTCGTGTGTGGTGGACGACTACTTCACGGTCACAACGGTTTCGCCGGCGAGAGTGGCCACATGGTTGTCGATGCCAACGGCCCCACACATCACACCGGGCAACAAGGTCCCTGGGAGTACTACGCATCGGGCACTGCGCTCGGCCAAATCGGCCGGTCGCAGGCCCAGATCGGCCTCTTTCCATCGGCGCTGACCCTCGCCGGCTCGGTCGCTGCGATCACCGGCTTCACCGTCGCCGAGGCTCTGAGCCGCGGCGACAAGGAGGCCGAGCGCATCTTCGACGGCTTCTGTCGTCAGGTAGCAGTCGGGCTCGCCAACCTCGTCATGATCTTCGACCCTGAGCGAGTCGTGCTCGGCGGCGGGTTGACCGATATCGCAGAGCCGCTCCGGGCTGGAACCGCACAGTGGCTCGACAAGCTCACCCTTGGCGGCGAATACCGCCCTCCGGTCGACATCGTGATGGCCGAACTCGGTGACGACGCCGGCGCGCTCGGCGCGGCACTGTGGGCCCATCAGGGTGGCGCCTGAGCGAGCACCGAACAGAGAGACCCGATGACCGACTTTTTCACCACCGTTCCCGAGCCCATCCAATTCGAGGGGCCGGACTCCGATAATCCGCTGGCATTTCGCTGGTACGACGCCAATCGCGTGGTTGGCGACAAGACGATGGCCGAACACCTCCGGATGGCGGTCTGCTACTGGCACTCGTTCAACTGGCCAGGCAACGACGTGTTCGGTGACGGCACCTTCGACCGCCCGTGGCTGGGTTCCGATCTCGACCCGATGGCAGCTGCCCGCACCAAGATGGCGGCTGCATTCGAGTTCTTCGAGAAACTCGGCATCCCGTACTTCTGTTTTCACGATCACGATGTCTCACCCACCGGAGACTCGTTCGCTGAGGAGACAGCAAACTTCACCGAGCTCGCCGAAGTCATGGCCGCGCACATGCAACGCTCGGGAGTCGGCCTCTTGTGGGGCACGGCTCGCCTCTTCGGCCACCCCCGCTACATGGCCGGGGCCGCCACCAATCCCGATCCGGAGATCTATGCCCGCGCCGCAGCGCAGGTGAAGAACTGCATGGATGTCACCCACCGGCTCGGCGGTCAAAACTATGTGCTCTGGGGTGGCCGTGAGGGGTACGAGACCCTGCTCAACACCGATCTGGCGAAGGAACTCGATCAGCTCGGACGCTTTCTCTCTCAGGTCGTCGAGTACAAACATGACATCGGCTTCGAGGGCACGATCCTGCTCGAACCGAAACCGCAGGAGCCCACCAAACACCAATACGACTACGACTCGCAGTCGTGCTTCGCGTTCCTGCAGCGGTACGGGCTCCAAGACGAGGTCAAGGTCAACATTGAGGTCAACCACGCAACGCTTTCAGGCCACGACTTCCAGCACGAGATCGCCATGGCGGCCGCCTGCGGAATCCTCGGATCGGTTGACGCCAACCGAGGCGACGACCGCCTGGGATGGGACACCGACCAGTTCCCAAACTCAGTCGAGGAGATGTCGCTCGGCGTCTACGAGATCCTGCGTGCCGGAGGCTTCACCACCGGAGGCTTCAACTTCGACACCAAGCTTCGCCGGATGTCGATCGCCCGCGACGACCTCTTCCACGCCCACATCGGCGGAATGGATACTCTGGCTCGTTCGCTGCTCGTCGCCCACGCCATGCTCGAAGACGGCGTGCTTGAGCAACGTCGCACCCGGCGCTACGAGGGCTGGGACGGGCCGCTCGGAAGCGACATTCACTCCGGCACCGGCCGAGGGGCGTCGCTCGGTTCACTGCACGATTTCGTGAGCGGATCCGACCTCGACCCCGCGCCGACGAGCGGCCGCCAGGAAGAACTCGAGAACCTGGTGAACCGCTACATCGAACAAACCCGCTGATGCCGCTCGTTGCCGGCATCGACTCCTCCACCCAGTCGTGCAAGGTCGAGGTCCGCGACCTTGACTCTGGAGAAACGGTCGCAATCGCTCGTGCGTCGCACCCGCCGACCAGCCCCCCGCGCAGCGAACAAGATCCGACTTCATGGTGGCAGGCGTTGACCGAAGCGTTCTCGCAGATCGGTTCAGCTGCCCGTGACATCGCTGCGATCAGCGTGGGCGGCCAACAACACGGCCTGGTCGTTCTCGACCACGAAGACGAGCCCCTCCGCCCGGCCAAGCTGTGGAACGACACCGAGTCGGCACCGCAGTCGGAGGCGCTCGTCGAGGCGATCGGAGCTGGAGCCTGGGCCCAACGGGTCGGGTCGGTACCGGTCGCCTCGTTCACGATCACCAAGCTCGCCTGGCTGGCCGAACACGAACCCGAGATCGTGGGACGGATCACCAAGGTGATGCTGCCCCACGACTATCTCAACCTTCGCCTCACCGGCGTCCACGCCACCGATCGCGGCGATGCGTCGGGGAGCGGGTGGTTCGACCCTGTCACCGGGGAGTGCGCAGACGAACTGCTCGCACTCGTTGGTGGACGCGACGATTGGGCGAACCTCGTGCCGACCGTTGTCGGTCCAACCGACACCTTGGGCCTCCTCACTGAGGTAGCAGCGGCGGCAATCGGAGTGCCGGTCGGTACCCCTGTCGGTCCTGGAAGCGGCGACAACATGGCTGCCGCACTCGGGCTCGGACTCGTGCCGGGTGATGCCAGCCTCTCGCTCGGCACCTCCGGGGTCGTGTATGCCACATCGGCGGAACCGACCGCCGATGCCTCCGGCAACGTGGCGGGCTTCGCCGACGCAACCGGCGCGTTCCTGCCCCTCGTGTGCACGCTCAATGCGACCAAGGTCACCGACACTGTCGCCGGGTGGCTCGGCATGGATCACACCGCCTTCGCAGCAGCAGCCCTTCGCGCTCCGGTGGGAGCGAACGGCGCTCGGCTCATCCCCTACTTCGACGGTGAGCGCACGCCGAGCCTGCCCGACGCTACCGGCACCTTTGAAGGCCTTCGCAACGACACGACGCCCGATGACCTCGCTCGTGCCGCGCATGAGGGTGTCCTACGCGGCCTGCTCTACGGCCTCGACGCGCTCGAGCAGGCGGGCGCTGCGGTCGGGGGCCGACTTCACCTGATCGGCGGCGGGGCCAAGAGCCCTGCCTACCGGCAGATCCTCGCCGATCTACACGGCGCCCCGATCCGTATCCCTGACACTGATGAGACGGTTGCAACCGGCGCCGCCGTTCAGGCTGCGGCGATCCTCGGATGCCCGTTCACCGAGACCGCTCGAGCATGGGCCCTTGGAGCAGGGGTCGATATCGAGCCGAGCCCCTGAGGCTCAGGAGTTCTCCCGGGCTCGGCTCAGGCTGACTCGGGGAAGCTTGTTTGCCGTCTTGGGATACTGCGGCGAAGCCGTCGACACCCGCACCTCGAAACCGTCGATCTCGAGAGCGACCGGCACTTCCTTGGGCCCGGCCCCCTCCAACGGTCGCTGGCCGGGTCAAGGGCGATCCGCTGGCCTTTGGGGAATTGTGAGAGTTAGCCGCGCGACCAACTAGCCTTCCGCTTATGCCTGCGTACCGTTCTCACACAACCACTCAGGGCCGAAACATGGCCGGGGCCCGCGCACTGTGGCGTGCCACGGGCATGGGTGACGAAGACTTCGAGAAGCCGATCATCGCCGTGTCGAACTCGTTCACACAGTTCGTACCCGGCCACGTCCACCTGAAGGATCTCGGCCAACTCGTGTGCCGCGAGATCGAAGCCGCTGGCGGTGTCGCCAAGGAGTTCAACACGATTGCCGTCGACGATGGCATCGCCATGGGCCACGACGGCATGCTTTACAGCCTCCCAAGTCGCGATCTCATCGCCGACTCGGTCGAGTACATGGTCAACGCGCACTGCGCCGACGCGCTGGTTTGCATCTCCAACTGCGACAAGATCACCCCTGGAATGTTGATGGCGACGATGCGCCTCAACATCCCGACGATTTTCGTCACCGGCGGGCCCATGGAAGCCGGTAAGACCAAGCTCGCCGGGGTCGAGGTCAAGCTCGACCTGATCGACCCGATGATCAAGGCGGGCGACAAGGCCGTCAGCGACGAAGACGTCTTGCAGATGGAACGTTCAGCGTGTCCGACCTGTGGTTCCTGTTCGGGCATGTTCACCGCCAACTCGATGAACTGTTTGGCCGAAGCCCTTGGCCTCGCACTCCCGGGCAACGGCACAGTGTTGGCGACCCACGCCGACCGCGAGCAGTTGTTCCTGCAGGCCGGACGCCAGATCGTCGACCTTGCGAAGAAGTACTACGACAAGGATGACGAGTCGGTCCTGCCCCGATCAATCTGTACGAAGGCAGCATTCGAGAACGCGATGACGCTCGATATTGCGATGGGCGGCTCGACCAACACGGTGCTGCACATTCTCGCAGCCGCCCGAGAGGCTGAGGTCGACTTCATGATGAGCGATATCGACCGGCTCAGCCGCACCTCACCGGCGATCTGCAAGGTTGCTCCGGCCACCAGCGAGTACCACATCGAAGATGTCCACCGAGCGGGTGGCATCATGGGCATCCTCGGCGAACTCGACCGCGGCGGCCTCCTCGACACGTCCCTCCCCACGGTGCACAGCAACTCAATGGCTGACGCCCTCGATCAGTGGGACATCATGCGCGACCCCACGCCTGATGTTGTCGAGTTCTACCGAGCCGGGCCTGCCGGTATCCCGACGCAGACTGCGTTCTCACAGAGCACCCGCTGGGACAGCCTCGACACCGATCGCCAGGGTGGCTGCATCCGCAGTGTCGAGAACGCCTACTTTCAAGACGGCGGCCTCGCCGTGCTGTTCGGCAACATCGCCGAGAAAGGCTGCATCGTGAAGACGGCCGGTGTCGACGAGGAGATCTTCACGTTTTCCGGCCCCGCCAGGGTGTTCGAATCCCAGGACAGCGCGTGCGAGGGGATTCTCGACGAAACGCGGATCAACGCCGGTGACGTCGTGATCATTCGCTACGAGGGGCCAAAGGGAGGCCCCGGAATGCAAGAGATGCTTTATCCGACCTCGTACATCAAGAGTCGGGGGCTCGGCAAAGAGTGCGCACTCCTCACCGACGGCCGCTTCTCGGGCGGGACGTCGGGGCTCTCGATCGGTCACGCATCTCCCGAAGCAGCCGAAGGTGGCGCGATCGGCCTCATTGAGGACGGTGACATCATCGACATCGACATCCCGAATCGGTCCATCTCGTTGCGGATCTCCGACGATGAGCTGGCTGCCCGACGCACTGCGATGGAAGCGAAGGGCGACGGTGCCTGGCAGCCCACAGAGGAGCGCCAGCGGAATGTATCGGCCGCTTTGTGGGCCTACGCCGCCATGACCACCAGCGCCGACACCGGTGCCGTACGCGACGTCTCGCAGATTCGAAAATGAGCCAGTGACCAACTCCGCACGGTCCGCTCCGGTCCGCGGCCCCGAGGCCGTTCGTCGTTCCCTCATTGACGCGGCAGTCCAACTGATGGGCATGCGGTCACCACGTCAGATCTCGGGACGCGAGCTCGCCAAGCATGCAGGGGTCAACTACGGCCTCATTCATCACTACTTCGGCAGCAAGGACGCCGTATTCGCCGAAGCCGTTGCAGCCGCCACCGACGAGATGGGGCAGCGCTGGGATAGCGATGGAATCTTGCCGGTCAACACCAACGACGAGGCGTCGAGCTACCGCACCTTCGCGAAGCTCGAAGTCGACGAGGCCCTCTCCCCAATGAAAGGCCTCATGCACCGGATTGCGCAGGGCCAGGCAGCCGCCACTGGGAAGAGCATCGACGACCCAGACCTGCTCGCCCAAGTTGCGCTGTGCGCCGCACTCCAGTTCGGATGGGGCGCGTTCGAAGAAGAGATCGTCTCCGGGCTCGCCGAGTTCGGCATCGACCGAGACGAACTTCGCGCGCGCGTGTCCGCACTCTCGCTGCGACTCATCGACGAGTGACGCAGTCCGCCCCAGTGATCCCCCGCTCCGAGGCGGGAGTGGTCGCCTTCCTCGGGTTCACCGGCGCGCTTCTGGCGTTTGGGATCGACACGGCACTCCCGGCCTTCGACGAGATCCGTAACCGGTTCGATCTTGCGGACGGCAGCGGCGAAGTCAGCCTTATCGTCACGGCGTACCTCCTCGGCATGGCCGCCGGACAGCTGCCTGTCGGACCGCTCTCCGACCGCTACGGACGCATCCCAATCCTGCAGGCGTCGCTCGCGCTCTACATCATCGGTGCGATTGGAGCGACGCTCTCGACCGACTACACCACCGTGCTTGCCTCGCGCTTTGTGTGGGGATTCGGCGCATCAGGCCCAGCCGTGATCGGCTATGCCATCGCACGGGACCTCTACGAGGGCGATCAGATGGCGCGCGTCCTGTCGATGGTGATGGCGGTGTTCATGATCGGGCCAACCGTGGCACCCCTCATCGGCGAAGGATTGATCGCAATTCTCCCCTGGCAGTCGGTCTTTGGTGCGGCTGTACTGCTCGCAGTCAGCGGCATGGTTTGGACGGCTCGCTTCGGAGAAACGCACCCCCCGGACAAGCGACGGCCGATCGAACCGGAAGCCATCGGACGTGCGATTCGCGCGACCCTGACCCATCGGTCCTCCACCGGGTACCTAGCGGCAATGGTGTTCAGTTACGGCGCGTTCTTCGTCTTCCTTGGGAGTTCCCAGCCGATCATCGACACGATCTACGACCGTCCCGGGTGGTTCGCCGCAACCTTCGGCCTCGTCTCGGCCGTGCAAGGAATCAGCGTCTGGGTAGTCAGTCGTCGCGTTGAACGGCTCGGTACCGCACGCGTTGCGCTCGTCGCCTACTCGCTCAACGTTGTGGCCTACGGGGCGCTCACCGCCGCTGCCATTGCATATGACGGCGTCCCATCGTTTGCGCTGTGGGTCATACTCGTCACGATCACCTCAACGGCGAGCACGATCGTCACGTCCACGGCGGTTTCACTCAATCTCGAGCCAATGGAGCGGATCGCCGGCACCGCTTCAGCGGTCAGAGGCGTCGCCACGCTCGGCCTCGGTTCGATCCTCGCATGGGTGATCGACCGACAGATCCAAGACACCATCACCCCGATGGCACTCGGCGGACTCCTCTACTGCAGTATTGGCCTCGGAGTCCTTCTCTGGGCCCGGGGCGGTTCGCTCGCCGTCATCGATCCCGACGCACACTGATCCGCTGCCGCACAACCTGGGGTGTCCGACCTCGGAAGACGTCGAAGCGCTTAACGCCTGATCCCGAACCATTCGGCCAACACTGCGTCCCAGTCAGCCGCTGCGACTGGGACCTCGCGAATTTCGGCGCCGCTTCGTAGCGTCAGCCGATCACGAAACAAGGTGACCCGGTCGGCACCGTTACCGAGGAGTCGAGTTGCGAGCGGATTGGTGCGAAACGTTCCCTCGGCATCGGCCTGCAGCTTCAGGGAGGCAGCCTCGAAGTCAGCCATGTGGTGTTCGACCCGCTTGAAGCGGTACTGCGCAACCGGGATGCCATCGATGACCTCCGCCAACGTCGTGCCCTGCGGACTCGACAACAGTTCCCATTCGCCACGATCGTCTCGCTGGGGGCCGGCGGTGTCGAGGCGAAGTGGCCGCAGGAACGAATCGCCGAAACCGACATCGACGAGATAGGGCCGGTCGAGTTGCACCTCGAGGGCAAGGTGATCGATCTCGATCGCTGGCCCGCTTCGCAGTACCGCTGCGCCGAGCCGCCGAACCCGAAAGCCGAGTTGCTCCAGCAACCAGGCGCACGCACCATTGTTCTCGAAACACCACCCTCCTCGACCACCGAGCACTTTTGCGACCACCGTGTCGGTATCGGTCGAGACCGGCACCTGCGCAACCACATCGAGGTTCTCGAACGGGACAGCAACGAGGTGGGCGAGTTGGATTGCAGCCAGCACCTCGAACGTCGGCTCGGTCGGACCGGCGTATCCGATGCGGTCGAGGTAGGCGTGCAACACTTCGGCCGTATGCAGTTCTCGCCTCGCGTCTCCGAGCTCATCCACTCGCCGATCGGTGCGGCTCACGCCCTCCTCGCTCATCGGGTAAATGATCGGCCGCTCCTCGATCTCTCGCAAGCCGCGCCCTCCTACGCCCCCGCTCCAGTCGTCGTCGATCGCATCGCCCAGGCGGCAGCAGAGGCCGACACGTCGAAGTATGCACCGCAGCCGGGTATCCCCCAGCTTCGCGCCGCATTCGCCGCCGACGTGGCTGCCGCGTACGACGCCGACGTCGACCCCGACGACACCCTCATCACCGCGGGCTGCAATCAGGCGTTCTGCACGGTGATGAGCGCACTGGCAGGACCGGGCGACAACGTCGTGCTCGCCCTCCCCTTCTACTTCAATCACGACATGTGGTTGCGGGTTGAGGGCATCGAGCCCCGATACCTGGAGCCGGATAATCAACTCCACCCGTCGGTGACCGAGGCACACCAACGAATCGACGCAAGAACCCGAGCAATCGTATTGGTCACACCGGGCAACCCGAGTGGCGTGACGTACCCACCAGAACTCATCGATGCGTTCGCTGACATGGCAGCAGACCGTGGCGTTGCCCTCGTCATCGATGAGACCTACCGGTCGTTTCGTCCGACAACCGATCCGGCCCATCGGCTGTACGACCGTCCACGCTGGCGCGATCAGGTCATCACGCTTCATTCATTCTCGAAGGATCTCGCGATCCCCGGATACCGCGTGGGGGGGCTCATCGCCGGTGAAGCTGCCCGAGTCGAGGCGTTGAAGATCCTCGACTGCATCGCGATATCAGCACCGGTGATCGGCCAGATGGCGTCGGCTACTGGCTTGACCAAGGCGACCGAGTGGCGACGAGAACAAGCCGAACGCACCCGCGACCTTCAGGGGCAGTTCGAGCGCGTGATGGCCGAGCGCCCGGGCGGCTTTGAGCTGGTCACCGCTGGAGCGTACTTCGGCTGGGTTCGTTCTCCGGGCGACGAGCCGACCCCCGATGTGGTCCGGCGACTCGTGGTCGAACATGACGTGCTCACGATTCCTGGCACCGCCTTCACCCCGACCGACGAACAGATGATTCGCTTCAGCTTTGCGAACCTCGTGCCCAATGAGATCGCCGAGCTCGGTCTGCGCTTGACACAATGGTGCCGATGAACAACCTCTGCACCGTCCGAATCGGATCCATCACCCGCGCCGGACGGGTTGAAGGCGACGACATCGTCGTTCTCGATGCAGCCGACGTCGGAGCGGTGCTTCGGACCGGCAAGCAGGAAGAGACCGGTAACGCCATCCCCCGCGTCACAGCCGACCTGGCGCCCCTCATCACCGCACCCGACAAGGTCATCTGCGTCGGTCAAAACTACCTCGACCACATTCGCGAGATGGGCAACGAACCGCCAGCCGCTCCGACCTACTTCGCGAAGTTCTCGAACTCGCTCATCGGTGCCCGTGACGACATGATTCTTCCGCCGGTCGACGTGTCGACCCACGTCGACTGGGAAGCCGAGCTTGCGATCGTCATCGGGAGTCCGGTTCGGCACGCATCGTCTGCCGAAGCCTTGGCCGCGGTGGCGGGCTACACCGTGTTGAACGACGGTTCGGTGCGTGACTACCAACGCCGAACGAAGCAGTTCCTCGCCGGCAAGATGTTTGAGGGTCTCACGCCGGTCGGACCGGTGCTGGTCCCGGCGACCGAGCTCGGAGATGGCAGTGGCCTGACGATCCGGTCGAGCGTCGACGGAGTAGTCAAACAGGACAGCAACACCGACCAGCTGTGTTTCACCGTCGTCGACATCGTGAAAGACCTCTCTGCGATCACCACGCTCATGCCGGGCGACATCATCGCAACCGGGACGCCGGGAGGTGTCGGTGCGGCGCGAACCCCGCCTGAATGGCTCGGCGATGGTTCGATCGTTCGCTGCGAAATCGAAGGTATCGGCGCAGTCGAGAACCGCTGCGTGCTCCCGGGTTGAGTCAGACGGCGAGCCGAGCGGTGATGTCGGTGACGATCTCGTCGACAGTTCGATCGTCGGTCGGTACCGGTTCGAACTGGCCGTAGACCTCGGCTCGATCAGCCAAGAGTTCAGCGATCCGACCCTCGGGGTTGGCACCAGCCAGGAGTGGCCGCTCGTCGACCCCGTCGACGAGCACCCGATCCATGATCGTGTGCGGCTCGGCAGTGAGGCAGAAAATACGACCGGTCGCTGCGAGCACGACTCGAGTTTCGGCCCGGGTGAGCATTCCGCCACCCGTTGCGATCACGAGGTCGGTGCGGACAGCAAGTTCCGCGGCCACGGTTTGCTCAAGATTGCGGAATCCGTCCTCGCCGGCGATGGCGAAGATCTCCGGGATCGGCCCGTGGACAGCGATGATGGCCTCGTCGGTATCGACGAATTCACGCCCGAGCGCGGCGGCAAGCGCTCGCCCGACTGCGGTCTTTCCAGTGCCCATGAAACCCGTGAGCACGAGGTTCGGCGCACCGTCGGCGCCGCGCGCCCCCTTTGTCTCTGCGCGTCGACGGCCCATGGCTTCCGACGGTACACCGCCACAGGAGCGTCACGAGCGGGGTTCGGGTACAGCAAATAGCGCCGTCGGGCCACGTCGAATACTGCGAGCTCGTCCTGCCAACCCGCAATGATGTCGGCTGAGGCGACCCCGGCTGCCAGTTCGTCGACGAGACGGGTCGTACCGGCGAGCAGTGTCATCATCGACGTTCGGGGGACGTACTCGTCGTCACTGCTTTGTTGTCGGCGAGCCTCATGCCAGAACGCATCGAGAATGTGGACACCCACCTCGGCCGGATCGAAGCTCGCACGGTCGGTGACGACCGTGTCGGCGTCGGCCCACGGGGCCCCGACCTGTTCGAATGTCGATCGGGTTCCACCCCCGAACGAAATGGAGGTGGCTTCGAGGATCACCGTGCCCAGATAGAGGACGGCTGCCGTGAGGGTCTGGAGTCCCGGAGGAGGTGGGATCCACTCGAGCCCGGTTTCATCCCAGGTCATACCTCGTTCCCAGCCCCCGAGGGGGATGACATCGAGCCGAAGATCATCGACCCCATCGCTCCAATCCTCACCGACGATTGCCTTCGCCAGTTCACCAGGCGTCATCGCCTAGGCCGCCGCGATCGGGAACTGGCCGACGAACGACACGCGCTCGGGAGCAAATGCGGCGACCAACTCGACGTCGGGGGCCTCGGGTCATGACCGAGTTGTAGGACTGCTCGGTCGGCGACGATCTGCGCCATCATGGAGTCGATGCCACGGAGGACGAGATGACCGCACATGCCATTCGCATGACCACTACCGGAGGACCAGAGGTCCTTGCGTACGAAGAGATCGACGTTCCCGACCCGGGACCTGGACAGGCGACCGTGGCGGTGCATGCGAGTGGCGTGAACTTCATCGATACGTATCACCGCTCAGGCCTCTACGACGTGCCGCTTCCGTTCACACCGGGGTCGGAGGGGGCCGGAGTCGTCACTGCGGTCGGCGCCGATGTCGAAGCGGTGGCAGCCGGCGACCGGGTCGCCTGGGTTGGGGTGCCGGCTAGCTATGCGTCGCACGTCGTCGCCGACGCAAGCGTGTTGATGCGGGTTCCCGACGACATCACGCTCGAGACTGCGGCGGCGATTCCGCTGCAGGCGATGACTGCTCACTACCTCATCACCGACACCTACTCCCTTGCCCCCGGCGACACCTGCCTCGTCCACGCCGCCGCCGGTGGCACGGGCCGGCTGATCGTCCAGATGGCACGGTTACGCGGCGCCCGAGTCGTCGCAACCGCCGGTTCCGACGAGAAGCTCGCGATCGCACGTTCGGGCGGCGCCGACCACGCGATCAACTACCGAACGACCGACATTGTCGAAGGTGTTGAAGCCGCAGTGGGCAAGGACGCCATCGATGTCGTCTACGACGGTGTCGGGGCGGCGACGTTCGAAGCCGGACTCGCGGTCCTGCGGCCTCGTGGTGTCATGGCCACGTTCGGCAACGCGTCCGGAGCCGTTCCACCGGTCAGTCCACTCTCGCTCATGCCGAAGTCGCTGTTCCTCACCCGACCTAGCCTGTTCAGTCACATGCTCACCGCCGCCGAGCGACTTGGTCGCTGGAACGAGATCATCAGCTGGGTGCAGACCGGAGAACTCGAGATCCGTATCGGCCACACATGGCGGCTCGCCGAGGCCGCTGCGGCGCACACTGCGCTCGAATCGCGTGCGACAACCGGCAAACTGCTGCTCACTGCGGGAAACTGAGAACGTGACGGCTCTTCTTGATGCATTCGAAGCTCTCGTAACTCGACAAGTAGCTGCGCTGGCTGCGCCGGGAGTCTGGTTCACCGGAGAGGAACAGGTCGCAATCGCCCGTGAGGCCCGCGGCGCCCGGGCCGGCCAGCCTCCTGCCGGTGAGCTACCGGCGGCTGTCGCCGACGCAAGCCGCCGTATCGCAACCGAAGCCTGGACGATTCGGCCCGCCGACATCGCAGCATGGGTCAACGCCGGTCTCCGTGCAGAGGCCTACGTCGAGATCCTGTCGATCGTCGCTCGCTTGGCTGCGCTCGACACGGCGGCATTCGGGCTCGGACTCGACGATCCCGTCCTGCCGGAACCGATCGCAGGTCTGCCCAGCCAGGTGGTGATCACCGACGCGGCGATCAACCAGGGATGGGTACCCACCGTGGGCGTTGCCCACCCGGTCACCGCTCTCACCGCGATCCCAGGCGGCCTTGAGCTGCAGTTCGACGTCCACGAAACGCTCTACCTGTCGATCGATGAAATGAGCGACCCGGTCGCTACACGCAACGGCGCCACTCGCGCCCAGATCGAGTTGGCTGCCGCCCGAACGTCGTATCTCAACGAGTGTTTCTTTTGACTGCTGTCTCATGCGGGGATGCTCCGTGCGAGCCTCCATGAGACAGGCCAAGAACTCCACCCGCGCGTGATCGCAGAAGGGTGCGGTACCTGCGGGGTACCCGCCGGGAACGACATCCGCGCCCTCGTCGATGCCTGCGTAATGCGGGACTTTGACGAGTACCCCGATGCGCGGGTTCGCGCCGAGCTCCGGCTCGGCCGCGATACAGCCGATCGCATTGTCATGGTGGCCGCCAACTTCGAGATGATGAACCGATTACTCGATGCCGTCGGCGTGCCGGTAAGTGCAACCACGACCGGACTCGCCACCGAAATGGGGCTCGTCATCCCTGATCATCTGCAGCCGTGACCGTGACCCTGCAGTATCTCCTCGACCGACTCGCCATCTCCGACTTCCTCACGACCTATGCCAACGCCGTCGACACCAGGGACTGGGCGCTCTACCGAACCCTCTTCACCGCAGACGCGCACATCGACTACACCGCAGCTGGCGGGATCGAGGGCACGGTCGACGAGGTCGTCTCGTGGCTCGAAACCACGATGGAGATGTTTTCGGCCACCCAGCACCTCGTGAGCAACGAAATGGTCACGATCGACGGCGACACGGCAACCGTGCGGGCGATGTTCTTCAACCCGATGCACTTCGCTGGCAAAGACGCTCCCTTCTTCGAGTGCGGGGGTTGGTACAACCACGAGCTCGTTCGCCACGGCGACGGCTGGCGGAGCGTTCGTCTCTGGGAGGACTTCTCCTGGACCACGATGGGGAAGTGACATGGCGCCACCCTGGACCACGATCCCAGACCTGATCGACGATGCGGCCGACCGCTTCGCATCGAACGAGGCCATGGTCGACGGCGACATCCGTTGGGACTTCGTCGAGTTTCGCACCGAGATCCGACGAGCGGCCGCCGCACTGATGGCGAGCGGCGTCGAACGCGGCGACCGCATCGCGGTGTGGGCGCCGAACTGCTGGGAGTGGGCGGTCGCCGCCCTCGGCGTCCATGTCGCAGGCGCGATCGTCGTCCCCATCAACACGCGTTTCAAAGGCCGCGAGGCGGCCTACGTGATCGAGTCGAGCAAGGCTCGCATCCTCTTCACCGTCACGGACTTCCTCGACACCGACTACGTCGCACTCCTGAGCGAGGCTGGCGTGCCTGCTTCACTCGACGAGATCGTGGTCCTGCGGGGCACCGTTCCCGACGCTGCGGTCGCGTTCGCCGACATGATCGACCGAGGCAGAGGCATCTCCGACGACACGATCGCCGAGCGCGCTGCGATGATCGCACCCCACGATTTGTGCAACATCATGTTCACCTCGGGCACCACCGGTTCTCCCAAGGGAGCGATGCTCACCCACGGGGCCACCTGTCGGGCGTTCAAGTCGTGGTCTGACGTGATCGGTCTCGACCAGGACCGATACCTGATCGTCAACCCGTTTTTTCATTCGTTCGGCCTGAACGCCGGCATCCTCGCCTGCCTCATGACCGGATCGACGATCGTCCCACACCCGGTGTTCGACGTCGCTCAGGTGATGCAACGGGTTCCCGAGGAACGGATCTCGATGCTGCCTGGCCCGCCCGCGATCTACCAGACGATCCTCAACGACCCTGACCTCGAATCATTCGACATGTCATCACTTCGACTCGCAGTCACGGGCGCAGCCGCGATTCCGGTCGAGATGATTCTGCAGATGCGCGAACGACTCGGTTTCGAGAAGATCGTGACCGGCTACGGGCTCACCGAATCGACCGGCATCGCCACCATGTGTCGACACGACGATGACCCCGAAATCATCGCTAACACCTCAGGTCGGGCGATCCCCGACGTCGAGGTGCGGGTGATCGATGCCAACGGCAAGGAGGTACCCCGGGGCGAGCCGGGCGAGATCGTGGTACGGGGCTACAACATCATGCTCGGCTACCTCGATGACCCCGAGAAAACCGCCGAGACAGTCGATGCCGAGGGCTGGCTTCACACCGGTGACATTGGCGTGATGGACGATGGCGGCAACATCGACATCACCGACCGGGTGAAGGACATGTTCATCAACGGTGGATTCAATGCGTACCCCGCGGAGATCGAGAACGTGATGACGAAGCACCCCGATATCGCCTCGGTCGCCGTGGTAGGCGTGCCCGACGAACGCCTCGGCGAGGTCGGCTACGCCTTCGTGATCCCGGTCAGGGGTTCGGCTCCCAGTGGCGACGAGATCATGACGTGGTGTCGCACCGAAATGGCCAACTACAAGTGCCCCCGCCACGTCGCCTTCGTCGACGCGTTGCCGCTCAACGCCAGTGGCAAGGTCCTCAAATACGAACTGCGCGACCAAGCGATTGCATCACTCGGCTGAAATCCGCAGGTTCTTTACAAAGGAGCAATCCGGTCGCGGGTCTCCAGCGGCGGTAGTTTGGAAGCCGTTCTGATCAAGACGCCAACGGCGCGGACGACGAGAGAGCCATGACCGATTCCGGCACTGACCACTTCGAACGCTGGCAGGAGGACGAAGCGACCGCCGAGGCGATGATCCCGATCCTGGGGCGCCTCTACCGCGAGAAAGACGTCATCTTCTACATCTACGGGCGCAAGCTCGAGCGCACGCCGATCGGGATCATCAAGGCGCACCGGTACGCCCGGAACTTCACCGGGTCAGAACTTTCGGTCCAACAGACCCTTCCCGTGCTCGAAGCGTTAGCCGATATGGACCTCGACTCGGCGAAGATCAACCTCGGCAAACTCACCAACGGCTGGCTCGACGCCGGCGAGGTCGACCTCCGGGCTTACCTCGACCGCGAACTTGCGTCGATCACCACCGGACACGGGCAACTGCTCGAAGAACCCACCGACGTTGTGCTTTACGGCTTCGGCCGCATCGGCCGCCTGCTGGCCCGCATCCTGATCGAGCGAGCCGGGTCGGGCGCCAAACTGCGACTCCGGGCGATCGTGCTGCGACCACAGAAGGCGAACGACATCGAAAAGCGGGCCAGCCTGCTGCGCCGCGACTCGATCCACGGACCGTTCGCTGGCAGCGTCATCGCCGACCCCGACAACGACCAGATCATCGCCAACGGCAACCCGATCAGGTTCATCTACGCCGCACAGCCTGAAGACATCGACTACGAGTCCTATGGCATCAAGAACGCAATTGTCATTGACAACACGGGGGCCTGGCGCGACGCGGAGGGCCTCAACCGTCACCTAAAGGCCAACGGTGCAGCACGTGCCGTGCTCACTGCGCCGGGGAAGGGCGCGGTCAAGAACATCATCTACGGCGTCAACCACGACGTGCTCACCGACGACGACGTGGTCCTCTCGGCAGCGTCGTGCACCACGAACGCGATCGTGCCGCCACTCAAGGTGATGAACGACACGTTCGGCATCGTCGGTGGCCACGTCGAGACAATCCACGCCTACACGAACGACCAGAACCTCACCGACAACTTCCACAGCAAGGAACGCCGGGGCCGGTCGGCGCCGCTCAACATGGTGATCACCGAAACCGGTGCCGCGTCGGCGGTCGTGAAGGCACTTCCCGAACTAGCCGGCAAACTCACCGGTAACGCGATCCGGGTTCCGGTCCCGAACGTCTCGCTCGCAATCCTCAATCTGACACTCGAGCGTGAAGCGAGTCGTGAAGAGATCAATGCCGAACTGCGCGACGCGTCGATGAGCGTCGATCTGGGCGAGCAGATCGACTACACCACCTCGACCGAAGTTGTGTCGTCGGATCTTGTCGGCGCCGAACGCACCAGCATCGTCGACGCCCAGGCAACGATTGCCGACTCGAACCGCTGCGTGCTCTACATCTGGTACGACAACGAGGCCGGGTACAGCTACCAGGTCGTCCGCCTTGTCCAGGAGATTGCCGGACTGGCGTATCCACGCGTCCCATAGTGCTTCGCCTCGAGTCGGGGCGGCCGCTACGGTCGTCATATGGGACAGGAACAAACCGGATCCGTCACCCGAGACATCGGAGCCGACCCGATGACCGTGTGGGCTGCGATCTCCGACGTCACGCGCATGGGCGAATGGTCACCGGAATGTCACACCTGCGAATGGCAGGAGGGTCACGACGGACCAGCCGTCGGCGCCCGCTTCGACGGTCACAATCGCAACGGCGACAAGGAGTGGAGTACCCACGCCGAGATCGACAGGTGCGAGCCCGGCGTCGCGTTCCACTTCAAGGCGATGATCGGCCGTAGCGACTTCCATTTCGCCAACTGGCGTTATGACCTTGAGGCGATCGACGGTGGCACCCGCGTCACCGAGAGTTGGGACGACCTGCGGCCCGAAGAATCCCTCGAGCGATCCAAGGAAATCTCCGGTGTCGGCGACCGCAGCGTTCACAACAAGGAGACCGCCTCCACCACCCTTGAGCGCCTTGCCGCAGCGCTCGAGCGCTGAGCGCCGCGAGCGCTGGCTACCGCAAGCGCTCCTACAACGCCAAGGTCGTTCCGCCGTCGACCTTGAGGATCGTGCCGTTCATGTAGGTGTTGGTGATGCACGTCATCACCGCCTGGGCGCAATCCTCAGGCGTAGCTGATCGGCCGCACGGCACCATCGCCGCGATCCCGGCGTGCAGGTCGTCCCAGTCAGACGTCCACGGCGTGGCCACCAGACCCGGTGCCACCGCGTTGACCCGCACGGGCTTCTGGAACTTCGCCATGTCTTCGGTGAGCGAATTGAGTGCGGCCTTCGCCATTCCGTAGGCGAGCGACGAGCCGAGCGGCCGAAGCCCAGCGATCGACGTGACGTTCACAATCGTGCCCGCGGTCTCCTTGAGGTGAGGCATTGCGGCCTTGCTCATCCACCAGGTGCCGTAGACGTTGACTTCGATCGTCTTGAACAGGACGTCGTTGGTCATGAGCGACAAGTCGGCATGGTCAAGCCGGGTCGTCCAGCCTGCGTTGTTGACCAGGATGTCGAGCTGTCCGAACCGCTCGACGGTGCCGGCAACAAGCGCTTCGCACTGCGCCTGGTCGGAGATATCACCTTGCAGGTAGTCAGATTCGGTCGCAAGTTGCGCGGCGATCGTTGTGCCGGCTTCGACAGACGACGACGAGTTCACCATCACGTTCGCCCCGGCTGCAGCGAGCATCCGGGCGGACGCCTCACCGATGCCGCTCGACGAACCCGTCACCAACGCGACCTTGCCATCCAATTCCCCCATGTCACCCTCCGACTCGTATTCGACGTGGCTGCACCGTAGTCGCCGCCGAAAAACGTTTGCTCCCGATCACTTGGCTTCAGTGCCGCACCAGTCGAACCATTCGGCGTCCGCTCCTGGGATCAGTCCTAGGCCCCCCTTGAGGTGCAGAACCCGCGCTGCGGATTCCTCGAGACGGGCCGCAAAACTCGGGTCGGCCTGCGCCTCGGCAATAACCGCATCGACGATCTCTGCGCCGTTGTCGACCCCGACGAACAGGGCGAGATCAGCTCCGGCCCAAAGCGCTGCGACAGCACGCTCGCCCGGGGTGAGGTCAGCCCCAACCCCTTGCATGACATGCATGTCGTCGGTGACGATCACGCCGCCGTACCCGAGATCGTTGCGAAGCCACGACGTGATCTCGGCCGACAACGTCGCCGGGCGCCCACCGTCGACACCCTCGAAGCGAATGTGCCCCGTCATCACGAGGGGCGCCACGGTGTTCACGTAGGGAAGCGCTCCAAAATCAGCCCAGGCCAAAGGAGTATTGGCCGAGAACGAGTCAAGCTCGTGCGGATCCTCGACGGTCGACCCCTGATTGGGGAAATGCTTGAGGGTTGCGGCAACACCTGCCCGGCAGTGGCCCTCCACCAACGCCTTGGTGATGGCGGTGACGATCGCCGGATCGTCGCCAAACGATCGCCGCTGTCGGTCCATGTAGTACCCCACGCCGACATCGACGTCGGCGACCACCCCAAAGTTCACATGCACACCTGCCTCGGCGAGCTCGCGGGCAAACGCTGCGGCCGCCGGGGCCAGGCCCTCGCTCGTCGTCGCTGGATCGATCCGGTGATTTGACTGCAAGGTCGCAGGGTCGGGTAAGGGCGTCACTGGCACCTTCAGAACCCGAGCACCGGCTTCGGCATCGGTAGCGACAAGTGGGTACGTCGAACAGCCGGACGAAGCAACCATGATTTGCTCGATCGCAGCGCTCGCTGCTTCGAGTGAATCTTGTGGCTCCCAGTTGCCGGCATTGCCCGCCACGAAGATCCCCCCGACGCAGGTGTCGCCCAGTTCGGCGATCAGGCCTTCGGCGACATCGCCACGCGCGCCGAGCATTACAACCTGTCGGGCCTGTCCCTCGATCCCGAGGATCGCGAGTTCCTCGGCAAGTCGGACTACACCCGGCGCCAACGTAGAGGTCGTCGTCGTGGTTGTCGTCGACGAGGTGGTCGAACTCGTCAACGAGGTCGACGAACTCGTCGTCGAGGTGGTCGAACTCGTTGTAGTCGTGGGCTCACCAGCACGCTGCTCACCGATCGAATCGGTCACGAGGAACGTGATGATGCCCGATACGGCGATCACCGCACAGACCACGTAGACCCTCGCCTTTGACACCGGACCATCCTGCACTGTGTCGGGTACCGACTGGTAACACCCGGTATCGATGGCCTCGGCACTCGCCCCCGCAACAGTCCGGTTTCACGCCGAAGGCAGCAAGGCGCCGTCGCCTCCGTGCCTAGAAGATCGTGTAGCCGCCGTCGACGACGATGGAATCGCCGGTGTGGTACGTCGCCGCTGGATCTGCAAGGAACACGCCGGCAGCCCCCATCTCGGCGGGGTCGGCCCATCGACGAACCGGCGTGCGCTTGAGCGTGGCGTCGCGGAACTTGTCGTCGGCATAGCCGAACGATGCAAGTTCGGTGATCGTCCAACCGGGAAGGAGCGCGTTGACGCGAATCTGGTGCCGGGCGAGGTTCACCGCCAAAGCGCGACAGAAGCCGAGCAGGGCCGTCTTCGAGGTTCCGTACGCCTCGTTGCCGGCGGCTCCATGGATGGCCGATGTCGACGACGTTGCGACGAGCGCACCGCCCTGGCCATGCTCGATCATGTGTCGGGCCGCAGCCCGGAAGAGCAGGAACACCCCGTCGAGGTTGGTCGTCATGACCCGTCGCCATTCCTCAAGGCTGACGTCGGGGAACCGGGCACCATTCCCACCAGTCCCTGCGTTGGCGAAGACCGAGTCGATACGCCCACCTGCGAGATCGACCGATTCGGCAAATCCCCTCTCAATCGCATTCTCATCGGAGGCGTCAACCTCGAGCACGTGGGCCTCGACGCCGCGCGATCGCAGCTTCGCCTCCGCTGCTTCGTTCTTCTCGGTGTTGCGCCCCCAGGCCACGATGTTCGCCCCTGCCTCAGCGCATGCCTTTCCGATCGCGAGCCCAATTCCGCCGTTGCCGCCGGTGATGAGCACTGTTCGTCCGCTCAGATCCGTCATAGCGGGATCGTAGGGCGGGTACGCATCAGGCACATCGCCGGCTCTGCAAGCCGGTACCGTCGCCGTGTGGCCGGGCCTCTCGATCTTCACTTCGTTCGTTCTTACGTCGACATCGACGACCTTCCCCACGTCAACGCCGAGGTCGCGCTCGTCGGCCGGAGCAATGTCGGCAAGTCATCGCTACTCAATGCGCTTGCGCAGCGAAAGAGCCTCGCGAAGACCTCGAAGACGCCTGGGGCGACGCGGCTGATGAATGCGTTCGAGCTGGCGCCGGCGCATTCTCTCCGATGGGTAATGGACCTCCCCGGCTATGGCTTCGCCCGGGTGTCCAAGGCCGAGCAGGCCAAGTGGGCGACGATGCTCAGTACCTACATCGAAGAGCGCGAGAACCTCGTGTCGGTCGTGTTGTTGATCGACGGCGCCGTTGGCCCGACCTCACTCGACCTTCAGACCGTCGAGTGGCTCGAATCGCTCGGCCGGCCGATCGCATACGTCGCTACGAAGGCGGACAAGGTTAAGCCGTCGATGTCGAAGAAGCGCCGAACCGAACTGACTGGCAAGCTGGATGTGCAGCGATCGGAGGTCACCTGGGTGAGCGCCGAGAAGGGAACCGGGGTCCCCGAACTGCGATCACGAATTCGCGACCTCCTTGGAGCATCATGACACTGCCGCATGCACCCTTCGGCTCGACCGGGCACGAAAGCAGCCGCATCATCTTCGGTGCTGCGGCACTCGGGGGGATGAGCCCGGCGCGGGCCGATGCCACTATCGAGCAGGTCTGCGCCGCCGGGGTGAACCACTTCGACACGGCAGCGAGTTACGGAGCCAGCGAAGATCGCCTCCACGACTACTTGCAAGACCACCGCAGCGACGTCTTTCTTGCAACCAAGACCGGTGAACGCAGTGGTTCGGCTGCTCGGGAGTCGCTGGAACGGAGCCTTGAGCGAATGGGCGTCGACTCGGTCGACATGATCCAACTCCACAATCTGGTCGAGGAGGAGGAGTGGCGCGAGGCCCACGGTCCCGGCGGCGCCGTCGAGGCACTGTTCGGCGCCTGTGACGAGGGTTTGTGCCGCTTCGTCGGGGTCACCGGCCACGGCCTGCGCATCCCGCGCATGCACGTCCGAAGCCTCGCCGAAGCGCCGTTCGCCGCAGTGTTGTACCCCTGGAACCACAACCTCGCGACAATCGACACCTACACCTCCGACGTGGCCGACCTCCAAGCGCGCTGTCGCTCCGGCGGGATCGCGATGCAGACGATCAAGTCGATCGCCCGGCGACGGTGGGCCGACCCCGAGAAGCCGCACTTCTCTTGGTACCAGCCGATCGAGGACCCCGAGCCCCTCCGGCGAGCTGTCGACTTCGTGCTGGCAACGCCCGACGTGTTCCTCAACACCACGAGTGACGCCCGCCTTCTCGACGAGGTGTTCCGGGCAGCATCCGCATTCAACGGCTCTGCGCCCGATCCAGACCAGCTTGAGCGCGACCGTCGCGACCTGGAGATCGAACCACTCTTTGACGGCGACCGATTCGAAGCGGTCAGGCCCTGATCTGTCGATCAGAGGTGGAAATCAGTCGATCACCATCTGGCCCATCAGGTCGGCCCTGAGCTCGTCAAAGGTGTCGAGATCCATCTGGCCGTCGTCATAGCGGCGGTGCAGCTCGGCGACGCGCTCCATGATCTCTTCGTTGGAGGGCTTGGGCCCGGAGTCTTCCTCGAGGAGTTCATCGTCAAGCTCGTCGAGCTCGTCGTCCTTTTCGAGCTTGCGCTCTCGCTTGGCCGCGGCCTTCGCCTTCTTGGCCATGTCACGCTGACGCTTTGCAAAGCTGGATCGACCGGTAGCCATGGTGCCTCCTCGTGAACGGACGTCTGGTCACCCGCAGTAACCGCCGTTCGACCGTATAGGTTCCATTCGGCTTTGCCACATCCGGTGGCGCGTGCCGGATCAAGGGCACCATTTCGGAGCAGCGCTCATCGGATGGCTCGAAGCGAGCTCTCTTCCCACCGCCACCCAGCCCCAGCCCTGGTGCCGTGCCAGTCCGACTCGCCAGCTAAGTTCCGGAGATGGACATCCACACCAAGCCCGAGGTGAGCGTTCCCGATGATGGTCCGCCCACCGAACTCGTGATCGAAGACCTCGTGGTTGGCGACGGCCCGGAGGCGGCGGCGGGCATGCAGGTCAGCGTCGACTACGTGGGTGTCTCGTGGTCGACCGGCAACGAGTTCGATGCCTCGTGGAACCGGGGCGAGCCGCTTGCGTTCAGCCTTGGCGTCGGCCAAGTCATCGCCGGGTGGGACCAAGGCGTGCAAGGCATGCGAGTCGGTGGCCGCCGAAAACTCTCCATCCCACCCGACATGGCCTACGGCCAGCAAGGCGCCGGCGGCGTCATCGGCCCAAACGAAACGCTGATCTTCGTCTGCGACCTGCGCGGCGTCGGATAACCACCACGATGGCTGGGTTCATCGCCGACCCGGACACCTACGTCGATGGGCCACCACACGAGCGATTCGACGCGCTCCGCGCAACTGAGCCGGTTTCCTGGGTCGCCATGGACGGAGAGCCTGGCTACTGGGCGGTGCTCCGGCACGCCGATGTGGTCCACGTCTCGAAGCGCAGCGACGTGTTCAGTGCGACCGAAGGTGGGGTGGTCGTCGAGAACCTCGACCCGGTCGCCCTCGAAAACATGCGCGACATGCTGTTGGCGATGGACCCGCCGAGGCATACCGCATACCGCAAGCCGGTTGCTGCCGAGTTCAAGGCCCGCGTCATCGCTGAACTCGAGGATCGGGTGCGCGGGGTCGTCACCACGATCCTCGACCGCGCTGACGAAAAGGGCTCTGAACTCGAGTTCGTCCACGATGTGTGCGCCCACCTGCCGAGCCAGATCCTCGGCGAGTTGATGGGGCTACCGGCCGAGGACTGGCCGTTGGTCCATGCGATGGCAGAGCGAAACAGCGGCAGCCAAGACCCCGACGTTGCCGACGGGCAAAAGCGCGGCTCGGCTGCGGTGGAGATGGCGATGTACGCCATGCAGTTCGCGGCGTCGCGACGTGAAGAGGGGCCACAGGGCGACCTCACCGACGTGCTGCTCGGCGAGGAGTTCGACGGCCACCTCATGAGCGATGTCGACTTCGCCCGGTTCTTCGTCCAGCTCGTCACCGCCGGTAACGACACGACGCGCACGATGCTCTCATCGGGTACGTTGGCGCTGCTGCAGCACCCCGACCAGTTGGCCGCCCTGCGGGCGAACACCTCCGGTATGCCAGCCGCCGTCGAAGAAGTCCTGCGCTGGGCTAATCCCCTCCACTACTTCCGACGTACGGCCATCGTCGACACCCGCCTCGCCGACGTCGACATCGCCACCGGCGACAAAGTCGCGATGATCTACACCGCGGCCAATCGCGACCCCGAAGTGTTCAGCCGACCCCACACGTTCGACACCACGCGCAATCCCAATCCGCACCTCTCGTTCGGTATCGCTACCCACTTCTGTCTCGGCGTGCACCTCGCTCGCCTCGAAGGAAGGGTTTTCTTCGAAGAAGTTCTGCAGCGATGGCCCAACCTGGAACTGGCCGGTACGCCAACCCGACAACGCAGCAACCTCAACAACAGCCTCAAGACGCTCCCGGTCCGAACGACTTGAATCGCAGAGCGCGGCTGCGGCGCGCCTCATGAGCGAGGTGGGCAGCCCTCGAGGGATGAGCGACGGAAGCTATAGTTCGCTGCAGTGGACGACGTGCCAGCGACCCGGATGCAGGGCAGAGACGTCCGACCCGATTGGCGGTACCTGTCGGTTCTCCTGATCGCAGCGGCCGTTCTTCGGCTCTACCGGCTCGGCGCCGACAGTCTCTGGTACGACGAGATTCTGAGCGAGCGTCGCGCCACAGTACCCCTGGGCGACGCGTACGACCTTCTGCGCGAGGGGACCCATCCCCCTGGCTATTCTCAGGCGATCCTTCGGCCGTGGCTCACCCTCGGCGACGGCGAGTGGATGCTCCGCTTCCCGAGCGCGGTGTTGGGCGTTGCCACCGTGGCGATGACTGCGATGCTCGGAACCCGTCTCGCCGGCCGGCGGGCCGGACTCGCTGCGGCAGCGCTGCTCACCGTGATGCCGCTGCACCTCTACTACTCGCGCGAGGGGCGAATGTACGCCCTTTTTGCACTGGTTCTGCTTGCCTGGGTCATGGCGCTCATCCGGGCTCGCGAGCGCAACACGCTGGGAAGCTGGACGATGTACACCGTGCTCGGCGCGGCTGCGCTGTACACCCACTACTACGCTGGCTTCACCGTGCTTGCGGTCGTCGGCGCAACCGCTGTGCTCGAACTCCGCCACGAGATCACCACCCGAACCTGTCGCTGGCTGATCGCCACCATCGGAATCGGCGTGCTTTTCGCACCCTGGCTCCCAACGTTTCGCTATCAGCTCAACAACGACCCATTGGCGTGGCTGGATTCGCCCGGCTTCAGCGGCTGGGTGCGGTTACCCGTCGAGTTCTTCGCCGGCTTTGTCGAGTATTCGATGATCGACCCGAGCATGAACCAGTACGTCGAGAATCTGTTCAAGGCCAATGTCATTCTTATCCCCCTCGCCGTGCTTCTTCTGTTCGGCAGCCGGCACTTACGCACAGTCGCCGACAGAACACCCGACGCGGCGTTCGCCGCCGCTGTCGTAGGTGCCGCCTTCTTCGGCACTCTCCTGCTGGCGTTTGTCGCCTCGCAGTTCCGAACGCTCTTCTTCGTTCGCTACTTCGTCGGGATCCTCCCCTTCTTGGCGATCCTGATCGGTGCTGCGCTGGCGAGGATGCGGCCCATGACCGTCATTGCGTTCGGCGCGCTCTTTGCGTCGGCGGCACTCCACACAGCACTCACCATCGATGAAACGTGGCGGCCCGCGTTTCGCGACGCCACCGACCAGATCGAGCAGGACCAACCCGACGACGTGATCGTGGTCTTCGTCGACCTCAACCTCTCCGAACCCAGGCAGTGGGGACTTCGCTACTACCTCGACGAGGCGTACCACACGGTCGAGTACGACGGCTCCATTCGCAACGGGGAATTCGCAGCATTCCTGGACGATCTTGAGATCACAGCACCGCGAACGTGGGTACTTCAGGCCGGGACAGCACCGGTCGCCTTCGATGCACCACCCGGGTTCGTCACCTCCGTCCAGGAGCAACACGACTCCCGGTTCTTTCACCGCCACTTCACGATCAAGGTCACGGCACTGGACCGGGAGGACCGATGACCACCACCACCGACTCGATCTGCGCCGTTCTGCCCGCCTACAACGAGGCCGACAACCTGCCTGACGTTATTGCGGAGCTGACCGAGCAGCTCGCCATTCACTTCACCGAGTGGCGAGTCCTCGTCGTCGACGACGGCAGCACCGACGGCACCGCCGACGTGTTGGCCCAACTCGAGTCCGAACAACCGCGCCTCAGCCACCTTCACATCCGCACGAACCGGGGAAAGAGCAACGCCTTGCGCCTGGCGTTTCAGAACGTCCACGAAGACCTCATCGTGCTGCTCGATGCCGACGGCCAGGACGACCCATCCGAACTCGGTGCGCTCTACGAATCACTGTGCGCCGGCCACGACCTCGTCACCGGTCGCCGCACCGACCGCCACGACCGCTTTATCAAACGCAAGACGTCTCGGCTCTACAACCGGACCACCGCCGCAATCAGCGGCGTTCACGGCACCGACTTCAACAGCGGTTTCAAACTGATGCGGCGGACCGTGGCCGACGAGCTCAACCTCTACGGTGAGCTCCACCGCTACATCCCCGTGCTTGCAGCCTGGGCCGGTTTCCGGGTCACCGAGGTCGACGTCAACCACCGCGACCGCCTCCACGGCGACTCGAAGTTCGGCCGCAGCCGCTTCTGGCGAGGCATGCTCGATCTCTTCACCGTCAAGTTCCTGACCACCTACGACCGTCGGCCCTTCCACCTGATCGGCGGCAGTGGCCTCACCCTCGGTTCGGTGGGGTTTGCACTGATGGTGTGGATGCTGGTCGCACGCCTCTCCGGGAGCGAGGTCGGCAACCGGCCTGCACTGCTTGCCGGCGTGACTCTGTTCGTGGTCGGTGTCCAGCTGGTCAGCGTGGGTCTGCTAGCCGAACTCCTTCTGCACCTCCATCACGAACGACGCCGTCCGCCCGACTGAGGCGCAGCCGGGCCACCACCAGGAACCCGCACTCGGTACCGACAAGCAAGAGCCGGACGAGTACGACAGGCACCAACAGCGTCGCTTCGTCGACGACGAGGACCGCAAGCAGGACTGCCTCCCGAGCGCCCAGACCACCCGGAAGCGGCGTCGCAACCGATACGCCGAACGCGAGTGCATAGGCGGCCACAGCCCCGAGCAGCGTGACGTCGAGATCGGCGCCGCGAACCAGGATGGCGAAACCAACCGCGTGAAGGCCGACCGCGATTGCAGCCAGGGCCGTACAGGTCACGATCGAGCGGGACGCCGGGAGCGACGCGCTGAGGTCTGCCCCGACCACCCGACCGGCCACCCGGAGCACACGCCCAAAGATCGGAGGCGCAACCGCAAGGAGCAGGATCACCCCTAGGGCGGAGACTGCCGCCGACCAACCAAGCGCAGGCCCTGCGATGAGCCCGACCGCCACGCCGACCAGTGCCAGCGCGAGGCTGTGGATCGCCCAGACGAGCGTGGCGATCCGGCTCGGCACCCCTCGAGCGCAGAGGCCGAGGACGACCGCAGCCGCGTTCGCGATTCCGAATGGTACGTACTTCGCCGGCTGGGCTGTGTGGAAGATCCAGCGACGCTGGGCCCCAGTCGATGGGGACGCCTCGAGCACGACCATCGCTTCACCAACGACGAACTGACCGAGAGCAAGCGCCACGATTGCGACCAGCAACCACCCGACACCGGGAATTTGCTGGGCCGTAAGCTCGCTCCAGCTGCCCGCAACCTCGAGCCCGATGTACACCACACTGACGAAACCCAGCAGGGCAACGAGGAATCCGCGACCGGTCACCGCGCCTCGAGCAGCAACAACGTCCACGGGAAGGCCCGACCTCGATCGACGATCTCGAACCGCCGGCCCACGAGCCGTTCGAAGCTCCGCTTCGTCCAGTGGTTAACATGCTCGGGATCGCTGCCGAGACGCTTCAGGTTCTTGAAACGGATCATGTTGAGACCCCGAAAGAACGGTTCATGGGGGACGCTCACGATCACGTGACCGGTGGTGAGCTCTGCGAGAAGATCGAGGGTGATGTTCGGTTGATCAAGGTGCTCGAGTACCTCCAGCATCATGACAACATCGAACAAGCGGGGCAGGTCCTTGAGGCTGGTCACGTCAGCCTGGACGAGATCGATTGCGGGGCCCACGCGCTCACGCGCCGCCGCAATTGCAGCCGGCGAGCGGTCGATCCCGACGAGATCGGCATCGATGCCCGACGCGAGAAGGTGTTCGAGGACAAAGCCCTCCCCGCATCCGAGGTCGAGAATCGCCGGATGCGGGACGGCCTCGAGCAACCGTACGACCTCATCGTGGAACCGTCGGATGAGATGCCGTTGGACCGGGTTTCCTGATTCGTGCTTCTGCTGGTTCCCGCTGGTCCGGCCGGTCAGGTTCACGAGCCCAGGTTGCCACATATCAGTCGCGAGGGGGCTTCTGCTTCTCAGTCGCGAGGGGGCTTCTGCTTCTTGAGGATGCGAGCCCGTTCACCGGCATCGAGCACGGTCTTGCGGATGCGGACCGACTGCGGCGTGACCTCCACGCACTCCTCATCAGCGATCAATTCGAGCGCCTGCTCAAGCGAAAACAGCTTCGGTGGAGTGAGTCGGATCGTGTCGTCGGAGGACTGCGTGCGAATGTTTGTCTTGGCCTTCTCGCGGCAGATGTTGACGTCCATGTCTTCGTTACGAGAGTTCTCGCCGACAACCATGCCCTCGAAGACCTGCGCTCCTGGGCCGACATAGAGCGACGTGCGCTCCTGAAGCGACTGGATCGCATAGCCGGTGGATTGACCGGCGCGATCGGCGACGACACTTCCCCGCTCACGAGTACGGATTTCGCCGGCCCAAGGCATCCATCCCTCGAAAATGTGGTGAAGCATCCCGGTGCCACGGGTCTCGGTGAGGAACTCGGTACGGAACCCGATGAGCGCACGAGCAGGCACGACATAATCGAGTCGGACCCAACCGGTGCCGTGGTTCGACATGCTGTCCATGGCTGCCTTGCGGGCTCCGAGCAACTGGGTGACTGCGCCGACGTGCTCTTCGGGCACGTCGATCGTGAGCCGCTCGGTCGGCTCGTGAAGGGTGCCGTCGATCTCTCGGGTGAGGACCTCGGGCTTGCCGACGGTGAGTTCATAGCCTTCGCGGCGCATCGTCTCAACGAGCACAGCAAGCTGGAGCTCACCACGCCCCTGGACTTCCCACGTGTCGGGCCGCTCGGTCGGGTGCACCCGGATCGAGACGTTGCCGATCAGTTCGGCATCGAGGCGACCCTTGATGAGGCGGGCGGTGAGCTTGTGACCTTCCTGCCCGGCAAGCGGTGACGTATTGACACCGATCGTCATCGACAACGTCGGTTCGTCGACGGTGATCGACGGGCACGGGCGGGGATCGTCACGGTCCGCGAGCGTGTCGCCGATCGTGACATCGTCGATTCCCGAAACACCGATGAGTTCGCCGGGCCCTGCTTCGTCCACATCGACTTGATCGAGTGCCTCGGTGACAGTGAGCGTGCCGATACGGGCCGATTCGATCGAACCGTCCCCTCGACACCAGGCGATCGCCTGGCCCCGACGGACCGTGCCGTGCTCGACCCGACAGATGGCGAGACGGCCAACGTAGGGTGAGGCGTCGAGGTTGGTGACCCATGCCCGCATCGGGTGATCGGGGTCGTGCGCGGGGGCTGGTACGGTCTCGAGCAGCGTCTGGAACAGTGGTTCCATGTCGATGCCGGGCACCGCAGGATCAAGCGTGGCCCGACCCTCGCGAGCGATCGTGTACACGATCGGAAAGTCGATCTGGTGCTCCTCGGCCTCGAGGTCGAGAAAGAGTTCGTAGACCTCGTCGACCACTTCATCGATTCGCGCGTCGGGCCGGTCGATCTTGTTGATCACCAAAACGACGGGCAACTCGAGCGCCAACGCCTTTCGCAGCACGAAACGGGTCTGGGGCAGGGGGCCCTCGCTCGCATCGACGAGCAGCACGACTGCATCGACCATGGTGAGCGCCCGCTCGACCTCTCCACCGAAATCAGCGTGGCCTGGGGTGTCGACGATGTTGATCTTGACGCCCCCGAAACGCACAGCAGTGTTCTTGGCGAGGATCGTGATGCCCTTCTCGCGCTCGAGGTCCATCGAGTCCATGACTCGGTCGGTGAGCTCTGCGCCCTCGCGGAACGCGCCTGAGTGACGAAGGAGGGCGTCGACGAGCGTGGTTTTGCCATGGTCGACGTGAGCGATCATCGCCACGTTCCGAAGGTCGTCGCGACGCATCACGAGCGGAAGGGTACCGAGCTGGGCAAGAACCCCCTCGTAGGGTGGCTCCCGTGCCTCGTGCCCTGTGTTCGGCGTTGTTGGCGTCATCGTTACTGGTCACTGCCTGCTCCTCGCTCACCCCTGAAGACCTGGCGGTTCGATACCGCGAACCAGATCTCGCCAACCTCGGGCTCGAGGGAACACGCGACGAAGCCAACGGTGAATCCGATCCGTCGCGCAGCAATGATGCCGGTACCTCCACCACCGGTCAGGAATCGGCGAACGCACGCCTTCCTCGCCCCGAACCGCTCATACCCGAACCCACCGAGTGCTGGTTCGATCCGGGCGCCTACACGGTCGAGTGCGGCTGGATCGAGATCCCGAGCGAGACCCCGGGTGTCAACCCGGTCAGGATCTCGTTCGCGCGCTTCAGATCGGCGGCAACCGATCGGCGCGACGACCCGGTGGTCTATCTCCACGGCGGCCCGGGCGGATCGATCCTGGACGCAGCCGTCGCGCTCGCACCCTCGATCGTCGACCCCTTCATCGATACCCGCGATGTTGTTCTCTACGACCAGCGGGGGGCGGGTGAGTCGAGCGCTCTACCTGCGTGCCGGGAAGCGTGGAGCCTCGACCAACGATTCTTTACAAGCCGTGAACGCCACGAAGACATCACAGGGGCCTATCTCGAGATCCTCGAAGAATGCATCGACCGCGTCGAACGCCGACGCGACATCGTGCTCGACGAATACAACAGCGCGACGAACGCCGACGATCTACTCGACCTGATCCGAGCGCTCGGCTTCGACGCCGTGAACCTTTTCGGGAACAGTTACGGGACCCGTCTCGCCCAGACCCTGCTCCGTGACCATCCGGAACGGATCCGATCAGTGATTCTGAGTGGTGTTTACCCGATCGAGGAGAATCTGGTCGGTTCCGTTCCGGAGGCGTTCCGATCGGCACTCGACGAGGTATTCGACGCCTGCGCCAGCCTTCCGAGATGCGCGGAACACCTTCCCGACCCGTGGGAGACGCTCGAGGCGGTCGTGACGAGGATCGATGCTCAGCCGATCGAGGTCATCGTGCCGGGTGGTGACGGTGATGGCTTCCCGCTCCATGTTGGAGGCGATGACTTCCTCGCTCTGCTCCATGGCCTGCTGTACACCGCCGGTGGAGCGGCGCTGATTCCCGATCTCATCATCGACATCGAGAACGGCCACACAAATCGACTGATGCGGATCGGTGCTGATGCGATCTACGACACCGCTGACGTTCTCGGCTACCTCGCCGTGCAATGTCGAGAGGAGGTGCCGTTCACCACCGAGGAGCAGGCGGCCGAAGCAAACCGCAGTGACACGCTGTGGCATCGGGTGAACGTGCCTCCAGCCGTGATCGGAAGTCTGGTCCTCGGTGCATGTCCGCTGTTCAACTCGATCAGCCAGGCCAGCCCTCTCGAGAACGAACCGGTCACATGGAGCCAGCCCACCCTCATCCTCTCCGGTGGCTTCGACCCGGTGACTCCCCCGTGGTGGGCAGAGCAGTTGGCCGACCGCCTTCCCAACGCCACGATGGTCTCATTCGCCGACCGCGGCCACGACGCCGGCGAAGGCGCCTGCGCCACAAACCTGATGAGCCGCTTCGTCGGCGACCCCCAAGCCCCAATCGCTATCGACTGCTCGAAAAGCGGTACCAGGCCGGAAGTGAACGCACGACCCGAAGTCACCCACTCCCCGCTCGATGCCGAGCTGCGGGATACGACATTCGACATCGACCCCGAGCGCGGCGGGCGACGGGTGCCGATGCGATTACCTGACTGGGCTATCGACCGGTACGCCGTCGAGGAGGCGTACTGGCGCAACCTTGACGCCTGGGATCCGACGGTGGTGGTCGTCCGGGCCGGGTTATGGGATGAGAGCGAGATCCTCTTCTACGTCGACGCTCTGTCGAACGACGGTTTCCGCGCAACCGAACATGTAGGGGACGTGTCGGACCGCTGGACTCGGCGCGGCTACGACACCGACAGCCTCGATGCCGTGAGCTACATCGTCGAAGAAGACGCGTTCTCTATGAACGTCACGCTGGTGGCGTTCGGCACCGAGATCGATGGGCTCGAACGCTCGGTCCTGTTACCGATCGTTGGCTCGATCGAGCTTCCATGAGCCTGCTGGGTAGTCAGGCCCGCGTCGCAGGGCGGGTGCATCGCCGGCGGGTCCTCCCGTGTGGGAGCCTGAGGTCATGACCGATCAGGCCCCCGAGATTGTTCCCGAGGAAACGAATGCCGTCTCTGATCCGGCCAAGCTCATCCGCCTCGGCACCATGGTGCAAGTACTGATGGATGAGGTCCGTCGGGCCGATACCGACGAGGAAAGCCGTCAGCTGCTGGCCCGGATCCACCGCGAGACAATCGAGGAGCTTGGCACCATCCTTTCCGCCGACCTGATGGATGAGCTCACGGAGTTTGCGGCGTGTTGCGACAGCGACGGTGTACCAACCGAAGCTGAGGTTCGTGTGGCTCAGGCACAGCTCGTCGGCTGGTTGCAAGGTCTTCTGCAGGGGTTACAGGCCTCGATGGCACAGCAACAAGCAGTGGCCGCTATGCAGATGCAGCGGCTGCAGGCCGCCCGGAACCAGTCCGGGAAGACTGCACCGGACCCGGCGGGCAACCATCAACCGCCGGAGCAGACGGGCACCTATCTCTGATCACAAAACTTTAATCTCTGATCGCCGCACCTCAAGCAGCCAGTTGGCGGATGGTCGGGTTCTCGTCGGCGTGTATTCGCCCAGCCCGACGATCTACTTGTGGACAGTACTGAGGCCGCCTCCCACGGGAATCGTGGCGCCGGTCACGTACGAACCAGCAGCAGACGCAAGGTAGATCGCCACTCCGGCCATGTCGTCGGGCACGCCGACTCGGCCCATCGGAACGTCTCTGGCGATGCCGGCGCGAGCGTTCGGATCGTCGAGAACGAACGCCATCATCTGCGAGTCGAACGGCCCCGGAGCGATGGCGTTGACCGTGATGTGTTCGGTGGCCAAGGTCTTGGCGAGGTGACGCGTGAGCATGATGCACGCTGCCTTGGACGACGAGTACGAGAAGGTGTCCATGTCGGGCGGGGTCATGCCGTTGACCGATGCCGTGTTGATGATGCGGGCAGGTGACTCGGGCGAGGCAGCGTTGCGCAGCAGCGGCAGGAGCTTCTGGGTCAGGAAGAACACGCTTCGGACGTTGACGTTCATGACCTTGTCCCAGCCCGCCGCGGAGAACGAGTCGAGTGGTTCGCCCCACGACGCGCCGGCGTTGTTGCACAAGATGTCGACCTGGCCCCAGCGCTGCGCAACTTCTGCTGAGAGATGGTCAAGGCCCTCGTCGGTCGAAACGTCGGCCGGAATGCCCTCGATGGTTCCCTTGGCCGAGAGCCGCTCAACCGCCTCTGCGACCTGGCTCTCCTTGCGGGCCGAGATGATGACATCGCAACCGGCGTCGAGCAGTCCCTCGGCGATCATGTAGCCGATTCCCCGGCTTCCACCGGTGACGACAGCGTTCTTTCCCTCGAGTCCGAACAGGGCTTGCAGGCGAGCGGCGTCCATGGGTTTCTCCTTCGCTGAACGACGCCGATGATGACATCCGGAGCCAGAGGGCACCACACCGGCGATGGGATCGACCGAAGCCCCATCGGACCGAGAGCGATCCTCGAACTGCGATTCCCTTCGCTCAGGGTCTCGCGGGTCAGGGCCGGGACGTCGCTTCAGCCGACGTCGGCGCCGTACATCTCGCCGAGTCGATCAGCGAGCAGTTCGAGCCGTTCACCGTCGGGACCGTTGAAATAGATCGAGGTGTCGTGCTCGAAGAGGATCTTGATCCCGGCGGCTTCGAGCTTGGACCGCAAGTGAGTCTGCTTCTCGGGGGTGACGGAGATAGCCAGGTGGTGCATCGACCCGAGAACCTCGGCGTAGGGGCCGAGGTCCAGGCCCGGGAAGTCGAAGAACGCGAGCAGATTGCCGTTCCCGATGTCGAAGAAGAAATGGGTGCTGCCGCGGTAGTCGCGGTTCTCGAATAGTTCGGTGAGCGGGAACTCGAGGAGATCCTGGTAGAAGCTGATCGTTCGTTCGACGTCAGAGCACAGCAGGGCGAGATGATGGACACCTCGGGCGGAGCTTTGAGGGCGGACGTCACGCAGGTGTGACCGGCGAAGACGGTCCCATTCGCTGGTTCGGTCGACATCGTCGCCGTGCTCGGTCATTGCGTGAAATTGGGGCTTGGTGTCGGCCATTCTCTTATTGTTTCAGATTTGAACTAATTCGCCAACTGCTGCCCTTTCCGCTTGCTCGCTGTTGCGCGAATACGGCGGTGCTGGAGCTGGAGCGACCGCTCGAAGTCGCTGTCACCTCGAGCAATAAGACCCGCCACAATGCCGAACACGAAACCGGCAACATGTGCCATCCACGCAACCGAACTCTCGTTGCCGACAAGGAACTGGCTGCCGAACCAGACCAGCAAGATCGGTGCAGCCGGGAGACGCGGCCACACCGGCACCAGACCAAGCACGATCACCGTGCGAACCCGAACCCAAGGAAACCACACGAGATAGGCCCCCATCAGACCGGCGATCGCACCGCTTGCGCCAACAAGCGGAACGGTCGAGGAGGGCTGCACCATGACGTGGGCTGCGGTCGCGACCGCGCCAGAGACCAGATAGAAGAGGACGAAGGGGATGCGTCCCATCTGGTCCTCAACGTTGTTTCCGAAGATCCAGAGGAACAGCATGTTGCCGATCAGGTGGATCCAGCCCGCATGGAGGAACATCGACACGATCGCTGCGAGCCAGACGTTTTTGTCAGGGAACGGGACGAAGCCGCTGGCGGGTGTGTGTTCGAGGCACGCCTCGGTGTTTCCACCGGCCACTGTTGCCCTGATCTCCTGCGCAGTCAGCGCTCGATCCTCGGTGAGCTCACACGGAACCGCTGCATACTCGTAACCGAACTCAATTTCTTCGAGTTGTTCCCCCTCAGTTGTCAGGTCGAAACTGCGGGTACCCGACGGCTGGACGTAGAGGAAGGTCACAACGCACGCAAGCCCGACGAGCAAGGTCATGAAGGGCCTGCGTCTCGTCGGATTATCGTCGCTGATCGGGATCATCGGCTCCTCCAGGCCCGCCACCGGTCGATACCGAGCCCATGATGCCGCACTCAACGCCAGTCGCGACCTTCAGGATGTGGCGCACCGGTGGAGTCGAGTTCGCAGGCACCGCCGTCTACCGGATCGACTCCCAGGTCCAACGGCGCGCTGCGTCGGCGCCGAAGATACGCACCTCTGCCCCTCCGGCAGTACGCATCGATTCGGCGGGTTCGCCGTCGTCATCGGCGTTGCGGATCAGGCGAACCTTCGCCGTCGCACGCTCGAGTCCGTAGTGATCTGCACCGCGATGGGACACGAATGCCTCGAGCTTGTCGAGTGCACCCATCTCGTGAAAGAGCTCGGCCACGACCTCGATCGCGTACGGCGCGTTGAAGATGCCGGCCGCAACTTTGGCGGCCTCTTTCTTGCTCAATGGGTGAGGCGCCGAGTCGGTGCCGAAAAAGAACGACGAGTCATCGGACGTGGCCGCAGCTGCGATGGCGATGCGTTCCTCGCGTGAGTTGATCACCGGCTTGCAGTACAGCTCGGGCCGCATACCGTTTGCGAGAAGATCCGAACGGTCACAGGTCAGATGGTGCGGCGTGATCGAACCGCCGACCTGCGGATGGTCCCGGACGACATCGAGCCCAGCCCGGGTCGAAATGTGCTCGACGGTCACACGAAGCTCAGGGATCTGTTCGATCACGGGAAGCATCTGCTGCTCGATGAACACGGCTTCGCGGTCGAAGATGTCGACGTCGGGATCAGTCGACTCGGCATGGACGAGCAGCGGGATACCCGCATCCGCCATGGTCTCGAGCGCCGCCCGATAATCGAGCAGTGACGTGCCCCCAGCTGCGCTGTTCGTAGTTGCGCCAGCCGGGTAGAACTTCGCGCCGAACACGACTCCGTCCTCAGCTCCGGCGAGGAGGTCGGCGGTATTCAGCTCGTCGTTGAGATACAGCGCCATCATCGGTGTGAAATCAGCGCGGGCGTCGGGTCCTGCGGCTGCGAGGATTCGATCGCGGTACGCAGCGGCCATGGCGGTGCTCGTGACCGGCGGGACGAGATTCGGCATGATGAGGGCATGTCGAAACGCGTTGGCCGTGTAGGGCGCCACCGCCTCGAGCATCTCATCGTCGCGCAGGTGCACATGCCAATCGTCCGGGGCGTCGATCTCGATACTGACGACACCGTTCATGCGCCATACCGCTCTCGATACGCGTCGATCCGGCTGCGTGTCTGATCGTCGATATGGACCACGCCGTCGACTTCACGGCCATGGAGATGCTCAACCACCTCATCGAGAGTCACGATCGCTCGGGATGGCATGCCGAAGTCCTGCGAAACCTGTGCGAGGGCGGAGAGTTCACCAGTGCCTCGTTCCTGACGATCGATCGAGACGACGAGGCCCACCATCACCACATCAGCTGCCGCCTTCAGGAATGGCACCGTTTCGCGAATCGACGTGCCGGCGGTCGTGACGTCTTCGACGATGAGGACCCGGGAGCCGTCTTCGGGTAGGGCGCCCACGAGAATCCCTCCTTCGCCGTGGTCCTTCGCTTCTTTGCGGTTGAAGCAATAACCGACCTCTCGCCCGTCGGCGGCGAGCGCGATCGATGCCGTTGCGACGAGCGGGATGCCCTTGTAGGCGGGGCCGAACAAGATGTCGACGTCGCCGGGCCAGCCCTGCTGGATGGCAGCTGCGTAGTACCGTCCCAGAGCAGCCAACTGGGGGCCCGTGCGGTACTTGCCTGCATTCATGAAATACGGGGTCTGCCGACCGCTCTTGGTCATGAAGTCGCCGAACGTCAAGGCGTCCGCACGCACCATGAACTCAATGAACTCGCGCTTGTACTGCTCCACCCAGACTCCTTCCCGATCGCAACCTAGCCGGATCGACTCACAGGGTCGGACCGTGCGGGTTGCCAGCTGGAACATCGAATAGATCCGGACACGGGTCGAGCAGGTCGTTGCATGGGCGTCTGCATCCGATATCGACGTGATGCTCCCGCAAGAAGCGAAGAGCGGCGGCACCGACGTTCCCTTCGACGCGTTCACGTCTGCTGGTTACGAGGTCGCCCACCATGGTGTAGACCACTGGAACGGCCTTGCGATTCCGAGTCGGATCGGGATCGATCCGACTCAACCCGGCTTCACCGGACCACAGCGACCACCGTTCGACGAACCGCACTCCTTCGTGCCGACGCGTCAACAGGCTGGACGATCGTTGCAGGTGTTCTCGACGTTGCGCTGTGTTCCCCAGCGATAGCCGATGCGACCCTCGGGCCATGCACCTGTCGTTCGCGATCTGATTCTCTAGCCTTCTCGGTATGCGAAGAGGGTTCTTCATCGCTGCACTGGTCCTGACCGGCGCCATCGCCTGTGGGTCAAACGAGCCAGTCGCTGAATCGGCGTCGCCGCCGACCACGACGACGACGACGACAACAACGACGACAACGACGACAACGACCACCACCACGCTGTTCCCGGTACCTGAGGCGTCGACCGTGGCCGAGCTCCTCGCACTCAACCGGCCGATCGTCGCCGGCCACGCAGGCGGAGATCAGTCGTGGCCACACTCGACGATGTTCGCGTTCCGCGAGGCGGCGCGAGCGGGCGTCGACGTTCTCGAGATGGACGTCCAACTCACCGGCGACGGTGTACTCATCGTGCAACACGACGACACCATCGATCGCACCACTGAACGGCGAGGCGTCGTCCGAGATCTCTCCCTCGGCGAACTCCAAGCGCTTGACAACGCCTATTGGTGGAGCGACGAGTGGTCCAGCCGTGACCAACCCTCTGACGCATACGTCTGGCGCGGCGTGCGCACCGGCGCCACCGAGCCGCCTCCGACGTATACCGCCGACGACTTTCGGATCGAGACGTTCCGTGCGATCGCCGAAGCCTTCCCGGACCATGTTCTCGATATCGAAATCAAGGTGCCAGGCACCGTTGGCGACCCCGAGGACATGGCATTCGCAATTGAAGGCGCTCGGGTGCTCGCCGAAGAGATCGAAGCGCTCGGCCGCACAGACTCTGTGATCGTCGTCTCGTTCAACGGCGATGTCATCAAGGCCTTTCGCGAGCTCGCCCCCGACGTCGCCACGAGTCCATCGGTGGAGGAATTGTTGACTTGGTTCTTCGGAACTGACGACTTCGACGAGCAAGACGTCGTCGCTCAGGTGCCACCCGATTTTGACGGCATCGAGGTTCTCACACCCGGCATCATCGAACGGGTGAGAAACGAGGGCCTCGAAATCTGGGTGTGGCCCAACGATGCCGCCACCCAGGAGAACACCGAGTTCTACCTCGACATTGCGCAACTCGGTCTCGATGGCATCATCGCCGGCCACCCCGAAGATGCAGTGGAGATCTACCGCAAAAACGGCTACTTCGGCTGATCTACGTCACGTTGACGACTCACCGATGTCCTCGTTCCAGAGGTCGGGCTCGGCGGCGATGAACGCAGCCATCAGGTCGACGCATATCTGATCGTGAGCCCGGACAAGTTCGACCCCTCTCGATTCGAGGTAGGCCTCACCGCCCATGAAGTTCACGTTCTCGCCGATCACGATGCGAGGAATCCCGAATAGCAGCGCTGCACCACTGCACATGTCGCACGGCGACAGCGTCGTATACAGCGTGGCCCGCCGGTACGCCGACGCCGGCAGCCGGCCTGCGTTCTCGAGGCAATCAATCTCGCCGTGAAGGATCGCACTGCCGCTCTGGACGCGACGGTTGTGGCCTCGTCCGACGACTTCACCGTCGATCATGAGCGCTGAACCGATCGGGATCCCACCCTCGGACCTCCCGATCCGAGCCTCATCAATCGCAACATCAAGACCCCGCCGGTCATCGGCGCTCAGCTCAGAAGTCATAGCCACCGGCGCCGTAAAACCCGCTCGATGCCGTCTTCGGAAGACTGAAGTTCTCGGCGATACGGTCAGGAGCGAACGCAGCTGGTGTGTCGCCCAGAACGCTCACCCGGCGAAGCTCCCGACGACCCTCGGTGTCGTTGACCATCACGTGCAGCGTCGTTCGCTCGTCCCACATCACGACGTCACCGGGCGACCATCGCCAGCGGGTCGAGAACTGAATCTGTTCCTGCCAGCGGAAAAGGTACGAGAGCAACATCTGCGACTCCGGGCGAGAGAGCTGCGGAATGCGTCGACTGAACTGCTTGTTGACGAACAGTGCGGCGCGGCCCGTGTCCGGGTGGGTCCGAACGACCGGGTGCTCGGCCGCCTTGTCACCCCGGGCGTCGTCGTGGATGCAGGTGAGCGACAGCAGAAAGTCCTGCAGTGCGGGCGACAACGAGTCGTACACCGCGTGACAATCGATGAACATCGTGTCTCCACCATGCGCCGGACAGTCGAGCATGTGCAGCAGCGCGATCGCCGGTGGCTGCTCGAGGAAGGTGGCATCGGTGTGCCACAGATCGGCTTTCACCTGGTAGAGACTGTCGAGGTTGACGACCTCGGGCACGTCAGGGTCGACAGGCTCGAGATATGGGACGGGGTCGACGGTCCCGAAAAGCGCTGCAATGTCGCGAAATTCGCGCAGCGACGGGTCGAGCCCAGGCAATGCCAAAACGAGGTGGTCGTTGATCGCCTTCCGAAGCTGCATCGCAACACCTTCGTCGATCCGATCAGCGGCGAGGTCTTGAACCTCGGCACCGAGGAGCCCCGAGATGGGCCGGATATCGAGTTCCGTCATCGATCCCCCGTTTTCTTCGTCGACTGAGTGTACGACCACGGTCCAAGTCTGTTCATGACGGCTGTTCAGGCCGACCTCGTCTCCCCCACCACGAGCGCAATCCAGACCACTCCAGCCATGAGGATCCCGCCGAGGGCAAAGGCGGACGCGCGGAGGCCTGACGCATCAGCGACGACTCCCACAACAAATGGGCCGACAAAGAGCCCGAGGTTCGACACGAGATTGAACCCAGCGAGATATGGCCCCTGTTCTCCTTCCGGCGCCAGATCGGCGCCGAGGGTCATGACGGCACCCGAGGTGGCCCCATTCCCAAGGCCGATCAGCACCGACGCGAGCGCCACGTCGACGGCGTTGTCCGCCAATCCGAGAAGAACCATACCGATCGCCATCACCGTGAACGCCGGCACGATTGAGTAGAGCCGGCCGAGGCGATCCATGAGCACACCGGAGATCGGGAAAATCATGAAGTCGACGACGGTTCCGACGGCGAGCAGACCGCCGATCTCGGTCAACGACAGACCGAGCCGATCGGCGATCAGCGGAATGACCACGTAGCGCCCCTCGCGTCCGGCTTGGATCAGCATCGGTCCCGTTCCACCGGCAACGATGCGTCGACGATGCCGTCGCAGCGACGCCAATATCGGAATACGAACCGCGTCCCCGGCGTCCACCGCTTCCCTGCCCCCCGGAACGATCCAGAAGGTCAGCCCCGCAGCTGCAACGCATCCAGCCACGAGAAACGCTGCAGAGAAGCCCCACATGCTGGCCACCGCTCCTCCGATGACCGGCCCGGATGCAAGTGCCAAGCGGTGCGTACCCCCCATGCCAGACGTGACCCGGCCTCGGAAGTGGATCGGCACGCCTCTGGTGACGAACAGCTGACGCGATTGGCCCATTGCGCCGAATCCGAATCCGCTGATCAGACGAAGCATCACTAGGACGACAGCGAGTTCAACGAAGCCGAACGTCATCAGGCTCACAGCCGACGCAGCGACGGCGACCAACATCAGGTGGTCGTTGGTGAAACGCTCGGCGAACGCACTCGCAGGGATGCCGACCAGCGCAGCACCGATCCCGGTGGCTCCCATGATCACACCGACCATCGACAAACTGATCCCGATGCCCTCGAGGTAGAGCGGGATTAGCGGCAGCGCAATCGTCATCCCCGACGTCATTGCGAGGATGGGGAGGTAGAGCGGCGGGACGAGTCGGCGCAGCTCGGCCCAGACGTCGTTGTGCGGTTGGGTCACGTGGCGACCCGTACGGCGGGTGTGAGGCGTGCGCGACTTGTCGAGGGAACGGTCGGGCTCGTCGACGCCATGACGTTGGCCCCGACGGAGATACCAGCTCGTGCGCAGCCGTTGCGCTCGTGCGCCACTCCATCAACCACTCCGGCAGGGTAGTCCCGCCTTCTCGCCGACAATGGGCCTCATCGATCTCGGCGGTGTCGGACTCGCTCGGCTGCGAGCGGGCGCACCATCTCACCTCGTCGTCAACGAGGCGTCCTACCTTCTGAAACCGTACGTCCGAGTTCGGCGATGGCGTTCGAGATAACCGTCTGCGGCTCGTCGGGACGGCTGAGTCGGACCAACGCGACACGCGCCTCGCGGTCAGTGATCTCGACGTAGGTGACGTTGGGCAAGTGAAGACGTCGAACCCCAGCCGGTACCAGCGCTACGCCCTCTCCCGCCGCAACGAGACCTACGATGGTGGTGTACTCGGTCGCCTCGATCGCTGGGTCGTACCGCACACCGCTGCCGAGCATCAGCGCTCGAATCTCGGTGTGCAACGACGGCGACTTCTCGCGAGAGAACCCGACGAACGTGTCGTTACGCAGACGACCGAGTCGAACCGATTGCTGATCGGCGATCGCGTGATTTTCCGGTACCGCGACGAGGAGTCGATCGTGACCCAGCACGTGGGACTCGACTGTGGGGCGGACAGGCACCGTTCGAGCGACACCAACGTCGATGATCCCGTCAGCGAGCCCTCGGGCCTGCTCGTCGGACGACATCGTGTGCAGTTCCACACCGACATCAGGCCATGCAGCCCGGAATCGGTGGAGAAACGACGGCACGAACTCATACGCCGTCGAGTCGACGAAGCCGAGACGGAGCCGACCCCGCGCCCCGACACGCAGCTCTTCGGCTGCCCGAAGCACGCCCTGCGCCGACACGAGGAGTTGGCGTGCATAGGGGAGGAACGCCTCACCGTCGACGGTCAACGCCACTCGTCGGGTCGTGCGCTCAAGCAGCGTGAGTCCGAGGTCGGTTTCGAGCTGCCGGACCTGCTGACTCAGCGCCGGCTGCGCAATGTGGAGCCGCGTCGCAGCCCGGCCGAAGTGAAGTTCGTCGGCGACGGCAACAAATGCATCGAGTCGACGAAGCGACCCAAGCTCATTCATTCATAAATCGTATCAATAACTCTTGATCTTGTCCTTCACCACTATCGATCCATCCGACACAATGGACCCATGGGAAAGAACAAACCGCCGGCCAAGTACAGCGCGGCTGGCTTGCTGTGGAGGGGCCTGCGAAAGCAGAGTTGGCCACGGGTCTGGCGGGAGCCAGAGTTCAAGAACAGCTACGACGTCGTGATCATCGGCGGCGGTGTACACGGTCTCGCTACTGCGTACTACCTCGCCGCCAATCACGGCATCACCGACATCGCCGTCGTCGATAGGGCCTACCTCGGCTCGGGTGGTTCGGGCCGCAACACCGCAATCGTCCGGTCGAACTACCTCACGCCCGAGGGTGTGGCGTTCTACGACCGCAGTCTCGACCTCTACAAATCGATGTCGAACGACCTGAACCTCAACGTGATGTTCAGCGAGCGCGGCCACCTCACTCTTGCCCACACCGATTCGGCGCTGCGCACGATGCACTGGCGAGCCGAGGTCAACAAGCTGCAGGGCATCGACTCGTCGGTCATCGACCCAGCCGAGATCAAGCGGCTCACCCCTTCGCTCGACGTGTCCACCAATACCCGTTACCCGATCATGGGTGCGCTTTACCATCCACCCGGGGGCACGATCCGCCACGACGCCGTCGTGTGGGGGTACGCCCGAGGTGCCGACGCCTACGGTGTCGACCTGTTCCAACAGACCGAGGTGCTCGACATTCTCACGGAGGGTGACCACGGCTCGGGCAGGGTGACCGGGGTTCGCACCAACAAAGGTGACATCAGTACCCCAATCGTTGTGAACTGCACAGCCGGCTGGGCCAGCACCATCTCAGCGATGGTCGACGTACAGCTGCCGATCACTACCCACCCTCTGCAGGCTGCGGTAACCGAACCAGTGAAGACGTTCCTGCCCACCGTTGTCGTCTCGGGGTCGCTTCACGTCTACGTGAGCCAGACCGATCGTGGTGAACTCGTGTTCGGCGCGTCGGTCGACCCGGTGGCCACCTACAACATGGGCGGCACCCTCGAATTCACCGAAGAACTCGCCAGCCACGTGCTCGAACTCATGCCAGGTATCTCCAAGATGCGTCTGCTACGGCAATGGGCTGGGCTGTGCGACATGACCCCCGACTATTCACCTGTCATGGGTCCCACGCCCGTCGCCGGCTTCTACGTCGACGTCGGCTGGGGCACCTACGGCTTCAAAGCCGGTCCCGTGTCCGGCGAACAAATGGCCGCGTGTGTCGCTACGGGTGAGACCCCCCATCTCATCAAGCCCTTTGAACTCAGCCGTTTCACCGAAGGAAACCTCGTCGGTGAAAAGGGCGCCGCCGCAGTCGGTCACTGAGGAGTTATCAGATGTTGCTCGTCCCTTGTCCCAACTGTGGTCCTCGCAACGCCGCGGACCTCTCCTACAACGGCGAGTCGCGCCCGCGACCCGACCCACAGACCTGTTCGCCCGAGGAGTGGCGGACATACCTCTATCTCCGCGACAACCCGTCGGGTTGGTTGGTCGAGAGTTGGTACTGCTCGTCGGGCTGCCGCAAGCATTTCACGATCGAACGTCACACCCTGACTGGTGAGCTGCGGACCCCGATTCTTCCCGGCTCCAAGCCGGGCGCCACGAAGGGATCGACCAAGTGAATCATCGCCTCCCGCCGGCTGACGGTGAGGTCCTCGACCGCACCAAGGCCCTCACCTTCACCTGGAACGGCAAGAAGCTCGAAGGCTTTGAGGGCGACACGATCACGTCAGCCCTGATGGCAAACGGTCACCACATCATCGGTCGGTCGATGAAGTACCACCGACCGCGTGGTGTGCTGACCGCCGATTTCTGGGATCCGAACACGACCGTGCAGGTCGGCGATGAGCCGAACGTGCGCGCCTCGCATCGCAAGCTCGAGGCCGGCATGCAGGTGGTGGCCCAGAACGTGTGGCCATCGCTCTCGTTCGATATCAAAGCGGCGAACGGTCTCGTCGGTCGCTTCCTCACCGCCGGCTTCTACTACAAGACGTTCATGAAACCGGCCGCACTGTGGCCGAGATATGAACACGTCCTGGCCAAGTTCGCGCCTGGGGGCGAGGTCGATCTCGACACACCGCACGGTCGCTACGACAAGCGCTTTGCCCACCCCGACGTCGTCGTCGCCGGAGGTGGCCCGGCCGGATTGTCGGCCGCAATCGCTGCAGCAGAAGCCGGATCATCGGTCATGCTCGTCGAGCACGAGCACCACGTTGGCGGCCATCTCCTCTGGGGCACCGAGGAGGACCGAGCCCGTGTGGCCGACCTCACCGCAGCGGCACTGGCCGCCGGTGTAGAGATCCTCACGAACTCCACAGTCACCGGCCGCTACGAGGACAACTGGATTGCAATTTTGCAGCGAAACCACCCCGGTGTCGTTGAGCGACTGATTAAGGCTCGGGCCAAGACACTGGTCGTCGCAGCTGGAACGATCGAGCGTCCGTACGTGTTCGAAGGCAACGATCTCCCAGGGGTCATGACGTCGGGAGCGGTTCGCCGTCTCATCACGATGTACGGCGTGAAGCCGGGCAAGCAGGCCGTGGTGTTCAGTGCCAATGAGTCTGGCGAGGCCGCTATCGATGACCTTCGCCGCGCCGGCGTATCGATCGCTCGAGTCGTCGATGCGCTCACCGGTGAGCGCATCGTCTCGACCAAGGGGTCCAAGAAACGGGTCAAGGAGGTCCTGCTCGAGGACGGCGCGAAGATCAAATGCGATCTGGTCGTCACGGCTGTGGGTTGGACCACTCCGACGTCGCTGCTCAACATGGCCGGTGACCGACCGGTGTACGACGCCGACGCAGCTCGGTTCTTTCCCTCCGGTGCGCCCGACAACGTGCTCGCTACCGGCGGCATGGTCGGGGACGGGTCACTCGACGACCTGATCGAGCACGGCCGGGTCACTGGCGAGCTCGCGGCCGGGCGGGCCGCCGTGGTCCGCCACCGTCTCCAGGTCGCAACGGCACGCGCCGAGACGGTCGACGAAGCCGAACCCGGCTATCTCGCCGACGAGCGCACCCCGCTCGACCGCTGGCCCCACCCCGAACTCTTCCGTGCTTCGACGCACGGCATTGTCGACTACTCCGAGGACGTTTCGTCGAAGGATCTCTACTCGGCTGCTGCAGAGGGGTTCGACTCGGTCGAACTCATCAAGCGTTTCACCACGGCGACGATGGGCCCCAGCCAAGGCAAGCTGGAGACGGTCAACACTGTCGCCGTGCTTGCGCAGGCCCGGGGCGACTCGATCGGCGACGTCGGCACCACCGTGTGGCGCCCGCCATACGCACCGATCTCACTCGGTGCCCTCGCTGGACGCATCAACGAGCCAACGCGTCTCAGCGTGATCCAGCCCTGGCACGAGGCAAACGGCGCCACACCGATTCTCGCCGGTCAGTGGGTCCGGCCCGATCACTACGGCGACCCACTGTCCGAAGTCCGCAACACACGCGAAAACGTCGGCATCATCGACGTCACCCCACTCGGCAAGCTCGATCTGCAGGGTCCCGACGTCGCCAACCTGCTCAGCCTGCTCTACACGAACAAATGGATGCAGCTGCCGATCGGAAGCGTCCGCTACGGAATCATGTGCGCCGAGGACGGCGTCGTGCTTGACGATGGTGTCACCGCTCGCCTCGACGAGGAGCACTACCTGATGACCACCACGTCGTCGGGCGCCGCTCGCATCTGGTCGTGGATCGAGATGTGGCTCCAGACGGAACGGCCCGAGTGGCAGGTCCACGTCACCCCGGTGACCACAGGTCTCACGTCGATCAACATCGCCGGACCGAAGTCGCGAGCGTTGCTTGGTCGCCTGACCGACATCGACCTCGACAACGAGGCGTTTCCGTACATGCGCGTCCGACAGGGCCTGATCGCCGGCATCGAACAATGCATCGCATGGCGAATCGGCTTCACCGGCGAGCTGTCCTACGAGATCCACGTGCCCTCCGGACACGGTCTTGCCGTCTGGGAACGCCTCCTCGCAGAAGGAGCGGACCTCGGTGTCAAGCCGTTCGGCCTCGAAGCCCAGCGGATCATGCGTCTCGAGAAAGGCCATTTCATCGTGGGCCAAGACACCGACGGCCTGTCGAAAGCACCGGTCACTGGTCTCGACCCACTCCTAAAATTCGACAAGGACGACTGGGCAGGTCTGCCCGAGGTCAGATGGTCGCTCGAGTCCGGCGACCACCCGGTCATTGTGGCCTGCCAGCCCGACGACCGGTCGATCGTCCCCGAAGAAGCGGCACAGATCCTGCGGTCCGGCACGACCGAGATCGTCGGCCGAATCACGTCGAGTCGCATGTCACCAACACTGGAGCGGTCAATCTGCCTTGCGCAGGTCAGTAAAGAATTCGCCGACGCCGGCACCTCGCTCGAGGTCCTGCTTGTCGACGGGCGTCGCATCACCGCCACGGTGATCGAACACCACGCCCACTTCGATCCGGAAGGAGAGCGGCTCCGTGGCTAGCTCCATCACCCACATCGAACCAATGCCGAAAGCGAGCGTCCGCGCCGCTGCAGACACCAACGCTGCTGCTGCGCTCGGCCTGACCTTCGGATCGGCCGAGCGGCGCGGCGACACACTCGTCGTCCGTATTCGACCAGACGAGTGGTACCTGCTCGGCGACGGCGCTGCCCCCATGGTCCACGGACTCGACCTGACCGGGTACGCGTCAACGGTTGACATCACCCACGCGCGCCATGCAGTTCGGGTGACCGGCAGCCACGCAGCCGAGACACTCGCGAAGCTGTGCAGCGCCGACTTCGGCGATGCCATGACCCCGAACGGTGCTGCCTGGGGAAACTCGATCGCCGGCGTCACGTGCGACCTCGTTCGAGACGATCACAACGGTGAGCGGAGCTACCTGCTGCTCTTCGATGGCTCGTTCGCCTCCTACGTTCTCCGCACTCTCGAAGACGCCGCCGCCGAGTTCTAGTCAGACGCCGAGCCGGTTGAGCGCGGCAGCAGGAGCCGACCATCGCCGCAACGGACGGCGCCCGAGCCGACGAGCAACGTTGCAAAGCGGTCGAGGTCCCCGTCCATGCCGACGTCGCGGCGGTGACAGTTCGCTGGGCCGCAAGCACGAGCTGGGCTCGACTGCCGCAACGAGGCGCCGCTACGACCCGGCCAATCGACTGACCGTGGCGAGGAGTTGCTCGACCTCAGCGCGCGAGTTGTAGTGGCTCGCCGACGCTCGGATGCAGTTCTCGATTCCGAGCGGTTCGAGCACTGTCGCCGAGTAGTAGTCGCGTTTGCGAGCGTGGGTACGCACCCCGTCGGCATTGAGGGCATCGACGACATCAAGACTGTCTTGCCCTTCGATCCAGAACGAAACCATCCCCGAGCGGTGCTCGCTCGAGACGGGGCCGACCACCCGAACGTTGTCGAGTTGGCCAAGCCCGGGTAGCCCGCCGGTTCCCCACATCATCGTGTCGACGAGGTCCTGCTCCTGATCACGAATCGCAGCAGCTGCTGCTTCGATCTGGGCCCGCGGCTCGCCCGACTCGCCGACTTCGGCCCCCAACCATTCGAGATATCGCACGACCTCGGAGAACGCTGCGTACGCCGACGCGTCACGGGTCCCGAGCTCCCACACGTTCGCTGCAGCGCCGTCGAGTTGATCGTGCGGGGCGGTGCCCAGCCGCTCTGAGACCCAGGCGACACCGAAGTTGTGCCGGCTGAAGAGTTTGTACCCGGACACGACGTACCCGTCGATGCCGTAGTCGTCGATGTCGACCCGCCCATGGGCGGCATGCTGTATGCCATCAACGATGATGAAGCATTCGGGGGCGACCGCACGGATCTCGGCGGCAATCGCCGCGACGTCGACGTGCATGCCGGTGACCGGGCTCGCATGGATGATGGTGGCAACGGCGAGGTCCGACGTGAGGGCCGGTCGGTACTGCTCGACGCTGACAACGGTGGTGTCGACGTCGAAGGCGACCTGCTCGTATTCTTTGCCCGTCACCTCGGCCCAGCGCCGGCAGGCGCTGTAGGTCGCCGGGTGCTCGAGGTTGCTGCCGAGCACCCTCGAACCATCGGACACAAGCATGGCATTGCGAATCAGTCGCCCGAGCAGTTCGGTACCGGTTTCGCCGATGAAGACCTCACCGGCCGAGGCTCCCAGGAGAAGTTTCATGTCGGACCGGCCCTGCGAAATCACGTCCATCAGGTAACGGGACGCAACGTTGGTTCGGCCCTGATTGTCGGGAAAGGCCATCAGCTCCGCCGTTCGCTCTACCGCCGCCTTCAGGGTGAGCGAGCCACCAGCGTTCTCGAAGAACGCACGGGGACCTTGAATAGGGCAGACGTCGGTGTGATGGAACCGATCGCGGATCATGGTCAGGAGCTCTGGGTCGAAGGTCACGAGGCCAAATCATTCCATGACAAGCGGGTGTCATCCCACCGAAGAGGCATCAGCGCGTGCCAGGCACCCGGTAGAGGCTTGCACCCCAGTGTGCACCCGCGCCGAAGGCGGTGAAGCACACAAGGGAACCTGGGCGGATCCGCCCGGCAGCCTGCTGCTCGTGAAGCAGGATGGGCAGCGTGGCGGCGGTGGTATTGCCGTAACGGGCGATGTTGCTGGGGATCAGCTCGGCATCGATACCCAGTTGCTTTCGCACTGCGTCGAGGATCCGGTCGTTGGCTTGGTGGGCGATCACGAGCGAAACGTCATCGATCGTGAGATCGGTCTCGGCCAACACCTCCCGCACTGCCGCAGGCATGCAGATCACAGCCTGTCGGAACAGCTCCATCCCGTTCATCGATGGCCAGTGCGCCCGGGCCTCGAGCTGGGCGGTATCGACATACGGCTGGTGCCGGAAACCGACGCCCAGAACCTCGATCAGGTCGGCATGTGAACCGTCGGTGCGGAGCACGCTCCCGATGAACCCCGTCCCAGGATCCTCTTCGGTGGTGAGCACAGCAGCACCGGCACCGTCACCGAACAGTACTGCCCACCCTCGAGCCTCGGTCGCCGCAGCGTGGTCGACCGGATCGACGGGGCCGGGACGTTCGCCGCGGAGGATCTCCCACGAGGCACCGTAGGGCATGTAGCCGGAGTGCACTTCGGCACCGACCACCACGACACAGCGAGCCTTGCCCGATGCGAGCAGGGCGTCGGCGAGATCGAGTCCGTAGAGGTAGCCACCACACTGCTGGCGGAGATCGAATGCGGCAATGTGACCGAGCCCGCTCCGTTCCTGGACCATTCCGGCGATCCCGGGCGCGTACTGGTCGGGAGTCATCGTCGCAGTGATGAGCACGTCGACGTCTTGGGGTGCCATCTCTGCGTTTCGGAGTGCCTCAGCCACCGCTTCAGCCGCAAGATCCGATGCGCCCACACCGGGATCGGCGATGTGGCGTTGCTGCACCCCGGTTCGACTGCGGATCCACTCGTCACTGGTGTCCATGATCGCCGAAAGATCGTCGTTCGTGACGACTCGAGAAGGGAGGGCCACGCCAGTTCCGATGATCACACTGCCCATGACCGAATCGTAGGCCCGACGTCGCAACGGGGAGAGATCGGGCCGTCGTTTGGGCTGGCACCTTCCGGATCGCATTACGATTCCGAGATGCCCGCGAGGACTATCGACATCGATGCCGAAGCCGTGATCGCCTTCACCGCCGAACTCGTGCGCATCGAGAGCGTGAACGACCCTGCCACTGGGCGATCCGAGGCGGTGGCGGCCGAAGCGGTCGCTGAACGCATGCGCTCGTTCGGTTGGAAGCCGATCATCGAGGAGGTCGCGCCTGGTCGACCGAATGTGATCTGCACGATCGACGGCGGGCTGCCCGGACCGACGCTCCTCTTCGAGGGTCACACCGACGTCGTCACCGAGGGCGATCGCAAGGCCTGGACCTACGATCCCTTTTCGGCCACCGTTGTGGACGGCCGCATGTACGGCCGAGGAACTGCCGACATGAAAAGCGGCCTCGCCGCCGTCATCTATGCAACACGCGCAGTCGAGCAGGCAGGCCCGTTCCCAGGCAGCATTGTCATCGCCGCGCTTTGCGACGAGGAAGAGATGATGCTCGGCGTGAAACACTTCGTCGCCGCCGGTCACTGCGCCGGAATCGACGGTGCGATTTCAGCAGAACCCGAGGGCGGAGAGATCTGTGCAGTGTCGAAGGGCGCGATCCGACTCCGAGTCGACGCCCTCGGCCGCATGGCCCACGGCGCCATGCCCTACCAAGGCCTCAACCCGGTCGCCGCGCTCGCACAGGTGGGCAATGCGATCGCCGAGCTCGAAGCCGAGCGTCAACGGCGCCATGGCCCCTATCAGCACCTGGGAGAGATCTGGCTGACCCCCACGGTCATCCAGGCAGGCACCATCGAACAGATCAACGTGATCCCGGCGGAAGCGACGATGGCGATCGACGTTCGCACCACCCCCGACGTCGATCATCCGCAACTGATCGCAGACGTCGAGGCCGTCCTTGCGGAGGTGGCCGCCGCAACCGGCGTGGGTCTCGAACTGTGTGTGATCGACGACCGGCCAGCGACCGACACCGCTCTCAACTCACCCGTCTGCCAGGCGCTCGCTTCCGCCCATGAGAGCATCACCGGGGAAGTACCCGTCTACGGCGGCGTTCCCGGGAGCACCGACGGCACGATCCTGTGGCGTGACGGTGGCCTCGACAGCGTCGTCTACGGTCCTGGCGGCAAATGGATCGCCCATCAAGTCGACGAGTTCGTCGAGATCGAAGAGATCATCCGCTACACCGAGGTGTTCGCCCAGGCGGCAGTCAACTTCCTCGGGGCCGGACTCGACCGCTAGAGGGGTGGCGTGTAGCGGCCGTCGACCGCGAGCCAGCCCCCGTCGACGAACAGTGTCGAGCCGGTCACGAAGGAACTGGCGCGCGAGGCGAGATACACGACTGCGCCGGCCTGTTCCTCGGGTTGGCTCCAACGGCCCAAAGCACTGATATCGGCATAGGCCTGGTACCACTCTGGATCGGCTTTGATCTGTTCGGTGAGGGGGGTCTCGACGACCCCAGGACAGACAGCGTTGACCCGGACGTTCTGCGAGGCGAGCTCAGCGGCCAGCGTCTTCACGAGTGCCACCGCACCGGCCTTGGTGGCGGCATAGACCCCCTGCCCCGGTTCGACGACCTGTGAGCGCACCGAACTGAACACGATGATCGATCCGCCGCCCTGTGCGGCCATCGACCGTCCCGCCGAACGCATCGCAGTGAAGGTGCCCCGAAGGTTGAGATCGACGACTCGCGAGAACTCGTCCTCGCTCATGTCGAGCAGTTGCTTCCGGACGTTGATTGAAGGCGTGATCACCGCGGCGTCGAAGCGACTGGACTCAAAGAGGGCGTCGACGGATTCAGCGTCCCTGATGTCGACGGCCATCGCATCTGCCGAACCGCTCTCGGAAACGATCGCGTCTGCGGTGCACTGAGCGGCGGTGGCGTCGAGATCGGCACACGTGACGGCTGCACCATGCGCGGCAAGGGCCAGTGCGCTCGCCTCCCCGAGGCCGGAACCGGCCCCAATGACGGCGGCGCGTCGGCCGGTGAGGTCGAAGAGGCTGCGGTATTCAGCGAGCGTGGTCATACCGAACAATACCGTGAGCGGCGTAAACGGTCGTTAACATCGCCCGTATGGTTCGCATCGGTTCCCTCGAGATCGCTCAGCCGCTCCACGACTTCGTCGAGACGTCGCTCACGCCCGGCTCCGGTATCCCCGCAGCTGACTTCTGGGCCGCTCTCGAGACCGTATTCGTCGACATGGGCCCTCGAAATGCAGTGCTTCTCGCCCGACGCGACGAGTTGCAGGACCAGATCGACGCCTACCTCGTTGCAAACAGGGGGAGCCACGACCACGTCGACTACCTGAGATTTCTTCGTGAGATCGGTTACCTCGAAGACGCTCCCGCCGACGTCGCCATCGCAACCAGCAAGGTCGACACGGAGATCGCCGGCACCGCTGGCGCGCAACTGGTGGTTCCACTCGACAACGCCCGCTACGCCCTCAATGCGGCGAACGCCCGCTGGGGCTCGCTGTACGACGCGCTGTACGGCACGGACGTCATCTCCAATGAGGGCGGAGCCGGGGCGGACGATGGGTACAACCCGGCTCGCGGGAAGAAGGTCATCGCCTGGGGGCGAGCGTTCCTCGATTCGCTCGCTCCCCTCGCCGATGGCAGCCACGCAGACGCGACGGGCTACGCCGTCGTCGGCGGTGCATTGCAGGTGTCTCTCGGCGAGACCGCCACGGTGCTTGCCGATCGTGGCCAGTTCGCTGGCTATGCCGGTGACGCCGCAGCGCCAACCAATGTCTTGCTCCGAAAGCACGGCCTCCACGCCGATATCCGCATCGATCGAACTGACAACATCGGCAAGGACGACGGCGCTGGCGTCGCCGACATTGATCTCGAGTCGGCAGTTTCGTCGATCATGGACTGCGAAGACTCCGTGAGCGCAGTCGACGCCGATGACAAGGTCGTCGTCTACGGCAACTGGCTCGGCCTGATGAAGGGTGATCTTGTCTCGACCTTCCAGAAGGGTCACGAGACGATGGAGCGTCGACTCAACCGAGATCGCGTCTACACCGCATCCGACGGATCCGAACTCGTGTTGCCGGGCCGCGCGTGCATGCTCGTTCGAAACGTCGGGCATCACCTCACGACCGACGCGGTGACGATGAACGGTGAGCCGATCTACGAGACGATTCTGGATTGCTTCGTCACGGCACTCGCCGGCAAACACGATCTGCTCGGCAACGGCGAGTTCTGCAACAGCCGCGCCGGCTCGATCTACATCGTGAAACCGAAGATGCATGGCGCCGACGAAGTTGCGTGGGCTGTCGAACTGTTCGGCCGGGTCGAGGCTTCGCTCGGGCTCGACCCCAACACGCTGAAAATGGGCATCATGGACGAGGAACGCCGCACCTCGCTCAACCTCGCGGCCGCCATCGACCAGGCTCGCGAGCGGGTCGTTTTTATCAACACCGGCTTCCTCGACCGCACCGGCGACGAGATCCACACCGACATGGAGGCCGGCCCGATGCGCAAGAAGGGCGACATGAAGAGTGCGACTTGGCTCCTCGCCTACGAGGACGCAAACGTCGACACCGGCCTCGCGGCCGGCATGCAGAACCGGGCCCAGATCGGCAAAGGTATGTGGGCCAAGCCCTCGGAGATGGCCGAGATGCTCGCCACCAAAGCCGGGCATCCGCAATCCGGAGCTACCTGCGCCTGGGTCCCGTCGCCCACGGCTGCAACCCTGCACTCCACCCACTACTTCGACACCAACGTGGCTGCACGCCAAGAAGAGATTCACCGCCGAGCACCCCGTTCAGTCGACGACCTCACCACGATCCCGCTGCTGTCCGGCACGCTCACTGAAGGCGAGATCCAGACCGAGCTCGACAACAACTGCCAGTCGATCCTCGGTTACGTCGTTCGCTGGGTGGGGCAAGGGGTTGGCTGTTCAACGGTGCCCGACATCGACGATGTCGGACTGATGGAAGACCTTGCGACGTTGCGCATCTCTTCGCAGCACGTCGCGAACTGGCTGCACCACGGCCTCGTCGACGAGGCACGCGTTCGAGAAGCGATGCAGCGTATGGCTCTCGCCGTCGATGGCCAGAACGCCGACGACGATGCCTACGAGCCGATGGCTCCCGACTACGAGGCCTCGATCCCATTCCAGGCCGCGGTCGCGCTCGTCTTGCATGGGCGAGTCCAAAAGAACGGCTACACCGAGGCGATCCTGCGCGATCACCGTCGCCGCCAGAAGGTGTCGCAAGGCGACTGATCACCCGCCGTCGCGTGTCCCGACGGCTTGAACACCGGCGATGTCACCTCGCGCTGCTTCTCGATCAGAGGACTACCGACGGGTCGGGAACGAGGTCGCGGGCCAGCCATTGCCACGTTCGCCATCCCATCGCCGGGTCTTCGAAGCTCTGGGCGATGTGCTTGGCCATCTCGTCGGAGATCGCCTTGCCATCGGGTGCTTTCACGTGGACCTCGGCGACGCGTTCGGCGAGCACGAACCAGCCGACGGACTCGGCGGGTGACAGGCCGCCGGTGAGGAGGCCGTGGTTTCGCAGGATCACGAGGGTGTTGGTTCCCATCGCTTCGGCGATGCGGTAGCCGCCATCGGTCGTGTCGACCTCGAGGTCTTCGCCGTCATAGATCGCCTGGTTGAAGACGAAGGAGCATGACTCCTGGCTGATCGCCCGGAACGGTTCGACGTTCGCCGACCAAGGCGTACCGAACGCAGTGTGGGTGTGTGCCGCCGAGTTGATGTCTTGACGGACCTCGAGCAGCGGCATGTGGATGTTGTAACCGGCGGTGTTTGCAGTGGCGTGAGGCGGGCCGTCAGCGACCGAACCGTCGGGTGCAATGAGAATCAAATCGTGGACGGTCGCAGCTCGGAAGGGCACGCCGTACGACAGCATCCAAAAGTGGTCACGACGTTCGGGGTCACGAAAGGTGATGTGCCCATCGCCGAGTTGACCCCAGCGGAGGGCGGCGAACATGCGGTACCCGATCGCGGCCTCCCACTTCCATAGGGCGCGCTGCTCGGCGGGACCGGGCGGTCGATCGGTTCCTTCTCCGTAGGAAATCTCGGAGTACTGGTCGAAGCGCTGCGCCATACCGAAAGCGTAGACCCGCAGTCAGATGTCGAGCGATTGTTGGGCCCGCTCATGGGCGAGCAGCCTCTCTTTCATCTCGAGGCCGCCGGCGAACCCGGTGAGCGAGCCGTCTGCGCCCACGATGCGGTGGCACGGAAGCACGATCGGTACGGGGTTCTTGCCGTTCGCAGCGCCGACAGCCCGCGATGCGCGAGGTCGACCGATACGTTCGGCCTGCTCCCCGTACGAGGCTGTCTCGCCGTATGGAACGTCAGCAAGGGCGAGCCAGGCCGCTCGCTGGAAGTCGGTGCCCTCGAGATCGAGGGGAATAGTGAAGTCTCGTCGATCACCAGCGAAGTACTCCTGGAGCTGCTTGGACGCAGCTGCCAAGATCGGGTGCGCTTCGTCGAACATGATGTGTTCACCCTCGGCGACACAGTCGTTGGGCCAAGAGATACGTCGAAGACCAACCTCGCTGGCGATCAGGGTCAACTCGCCAATCGGCGACTCAACGAAGCACTGGCGAAGCGTTCCGCTCATCGGTGGTTCTCCTCGGTCAAAGGCTGGACGCTACGAAGGCTTTGCCACAAATGTTGCGCAGCGAGCGACCGGTAGGGCCGCCAGGCGTCGGCTCGGGCCCTGCAGTCGTCTTCGGAAGCAAGCTCGGTCGTGCCGTCGAGAAGGGTCATGGCCCGACGGATACCGAGGTCTCCCGCCGGGAAGACGTCGGGGTCGCGGGTCGCTCGCATCGTGACGACGTCAGCCGTCCACGGGCCGATCCCGGGCAGTGCAACGAGTTGATCTCGGAGTTCGGTCGGGTCGGCCTCGTAGAGATCGACGCGTCCGTCGAGCACAGCGTTGGCGAGTTCACCGATGGTCCGGGCACGACGGTGAGGCATTCCTTCGTCACGTCCACCGGCCACCAGAGGCGCAAGTTGCTCGGGCGTGGGGAAGAGGTGGGTCAGGCCGAGCGCAGGGGCCGACAACGGACTGCCGTAGCGTTTGATCAGACCTCCCGTCACGGTTGTGGCTCCGGCGACACTCACCTGCTGTCCAACGATCACCCGAACGGCCGTCTCGAACCGGTCCCAGCCACCGATGACCCGCAAGTTTGGGTGGCGCCGAACGAGTCGGCCCAGGGCTGGATCGTTCACCAGCACTCCGCGCGCCGCCTCGAGATCCTCCTCGAAGCCGAACATGTGCCGAACTCGAGCGACTTCGTCGATTATCGAATCGAAGGTCGGGAGATGGGCCACCAGTTCCACTGCATCCGGAGCGACCGCCAGGTCGATCTCGATCACCCCGGGGTGACCACACATCACGATCGTGCGGCGGTACACGGCCCCGTCGAGCGCCTCGACCCCTGGACTGAGCCGGGGCTGAAGGTGACCAGTGATCTGCTCGACGTCGAGGAGCGAGCCGGTGGGGATTCGGAGTCGAAGACCGCCGTCGGCCACCAAGACATCGCTCGTGCGACGCTTCGCTCGCAGCTCGCTTGGCGTCGACCGGAAGGTCTGCACGACAATGCGAGTCATCTGGCGCACCGATCCGAACCCCGAAGCCGAGGCAATTGCAGTCATCGACAAATCGGTTTCGTCGAGGAGACGCCGAGCGAAGTGTGCGCGACGGCTCCTTGCGACGACGTGGGGCGTCGCGCCGACGTGTCGCTCGAACAACCGGCGGAGTTGACGAGTGGAGTAGCCGACCCGATCAGCGAGGGCCGCTTCGTCGAAGCGGTCGAGAAATCCGGATGCAATAAGTGCCACGGCACCCTGGATGGTGGGTGGCGCCCCACTGATCTCAACGGAGCGGAGGTGTCGATCGGGCCGACACCGCAGACAGGGTCGGTAGCCAGCAGCCTCGGCGGCGATCGGACTAGCGAACGAAGCTGTGTTGCGCGGCAGCGGAGCGGCACTGCACTCAGGCCGGCAGTAGATACCGGTGGTGGCGACGGCTTCGACGGGCACGAACCGAGCATGCCAGGTTCGACAAGACAGATTCGGACACGCGTCTGCCTCGAGCTCCCCCGCTGACCTCGAGCGCTTCAGTGCTCGAAGCTCGCGCTTGTTGCGGTATCGATCCACTCGCCGCCGATCAGCGCCTTGGGCGTCACGGGTTCAGGCCTGGTGGGAACGCTGGGTCACCGAGCGGCCCGGGTCAGGGGAGATGTCAGAGGAGTCGCGGCGTGAAAGTCGCCGGATCGATGGGCGAATCCCAACCAGCGTCGGAAAAAAGCGTTGCGCCGAGGCGGCCAAGTTCGTCGCTCGACTTGGCCGCTGACCCGTTCCCGGCGATCGCCACCGCTACCCCCTCGTCGACCCACCCGATGTAGGGCGCACCGGTGGGGGTTCCGGTGATGACGCAGGGCGCAGTAACGATGTCACCGAGCGGTGCATCGGGCAGCAGCGAAAACAGGTTCTCGGTGAGCGATTCGATCTCGACCGGGTCGCCGTCGCTGTGAAACCAATCGATCAGCTCGTGGGGCGCAAGGAGCATGGTGTCCGTGCGGTTGCCGCCGATCTTGATTCGCACGGAACCGTCGGCGTAACGCACAGGCGGAACCCAGTAGATCTCCCACACCCGATTGTCGGGCGGTTGATCGAGGATCAGGCAGGGAATCCTGCCGTCATCAGCGAGGCGAGCCATCACGGTCGTACGGGCTCGTCGTTCAACGTCGAGTCTCCAGTCGAACAGGTCGGATCCGAAGGCGCCCGTCGCAACCAGGATCCGATCGGCGGTGACCGACCCGAACGACCCGTTGAGCTCGAATCCTCCATGGTGTCGACAAACCTCGGTCACTGCAGCGTCGAGGACGTCGGCCCCGCCGAGCATCGCGAGCTGGGTCTGGGCGGCGACGAGACGGCGCGGGTTGATGTAGCCAGCCGGGGCGCCTTCGGCGACCAAGCCCAACCCATTCGTGATCGAGATACCGGTCGTTTCGCGAACCCACTCGGCGTCGACGAGGCGGGCGTCACTGCCGTACTTCGCTGCTCGGGTCACCCAGTCTGGCGCGTCGGGGTACGCAGCGATGAAGCCACACGGCGTGTGGAACGAGATACCGGATCGGGCAGCGATGTCGGCGTACCGCTCGATCGAGGCGGCTGCCACATCTGACCAGGTCTGGGTGCGGGCGGCGATGCGGGTGATCCGGCCTTCGTCGGGGTGTGAACAGAACGGCCCCTGACTGCGTCGTCGGTCAGCGGGCTCGCCGGGGCCGATCAACGCCGTGCGAAAACCGGCTTCGGTCAGGTGCCGACCGGCCGCTCCCCCGATCATCCCCCGACCGATGACAGCGACGTCGTAGCGATCCGTGTTCATGCCGGGAGTGTGGCACACACCTGACGTCGTCCGGCCAAAAGGTGTGCGACTCACGCACGTCGGCGGCCAAAGGCGGCGGTCTTTACGCGTTGCGCCTCCACCGCTGCTCGCAGTGCGCAGTAACGACCGGTTCGCCCTGCGGACTACGGTCCAAGCCGTGAAGGATCTCATCGGAAAGACCGTCGTCATCACCGGAGCCGCAAGCGGCATGGGCCGGTCGTTCGCCAACCGGTTCGCCAGGGCCGGCATGAACATCGTGATGAGCGACATCGAGGCGCCGCGTCTGGACGAGGCCGTTGCCGAGGTGAGCGCTCACGGCACCACGGTGCTCGGGCACGTCGCCGATGTCGCAGACGGCGTCGCGGTCGACGAGTTGGCCGATCGCTCGTTCGGTGAATTCGGCGGCGTGCACCTCCTGTGCAACAACGCAGGGGTCGGCGGCATGAAGGGAGGACCGGAGTTGATCAACACCGCCAACTGGGAGTGGGTACTCGGGGTGAACCTGTGGGGCGTCATCCACGGGCACCGGGCCTTCCTTCCCCGGATGATCGAGCAGGGCGAAGGCCACGTTGTCAATACCGCCTCGATGGCGGGCCACATGCCCGGACACTCCGCCTACACCGCCAGCAAGTGGGCCGTCGTCGGTATCACTCAAGGCCTCTACAACCAGATGCACCGCGAGGGCACCGGCATCGGTGTGTCGTGTTTATGTCCCGGCTGGGTTCGCACCGCCATCGCGACTTCCGAGCGCAACGGACCAGAGACGGCTTCACCGCCTTCCCTCTACGAGCCCACCGCTGACCAGGAGGCTGCATGGCAGTTCGTCGTCGACGCGCTCGACGGTGGGCTCGATCCCGATGCGGTTGCGGACATGGTGCACGAGGCGGTGGAAAGCGATCGGTTCTGGATCTTCACCCACCCTGAGTTCGTACTTGCGCTCCAGGACAAGCACGAATCGATCATGGAGAATCGCAACCCCAACCCCATGGGGTTGCTGGGCTAGCTCAGCCCGATGAGTAGAACCGGCCGGGTATGAGCCGACGGTGGCGGCGCACGATCGTCAGCCCCGGTGATTGGCGGGCCGGTACGAGCAGGATTGCGCAGAGGACCATGATCCCGGCGATTCCCTGCTCGGGGGTGAGCGCTTCGTCGAACCAGAGGTAGCCGACGAGGAACATCATCGGTAGCTCCGCCGACCCTGCGACGGCTGCCCGGGCCGGTCCGACGTTCGGCGCGGCCGACGAGTAGATCCATTGCGGTCCGATCGCGGTGAACAATGCGATCCCGATGGCAAGCCCCCACGTTCGGAGGTCGCCCGGGATCGACTCGTCCCATGTTTGCGTGGCCATGAGCGGCAGCAGCCCGACGGTCGAACCGAAGGCGATCGGAGCGACACGTTCGATCGGTCGGAGTGAACTCAGACGCTCGGTGAGAACGGCGACGGCAAAGCCGAACGAGACCGGAGCGGCGAACGCGACAAGGAGGATCTCGCTGTCGTCACCATCGAGCTCGGCTCCGAGCGCAACGAACGACGCAGCCAACACGACGACACCACTGAACAGCGATCGGGTGGTCGCCTGCTGCCCGAACAGCGCCCACGCGAGCACGATCGCGAAGAGCGGGTAGCTCATGTAGATGACACCGGCGGTCGAGACGGGCACGACCTCGACCGCTCGGACGTAGGCGGTCCAGCCAAGCCCCATGAACAGTCCTGCGGCCAGCGCCCAAAAGGTGGCTCGGCGCTTTGGCCGTGAGAACCGGAGTAATCCGACAAGGACGACTGTTCCCAACAGGTTCCGGTAGAAGCTGACCGAGACAGCGCTGAGGCCTGCGTCGGTGAGTTCACGCGCAAACACCGGGACCGACCCCATGAGGATCGACGTGAGTACCACCAGCAACGTGGCGACCGTTGCGTTCATCTCACTTGGGGGCGTCGATGGCTCGGTATCGGGTGCGCAAGGTGCAGCGGTCGCCATCGCAGCTCGTTTCGGACGGGCCGGACGCGCCGGGCTGGACGATTGTTCAGTTACTGTACGGTTTGGCTGAACGATCGTCCAGTAAGTGGTTTGTGAGAAAATGTCAGTGTGCCGGTCTCCTTCTGACCGGTCGCACCGTTTCCGATGGTGCATGGAGACGACGCAGGATCACGTGCAGGCACCCACTCCGGACCACTTCAAGTTCGACCGCTGGCTTCGCGATGCCCGCGACGGCGGATCGCACGGCTTCACCGCGCTCTTCGAGTGGCTCGGCCCGGAGGTCAAGCGATTCGCCGTCGGTCGCGCCGCCCGCGACCCCGATGCCGTTACCAACGACGCCTTCCTGAGCGCCTTTCGCCAGCTTGCCAGCTTCGAAGGTGACGCTCGGGCGTTTCGCTCTTGGGTGTTCGCGATCGCCCGGAACCGCTTGATCGACCAGCACCGTGCCGAACAACGCCGACCTCCGATCGCCGGCAGGGACACGCCCGAGGATCGACCTGCTCCGAGCGCAGAGGTGCTGGCGCTCTCCGGACTCGCCTCCGAACGAGTGGCGACGATGCTCGAGGCGCTGACCGACGCGCAGCAAGAGGTCGTGGTGCTCCGACTTGTGAGCGGTCTCTCACTCGAAGAGACGGCTGACATCGTCGGGCGCCCGGTCACAGCCGTGAAGCGACTCCAGGCCCGAGCCCTCGAACGACTCCGACGAGAAAATCCCGGAGAGGTGGTCTCCTGATGCACGATGACGACGTTTCCCCGGCTGACATGACCCACCACGACTTCACCGACGACGCTGCCGAGGCGATGCTCTCGGGCATCACATCCGGCGACCCGCAACTCGGTGACACGCTCGGTGACATTCGCTCAGCCTTCGAGGCGATCGATCCCCCGGTTGTCACCGGAGCACTGGGCGAGTTTGTCGGAGCCGGCACCAGCAGCTTCGAGGGCACCGGCACTGACCTGCCCCGAGTCGTTGCGTTGAACGTGGAGCCCGAATCCCCCAGGAGACATCCCGTGTTCAAATCTGTTTCTGCTTTCGCCGGTACTGCGATCGGCAAGATCTGTATCGGTGCATCCGTCGCTGCTGCGTCCGTCGGAGGGGCCACGGCAACCGGCGTGATCGACACCCCGTTCGACAACGACTCGGTGGTCGAGACCGAGTTCGTAGAGGATGAGGCGCTCGAAATCGACGACAGTGCAGACGTCAACGACGACGACTCCACCGACGATGACACCGTCGCCTCCGACAGCGACGACGACTCCGACTCCGACAGCGAC
>CAJQPN010000049.1 GCA_905480195.1 uncultured Acidimicrobiales bacterium
CCCTCGACCGATGTCCCTGGCGGTTTCGACGAATCCCAGCGAGGACAACCCGGAGGCTTCGTCGGTGACCCCGACGTCATGGACACCTGGGCCACATCGTCGCTCACACCCCAGATCGCCTGCGGTTGGCGAACCGATGACAATCTCTTCGCCAAGACGTTCCCCATGGACGTCCGGCCCCAGGCCCACGACATCATCCGAACGTGGCTGTTCTCCACCGTCGTTCGGGCCCACTTCGACGCCGACACCGTTCCGTGGAAGAACTGCGCCCTCAGTGGCTGGATCCTCGATCCCGACCGCAAGAAGATGTCGAAGTCGAAAGGAAACGTCGTCGTTCCGACCGAGTTGCTTGCACAGTACGGCTCGGACGCAGTTCGTTACTGGGCATCTTCAGGCCGGCCCGGAACCGATACCGCATTCGACGAAGGCCAGATGAAGATCGGCCGGCGCTTGGGGATCAAGCTGCTCAACGCGTCGAAGTTCGTCCTCGCGTTCGGTGACACCAGTGCGCCCATCGACCCATCGTTCGTCATCGACACACTCGACCGCTCGATGCTCGACCGACTCGCCGACCTCGTCGATGACGCCACCACCACATTCGACGCGTTCGACTACGCCCGCTCGCTGGAACGCACCGAAACGTTCTTCTGGTGGTTTACGGACAACTACATGGAGTTGGTCAAGGCCCGGGCCTATGGCGAATACGGTCCCGATCGGGCTGCATCGGCACACCACGCACTGCGGATGGCGCTCTCGACGCTGCAGCGCCTGTTCGCCCCGTTCCTGCCCTTCGTCACCGAGGAAGTGTGGAGTTGGTGGCATGAGGGTTCGATCCACACCTCGGCCTGGCCCTCCACAACCGAACTGCGGGCCCCAGCCGGGGGGCTTGGGGCGGCGGCATCTGACGTCGCCACCAACGCACTCGTGATCGTGCGTCGCGAGAAAAGTGAAGCAAAGCGCAAGCTCCGCACTGCGGTCCTGTCGGCGAGCTTCTCAGGCCCGACCAACCAGCTGGCGCTGCTCGATGCGGTCATCGACGACGTCATGGCTGCGGGTGTCATCAAGGCGGTAGGGGCATCGACCGAGAGCGACGGCGAACTCACGGTCACGGTCGAGCTTGAACATGAGTCTGAAGGCGCCTGACCGCCACCATCATGGCCGTAGGCGACCGCAAACGCTGGAACGACAAGTGGGCTGAAGCAGGGCGGGGATCAGGGAACCGCTCCGCCCTCGTCGAGTTGATCGAGCCGTGGCTACCGACGGTGGGGACGTTGCTCGACGTCGCCGGCGGGGGCTCGCGAGACTCCCTCCTCTTTGCTCGCAGAGGGCTCGCGGTCACGGTGGCCGATGTGAGCGATGTTGGCCTGATCCAGGCTCGGCAGCGTTGCCTCGCCGAAGATCTGGTCATTTCCACGATCGAGATCGACCTCGAGACCGAACCGCTTCCTGACGGACCGTGGGATGTGATCACCATGGCGAACTACCTCCAGCGTGATCTCTTTGCCTCACTCAGCGAACGCCTCACCCCTGGCGGTCTGCTTGCTGCGATCATCGCCACCGAGACGAACCTCGAGCGAAACGACCGCCCGAGCGCCCCATTTCTCGTGAGGCCGGGCGAGCTCACAGAACGAGTCCCCGACCTCGAAATCATTCACCACTCGCAAGCGTGGCGTTCGAACGGCCGGCACGAGGCCCACCTCGTCGCCCGCCGGGCCTGAGACCGATTTCGCGCTGCGGGCTTCGGATTCCAAGATCGACCCGGCGTAGTCTCCTCTTGTGATCGATCTCCGCTCTGACACCGTCACCCGTCCATCCGCTGCCATGAAGCAGGCGATGGTTGATGCCCCCGTCGGCGACGACGTCTTCAATGACGATCCGACCGTCCACCGCCTCGAGGCGATGGTGGCGGAGCGACTCGGGAAGGATGCGGCGGTGTTTGTCACAAGTGGCACCCAGTCGAATCTGGTCGGCCTTCTCGCCCATTGCGGTCGAGGCGACGAATACATTGCCGGCGACATGGCCCACTGCTACCGCTGGGAGGCGGGTGGGGCCGCCGTGCTCGGCAGCATCCAGCCGCAGCCGATCCCGATGCTTGAGGACGGCCTGCCCGACCCCTCCAAGATCGCGAGCGCGGTCAAACCCGACGACCCGCACTTCGCCCGCAGCAGGGTCTTCTGCGTCGAAAACACCAAGGACGGGAAGGTGTTGTCCGTCGAGCGCATGCGCGAAGCCACGTCGGTCGCCCGCGATCACGGCCTTCGAACCCACCTCGACGGCGCTCGCATGTGGAACGCCGCCGTGTCGCTTGGTATCGACGGTGCCGAACTGACACAGGACTTCGACACCGTCAGCTTGTGCCTGTCGAAGGGGCTCGGGACGCCGATGGGTTCCGTCTTGTCCGGCCCGACCGACTTGATCGCCGAGGCCCGGAAGTGGCGAAAGATGCTCGGCGGTGGGCTTCGCCAGGTCGGTATGGTCGCTGCCGCAGGCATCTACGCAATGGAGCACAACATCGAACGCCTCGCCGACGACCACGCCACCGCCGCCGCCTTCGCATCGGCATTTGCCGAGATCGACGGTGTGACGATCACTGCGCACAACACCAACATGCTCTTCTTGTCCGTTCGAGGGGACCCGAACGAACTCATGGGCGGCATGGAAGCCGCAGGCGTGAAGATGCTCTGGAGCGACGCGGGCCACGGTCGCGCCCAGTCCCGGGTTGTCACCCACCTCGACGTGAGCGGGGCCGACGTTGCCCCGGTGGCTGGTGCACTGCGAGCGCTCGTCAGCTAAAGCACCAAAGGGGTGAGCCCGGCCAGACGGTACGCGCTCTCGAGATCTTCGTGATTGGTGTAGCAACCCTTGAAGTGCCGTTCACCGGTGAACCCGGTGCGTCCGTGGAAGCACCGCCAGTTGTCGAAGACGAGCATCCGGCCCGGCGCCCACTCGTGGTAGAGCGCTCGATCAGGGTTCGAGAAAACGGCCCGGAAGGCGTTGTACGCCTCGATCACGTCGTCAACCACATCGGCGGCCGGAAGGAGCGGTGATCGGTCGTAGTTGTTGAACGACACCTGCTTCAAGACCCCGTGTTCGTTCACCCGCAGCGGCGGACGCTCGGCGACAAGATGCACGCCGGGCTCGATGTAATGCGCTCGGACCGAGTAGCGGGTGAGTAGATCGGCAGCTTCGGGTTCGGCTACCTGAAAATCGTGGGCCGCAGCGAATCCGTCGACCAGCACAGAGTCGCCGCCCTCCCCCGTCTTGAGTTGTTGGGCGAAGATGATCGTGCCCGGCGCATCGTGGCTGTAGGTCCCATCGGTGTGCACGTCGAGGTTGCCGCTCTCGTACGCGGAGTCGGCGTGTTCGAACGAGCCAGAGTTCATGTTCCAGAGCGTGCCGAAAATGCACGCCCGCGGGTAGCCGATGCGGGCAGCGAGCCGAGCAGAGGCCGCTTCGCCGAGCTCGGCACCGTCGAAGGCGACCCACCCATAGCGGTACAAGTGCTCGATCGCTGGCTGCCACGTCTCGTCGTCATCGAGACACGCAAGGTCGAACCACGACACTCCGGGAGCTGACGACCACAAGTCGAGATCACCCTCGATGCGAAACCCAGCAGTGGGACGGACCTCTGGCGCACGGCGTGTCGTCACGAGACGCTTGAGCGTCGAGATCGAATGGCCGGTATGGGCGCCGTCACTCCAGTCGATGTCTAGGCGGCCACCGTCGATCCGCACAGCCAACGGCGCGACGTCACGCGGAATCGCGAACGTGTCGACCAGTCGCTGTTTGGTCTCGGGGTTGAGACTTACCGGGTCGTCGCCGTGGTCGCGCAGCCACCGGCCAGGTATGACATGGCCGTCGAACACAACAGACCGCTCGTCGATCAGCACCGTTGGAGACATCATCTGCAGATTCTGCCGTAACTCTCGTCGGATCGGTCACCCCGAACGCGTTCGATAGGTGCGTCGGTGGAGACGGCTTCTAGCGCTCACCTCGCAGGATGCGCGCCTTTCCGTACATCGTGCCGAACAGCAACCTTCCATCCTCGTCGATCGTGACACCGGCGCCGATCGTATTGAACTTCGAACCGCCCATCACGTAGTGGAAAAGTGTCTCGCCGGTCTCCCAGTCGGCCGCCTCGATTGTCCATTTCCCGTCTCGCGCACCACACGTGTAGACGATGCCCGACCCTTCCGCCACGAATGGCACCGAGTTGGGCGAGGAGATTTCGTTGTTGACCCAGGCTTCTTCGAGTCGGCGCGCCTGCGGGTCCCACACGTACTTGTGCAGACCGTGGGGGGTGTACTTCGGGTCGTGGCCGAGCATGAAGCAGAACATGCGAGCGCCTCGCGGTGGGATGCCGTCGGGGATCGTCGCCGGCTCGTTGTTGACCGTCATCGCGCCGTAGCCGGAGCAGGTGATCGACTGTTCGGTCTGGATCGCCTTGAGGTTCGGATCACCCATGTTGGCCGGTCCGATACCGGCGATCCGGCGGTGTGGCGCATCGGGGAGTTGTTCCCACTCGTCAGGGATCTCCTCGCGCCAGATGTAGGTGATATTCACAACTTCGTCACCGTCACCGATGACGACGAACTTGTCCTCGCCGTCATCGAATCCCACTAGCGACGGCGTGGTACCGCTGCCCATGCCACGTCCGTTGCGGTAGGGAATGGTCCAGGCCCCATCGGCATCATCGATGCTGAGCTTCTTGCCGGTCCACACAACCTTGTGATGGTGGTTGTTGGACGACACGAAGATGTTGCCGGCGTCGTCGGCACAGATACTGGTACGCATCCACCCAAAGCCGGTGTGGCCGAATTCCTCCGCTCTCGTTGCGCAGTACTCCGCAGCCTCTTCGGCACCGCCTCGCACCTGAACTGCGTGGTAGTCGCTGAAGTCGCGCTTGAGAGCGACGATCCATCCATGGTCGGTGCTCATCAACAGCCAGCCGTCGTGGGTGATGTTGACACCGACGAAGAAACCCTCAATGTGGTCGGGCTTGTTCCAGCGGTCACGTTCGACGATCGCCGAACCCCGCTCGCCGGGGACTGCGTCGACGTAGGCCACGGCGTGATCCTTGCGACCGAGGAAGAAGGTGTTGTCGCAGTCGAGGAGTGCGTACACCCCGTCGAGGCCGGTCATGAACTTCATCGATAATCCGATGGCGTGCTCGACCGCCTCCCAGTCCTTTTTCTCGTCGAGCCCTCGGAGATTCTCCTCGAGTTCGGCGACTGCCGTTCGGCCCTCGGGGGCATGCAGTTCGAGTTCGGCTAGTACCTCGAGCGTGTCGTAGTCGAGCTTTGCGATCGTCTGGCGACCATTGCTCCAGATGACACGCCTCCCATCGGGGTACGGACTCGACGTGTAGCCGCCGAAATGGCAGGGGCCGAGCCAGGCGTACTGCATGTCGTCGGCACAGAGCGCCTCGGTCGGACCGGTGGGACCCCGCCACGGCACATTGTCTTGCTGATCGGGTCGGCCGTGCGCCATCGCATTTTGTGAGTCGGCGAGGTACGGGTTCTGAGGCGGTGTGGGCATCGTTGGATCTCCGTGGGAATCGGTGGATCAGGCAGCGAAGGGTTCGGCGACGAAGCCGACCCGGTGAACGACCCGGCGGCCGATGAAATCTGCCATCGCGATGTGTTGGGTGCTCCGGTTGTCCCAGATGACCACGTCACCTTCTTCCCAGCGGTGGCGATAGGCGAAGTCAGGCCGGGTGAGGTGCTTCAACAACATTGCGAGAATGGCCTCGGACTCAACGGGCGGAAGGTTGACGATTCCCCGAACGAACGTCTCGTTGACGAAGAGGCAGGGTCGACCGCTCACCGGGTGGTGACGAATCACCGGGTGTTCGGCTGCGACGCCCGGCGCGATTTCATGGCGGGCCCGACGGTTCGAGAGCAGGGTGCGCATTCCGTTCGACAAGGCATCGTGCGCTGCTTCGGCATCGAGCCAGAGCGTGTCGCCACCGACCTCAGGCAGGATGCGAATTGTGAGCACGGCACCCGAGGATGGGGTCTCGTTGAAGGTCTCATCCGCGTGCCACCGGTCGGCTTTGTAGCCCTCGTCACTGTCGAAAACACAGACGAAATCGTTTTCGGGGTGACGCGGGTTCTGGGGCTGGGGTGGTTCGGGAGCACCGAACACGGTGGCGAGTGCGATGTGCTGATCGACGGTGGGGTTGGCCCCCGCCAAGACAAGCACCTTGCGATCGACCAAGGCGTCTCGAAGCGCCTGGTGGTTGGTTGGATCGAGCAACTCCTCGAGGGGCATGTCGATCCGTGCGGCGTGGCGTCCGGTGAGCGGGGTGAGGGCGAGAGTGCGGGTGGTCATGCGGTGATCCTGGATTCGGTGGGAACAGCCACGAAGTCGCGAGTGGACGGGAGGCCGACGCTTCGTTCGAACGAGCCCACCAACGACCGGACGACGAGGTCGAGTTGGGTGAGATCGATGCCCCTGATCGTCTCGCCGGTGCGAGCAACGATCGAGTCGAGCGCACGGTCGTGCAGGTCTCGGCCGGCAGCGGTGATCGAGACGATCTTGCCCCGACCGTCATTGGGGTCGGGGCGGCGCTCGACGAGACCGGCCGTCTCGAGCCGCCCGAGTGTGGCGGTGAGCCCACCGGTGGTCTGGACGACGAACCGGGCGACGTGGCGTGGGCTTGCGGCCCCGGTCGGCTGTTGCGTGAGAAAGAGCAGCACGCGCAGTTCTGCTGCTGACGTGCCGTGTTCGGCACAGATGCTGTTGACCAACAGCTCGTTCAAGCGGCCGAGCCGGCCGAGCAGCAGGGTGAGGGTCGTGAGGTCGGGTGGCGACACGACATCAGAACACTTTATGGAAAGCTTTCTGTCAAGCCAAACGCGACGGTTCCCGTGCCCTACCGTCACAGGGGTGCACCGTCTCGCGATCGCCGTCCTCGCCGTCGTTCTCTCGGGCTGCGCCGCTACCGACTCCGGCATCGCCTCCACCGTCGGCGTCCGAGCTGCCGGCTGCGAGTCAATCGACCGTTTCGGGACCGGTGTGGTCGTCTCCGGCCCGGACGGGCCGGTCGTTGTCACCAGCGCTCATACGGTGACCGGCGCGACCTCCATCACCGTGGTCGCAGGTCATGAGCACCCTGTCGAGCTTGTGGCGTTCGACCCGGCCTCCGACCTCGCCCTGCTCAGCGCCCCCGAGGGCCCAACCCCGGCCTCAGTCGCCCGGACCATCGACAGAGGAGAACCTGGTCGTCTCATCGTTTGGGAGCCCGACGGACGATTCATCGAGACCGAAGTCGAGGTACGGCGGCTCCTCCGGGTCACGATCGAGGACATCTTCGTCGAACTCGAGGTCCAGCGACTGGCCTTCGAGATCAACAGCACCACGACCCGAGGCGACTCGGGGGCTCCAGTATTCAACGACAAGGGCAGTGTCCTGGGAGTCATCTATGCACGGTCACGGGAACGACAGGCCTCGTTCGCTGTGCGCTACGAGGAGATCACGGCGCTCATGCAGACGCCGACGATCCCGCCTTCGGCGAGCCGCTGCCGCTGAGCCTGATCTCACGACCGGTCCGGTGATCCTCGATCGCCTGAAGACCGGACACGATTGCCGGACCCATGCCGAACGCAATGACAATCGTCATCGGCCCGAACGAACCGCCGATCGCAAGCCCGGCGACAAAGAACCCAACCTCGAGTGATGTGCGAAGGAGAAGGGGACGGTGTCCACGACGTTGTGCGACGTGCATGAGCGCCTCGAAGGCACCCCCTGCGGCTCCTTTCGCTACGACGAGCGCAACGCCGCAAACCAACACGACCCACCCGCCAGCAGCCAAGGCGATCCGTACACCGATCGGATCGGGGCCGACGATGAGTGAGCCAGCAAGGTCGATACTGAGGCCGTTGAGCGCGATAAACGAGACACTGCGACTCGTCGGGCGAACGCCGAAAGCAGTCGCAATCACAAAGAGCAGGCCCGACGTGACCCAGGCCGACTGCCCGAACGACAGCGGCGTGATATCCGAGAGGCCCGAGAGCCAGACATCGAAGGGCGACAAGCCGAGACCGGCAGCGTCGAGCGAGGCCACACCCACACCGATCAGCACGGAGGCTGGGACGAGCCAGAGGACCTGTTGCGACGCAGTCGGGATCGGATGGTCATGGACCCAGCGCGAGGTTGCAACGACGCCTTGCCGGGAGATGCCACCCAGATTCTCGACTCGTTGCACCAACCCGCTCACACGGGGAAGTTTGAGGCGATTCACTGTCGGTAGTCTCGCTCGAAGGCGCAGATACGCACTGCGGGTCACAGGGTCATCGGTCACAGACGTCTCAGTCGATGAGCGCCCGCAGGCGCTGCATCCGCGGTCGCACCACGTCGGCGAGCAACGCAACCCGATCATCGGCCGGGGCGAGAGCCGCTTCGCCCCAGAGCGCCCGGCCAACCATGAAACCGGACCCACCCGCCGCCACGGCAACCTCGACCTGCTTGGCGTACGCGTCGAAGGAACCCCCACCCGACAGCAGCACCCACGGCATCGTGGCGATCTCCGAGATCGCCCGGCAGGCCCCATACCAGTGGTCTTCATCGGGATCTGACGGATCAACCGGGAACGGCAGCTTCAACAGATCGGGTTGCAACGCAGCAAAGCGCATCGCAGTTTCGAGCACGAGCTTCGGCCGTTGCGAGGGATCGTCGAGGTCGTAGAAGAGCGGCTCGAGCACGATCGGGATGCCGACCCTCTTGCACTCCGCGACCACCTGGCGCCCGACTGCCTCCTGGGCGGAAGCGAGCGGGCGATCGGGGCGATACGGCAACAAGAGCTTCGCGCAGGAGGCACCGCTCGCCTTGGCCTGCTCGACCGACCAACCATCGAGCAGCGTCGTCGGACCTTTCTCGGGATCACCGAGGTAGCCCTGTGCTTCGAGCGCTGCGGTGAACCCAACACCACGGGGCACAGCACCGGATTCGATGAGCTGCGGAATCGAGTACTCGGGCTCGAGCATCACACCCGTGGCCTCGGGCCCGATCGCTCGCACCATCTGGTCTTTCAACGCCGTGATCTCCGCAGCGGTAAGGCTGTCGGGGGCGTCAGGGCGCACGAAGGCCCGCAACGAGTCGCGGTGGTCGATGGCGAACACCCCGAATCGGCGCTTTTCGTTGGTGAGGTTGTCCAAGGGGGACTCGAGCTTCATCGGGCGCGCACCCGGGGCAGGTCCCAACCGAACCTGTCCCAGTCCTGCTCAATCCAGGTGTACGCGTCGTGGAAACACGGAGGCGTGACCCGCTCACCATCGACGAGTTCGCCGGCGAGGAAGTTGAGGAAGAACATGTGACTGCCGGGAGCAGCTGCGGTCGAGTGATACCCCTTGGTGACGAGCGCGCAGTCGCGATCGCCGGCGACGAGCGCTTCATCAAAGGCTTCGTCGATGCGCCAGTTGCGGTGGATGCAGAAGCCGTCGGCCGGGTCGAGACGGAAGTAGTACGTCTCCTCGAGGTACGGCGAGCCGTCGTACCCATCATGGCAGTGCGGGGGCCAACCCGACCACGATCCGCGGGGCACATAGACCTCGTACAGGATCAGCCGCTCGGCATCGATCGGCGGTGCGAGCACATTGTTGACCTGACGGTATGCCGCTCCTCCCCCCCGGAGCTCACTCGCCATCTCAGTCGGCTCGATGATGCGCGCCGGATACCTGCCCTCGGCTGGCGCCGATCCGATCGCGAACTCGAAGCTCGAACCGTCATGGGACGAACACGTGACAGAAATCGCCGTACCAGGGGGCGCATACCCGACTCGGGGCATTTCGTCGAAGACGCTCGTACGGCTCAGGGTCGTCTCGATCTCGCCGATGGTGACGGCACCCTCACCCTCGAGGGGCACGATCGCCGTCTCCTGGTCGGCGAGGAGCTGCTCGTGGGTTTCGCCCGGACCGAGCTTCACGATCGCATAGCTGAGGTAGGTCCATCCCGCTGATTCCGGCGTGATCGCCATTCGGATCTTCGACGATGGGTCAGGTTTGATCAGGTGGTCACTCATACATCAACCTCCGAGAGGCGAACGGGACGTCCTTCGTCCATCGACTTTTTGGCAGCCATTCCGATCACGAGTGGGGCCCGACCATCGGATCCGCTGACCGGCATCGGCGTACCGTGTGCGACCGCATCGACGAAGGCGGCCCACTGATCGAGATAGCTCGCTGCGTATCGCTCAAGAAAGAAATGCTGCAGCGGGGACTGCCGGTAACCCTCGCCGGTGGCCAGTACGGCGTTCACGTCGTGATGGTTGTTCGACTGTGCCATGCCGGCACTACCGAAGGCTTCGACCCGTTGGTCGTAGCCGTAGACAGCTCGCCGACTGATATCGATCGTGGTGAGCGCTCCGTTCTCGTGGGTGAGCACGATCACCGCCGTGTCGACGTCGCCCGCTTCGCCGATGGCTCGATCGACTCGAACCCGTCCGACGGCGTAGACCGAGTCGACCTCAGAACCAGTCACATATCTGGCCATGTCGAAATCGTGGATGGCCATGTCGTTGAAAATCCCACCCGACACCTCGATGTAAGAAATAGGTGGTGGCGCAGGATCGCGGCTCGTGATGTTGACGACCTCGACGTCTCCAATGACGCCGCGGGCCACTGCCTCGGCCACCGAGCGGTGCGACGGATCGAAGCGGCGATTGAACCCGATATGCAAGGCAACGTTGGCGGCTTCGACCGCTCCGAGCCCGCGATCGACCTCGGTCACATCGAGGCTGATCGGCTTCTCGCAGAAGATCGCGCGACCCGCCTCAGCAGCCGCAATCATGCAGTCGACATGGGTGTCGGTGCTCGTACAGATAGCGACCGCGTCAGCATCGAGTGCAAGCGCGTCATCAAGCGACCCCAAAGCAGGCACACCCAGATCGGCGCTGACCGCCGCAGCCGCCTCGGCAGAGACGTCGAACACGCCGACCACCTCGGCGCCAACGACCCGTCGGTGCAGGTACTCGGCATGCATCGTGCCGATGCGGCCACAGCCGAGAACCACGAAACGGACTGTCATGAACGTGCCCTTCCTTCGTTTCCAGAGATGTATAACGACGGCGTGGCCGACAACTCGACGGCTTTCGGAGCACCGTCTGCAACCGCCGACGCAGTGGCCGCTTCCACGACTGCCTGTGCTGCGTAGCCGTCCCAGGCAGACGGACCGCAAGATGCGCCCGCCGCGACCGATGAGACAAAGTCGCGCATCTCCACCCGGTAGGTGTCGAGGAACGGAGTGAACCAGTCGTCCCCGATCTCACCGGTGACCATGCCGTCGGTCCGCACCGCAGCACGGAGCGGTTCTGCTGCGATGACGTTGCCGCGTTCGGCGGTGACCTCGACCGAAACCTCGTAGCCGGTCGCGATGTCGTCGAACTCGAGCACGGCGATGGCACCATCGGCGAGCCGGCAGGTCACAAGGATCATTCGCGTTCCAGCACCACCGGGCACCACCGAGGTCGCCACCGAGACGATCTCTTGACCCGACAACCAGCGGACGGTGTGGATGTCATGGATGATCGATTCGACGAGCATCTGCCCGACGGTGCGTGATCCGTCGTTCGTGTTGCGATGGACAGCCCGGATATGGAGCGGCCGACCGATCCGAGAGAGCGCAGCCGCGACCTGCACGTGGCGGTCGTCGTAGACGCGCATGAAGCCGAGCTGGACAAATCGTCGGCCGTGCGCCACCTCGGCTTCGACGATCTCACGGGCATCCTGGAGTTCGACGGTGAGTGGCTTCTCGGCCAAGATCGGAAGACCTCGTTCGAGTGCTGCCATCACGTATCGGTGGTGGAAGCGATCCGGGCATGCGATGACGACGGCGTCGCAGTCGACTGCTCCACCAGCCTTCGGCCCGATCTTGTCCATGCCATCTGCGATCCACTCGCAATCGAAATCGGCACCGAGCGCTGCTCCGGTCGCCTCGTCAGGATCGGCAATCCAGCCGAGCTCCGCACCGGCGAGTTCGGTGATATGGCGGGCATGACACGCGCCCATCCCACCGACACCGATCACTCCGACCTGAACCGTCATGGCTGCAGTTCGGGCGGGAGCTCGCCGAGTTCGGGGCCGGGCCGCACCCCGGGGCCAACGCCGATAATCGTCTGGTCCCAGTCGATGTCTTGACCGGTAAGGAACCCACTATCGGGTGAACACAGATGCACGATCGTCTTGGAGATCTCATCGGGCTTGATCAGCTTGCCCATCGGCTGTTGCGCTTCGGCCCGTTCGAGCCAGCCGTCGGTTGCGCCTTCGTAACGGCGCTGAGTGACATCCTCAGCCGGCGTATCCATCCAGCCCGGATTCAACATGTTCACCCGTACCTTGTGCCGCATCAGCGTGAACGCCATGTTCCGGGTGGCAGCGACGAGCGCCATCTTCGACGCGGCATAGGGCAACAAATTCGGCGCACCTCCGTGTCGGGCAACCGACCCGATGAACACGATCGAGCCGTCGACACCGTTGCGAACCATGACCTTGGCCGACTCCTGGGCGACCAGGCACGCAGCTCGGACGTTGAGGGCGAGCATCTCATCCCACATCTGGGCAGTGGAGTCCCACACCGAGCCCCGAAAAGTGGCGGCCGCACAGTTCACGAGCGCGTGCATCGTACCGAAGCTTGCGTCGGTCGCCGCCACCGCTGCGGCGGGACCGTCGGGGTCGGACAGATCGACCGAAGCGAACTCGACCCGGCAGTCGTCGCCGGCGAGCGAAGCTGCAGCTGCGAGACCCTTGTCGAGGTCGCGACCGACGAGCATCAGTCCGGCTGCGCCCTTCTCCTTGAGCAAGGCAGCAGTGGCGTAGCCCAACCCCTGTGATCCACCGGTGATCAGGGCAACACGCCCATCGAAACTCATCGCTACCAGCCCGCCCGCTGTTCGGCCTTGCCTGCGTCCAGTTCGGCCCGGGCATCGCGAACGGCTTCGTAGGCCGACACCTCCGGCACACCGACCTCCCACCACGAGCCACCCTCGGTCCAAGAGTTCTGGTGGGTCTGCAGAGCGATCACGGTTGTACGATCTGCCTGCTTGGCCCGCTTCCACGCAGCTTCGAGCTCATCGATCGTCCCGACCGTTTCGGCAATGCAGCCCATCGCAGCCGCGTGGGCGGCGAAGTCGACCCGCACCTCCTCGACGATCTTGGCGTCGGCCAGCAGATTGTTGAACGGCTTGCCGCCCTGGCTGACCTGCAACCGATTGATCACCGCAAACCCACCGTTGTCGCAGACGATCACGATCATCTTGTGACCCGAAAGCACCGAGCTGTAGAGGTCACTGTTCATCATCAGATACGAACCATCGCCGACGAAGACGGTGACGTCCTTGTCGGGTAACGCCATCGCCGCTCCCCAGCCACCCGAGATCTCGTACCCCATACACGAGAAGCCGTACTCGCAGTCGAAGCTGTTCAGGGCCTTCTGGCGCCATCCATTGTTGACCTCACCGGGGAAGCCGCCGGCGGCAGCGAGGGCAAAGTCTTCGGGCCCGGCCAAGCGGTCGACGACACCGACGACCTGGGCATAGCTCGGCACTTCGCCCGGGTTCGCAGTCGGCGCTGCGATCTTGTCGATGTATGCGTGGTACTGGGACACCTCACCGGAGGCGGTGTCGCTCCAGGACTGGGGCGCGGCGTACTCACGCAACCGGCCAGTGAGCTCGATGAGCGCCTCCCGGGCGTCGCCGACCACAGGCAGAGCGAGATGCTTGGTGGCATCGAAACGAGCGGCGTTGATGCCGATGATCTTCACGTCCTCGTTCTTGAAGACGGTCCACGATCCGGTTGTGAAATCCTCGAGACGAGTGCCGACCGCCACAACAAGGTCTGCCTCGGCTGCGAGATTGTTGGCGGCCTCACAACCGGTCACGCCGATCGGCCCTGCGTACATCGGGTGCGATGCCAGCAGCGACGCCTTACCGGCCACTGTCTCGACCACCGGGATGTTGTGCGCTTCGGCGAAGGCTGCAAGTTCGGCCTCGGCGAACGAATAGTGCACCCCACCCCCGGCGATGATCAACGGTTTCCGGGCTTTTCCGATCGCGGCGGCCGCCGAGTCGAGCTGGTGCACATCGGCGCGCGGTCGAGCGATCGTGTGCACCTGCTCTGCGAAGAAGCGGACCGGGAAGTCGTAGGCCTCGGCAGCCACGTCCTGGGGCAGTCCAACGAATGCAGGCCCACAGTCGCCCGGGTCGAGCATCGTCTGGACCGCATGCGGCAGCGATGAGAGCACCTGCTCGGGCTTCATGATTCGATCCCAGTAACGGGTGACCGAACGGAAGGCGTCGTTCACCGTCGTGGACGGCTCACCGAAGTGCTCGACCTGTTGCAGGACAGGATCGGGCAGACGACTCACAAACGTGTCACCTGCGATGAGGAGGAGGGGGATTCGGTTGGAGTGGGCGACGCCCGCAGCCGTGACCATGTTGGTGGCACCCGGGCCGACCGACGACGTCGCGACCATGATCTGACGCCGGCGTACCGTCTTGGCGTAGGCGGTGGCTGCAAGCGCCATTCCCTGCTCGTTCTGGCCGCGCCAGGTGGGGAGTTCGTCACGGTGTTGCTCGAGTGCGTGACCCAGGCAGGTCACGTTGCCATGGCCGAAGATCGCGAACACGCCGGGGAAGAGCGATTCGATGCGTCCATCGGCCATCATGCTTTTCTGAGCGATCAGGTACTTGACGATCGCTTCGGCAGTAGTCAGTCGGATCGTTTCCATCAGGACCTCCAGGTCAGTCGCGCGGGCTGAGCCGCTCGACGGTCTCCCACTTCTCGGACTGCCACGAACGCAGCATGGCGTCCTGCACGCTCACGTAATCGATTGCCTCGGCGAATCCTGGCTCGTGTTGGCGCTCGTTGGCCACCGACGACAGGAACTCGAACTCCTCGATCACCTTGAGGTCTTCGTAGCCGATCGGGTTGGCATCGCCGGGCACGAAGTTGCCGTGGTACGGATAGCGATCGCCCGAGTAGACGGTGGTGTAGCCGCGGGCGGCGTCCTTGGTGAGGAACAACTGGAGCTCGTTCATCGTCTCGAGATTCCACATCAGCGAGCCTTTGGTGCCGTACACCTCGAACGCGCATTGACTTTGTGGCCCGACGATGGAACGGCTCGTCTCGAACACGCCACGAGCACCATTTTCGAACACACACATGGCGCCGAAATAGTCCTCGTTCTCGACCGTTCCCGTGGGGTCACCCGGCTTGCCAGCGTCGTAGTGGGTGCCGCCAGGCTTGGGCAATGGGCGTTCCGGGATCTGGATGTGGCCGGTTCCAACAACCCGTTCGATCCCGCCGATGAGCATGTGGGCGAGGTCGACCGAGTGGCTGAGGATGTCGGACGACACCCCGTGGCCGGCCTCGTCGAGCATGAACCGCCACGAGAGCAGACCCATCGGGTCGGCCCCGTACATGGAGAAGAAGCGGCCTCGATAGTTCGTGATCTCGCCGAGTTCACCTGCGTCGATCAACTGCTTGGCGTACCGCACGAGGGGGGCCCAGCGGTAGTTGTACCCCACGCCGGTGATGACGCCGGCGGCGCGGGTCGCGGCCTCGATGCGCACGGTCTGCTCGGGTTTGCCACCCACCGGCTTCTCGCAGAACACATGCTTGCCCGCCTCTGCCGCTGCGATCGCGATCGGCTCATGCAACATGTTGGGGGCGCAGATGCACACGACGTCGATGTCGTTGCGGCTGACGAGATCGTTCCAGTCGACCGAGCCGTGGGTGAACCCGAAGTCGGAGACAGCTTGCTCGACCCGCGACACCATCGTGTCGCTGATCATCACCAACTCTGCGTCGAAC
>CAJQPN010000050.1 GCA_905480195.1 uncultured Acidimicrobiales bacterium
ATGAACGAGAAGGATATGGTCGAGCTGTTGACGGAGCTACGCGAGGCGGTTGCAGGCTCCGACGGTTTGAGCGATGACGATCGTGCCCATCTTGAAGCACTGGCAGACAGGATTGAGGCCGAAGCCGACGAGTCGGTCCTCGAGTCGGTCGACGACGCCGTCATTCGTTTCGGGGTTGAGCACGGTACGGTCGCACGCGTTGTCAACCGCATCGCCAACGCCCTTTCCGCGGGCGGGATCTGACACTGGTCCGGACCGTTCGGAAATGGGAGGGTCGACTCGGTGAATCCAATAACTTGGCGGGTTCCGTACCCCCCAACGTGACCCTCGTGCCATCCGCTGAACCGCTGTTTGTCTGATGCCGGAAGGACACGTTCTGCATCGGGCTGCTCGGCTCCAGCGGCGCCGGTTCGCCGGTACCGAAGTGTGCGCCACCTCCCCGCAAGGCCGGTTCACCGCCGGGGCCGAGATTCTCGACGGCCAGACCCTGTCGGGCATCGACGCGCTCGGCAAGCACATCTTTTACCGGTTCGACAGTGGTGACGTGTTGCACGTGCATCTCGGCCTGTTCGGCAAGTTTCGGGTCCGGAGCCGACCGGCCCCAGAGCCCTCGCCCAACGCCCGATTGGTGCTCGAGAACGACACCGATCATCTGCATCTGGCCGGCCCGACCGTTTGCGATCTCGTCACCCCCGACGACGAAGACGCAATCCGGGCCCGCCTCGGCCCCGATCCGATCCTTGCCCCAGCCGACGGGGCCGAGCAGTTGGCCCGACGGTTGCGGCGGCGCTCGATCTCGATCGGCGCTGCGCTCCTGGATCAAAAGGTCGTCGCCGGTATCGGCAACGTCTACCGTTCGGAGCTGCTGTTTTTGGCCGGCATTCACCCGCTCACGGTCGCACGCACCCTCGACGACACAGCGGTCACCGACGTGTGGGATCGATCGGTCACCGCACTCAAGGACGGCGAACGGATGGGACGGATCGTGACGGTCGTCCCCGGCGAGATGGGTGCGAAGAGCGCCCGTGAACTGACCCGCGGTGACCGACTCTACGCCTACAAGCGAGACGGCGATCCGTGCCGGCGCTGCGGCGATGAGATCGTGTCGGCCGACGCCGACGGCCGGAACGTGTGGTGGTGCCCGACCTGTCAACCGCCGGGCGGCGAGCTTGTCCGTCGCCGCTGAGCGGAGTCGTCCAGTCGCTGTGTCAGCCGGTGCAGGGCCGGCCGATCACCAGCGCACACATCGGGCAACACGGCAGCGCGCCTGCACCGGAGCGGGGCGTGATCCGCAGGCCACACAGGGTCTTGAACGAACCGTCGCCGTACTCGACCGAATCGTCTCCCACATAGGCGTGGTGATGGACCCGGTCGTTGGCGTCGGTGTCGTCGGCGTGGTCGATGCCGGTCCCGAACTCGGCGTCGCTCATTTCCGCCGCACCCGGATCGGTCCCTTTGCCGTGGAGGGGTCGACGACCCGTCCACCCTGGGTGATCTCGACCTGACCTGCAGCGACCAGTCGCCGAGCGGCCCGCCGGGCCGGTTCCATCAGTGGACGCCAGTCGTCGGGAGCAACCAGCCGGGCCGCTTCGCTCGGGCAGATCGTCGCTCCCGTCGCCCGGCGGGCAAGGAGTTCGACGATCGCCTCCTCGAGAGCTCGATCGACGGGCCGGACCGTTCGTCGCCGGCACGCATCGGAGCAGTAGCGCACCTCGTCCCAGTTCGCCGCCCACTTCTTGCGCCACGCGATCGTGCGCCCGCACGCCACGCACACACGCTCGTCGCCCACTTCGCCGCTACCTCGGGCGGGTCGTCCTGAGCTGCTTGCGGCGCTCATGGGCGGTCGACCGCCTTGCGCCAGGCCGAGAACGACCGCACCGACCCGGGGCGAGGGGTACGCAGCCAGGGCCACGGGTACACCGTCACCGGGGCGATCGCCGCCGCTCTCGTTGCGAAACCCGGCACGGGTGCATGCGTCACTGCCACCGGCCGACCGGCCAACACGTCGGTGGGATCGCCAAGGTACAGCTCGACGTCTCGTTCTTCCCCCAGCTCGGCGAGCGTCTCGGTCAGAAACACGAGCCGCTTCGCGTCGAGCCGCAGCCGGGTCAACAAGGCCTCGTCGAAGACGAACACGACTGGCAGGTCAGGATGTGCTGCCGAGGCCGGGTCGCCGACTCCCAGCGATTCTGCGGTCAACCACACCGCCGACGGCTCCCCCACTTGGATCGGCTCGAGCGGGCCGGTCAGGTCGATCTCCACCGGGGCCGGCACCGGGTCCATCACCGGCTCGTCGGGCCACCCGTCGATCGGACAGGCGTCGCGGTGTGGGCAGTCTCGGCACAGCCCCGGCGCGCGTTTTTCGACCTGCCAGCGGCTGAACCCATAGGACTTCGAGGCGCCGACACCGGTCGTCCACTGCCAACCGAGCCGGTTCGCAGCCCGCGACCCGTCGAGCAGATGACGGAAGAACCGATCCTCACCGCGCCGCCAGTCCTGCCCCCACCGCACCGTCCAGTCCCCGGCCAACCACATGCGGGTCTGATTGACGAGCCAGCCGTCGGTTTCGAGTTCGTCGACGACGATGTCGAGACACGGCAGGGTGCGGTCCCACCCGTCACCGGGCGCCACCTCACGCGGCGCGCGCCGCACGGGCGACGCGGTCGCTGGGCCGAGCCGGGCGTACCAATGGCGGGCGTACTCCTGCCACAGCAGTTCGTCGCGAAACTTCCGGACATCGTTGCCAGGCCCACCGGCGACTGCGTCCCACACGTCGTCGAGTCGCAGCAAACCATGACGGATGTACGGCGACAGGCGCGACGCGCCGCGTCGATGCGGCGGCAAAACCTCGTTGCGCCGAGCGGCATAACCGGCCACCTCAAAGCGGGCAAGGGCTGCATCGGCGGCCCGCTGGCCGCCCCGAAAAGACGGCGAACCAACAGCCGTCCCGTCGAACAGACGACCCAGATGCGTCTCGAGCCAGAACTCCACCCCAGCCCGGTCAGCAGCCGGTCGAGGAAGTCTGGTCACCAGAACATGGTGCCGGCGGCACCCTTAAACGGGCCGGTCACGTTGGTCGTGATCCAGCCGCCGTAGAAGTCACCCTCGTTCGGGTTGACGCGCTCGTCGTCGACCCAGCATTCATCGACCGCTTGGGCGTAGAACCCCCAATGGCCTGCGATGTCAGCGAACCGGGGTGTCGGCTCCGGGTACGTCCAGCACGCCTCGGACACGATCTGGTCACCGACGACGACATCCGCGTACGACGCCGGTCCCTTCCACTCGCAGTGCGTGCGCCGAAAAGAGCCGCGCAGGAACTCGAGCCGAACGTGCTGCTCGTCGACGTAGTAGGCGGGAGCCTGGCTCGTCTCGAGTACTCGCATCGCAGTTGGCGCGTCGACCACAAGCTCGCCGCCGTGCACGATCCGGATTCGCCAGTCGACCTGTTCGACCCTCGGCGGACGCGGGAAGTCCCACACCGACTCCACGGGCTTGCCGTTGGCAGCGATGGCTCCTCGCCCGCCGGCCGCTTCCAGTTCGGCCTCACCTCGACGAGCCATCACGATGTCTCCTCCTGCGGGGCCGAAACCTCATCGGCGTTGTCGGGCCGGACTGCTCGAGCGTTGAGGACGGCTTTCGCCTCGGGTGACAGCGGCTGCCGGAAGCGCCCACGGGGGATGTCGGCCCCGGATCGGACGAGCGCAAGGTGCCACGACGGTGACGAACCGAGCGCCCACCGCAACGCACCGACTGCCTGGCGGCCGACACGCTCGGCCTGACACGGTGCGCGCAGATCCGACAGGTCGGCGATCCTCGTCGGGATAGTGGCAACGGCAGCGTCGGCCAGCAGTCGGTAGCCGAGCTTGATCGGCAGGCTCAGCGGCGGGTTACGAAGGAAGTCAAGAGAGCGGCGTTGTCCTGCGGTTCGGTCGAGGTCAGGGTGTTCGACGATCCACTCGCGCAGCGTTCGAGCTGTGGTCGGGAGCGGGTCGGCGCCGAGCAAGTGCCCGATGCGGGACTGCTCTTCGACAAAACGATCGGCCTCCTCGTCGGCGAGGGGACGGGGCCCGTACGCCTCGAACGCAGCGAGGAACGAGTCGGTCAGCACGTTGTGGACCCATGCGGCGAGGCCCGGGGTAGCCGCCGAGTAGGCACGATCTCGTTCAGAGCGGCCCCGTACCGGCCCGTGAGCACGGCGAACGGTCGCCACTGCCGCGTCGACCTCGGGAAGGGCGCCGTAGGTGGTTTCGGTGACGTAGACCGACGTTCTCGTCAGACGACCCAGCGGATCGACCCGATAGGTCGAGTGCTGATCGACCCCGGCGACCACTTCGGGATGAGCGGTCTGCATGAGCAACGCCCGAATGCCACCGACGAACGCGGTCGAGTCGCCGATGACCTCCCACGACATCGACGATGGGCCGAGCAGCCCCGGATCACCGAGGTAGTCGAGGGTGTGCTCGAGCGGCTGGGGCCCGTGGGAGAAGAGGCCGGTCGTGGCGGCGACGACGCGGTCGCGAAGGTCGAAGGTCATGCGACGCATCGGTGTGCACGGGACAACGGGCGAGCTCTTGGAGGATGGCTCGCAAGGGTTCTCGGGCGAATAGTCGAGTTCGAAGACATCACATGGAGGCTACGGAACTGCTGCCCATTCTGGATGAGGTCGGGTCAGGCGGCGAGCAGAGCACGATCGGCGCCAGAGCCCCACCTGAGCGGTGCTGTCGACCAGTTCGCTACGGTCCCCCCATGACCGACGTGTCTCTCCCTGCACTCCCCCTCCGCTCGATCGGGCCGGCCCTGATGGGTGGCCGCATCGCCGACCTCGCCATCCACCCGAACACGACCACCTGGTACGTCGCCGTCGGC
>CAJQPN010000051.1 GCA_905480195.1 uncultured Acidimicrobiales bacterium
CCCTCACGGTACTGGTTCACTATCGGTCAGTTAGTAGTATTTAGCCTTGGAGGATGGTCCCCCCATGTTCAACCAGGATATCACGTGTCCCGGCCTACTCGAATAGTCGATATATAGTTTTCGTGTACGGGCCTATCACCCTCTATGGTGGCACTTTCCAGAGCCTTCCACTAACACAATATCGATTTTAGGGCTAATCCCCGTTCGCTCGCCGCTACTAGGGGAATCTCAATTGATTTCTTTTCCTCCGGGTACTTAGATGTTTCAGTTCCCCGGGTTCGCCTCTGCACCCTATGTATTCAGGTACAGATAATCACCAAAGGTGATTGGGTTTCCCCATTCGGAAATCTCCGGGTCAAAGCTAGTTTATCAGCTCACCGAAGCTTATCGCAGATTACTACGTCCTTCATCGCCTCCTACTGCCTAGGCATCCACCGTGTGCGCTTAGTCACTTGACCATATAACCCCAAACAGTCTGACTTTCGCCAAACCTGCATACCAGGCAAGTTTCCTGACATACAAAGCTATATGTTGACTACTGGTTTTCTCGCAAATGCAACATACCCGAATCAGATTCATCACGAATCCGATTCTATTGTGAGACAAGCATTGAGAGATGCTTGTCTCGCGCCTATTACAACTTCTCAAATTTTTAAAGAACAGTACTGATGCTGATGATCAGTCATGAATAACCTGCTTTGGTTACTCATGACTGACAACCATAAAATTGGTGGAGCCAGTCGGGATCGAACCGACGACCCCCTGCTTGCAAAGCAGGTGCTCTAGCCAACTGAGCTACAGCCCCGGAGATCGCAAGCTTAGCGGGGCGGCTTGGCACTCCTGACCGAGAACCGGACAACGAATTGTCCCGAAACGCGACCCCACCCGGTTGCCGCGAACGATCTGGGATGTTCTGTCTGCAGGTTGGGCCGAGGCACCGCCCGCGTGGCACGATGGCGACCGTTCGCCAACGGAGGAAGACCGATGCCCACCGGACTCAAGGGTTCACCTGACGATTTCGATCTGCGTATGTCTGAGGGGGCGCGCCCCTTCTACGAACAAGTCACCGATTTCCTCGACCGGGTCGTCGACCCGATGCAGAAGGAGTTCTTCAAGGCGAAGGACCCCGACAATCGCTGGGGGTACACGGATCGCCAGCTCGAACTGCTCGAAGGAGCAAAGGATGCTGCGAAGTCCGAAGGCCTGTGGAACTTCTTCCTTCCGGATTCCGGCCAGGGCCTGTCGAATCTCGACTACGCCTACTTGGCCACCGAGCTCGGCAAGTACCCGCTCGGCTCTGAGTCGCTGAACTGCTCGGCTCCTGACACCGGCAACATGGAGGTCCTCGAGCGGGTCGGCACCCCTGAGCAGAAAGAACAGTGGCTCGAGCCGCTGCTTCGGGGCGAGATCCGTTCCGCGTATGCGATGACCGAACCGGGTCTGCCCTCGTCGGACGCCAAGAACATCCGATGCCAGGCGATCAAGGATGGTGACGAGTACGTCATCAACGGCGAGAAGTACTACATCTCCGGCGCCGGCGACCCTCGCTGCAAGATCATGATCTGCATGGTGCAAACCAGCCCCGACGGGCCGCCGCACCGCAAGCAGTCGCAGATCCTCGTGCCGATCGACACTCCCGGCGTCGAAATTCTCGGCCCGATGTACGTGTTCGGCAACGACGACGCGCCTCACGGTCACATGCACATCCGTTTCACCGACGTGCGCGTGCCAGCCAGCAACATGCTGCTCGGCGAAGGTCGAGGGTTCGAGATCAGCCAACTGCGTCTCGGTCCGGGCCGTATCCACCACTGCATGCGATCCATTGGGGCTGCTGAGAAGGCGCTCGACCTCATGGTCCGGCGTGGCGCCAGTCGTGAAGGCTTCGGTAAGCCCCTCGTTCGTCTCGGTGGCAACATGGAGATCGTCGGTCGCGCTCGGGCCGAGATCGAAGCGATGCGGATGATGGTGTTGCGCGCCGCCAAGGCGATGGACACGCTCGGCAACCAGGAAGCTCGTGTCTGGATCTCTGCGGTCAAGGCGATGGTGCCCGAACGGGTCTGCAACATCATCGATCAGGCGATCCAGATGCACGGTGCCACCGGCGTCAGCCAGTGGACGCCCCTTGCCGGGATGTACACGAGCCAGCGCACGCTGCGACTCGCTGACGGCCCCGACGAAGTCCATTGGATGGTTGTCGGTCGTGCCGAGGTTGCCGCCTACGACGGCATCGACGTTCCGCAGAGCCCCGACTCGTACGCCGACCCTGTCCTCACCGCAGCGTGGGCTGACGACGACAGCGGTTGGCAGTCCAGCGGAGCGTGATCCGGTGAGGGTTGCGTCGGTCCGCGCTGCGGCGGTCCGGGACCCGACGCCCCTCGGCCGTGCCTCAAGCCCGCAAGCGGATGTCGAGGCCGCGCACATGAACCCGATGGTCAGCGCTGGCTCGCGCCGGGGCACCGTCGCGCGGTTCGAGCCACCGTGGGGCGAGGTCGCCTGTGTTGTCACCCTCGACGATGGGACATGGGGGCTTGGACTCACCGCCCACAGTGGGCCGGTCGTACCGGTGATCAACGACTATCTGGGCCCGTTGATCGAACAGGAGACCGTCGAGTCAGCGGCCGATATCGGTGAACTCTGGGACCTCATGAGCACGGTGGGTGCGGCACACCTCGGCACCGGTGGGGCTCTGAGTTATGCGATCAGTGCCATCGACCTCGCGCTCTACGACGCGCTCGGGCGGCAGCGGGGCGTGCCGGTCTACGACCTCCTCGGCGGCCCCGCCCACGACTCGATCAAGTGTTACGCGACGTCGTCCGATGTGGCGAAGCTCGCTGACCTCGGGTTTGACCGGTTCAAGATTCCGTGCCCGTGGTCGGTACCCGGTCCAGCCGGCATTGCCGCCGCAGTTGAGGCGGTCGAGGGGGCGCGCTCTCGCATCGGCGACGCCGACCTGATGGTCGATGGGTGGGCCGTCATGGATGCGGGACATGCGGCAACGCTGTGCCGTTCCCTCGAGCCTTACGATCTCCGCTTCGTCGAAGATGTCGTGCACCCCGACGACACCGACGGCTACGCAACGGTCCGCGCTGCGACCTCTCTCCGGCTAGCTGCGGGAGAACGTTGGTTCGGGCTGCACCCCTTTGCCCACCACGCCGCGCTCGGCACAGTCGACGTCTTGCAGCCCGACGCGCTGTGGGTCGGTGGCGCGACGGCGACGGTCCGCATCGCCGAGCTTGCCCGGCAGCATGGACTCGAGCTCGCCATTCACTGTGCAGTCAACGATGCGTTTGGCCAGCATCTTGCGTTTGCTTTGGCAGAGAACCTTGTCGGTGAGATGTATGTCGGTGGGGCGCGGATGCTCGCCAACTCATATCGGTCGACGCCAGGGATGGCGCTCCCCGCCGAGGGCCGTGTGGTGCCGGTCGATGCTCCCGGTTTCGGCATCGAGATCACGCTCGATGGGATCGAGAAGGCAAGCCGCTGAAATCAACGCGCCGTCAGGTATCGGCGGCTGCGATGGCCTCTGCGAGCGCAGTCACCGAGCGAAGGCAGTGACCCTCGAGGAACTCGTCGACATGGGGGAGGGCGGCGGCCATCCCCTGCGCGGTCGGTTCGTAGCCCGGGCCTGCCTTGAGCGGGTTGACCCAGATGACCTTGTGAGCGAGACGGTGGAGGCGTTCCATTGATGCCGACATCGTTTCCGGGTTTCCCCGGTCCCACCCGTCGGAGAGCACGACGACGATCGCACCGCGAGCCATTCCTCGGATACCCCACTCGCGCACGAAGGTATCGATCGAATCGCCGAGCCGCGTCCCCCCCGACCAGTCCTCTACTACCCCGGCCGCAGCTGCCACGGCCACCTCGGGATCGCGAGACGCGAGCTGGCGTGTGATGCGCGTGAGGCGGGTTCCGAGGGCGAAGACCTCTACGGAACCGCGTCCGGAGACCGCCGTGTGGGCGAAGCGGATCAGCACTCTGGCGTAACGCTCCATCGACCCACTGATGTCGAGAAGCAGGACGAGCCGACGTGTCTTCTCGCCGGGTTTGGTGGTGGCCAGTTCGATCGGTTCGCCGGCGCGGCGCATTGCGGTGCGAATGGTGCGACGCAGGTCGGGGATGTTGCCCCGCCGGGCCCGGCGGCGGCGGTGGGAGCGGCGGCGGGCGGGCCGGACACGCAACGTGGCCATCACCCGTTCGGCCTCGGCTAACTCGGCGTCTTCGAAGTCTCCGAAGTCCTTGTCATGAAGCCGTTCGGATCGTGAGAACTGCAGCGCTGGTTCCTCATCGTCGTTCCCGTGCTCGTCGGCGTCGGTCTCGCCGTCGAACGAGTCGGAGAGCATCTGCACGACGTCGTCGAACCGCAGCCGAAAGCCCGACGTGTTGTGGTGAAAGAACGCAAGGAACATTGCGTCGTACATGGCGACGTGTTCCTGTTTGGTCACCAGGGTGGAGCGCCCCGACCAGTACACGTCGAGACCGTTGGCGAGTCCGACGATCTCAAGTGCTTCTCGAAACAGTGCGCTCTGACTGATGGTGATCTCGAGGCCGCCCCGCCGCAGTGTGTGAACGAAGCCGGCGACCAGCCGATCGGTGTCGATATCGGGCGTTGCGGTCGCCACGACTCAAGCGCTCAGCGCTGCAGCGAGGATGTTGGTGAGGCCCTCGCGTCGCACCCGCTCCTGGTCCTCTCGGTACTTCAGCAGGGTCCCAAGAGTGGCATCAACTGACGCTTCGGTCAGCGTCGTTTCGCCGAGTAGATGCACGGCGTTGGCCCAATCGAGGGTTTCGGCTACGCCCGGAGGCTTGTACATGCCCAGCTCTCGAATCGCGCCGGTGGCTCGGGCCACCTCCACTGCGAGCTGCTCGGGCACGGTGGGTGCTTTGGCCCGAAGGATTGCCACCTCGCGCTCGAAGTCGGGATGCTCGACCCAGTGGTGCAGGGCCCGACGTTTGAGGGCGTCGTGAACGTCTCGGGTCCGGTTCGACGTGATGATCACGATCGGCGGGATCTCGGCCTCAAACGTCCCGAGTTCGGGGACGGTGACGGTGAAGTCCGACAATGCCTCGAGTAGGAACGCCTCGAACTCGTCGTCGGCGCGGTCGACCTCGTCGATCAACAAGACGGGTGGAACGTTGCTTCGGTGGTCGATGGCTCGCAGGATCGGCCGACGGACGAGGAAGCGGTCGGAGAACAGTTCTTCTTCGAGCGCACCGGCGGTGGCGGCGCTCGCAGTTCCCGTCGCTTCTGCGGTGCGAAGATGCAGGAGTTGATGGGTGTAGTTCCACTCGTAGAGGGCTTGGCCGGCATCGATTCCCTCATAGCACTGCAGCCGGATCAGTTCGCCGCCCGTGATTGCGGCAAGCACCTTGGCGACCTCGGTCTTCCCCACGCCGGCTTCGCCTTCGAGCAGGAGAGGCCGCCGCAACGACGCCGCGAGAAAGATTGTGGTGGCAAGTCCGCGGTCTGCGAAATACCCCTGTTCGGCGAGCGCGGCGGTCACCGAATCGACCGACGAAAGCGCAGGATGCGGGTCCGACATGTCATTCACCCTAGGGGCCGCCGCCCGATCGCGGATACCGTTGTCAGCATGAAGATCGAGAACGACTTCCGGGTGGCGGCGCCGATCGAGCGGGCGTGGGCGCTACTCACCGATATCCCCGCCATCGCCCCGTGCCTACCGGGCGCAGAGCTCACCGGTCAGGAGGGCGACGACTTCCACGGCCAGATGAAGGTGAAGGTCGGCCCGGTCACCGCCGAGTATGCCGGCACGGCGACCATCGTGGAGATGAACGAGGCCGAGCGGACCGTCGTCCTCAAGGCCTCGGGCCGCGACAAACGTGGCGCAGGGAATGCGTCGGCCGATATCACCGCAACAATGACTGAGGATGGCGGCGGCACGGTGGTGGCAATCTCGACTGACCTCAAGGTGTCGGGCAAGGTTGCTCAGTTCGGTCGTGGCGTCATGGCCGACGTGTCGAAGAAGCTGCTCGGCCAGTTCGCCGAGTGCATCGAAGGCAAGCTTGAGAGCCCCGAAGTCGGGGGCGGGTCCAGCGCCGCCGAGTCAGCTGCGATCGAGCATGCCGCAGCACCTTCGGCCGCTGATGCTGGTGACGAAAAGGAAGAGGACGTCCTCGACCTGCTCGAGGTCGCAGGCGGCGCAGTTGCGAAGCGACTGATCCCGGTGGTGATCGCAGTGGTTGCGATAATCATCGTCGTGATTGTCGTCGTCAGCTGACGACAAACGTGCCGGGCGCGTCGGTGGCATCAGGCGCGCCGAAGCCGAAGGAACTGCCTGAACGACGGGCTTCGTAGGCCTGCGCGATCTCGAATTCGCCATGGCCAGGTGACGTGACCGATGTCACCTGATAGACACGGGCCATCGCAAAAGAGCTAGGGGAGCGCATCCGTGGAAGTCTCTGTCACTGTCAACGGCAAGCATCGGTCCGCCGACGTTGAGCCGAGAACCTTGCTGGTTCATTTCCTGAGAGACACTCTCGGGCTCACCGGCACCAACGTCGGCTGTGACACGTCGTCGTGCGGTGCGTGCACTATTCATTTCAACGGCGAATCCGCCAAGAGCTGCACGATGTTCGCCGTCCAGGCTGACGGTGCCGAGATCACCACGATCGAGGGCCTTGCCAGCGAAGCCGGTGAGATGCATCCGATGCAGCAGGCCTTCATGGATTGTCACGGCCTCCAATGCGGCTACTGCACCCCGGGCATGGTCATGGCGGCGACGTCACTCGTTGCCGAGAACCCCGGAGGTCTCGACGAAGCAGGTGTGCGCGAAGGCCTCGAGGGCAATCTCTGCCGCTGCACCGGCTACCACAACATCGTCAAAGCTGTGCTCTCGGTAGGAGGTGCGGGATGACCGCCGTCGAAGACCCGATTAAGACGACCGCCATTGGAACTTCAATGAAGCGCCGCGAGGACCCGAAACTCCTCGCCGGTGAGTCCAAGTACGTCGACGATATTCAGGTCGTTGGCCAGCTCTGGATGGGAATGGTGCGCAGCCCAATGGCGCACGCTCGTATCACGTCGATCGATACGTCGGCCGCAGAAGTCGCCGAGGGTGTGCATTCGGTGCTCACCGGTCCGCAACTCCAAGACATGGGTTTGTGGATCGCCCCGTTGCCCTGCGCGTGGCCGGTCACCGAAGACATGGTGAATCCGCCGCACTACCCGGCGGCGATTGATGAAGTGCATCACGTTGGTGAGATCGTGGCCGTAGTGCTCGCCGATTCGCGCTACGGCGCAGTCGACGCTGCCGAACAGGTCGTCGTCGACTATGAGCCGCTCGACGCTGTTGCGTCGGTCGCTGCTGCTCAAGATGGTTCCGTCACGGCGCACTCCGAACACGAGACCAACAAGGCCTACCACTGGCCGCTCGTACCCGACCCCGACGCCCTCGAAGCTGCATTCGCCAACGCCGTCCACACGGTGAAGGCGGAATTCGTGCAGCAGCGACTCATCCCGGCGGCCATGGAGCCGCGCGGCGTGCTGGCTGTCCCGTCGCCAATGGGAGGTGACGTCACCCTGTACAGCGCCACGCAGGTCCCACACATCCTCAAGGTGATGATCGCCGCTACGACCGGCATTCCCGAGAGCAAGATCCGGGTTATCGCCCCGGCGGTCGGTGGTGGCTTCGGTGCGAAGCTCAACATCAACCCCGACGAGATCCTTGCGGTCACCCTCGCCAACAGGCTGGGGCGGGCAGTGCGTTGGACGGAGTCGCGCAGCGAAGCAGCCTTCTCGACCCATCAGGGCCGCGGCCAACTGCAGACGATCGAGCTTGCCGCAGATGCCGATGGCAAGTTGCAAGGCGTCCGGGTCCATGTCGATGCCGACTTGGGCGCCTACATGATGTTGCTCACGCCGGGTGTTCCGCTCCTCGGCAGTTTCCTCTACACGGGCGTGTACGCCGTACCGGCCTTCGGGTTCACCTGTGACGGCTACTTCACCAACCTGACCCCGACCGACGCCTATCGCGGTGCCGGTCGGCCCGAGGCGAGCTATGCGATCGAGCGGGCGATGGACATCCTCGCCGCTCAGGTCGGTATCGGCCCGGACGAGATTCGGCGTCGCAACTACCTTGCCGGTGGCGAATACTTCGAAAACCTCGAAGTGCCGTCGACGCTGGTGTTCGACTCCGGTAACTACGGTCCGAACCTTGACCGGGCCCTCGAACTCGCCGACTACGACGGCCTCCGAGCCGAACAGGCGCGCCGTCGTGCGGCCGGCGAATCGAAGCAGCTCGGGATCGGGATGGTCACCTATGTTGAGATTTGTGGCCTGGCTCCGAGCCGTGCGCTCGGTGGTCTGAGCTACGGCGCCGGTGGATGGGAGCACGCCACGGTGAGGCTCTTGCCGACGGGCAAGGCCGAGGTCGTGTCGGGCTCCACCCCTCACGGTCAGGGCCACGAAACCACCTGGTCGCAGATCGTGTCCGACAAGCTCGGTATCCCACCCGAGGACATCACCGTGCTGCACTCCGACACCGCCATCAGTCCACTTGGTCTCGACACGTACGGCTCGCGGTCGCTCGCAGTAGGCGGAGTCGCCATCGCCGCAGCGTGTGACAAGGTCGTCGAGAAGGCCAAGCAAATCGCGGCGCATCAGATGGAGGCGTCGGCTGACGATCTTGAGTTCGCCCACGGCATGTTCTCGGTTTCGGGGTCACCGGACCAAGCGATGCCGATCCAGGCAATCGCGTTCGGAGCGTTCACCGCCCACGACCTCCCCGACGGCATGGAGCCGAACTTGCAGGAGCAGGTCACGTTCGATCCGACCAACTTCGTCTTCCCGTTCGGCACCCACGTGTGCACAGTCGAGATCGACGAAGATACCGGAGCGGTCGAGCTGCTCAGTTATGTGGCTGTTGACGACTGTGGCAACCAGGTCAACCCGATGATCGTCGAGGGGCAGCTCCATGGCGGCATCGTTCAAGGCATCGCGCAGGCCCTCTTCGAAGAGGCTTGCTACGACGAGGACGGCAACCTCACCAACCCATCATTGATGGATTACCTGGTCCCGTCGGCAGCTGACGTTCCGAGCATGGTCACCGATTACACCGTCACCCCGAGCACCAGTAACCCACTGGGGGTGAAGGGCGCCGGCGAAGCCGGCACGATCAGTTCGGCTGCTGCGGTGATGAACGCCGTGGTTGATGCACTCAGCCCATACGGCGTGGTCGACATGGACATGCCAGCTACACCCCAACGAGTGTGGCGAACCATCAACGAGGCGAAGGGAGGCCAGGCATGATCCCGGCCGCATTCGACTACCAGGTGGCCGATTCGGCCGACGCTGCGATTGCTGCGTTGGCGGAGCACGGCGACGACGCGAAATTGCTGGCCGGTGGCCACAGCCTCATCCCGCTGATGCGGTTCCGGCTCGCCACACCCGGTGTCGTGGTCGACATCGGTCGGATCAGCGACCTCAGCTACATCAACGACGGTGGTGACCATGTCGCGATCGGTGCCATGACCACGCATCGGGCGCTCGAGACCAGCGAGCTCTTGGCGGTCGAGGCACCGCTGCTTCGTCATGTGGCGGGTCAGGTCGGCGATCCACAGGTTCGTCACCGAGGCACCCTGGGTGGCTCGCTCGCCCACGGGGATCCGGCATCAGATCTGCCTGCCGCGCTCCTCGCTCATGGAGGCAGTGTCGTCGCCAGGAGCCCGGGCGGTGAACGCGAGATCGCTGCGACCGACTTCTTCACCGGCTTCCTCGAGACCGCCCTCGGCGCTGACGAGATCATCACCGAGATCCGCATTCCCAAAGCGGCCGGCGTGGGCTGGAGCTACCAGAAGTTCAACCGTCGCGCTCAGGACTGGGCGATCGTCGGTGCAGCCGTGATGCTTGGTGACGATCCGAAGGTCGCGCTGGTCAACATGGGCTCTGCCCCGATGCGTCACGGCGGCGTCGAGGCCGGCCTTGCCGGCGGCGGTGGTACCGATGCGGCTGCGGTTGCCGGTGACGACACCGACCCGCCCGAGGATCTCAACGCCGACGTCGAGTATCGCAAGCACCTTGCTCGTGTCCTCGTCGGTCGCGGCATCGCCGAGGCATCGGGCTGACCCGATCAAACCATCATGGTCTGACGGTCCTGTCGAAGGTCGGTGCAAACTGACCTTCGACAGACCGTCGAATTAGCCCACCAACTCGATCTCAATGGCCTTCCTGGATCCGGCGCGTCGTTGCGAGCCGAGCGTTGCGTCTATGGGCTCGTGCCGGCCGTGACCGGGAGTCAGGGGGCCAGAGGTCTGCCGAACGGCAGGGTGTCTTGCCAGGTCGAAAGGAACGACTCGGCGGCGTAGCACGCAGCAAGGAACGGACCTTCGGCGTGGTCGTTGTGCCCGCTGCACAGATCGGTGATCTGAGCGGTGATGTCGTCTGCGACCTCGTCGTTGGATCGCGTTGCCTCACCCCAGGCAGCGATGGTGCCACCGGCGAGCGAGATGAAGTCGCCGGGCGCGGCGACGTCGGCCGCTCGGAGCACGGCCAACGCCTTGGCGGTCATCGCGAGTCGACCGGACGCGACGAGCGCTGCCGATTCGGCCAACTGCGCAGCGACCGTGTGGTCGACGATGCCGGTCTTGGACCCGGCGAAAGTGATCTCGGCACCGCTACCGAAGATGGCCATCGGGTGGCCGACCTCACCGAAGCGAGCGACACAGTCGGCACCCTCGGCGGCGTAGGCCTCCGCGAGGGCCGCAGCGTCAATACCAGCACTGTTGGTGACGGTTCCAGCAGACGTGGAAACGGCGATGACCGTGCCGTTCCTCGCAGCCACTGCGCTGGCGAGGTCGGGACCGGCATCCCCGAAGCCCTCGATCGCAACGGTCCGGCCGGCGAGGCCGACGGTGGTGTCAGCGGTGATCGCGGCCGACAGTGAATCGAAGCGGGCAGCGACAGCATCGAGGCGAGCGGTGTCACGCGGGTCGTCCTTGCGAACGATCGCAAGATCACTGGTTCCGATGCCTTTCGCAGCATCGGGCAGGTAGGTACCGTCGGCGACGAGGGCTCCGACCTCGTTGATGAAGGCTTCAACCGCTTCAGCACGCGCGTCGACCTCGGCCGAGATGCCGGCAGATGCTCCGCCGCGACGCATTTCGAGCGCAGCGTAGGTGTACGTCTGCGAGCGGGCGAGGTCTTTGGCGCCACCTTGCAGGATCTTCGTGGCCCAGCGGACAGGGCCGGACGATGCTTCGGCACCGGCAAGGTCGACTGCGATGAACGCCTCGGTCGACTCGAATTTGTGGATCCGCATCGTGCGGGCCCTACTCCTCGATTTCGATCGCGAATTCGGGACAGTTGTCGGCTGCGAGTCGCGCCTTCTCTTCGAGGTCTGCGGGCACGTCGCCTTCGACGAGCAAGAGTGCGTAGCCCTCGTCGTCGGTGTCGAACAACTCAGGGGCGAGCATGTAACAGCGGTTGTGGCCTTGGCAGGCGGAACGGTCGTACTTGATCTTCACGTGGTGAACCTTATGTCATGCCGGGAAGCGCATGGGTAGCGCACGGGGACCACGGACCTGGCCGGTTGACCAGGCGACAGTGTCGGGATCGGCGAGTTCGAAGTCGGGGAAGGCACGCATCCACTCTTCCATCGCAACTCGCAGTTCCATACGGGCGAGGTTCGAGCCGATGCATCGGTGGATGCCGAGCCCGAAAGCCGAGTGTCGGTTACGAGCGCGATCCATGATGAACTCGTCGGCCTGATCGAAGAATGCAGGGTCTCGGTTGGCAGCGGGGAAGGGCAGCAGCGTCCACTCGCCTGCCTTCATCGGGCACTGCTCGAACTCAATGTCTTTCGCCAGAAGGCGTGCCATCGTGACCGGAGCGTAGAAACGGAGGAACTCCTCCAGGGCAAACGGCTGGACGCTGGGCTCGTTGATCCAGCGAGACCGGTGCTCGGGGTGCTGCGCCATGTGCCACAGAGAAGCACCGATGGCCGACCACGTGGTGTCGATGCCCGCGATGATGAGCAGCGCAATCGTGCCCCGCACGTGCTCGTCGAGTAGTGCCATGCCTTCGATGTCGGCTTGGCACAGATACGAGATCAGATCGTCGCCGAGATCGTTGCGGCGAGCGGCAACGTGACTGTCGAGGTAGAAGTCGATCGTTTCCTCGTAGGGGAGTTCTTCGCCACCACCACCCTCCTCCATAACGTTGTGGATGAATCGGCGGAAGATGTCGCCGTCTTCGCGAGGCAGGCTGAGCATGTCGGCCATGATCATCACGGGGACGTGTTGGCTGTAGCTCTGAGCGCAGTCGATGACGGCTTCACCGGCCGTGATCCGTTGCTGGATGTCGGCGATGAGTCGACGACAGGTTTCGCGGGCGACCGGCTCCCACCCTTCGATGGCTTTGGGTGAGAAGAACTTCAAAAGGATGCTGCGGGCGACCTGATGAAAGGGGGGATCGCTCGTGATCGGCGGGGCGTAGCCCATCGGTGCGGGGATGTCGGGCCGGTACTCGGTGACGACGACCCCCTGACTCGAGAAGTGTTCGAAGTCTTTACTGATTGCGGCGATGTCGTCGTGGCGGGTCGGAAGCCATGTTCCGCCATAGCGCTTGGAGTACGCGATCGGACAGCCGCTGGTCCGGACCTGTTCCCAGATCGCAGGGGCAGTAGCTGCGTAGTCGGGATGCTGATGGTCGAAGTCGGTCAACCAGTCTGTCACCGGCGGTCGTCCGCTGGATTTGCCAGCGTCGTGAATCGGGTCGTGCCGGCCGGGGTCGGTGTCAGGGGATTGGAAGTCAGTCACAGGGACCCGTCTATCGGTTTGAGCCGCTTGTGAGGCACTCGGGCCCAAAAGAGCCAGAACTCTTGTTGTATCCGCTGTGGCGTGTGCCTAACCGAACACGGTGTACCGATTGTCCGCACCGGCCTCGTCAGCGACCGGATTACTCAGATCACGCTGAAGAACACACTGAACATCGCAGCCCAGCTGACGAAGAATGCTGCCGTGCGAAGGTACGGCATGCCGGCAATGTGCACGATTGCATGGGCAACACGCGCCCAGAAGAAGACAGCTGCGGCGCCCGCCACGCCAACGTTGGTCAGGTTGGCGATGAGTACCAGCGCTGCGAAGGGAGGCAGATTTTCGAGAAGATTCAGGTGTGCGCGGTGGCAGCGCTGCGCCCATCCCGCAGGTTCGACGTCGCTCTCTTCGTAACGAAGGACGGGGATCAGTCCTCGACTGATAATCCTCTCGAGCACATAGGGGAGCCAGAGCACGATGCAGAGCGCAGATGTCCAGGCCAGATAGGTGAGGGATGTGGTCATTTCCATGACTCGCATCTTCTCACTTCGCCAAGGACGAGCAGTGCATCTGGTTCGTCTGCTGCATTCCCTGTCCGTGTTGCTTCTCGCTCAGCCCTTTCGCTTGCGAAAGATGTAGGCGCCGAGCACCGCTGCGAACCCAACGATCACGAATCCAACGACCGCAACCGCCCCCGAGCCGGCGGCGACCTCGTCGCCGATGCCGGTTGTCGACTGGGCGACGGTGAGCAGCACGGAAAGCACCGTTGGAGCGTAGGCGGTTGGTGGGAGTCTTCGACTGCATCAAAGACTCCGCACAGCCCGATGTCTCAAACCGGGGCACGTTGCGGCTCAGCCCTGCACCAGAACGCGTCGACTTGTTCGAGTCGTCAGGTGCCCTCGGCGATCAGCTTCGTGAGGGTCAGCTCGGGCTGGTCAATCTCAAGACGTTGAAGCCAGTACGGCGACTCGAACAAGGCCAACATCTCGCCGTCTGATCGGGTCACGACCGTAACCCCCGACATGCCCCGCAGCTTCTCGGCCGTTACGCCATCGGTGACGCGAGCCGTTGTCCACGAGCAGGGTGCGAGCTCGACCGGCGCACCGAATTCGTTCTCGAGTCGGTGCTGTACGACCTCGAACTGCAGCGGACCGACGGCAGCGAGGATCGGGGCCTGATCGCCGACGTCAGGTTCGCGAAGCACTTGGACCACACCCTCCTCGTCAAGTTGTGTAATACCGCTGCGGAACTGCTTGGCCTTCGACGTGTCGAGGGTGCGGGCGATACGAAAATGGGCTGGAGCGAACGCAGGTACCAGTGGCCACTGGACGGCTTCGTCGACGTAAACGGCATCGCCGACCCGGAAGTCGTTTGCGTTGACCAGACCGACGACGTCGCCCGGGAATGCTTGCTCGACGGTCTCGCGGGCCTGGCCGCTGACCGATTGGGCGTACTTGGTGGCGAAGGGCTTGCCGGTTGGCTCGTGGGTCACGACCATGCCGCGATCGAACTGTCCGGAACAGACGCGGAGGAACGCGACACGGTCTCGGTGGGCCCTGTCCATGTTCGCCTGAACTTTGAAGACAATGGCCGAAAAGGGGGCATTGAGTGGCCGGGGGTCGCCGTTGCGATCGACGCGGGGAGACGGGGAGGGTACGAGGTCAACCATCGCGTCCAGGATGAGACGTACGCCAAAGTTGGTCAGCGCCGACCCGAAGAACACCGGGGAGAGCTCTCCGGACTCAAACCGCTTTGCGTCGAAGTCGCGTTCCATGACATCGAGCAACTCGACGCCTTCTTGGGCTCCGAGCCAGAGTTCACCTTCTTCGGCTTCGGCTTTCGCAGCGTCGACGAGTTCCTCGGGCGCTTCGGTCGAGCCGCCAGCGGTGCGGGTGTAGCGGATGAAGTCTCCGGAGCGGCGGTCGATCAGACCTCGGAAACGGTCCCCGTCACCGACCGGCCAGGAGATTGGGACTGGCTCGAGGATCAGTTGCTCTTCGATCTCGTCGAGCAACTCGAGTGCATCCCGACCCGGACGGTCCCACTTGTTGATGAACGTAACGATCGGGATCTCTCGATTTCGGCAGACCTCGAAGAGCTTGCGAGTCTGTGACTCGATGCCCTTCGAACCGTCGAGCACCATGATCGCAGCGTCGGTGGCTGCGAGGACGCGGTAGGTATCCTCGGAGAAGTCACGGTGACCGGGCGTGTCGAGCAGGTTGAGCACATTGCCCCGGTAGGGAAATTGCAGCACGGTCGACGTGATCGAGATACCGCGCTGCTGCTCGAGTTCCATCCAGTCCGACGTCGCGCTACGACGATCTCCTTTCGCCTTCACCGACCCGGCCCCCGACGTGAGTGCGCCTCCGTAGAGAAGAAACTTCTCGGTGAGTGTGGTCTTGCCCGCGTCAGGGTGCGAGATGATCGCGAACGTGCGACGGCGGGAGGCTTCGGCCTTCGTGTCAGCCATTTCCTCAGGCTAGGGCCGACGAGCTTGAACGCTCGACGACGAGGCCGTCGTCATCGCGGTGGTGATGATCAGCCGTCGCGACTGACGACGAAGTCGGCAAGTGCAGCGAGTGCGTCACGGCTGCCGTTGACGTCGGGCAACCTGTCGAGCGCTGCCGTCGCCTGCTCGAGGAGCGCTTCGATCTCGCGCTCGCAGGCATCGATCGCCCCGGTGTCGATCATCACCTGTTGGATTGCCGCAACCTCGTCGTCGGTGACGTTGGGACCGACCCGGTCGAGCACCTCGAGTTGTCCGGTGGAGGCGGAGGCCCGAGCTCGGGCGAGCAACACGGTGGGCTTTGCCTCGCGCAGGTCGTCTCCCACCGGCTTACCGGTCTTTGCCTCGTCTCCGAATGCGCCGAGCATGTCGTCGCGGAGCTGGAACGCAACGCCGAGCGGCATGCCGTGCGCTTCGAGCCAAGGGTGGAGGTCGGGAGCGCCTGCGACCGCAGCGCCGAGCTGCAGCGGGCGGACGATCGTGTAGCCGGCGGTCTTGTTCTGCATGATCGTCCGGGCCCCCTCCACCGACACGTTGCCCCTGGCGGTGCCAAGCACGTCGAGGTACTGGCCGAAGTTGAGCTCGGTCCGCAGCATGTCCCAGACCCGCCGGGCGTCTTCGGTGGCAGCCGACATCTGGCGATCAGCCATCACCATTGCGATGTCGCCGACCAGGATCGCAGCAGCCTCACCGAATCGTCGAGCCTCGCCCTGCCAGGCACCAGCCCGGTGACGTTCGATGTATTGAGCCCAGACCGTGGGGCGCCCGCGCCGAGTCGGAGATCCGTCCATCACGTCGTCGTGGACCAACGCGAATGTCTGCAGCATCTCGACCGCGCAGCATGCGGCGAGGGCATCGTCTCCGGACGGATCACCGCCTCCGGTGACGAAGCCCCAGTGGCAGTAGGCGGGACGAATGCGCTTCCCGCCCCCCGAGATGAACCCGGCGAGATCGGACAGCGGCATCTCGATCGAGGGGTCAAGGTTGGACCACGTCTCGATCTCGGTTGCGAAGATCGCGTCCAGCGCGGCGGACGTGCGCTGTGCGATTTCCGACAGCTGCCAGGGTGCGGCATTCATGTCAGTCGTCGCCGTTGAAAAGGGTTTCCCCATCGTCTGCGTTGTCTGCGTCGTCGAGGCTCGGCCCGGTGTCGTCGAGCGACGCGACGACTCGTTCGACCTGAACTCGTGCCGCGCCGATGCGGTCTCGGCAGATCTGGATTAAGACGCTGGCTCGTTCGACCTTGGCGGCGAGGACGTCGACATCGAGGGCGTCGTCTTCGAGATCGTCGAGAATCGTCTCGAGTTCGGACATCGCGTCGGCGTAACCGATGCCGTCGGGTGTCTCGTTGTCAGCCATCGTCGGGTGCTCCTGCCGCCTCGGTCGCCGTGATCGTACTTGTGATGGTGCCGTCGGCGACCGTCGTGGTGACCTCACCCCCGGTTATGACATCTGTCGTCGAGCGGATCACCGAGCCGTCGGGGCCCCGGGTGATCGACCATCCGCGAGCGAGGGTCAACCCGGGGTCGAGGACCCGTGTTCGCGACGCTGCGGCGTCGAGGCGGAGGTCGGCAGCTCGAAGACCGTGGCGACTTGCGAGTGCCAGCCGCGCCGCCGCGCGATCGAGCTGCGTGTGCGCGCTGGACTCCGCTCGGATCGTGGCTCGACGGATTCGAGCCGATGACTGAATGAGTCGGTCATCGGCCCGGCCGAGCGCCGTTGTGGCGGCCCGAGCGATGCTTTGACGGCGGCTGGTCACCCGGTGGGTGGCGCGGTCGACTGCCCGCCGGGCATGGTGGGCGACGTCGGCTTCGAGTACGGCGAGTCGGGCGAGCCACTCGTCGACGAAAGCGACGATCGCTTGAGCCGCTGCGGTCGGTGTGGTGTGGGCGGTATGGGCGACCTCGTCGGCGACCGAGCGGTCGATGTCGTGACCGATGCCGGTGAATACCGGCACCGGGGCGTCGGCGATCGCCGTGGCGACCATTTCGTGGTCGAACACCGCAAGGTCGGTCTTGGAGCCACCACCACGAGCAACAAGGATCACGTCGACCTCCGCAGCGCCGGCGGCGCGCACCGCGGCGGCGATCCGAAGCTCCGCACCCGCTCCCTGCACAGCGGTGTCGATCTCGACGAGTGTGAAGCTGTGCTGCGACCGTTCGAAGACGGTGGTGATGTCGGCATGCGCAGCAGATCCGAGTGACGTCACGACCCCGATGCGCAACGGCACCGGGGTGAGCGAGTGGCGAGCGTTGGCTCGAAGGAGGCCAGCGTCGGCCAGCTTTCGCATCAGCGCCTCGCGTTCAGCCGCGATCACGCCCAGCGTGTAGGTCGGGTCGATGGCCGACATCCGGAGTTGAAGCCGGCCTGTCGGCGGGTAGTAGTCGACCATGCCCTGGATTCGGATCTGGACCCCATTGGTCATCCGGATCGGATCACCATGGCGTTTGAGCAGCCGGTTGACACGATCGCGGGCATCGCGAAACAACACGACGGGGATGGTGGCGAGGGGTGGAGCGCCGGGGGTCTCGGATGATTCGATCAGCTCGAAGTAGACGTGCCCGTTGCGGCTGCGGGAGATGTCCTGGATCTCACCTTCGACCCAGACGCCGAACGGTACGGCCTGTTCGAGCGCGGCACGGATGACGACACCCAGCTCCGAGACGGTGAGGGTCTGATCGCTCATCGAAAGCGACGGTACTCGCGTTTACCGTGCACCGTTTCCGGGGGTGTCGGCGCCGAAGCGGGCCCGATCGGCTTCGAAGTCGAGTGGGACGTTCTCGGGCTCGTGGTCTTCGAGAAGTTCGACGGGCACCTCCCACATGACCTCGAACTCGATGCCGTCTGGGTCGTGGCAGTAGAGGCTGCGGCTGACGCCGTGGTTGTTTTCGCCGATGAGCGCACCCATGGCCGACAGGCGCTCCTTCGCAGCCTCGAGGTCGGCGAGCGTCGGCACCTCCCACGCAAGGTGGTACAAGCCGATCTGGCGCGGCGCAGGTGCTTGCGGCGCAGTAGCTCGGAACAGCCCGAGGTCGTGGTCGGTGCTGCTGGCCGGCGAGGTGAGAAAGATGGCGTCACCCAGGTCGTTCTTGATGACGAGTCCGAGGGCTTGCCCGTAGAAGCGGGCGCTCGCCTGAGGATCGGAGACCCAGAGGACTGCGTGGCGTAGCCCGACGGTCGGGGTGAAGGACGGGTCGGTCATCAGGGTTGCTCCGGTTTGTGGGCGAGAACAGAGAACTGCAGCGGCACGTGATCGCGTCTCGAATCGGGGAGGACGAACCGTTCGCCGTCTTGCTCCATCCACGGGAAGAACCGCCAATCGAGGTGCTGATGTTCCCGAAGGTGATCGAGCACCAGGCCGGCGTCGAGCAGGGCGGTCACGACCTCCCCGATCGAGTGCGGCCATTCGTAGTTGACGGTGTTGGTCAGCTTGGCTTCGCCCACGTAGCTCTCATCGTCTTCCCAGCGCAGCGGGGCACCCGGGTTGAAATACGGGTACGAGACGACCAGTTGGTCATCGTGGCGTTCGTCGTCGAGGGCCCCGAGCATGGGGTGGGCGTCTCGGAGATAGACCTGCCCACCCGGGTGCAAGAAACCGGCGAGGATCTCGGCCCACCTTGTCATGTCGGGTAGCCAGTTGATTGCACCGACGCTCGTATAGACGAGGTCGAATCGGTCATGGATGTGGTTCGGTGCGTCGTAAAACTCGCTCTCGACAAAGGCCGCATCCCAGCCCCCTTTGGCAGCGAGCTCCCGGGCAACCGCCAACGCCTCGGACGAGAAGTCGAGGCCGGTCACTCGGGCACCGAGCTTGGCCCACGACAAGGTGTCGGTGCCGATGTGGCACTGGGCGTGCAGCAGCGTCTTGCCGGTGACATCACCGAACACCTCGCGGTCAAAGTCGACGACATCAGAAACGTACGCGGGATCGTCGATCAGGTCGACCAGGTTGTAGCCCCCAGGTCCGGCGTGGCCGGCCACCCGTTCGTTCCAGTTCGCAAGGTTGGCTGCTCGGTAGTCGTCGAGGTTCACCGCCGACCGACCTCGAGTTCGCGAAGCTCGCTGAGTGTCTCGCACCCGAGTTGGTGCATCACTGTCACGAGTTCGCGTCGCAGCAGGGCGGCGACATGCTCCGGTCCAGCCGCACCCATCGCGCCGAGGCCGAGCATGAACGACCGGCCCGAGAACGTCATGTCGGCGCCGAGGGCGATCGCCCGCGCAACGTCAAGACCGCTTCGGATTCCGGAGTCGAACATGACTGCTCCTCTTCCGCTGATTCGGGCGACGATGGCCGGAAGTGCAGTGATCGGGGCGGGTGCCGAGTCCAGTTGGCGCCCACCATGGTTCGAAACCACCACCCCGGCGCCACCGTGGTCAATCGCCATCTCGGCGTCGTCGGGATGGAGTACACCCTTCAAGATGACCGGACCGTCCCACTGTTCGCAGACCTCTTGGAAGTACTTCCAGTCGAGTGTGCCGCCGAGGCTTGCACCGACAAAGCCAGCGGAGGCCCGCATCGATGACTCGTCGTGGTACTTCCCCAGCGTCTTGAAACGTGGGAGACCGTGGCGCAAGGTGCCGAGTGCCCACGCCGGACGGCGCAGAGTCTGGGCGATGAGCTTCGGGGTGATGCGGGGTGGGATTGCGATCCGGGCACGCGTCTGTCGGGCCCGTCGGGAGGGTGCCGGAACGTCGGCGGTCACGACAATCGTCGTGAAACCGGCATCGGCCACCCGTTGAAGGAGGTCATCGCGCTGGGCTGTGTCGCGGGGCGGGTACAGCTGGAACCAGCCGTAACCGTCAGCGACCGGCCCGATCTCTTCCGCAAGACCGGTGCTTACCGTTGACGCCACGTAGGGGATGTTCGCACTGGCCCCGCACCTGGCGAGCGCATGGTCGGCGCCGGGCCAGATGAGGCCGGTGAGACCGATCGGAGCGATGCCGATCGGTGCGCTGTAGGCGTGTCCGAAGAGCTCGGTGCTCACGTCTGGAGCTATCAGTCCCTTCATGAAGCGCGGTGTCAGCGTGATCTGCTGGAGGGCATCGATGTTGTTGTTGCGGGCCGCTTCGGCCATCTCACCGCTGTCGAGATACTCCCAGGCGAAGTGAGGAATTCGCTTGTGTGCGTGTTCTTGCAGGTGAGCGACGCTCGGAAAGCGCACGGCAGGATCCATGGGGCCAGTATCGCCCACGGTGCCGGTGTGGGCTCAGATCAAGAGTCCGAGCTGGCGTCCCTGCGCCACCAGAGCGCCGGTCGAGTCCCAGATGCGGCACGACTCGATGAGCTTGCCGTTGTGAAGATCGTCGGTCCACACCTGGCAGGCGAGCCAACCGGCGGCCGGGCGTCGACGCACGTGCACCGTCAGCTCGAGGGTCGGGACCCAGCCGATCGGGCCCAACCTCGAGAAGACCGTCGGCGGGAACGAATCGGCAAAGAACGGCAGCGCCATCGCCGACGGTTCGCTGCCGTCGCGAAACCGCGCCCAGCCTCGCATCTCGGTCGGGGAGCTGTTGTCGTCCGCCTCAAAACATGCAGGATCGACACGGATTTCGTTTCGGCCGTTCAGTGCAACAGTGATGCCTTGACCGATCTTGCTGCGATCGATGCACTCGTCGGGTGGTGGCATGTCGGGCATCTCGATCGACCAGGCTGCGTTGTGCTGCGTGGTGGCGTCGACATCACCGAAGCCAGCGATCACGTGAATTCGGGGCTTGCCTTGCTGTGAGAGTGTGGCGGAGGCAGTCGAAAGGGTACGACCAGACTTCAGGATCTCAGCGCTGATTTCGGCGGATTGATCGCCTCGGCCGGGTCGGAAAAAGTGTGTGGTGACGGTGAGTGGGTCCGGGTGGCCCGTCAACTCCTGGATGGCACGGAGTGCAGGGGTGAGGAGGTAGCCCCCGTTGGCGTTGTCGTTGATGTTCCACGCCGACGAGATCTGGGCGGTCCAACGGCCGTCGCCGGCCGGTTCGATCTCCGTCTCTGTCTCGAAAAAGCCCGGCATGGTGGCGCACGCTATCGGCGCGCAGTTACCTTCGCCGTCGTCGCGTCAACCGTTGTCGGCGGTGTGCCGAGGGTCGGAAGGGGCGCTCAAGCATCGGCCGCTGCTGCGACCACCGGTTTGCCGTGAAACGAGATACCCCGTCCTGGAGCCGCAAGCATTGCGAGGTCGTTCGCGTCGCCACCGTTGACGCGAAGCAGAACCGTCTGTTCGGTCGTTTTGGTCACGGTGCGGTTCCTGCGTCAGGTTCGCCGCTCGGTCATGGCGACCATGAGTTTCGGTGTCAGTCAATCGCTTTCAGGTTGGCCACGGTGGCGACCGCTGCGTCTGCGGCTTCGCGGCCTTTCTTCACGAGATGATCGAAGAAGAAGGCGTGGTGCACGTCGTGCTCGTGGAACTGTTGCGGCGTGAGGACGGCTGACATGATCGGCACACCCGTCTCGAGCATTACGTTCATCATTCCCTGCAGGACTGCGTTGGCGACGAACTCGTGGCGGTAGATACCGCCATCCACCACGAGCGCCGCTGCAACGATGACGTCGTACTTGCCGGTCTCGGCCAGCTTCTTGCAATGGAGTGGAAACTCGAGAGCGCCTGGCAGCTTGTGTACGTCGATGGCGTCCTCGCCGTGGCCGAGTTCAGTCATTCGCTCGAAGAAGCCCAGCTTGATTCGGTCGACCAGGTCGTCGTGCCAGGTCGCCATCACGAATGCCACACCGATGTTGCTCATGGAGGCACGTTATCCGGCTGTCTGGCGGCCAACGAACGCAGACTCGGTCTGGCCAGTCGTGTCCGTGACCCCGACATCTCGCTACAGGGCTAGTGCCAGGCGAAAACGGGTTGTTCGTACTCGTCGACGCGCTCGGCCACGCCGTCGTAGGCCACGGCGCGGAACTGGTACATCACCGCACCGGTCGGAGCATGGATGAGATCGCCACCGACCGGCACTTGGATCACCGGTCGTTCGCTCTCGGGGATCGACACGAACCGCGGTGAATCCGCCCGCAAGAGCTCAGCGATGCCGATGCGATGGACCGACTGGACTTCACCGGGCTCGGCAACGGGCTCGGCGTCTGCGCCAGCCCAGAAGACGAAGGGTGTGATGACGTAGCCCGAACGAGTGGGGTAATCGTCGAGTTGACCGAGCAACTCCAGATCGGTGAGCCCCACTTCCTCACTGATCTCACGGCGGGCCGCCTCCTCTGGTGTCTCGCCTGTGTCGATCCGGCCACCGGGGAGGGCCCATTGGCCGGGGTGATCTTTCATACGGGCTCCACGGCGGGTCAACAAGAATGCGGCGCCACCTGCAGTGCCGCTCACCGAGCCATCGAAGCTCGGGTCGTCCTCGATGCCGGGGACGCCCTTCATCAGTTCTCGACGGGCCATCGGACCGAGCTGTTCGTAGACATGGTCGGTGCCGTGGGCTTCGTGGTCGCTGTCGAGCACGATCACGCTCACCGCTGCGTGGCGTCGGCCGTCGAGTGGGTGATGGCGGATGTCGTGCACCGCGAGGTTGACGCGCAAGCGATCGCGGAGGGTGTCGTCGTACGGGATCATCGGCTATTCGATGTCGGCGAGGCGTGCGTGGAGTTTTGAGGCTGCTTCTGCCGCTTTCGCCCGGATCTCGTCTCCGTCGACCAGTGTCGGTTCACCGTCCCAGATGACTTCGCCGTCGCGGAGGACCTCGAGCGGTGAGACACCGGTGGTGAAGGCGAGGTACCACGGATCGTCGGACTCGGCCGCCCAGCAGACTTCATCGTCGAGTGCTGCAGGCATGAGATCCCAGCCGGCCCGGAGCCAGCGCCACGGAAGCTCAGGGTCGACGGTGACATCATCGGCTCGGGCGGCGGCGTAGGCGAGCCGGAACTCCTCGAGCATGTCGGCACCGATGCCGTCGGTGCCGAGGGCAACTTCGAGACCGAGCCGGCGAGGCCGGGCGTAGCCGACCGAGTTGTTCATGTTGGATCGCGGATTGTGCACGAGGGTGCCTTGCAGGCCGTGATCGTCGGGGAGGTGAACGCCGTGCACAATCAGCCAGTCGTCCTCGCTGTGATCGACGAGGCGCTCCCAGGTGTCGTCGGTGCCTTCGGCAACATGAACATGGACTCCGACTCCGTGCTTCTCGGCCAGCTCGGCCGCCGCAGCAATCGTGTCGTCAGAGCAGGTGAATGCAGCGTGGAGGCCGACGTAGCCTTCGTGCTCGCCATCGCCGAGGAATCGGTCGTTTTCGGCCAAGCCCGCTGCTGCTCCGTCGGGGCCATGACGATCGGTAATGCCGTACGAACACGACACGCGGACACCGACTTCTTCGCATGCATCGGCAATGACGGTAAGGGAACCCTCGATCGCGTTCGGCGACTCGTGGTGATCGATAATGGCGGTGGTGCCCCGTTCGAGCGCCTCGAGCGCACCGAGCTTGGCCGACCACTCGATCGTCTCGAGGTCGAGCGCCCAATCGAGGCGCCACCACACGAGATCGAGGATCTCCCGAAAGCCGTTTGGCGTGCGAGGCGGTGCCGGCATCCCCCGAGCCAGGGCGCTGTAGAGGTGGTGATGGGCGCAGACCATGCCCGGAGTCGTGATCGTCACTTCGCGATCATCTCACCTTGGGGAGGCTGCGTGCTCGGTCGTTACGCCGAGCGAGGAAGAAACCGCCTCCGACCATCACGCCGAAGCCGACGAGCAGAACGAGCAGTGTGCGGGTCTGGACTCGGGCGGTGTCTGCCACGAGCCTGCCACTGGGATCGACGACATCAGGGACGGACCACGCCCAGAAGACGATCGCGGCCATGATCATGACGAGGACGCTGATCCCCCACGCGAAAAGCTGGAGAAGCTGTCGGGTGGTCACTGCCAGGCGCTGACCCGCTCGCGGTTCTTCTCGGTGCGCATCGGCAGTTCGCAGCGCCACTCCCCATCGTGGGCTTGAAGTGCAGCAGCGACTGCGCCTGCGGTGGGAACGAGGCCGATCTCGCCGACCCCCTTGATGCCATAGGGCGAGTTGGGGTCAGGTGACTCGACGAGGATGACTTCTGTTGGGGGCATGTCCTTCGGGCGGATGATGTCGAGCGAACGGAGGGTCTCGTTGAGTGGCTTGCCGTTCTCGTCGCACGGGAAGCCCTCGGTGAGCGCGTACCCGAGACCCATGTGCACCGCTCCTTCGATCTGCCCCTCGCACAGCAGCGGGTTGACAGCTCGGCCGACATCGTGGGCGGCGACCACGTTCGCGATGTCGCCGGATACGGCGTCGAGTTCGACGAGCTGGGCCGCGTAGCCGAACGTGGAATGGATGATCGGGTTCTCTAGCCCGTCGTTGATCGAGTTGGTCCAGTCGACGACATAGACGCCCTCGTACTCGACGCCGATCTCGCAGCCGTCGGCGACGGCGTTGCGGCACGCATCAGCGACCGAGCCTGCGCCCATGACCGTGCCACGAGATCCTGTGGTCTGGCCAGCGCCGAGTTCACGGGTCGTGTCGACGATGACCTTGATGCGGTCGGCCTCGATGCCGAGCTCTTCGACTGCGACCTGGCGGGCGACAGTGTGGATTCCCTGTCCCATCTCGGTCCAACAGTGGCGGATCTCGACGGTGCCGTCGGGGTCGAACCGGACGGTCGAACGGCTGACCTCTGTTGCGCCGTTGCCGAGGCCGGAGTTCTTTAACCCGAGTCCAACGCCCACGGGGTTGCCGGCTGCTTCTGCGGCGTCCCAGGCCGGCTTGACTGCGTTGAGACACGCTCGGGCACCGAGGCAGCCATCGTCCATGACTTGACCGGGGCCCCACACGGCGCCGGGTTCGACGACATTGCGACTGCGGATCTCCCAACCCGAAATACCGACCATCGCTGCGAGGCGATCCATCATCCCTTCCATCGCGAATTGGGCCTGGTTAGCGCCGAATCCGCGAAAGGCTCCACAGACCGAGTTGTTGGTCCGGACTGCGATCGCCTCGATATCGATCGTCTCGGTGACATACGGGCCGCTGGCGTGGCCGGCTGCTCGCTCGAGCACCTTCATGCCGACCGAGGCGTAGGGCCCGGAGTCGCCGATCATCTTCGCCCGCACAGCCAGGAGCTTGCCGTCGGCGTCGCAGCCGACTTCGTACTGCATCCGGATCGGGTGCCGTTTCGTGTGCACCAGAAACGATTCTTCGCGAGAGAACGTGGTTTTCACCGGCCGTCCGAGGAGCCAAGCGGCGAGGGCGGTCTGGCCCTGGTTCGACATGTCTTCCTTGCCGCCGAAGGCCCCACCGTTCGAGACGAGTTCGACCGTCACCTGGTCGGTGTTGACGTCGAGCATGCGGGCGATGTCGTTGCGGTCGTCCCACACGCCTTGTCCACCGGAGTAGACGTACAACGAGTCGGTGGCACCGTCGTCGCCGACGGTGGGCACGGCGAGGGTCGACTCGGGCTCGAGGAAGGCGTGGTCGATGCGCTGGGTCTGGAACGTGGCTCGAGCGATGTGGTCGGCTCGCTCGAAGGCAGCGTCGACATCGCCGCGCGCGTACGCCGAGCGGCTGAGCATGTTGCCGTCGAGCGTCCAAACGGCGTCTTCGTCGGCGCCGAGCGCGTCAGCTGGGTTGGTGAACGGCCTCAGGACGCCATAATCGACGGCCACTGCCGACGTCGCAGCACGAGCTTGGGCTCGGGTCTCGGCCACCACGAGTGCGAGCACATCGCCCAGATACGAGGTTCGCCCACCGACTGGGATGAACGCCGGCCAATCCTTGTGGATCAGCCCGCTGCGAAGCTCGCCCGGAACGTCGGCCGCAGTCAGGACTGTCACCACACCGGGCATGGCCAGCGCAGCCGACGCGTCGATCGCGTTCACGTCGGCGCGTGCGTGTTGGCTCAAGACCACGGCGCCGTGCAGGCAGCCGTCCGGCTGCATGTCGTCGATGAAGTCACGGTCGCCGAGCGTGAGGGCTTGCCCCTCGTACTTCGTGCCGCGGTCCCCAACGCCACCGGCGCTGATGGCGACCGGTGTTTCACCCTGCGCCAACGACTCGACCGCATCGAGGATCTTCACATATCCAGTGCATCGACACAGGTGGGCACCCAGGTGACGGGCTGCGTCGTCACGGGTGGTTTCCTTGTCGCGTCCGAGCAGAGCGACGGTGCGCATGACGATGCCTGGGGTGCAGAACCCGCACTGGAGCGCCCCGTGAGCGGCGAACGCATCGGCCATACGAACCCGATCGGCTTCAGGCACACCCTCGAGCGTGGTGATCTCGGCACCGCTGGCTTTCTCGAGCGAGGTCTGGCACGAGATACGGGCCTTGCCGTCGATCAGCACCGTGCAGCAGCCGCACTGCCCCGACGGTGAACAGCCGTCCTTGGGCGACGTGATGCGGAGTTCGTCGCGCAGCGCTGCAAGCAGGTGCTCGTGATAGTCGCCGACTTCGACGGCTTGCCCGTTGACGGTGAAACCAGTCATGTCAGTCCTTTGGTGGGATCGCGCCCCTCTGGGCGGTGATCGGTCCGTACACCTCGGGGCGCCGGTACCGCTCGAAATCAAAGAGCGTTTCTTTGTACTTGGCCGTCACTGCGAGGTCGATCTCGACGGTGATGACCTCGTCAGCTTCGGTGCGACATTCGGCCAGGATCATTCCGCTCGGCCCGATGATGCAGCTCTCGGCGAGCGAGTCGACCCCCTCCTCTACGCCTCCCTTGGCAACGCCGATCACGTAGCAGCCGTTCTGGTACGCACCTGCCTGCATCACGAGTCGGTTGTGGAACCCCTGGAGCGGGTTCTGGCTCGGATCAGGGGCGTAGTGCTTGGGCGTGTTGTAGCCGATGAGGATGAGTTCGGCCCCTTGCAGTGCGAGGACCCGGTAGGTCTCGGGCCAACGTCGGTCGTTGCAGGTCGCCATGCCGATGACGCCGCCAAAGGCGTTCCACGTTGCGAAGCCGTCACCCTTTTCGAAGTAACGCCGCTCGAGATGCTGGAACTCGCGCCACGGCTCGTGCTCGCGATGGCCGGGCAGATGGACCTTGCGGTAGTGGCCCACGATCGTGCCGTCACGCTCGACGAGGATCTGGGTGTTGTAACGGTGCCCGTCAGGGGTCAGTTCGGCATAGCCGAGCGCGAACCCGACACCGAGTTCGACGGCGCGGTCGAACAGCGGCCGGGTTGCAGGACCGGGCATCTCGGTTTCGTAGAACGAGTCAAGATTGAGAGCCGGGTCGCCTTCGACGTACCAGCGTGGAAAGAACGTCGTGAGTGCGAGCTCAGGAAAGGCGATGAGTTCGGCCCCGGCGCGGTGGGCCTGCTCAAGCAGGTGGATCAACCGGTCGACGACCGACTCGCGTGGTTCGGTTGCGCTTATCGGTCCGAGTTGGCCGGCGGCCACGGTGAGGTGGCGCGGTGGCCGATCCTGATGGGCGGTGGCGGCGGCAGCGTCGTGGTCGAGCGGGACGGAGGTCATGTCGTCGCCAATTCGAGCATCACGTGAAGCAGGACGTTCGCGCCCGCCTCGAGATCTTCGGGCGAGGTGTACTCGGCGGGGTTGTGGCTGACACCGTCAACGCTCGGAACGAACACCATCCCGGTCGGGCAGACCCGTGCCAGCATCTGGGCGTCGTGGCCGGCCCCCGAGGGCATGCGGCGCGCAGTGCGGCCCTGGACGGCAGCGGCGCGTTCGACGGCACAGATCACGGTCTCGTCGAAGACCACCGGGTCGAACCGAGCGAGGCTACGGGTTTCGATCGTGCAGTTTTCGGCCTCGGCGGTGGCGGCAAGGAAGTCGGCAGTGCGGCGTTCGGCCTCGAGGAGTACGTCGTTGTCGGTGTGGCGAAGATCGATGGTGAACGTGGCGGACGCAGGGACCACGTTGACGAGGTTGGGATGCATTTCGATTCTGCCGACGGTGGCGACCTGTGGTGCACCGAGTTCGTGAGCGAGTTCGTTCACGAACGAGCCGACCTTGAAGGCAACAACGCCAGGGTCCTTTCGAAGCGTCATCGGTGTCGTGCCGGCGTGGTTGGACTGGCCGATGACGGTGACCTCGGTCCAACTGATGCCCTGGACGCCGGTGACGGCACCGATCGTGAGGCCCTCTGCTTCGAGGACTGGCCCTTGCTCCACGTGCAATTCGACGAATGCGTGCGGTGTAGGCCCGGGGAGCGGCCCGGGGCCGAGGTAGCCGATGCGGTCGAGTTCACCACCGACCGTTGTGTCGTCTATGCCTTGGATGGCGTGCGCCTCCTCCACCCCCATACCGCCGACGTACACGAGGCTGCCGAGCATGTCGGGTGGGAAGCGGGCACCCTCTTCGTCGGTGAAGAAGGCGACGGCAAGCGGACGAGTAGGGGTCATGTTCGCAGTGCGCAGGGTTTCGACCACCTCGAGGCCTGCGAGCACTCCCAGGTTGCCGTCGTAACGGCCGCCGGTGCGGACGGTATCGATGTGCGACCCGGTCATGACCGGTGCTCCCTCCGTGCTGCCGGCCATCACGCCGACAACGTTGCCGACTCCGTCGATCGTGACGTCGAGTTCGAGATCGCGCATCCACGAGACGACCAAGTCGCGGCCGGCTCTGTCCTCGTCGGTGAGTGCGAGCCGCGCGCATCCTTGCGTGCCTTCGATCGCGCCGATCTCGGCCAGCGCAGCGAGGCGGTCGATCAATCGATCGATGTCGATGTGAAGGTCGGTCATCGGGACAAACTTAACAAATTGTCAAAGGCGCGGCTACGGTAGGCCTGTGGCCGTAGAAGCCGTTCGCGCCGAATTCCTGGTCGAGCCGTTCGTCGAGGGTTTCCCGGGACCACACGTGGCCGCGGCACTCGAGGCGTGTCGGGCCAACGGCCTCGAACCAGATGTCGGCCCGTTCGCTACCGCTATCGCCGGATCGCTCGATGCGGTTACCGCGGCCGTGCACGACATGAGCCGAGCCGCACTTGCCAATGGAGCAACGGCGGTCCAAGTCCGCTTCGGTGAATCACCCACAGCGACCCGGTTCGGGGATCTCCATGACGCCCTTGCCCAGATGGTCGCAGCGGTCGAAGAACAGCTCGGCGGACCGCTCTCGCAACTTTCCCGAAAGGAAAAGCAGGCGGCGGTTCGTCTGCTCGATGAGCGGGGTGCGTTCCTGCTGCGCAAGGCCGTCGAGTCGGTCGGGGAGCTGATGGGCGTGAGCCGCATCACCATCTACAACTATCTCAATGCCATTTCTCGTCCTGACCAGGACGACGCTGCCATTTCTCGTCCTGACCAGGACGACGCTGATCCCCGATGACCGACCTGCTGATTCGCAATGCTGCGCTGGTCGCCACCGTTGATGCTGAACGTCGCGAATTGCGCGGCGGATGGGTAGCGATCACCGATGGACTCATCTCCGGAGTCGGCTCGTCGCTCGATCCCGAGCCCGTGGCCGACCGGCTGATCGATGCCGACGGTTGTCTCGTGACGCCGGGACTGGTCAACACCCACCATCACCTCTTTCAGAACCTGACGCGAGCGTATTCGCCGATGACCTCGGCCCCGTTGTTCGGCTGGCTGCAGTCGTTGTACCCCTTGTGGACCGCAGCGATCGACGAGGAAGCCGAGTATCTCGCTGCATGGGTGGGTCTGGCCGAACTGGCGATGAGTGGCTGCACGACCTCGTCGGATCACCATTACCTTCACCCGGTACGAGCCGGCGATCTCCTCGGTGCCGAGGTCCGTGCGGCTGCCGATCTCGGCATGCGATTCCATCCGACGTATGCCTCGATGTCGCTTGGTGAATCAAAGGGTGGGCTTCCACCTGACGATGCCGTGCGCGACGAAGACGACATTCTCGCCGAGTCGCAGCGTGCGGTGGAGCACCACCACGATCCGTCGCACGGCTCGATGTTGCAGGTCGCGCTCGCCCCGTGCTCCCCGTTCACCGTGTCGACCGACCTCATGATCCGGTCTGCCGAACTCGCAGAGCGGCTCGATGTGCGACTGCACACGCACCTGGCCGAGAACGCGCAAGATGACGAGTTCGCGATCGCTACGTTCGGGATGCGCCCCGTTGACTATTTCGAGCACTGCGGGTGGATGTCGAGCCGCGCGTGGGGTGCCCATGTCGTAATGCCCGATCCCGGTGAGATTGCGCGCCTCGGAGCCGCCGGTGTCGGCGTCGCCCACTGTCCCAGTTCCAACATGATCCTCGCATCGGGCATTGCACCGGTCGTAGCCCTTCGCCGTGCCGGATGTCCCGTCGGTCTCGGCTGTGATGGCTCGTCCTCGGCCGATTCGGCTTCGCTCTGGCAGGAGGCCCGGCTGTCGATGTTGCAGGGGAAGTTGACGTCAGGGGCTGGCGCAATGGATGCCCGCACCGTGCTCGAGATCTCGACGCGCGGTGGCGCAGGGTGCCTCGGCCGCGAGGGTGAACTCGGTGAACTGTCGGTCGGAGCTGTCGGCGACGTAGCGGTCTGGAAGCTCGACGGCCCGATCTTTGCAGGTGTGCTCGACGATCTCATCGAGGGCTGGCTTCGCACTGGTCCCCACGCGGCGTGGCATACCATCGTGGGCGGTACAGCGGTTGTTGAGTCTGGACTGCTCGTTGCGCCCGATCTCGACGAGAAGTTGGCTGCCCACGCAGCAGCCGCGCGACGTTTCCAGCCCGCCGTCTGACCGTCCGGGCCCGCCTCGGCCGGGTGGGGTGTACCGACACGATCTGCGGGCTCACCGGACCCCAGGCTACGTTCGCGGCCATGAGCACTCCACCGACGACCCTCGTCGAACTGATCGATTACGGTGCAGCCAACTGGCCCGATCTGCCGATGCTGCTGTCCCGTCAGGGTGACACTGCGACCTACGGTGAGTACAAGGATCGGGTCGAGGCGATGGCGGCCGGGTTCGCCAACATGGGGATCGGTGAGGGCGACGTCGTCAGTTGGATCTTGCCGACCTGGGTCGACACGGTTGTGCTCGCAGGCGCGCTGGCCCGAGTGGGTGCCGTGCAGAACCCGATCATCACGATCTACCGCGATCGCGAGGTCGGCTTCTGTTGCCAGCAGGCCGACGCAACCTTGCTCATCACCCCCGGTGAGTTCGGCGGCTACGACTTCGGTGCGATGGCAGAACGGATCGCTGCTGCGAAACCCGGCCTCCGGACGCTGATTGCCACCCCCGGCAACTTTCCGATCGCTGACCCCTCATCGCTACCTGCGTTTGTGCCACCAGCCGCTGACAGGGTGCGTTGGCTCACCTACACATCTGGTACCACCGCCGATCCGAAGGGTGCGCGGCATACCGATCAGACCGTCGCTGCGTTTCCGTACGCTCTCGGCCAGCGCCTCGACGTGCAGGCCGGCGACCGGTATTCGCTGACCTTCCCCTTCCCGCACATCGGTGGGCTCGGATTGCTGTTCATGGCGCTTCAGACCGGATGTCTCCATCTCCTCGACGAGACGGTCGATCCGGTCGCCACGATCGATTTCCTGTCGGAACACGAATGCACCCACGCCGGTACCGGCACTCCTTTCTTCCTCATGTATCTCGCTGCCCAAGGGCGCCGGACCGAAGCCGGCCAAGGGCCGCTCTTTCCAACGCTCAAGGTCTGCCCGGGTGGCGGCGCACCGATCCCGCCTGCACTTCACCATCGGGTTGTGAACGAACTGGGTGGTGTCGGCGTGTGCTCTGGTTGGGGTCTCACCGAGGCACCGGTCCTCACCAATCTCGACGTGACCGACCCTGACGCGAAGATCGCAGTGTCTGAGGGCCGGGCGATGCCGGGTGTCGATCTGATCGCAGTGGCCGACGACGAGTCGCTCTGTGCTCCGGGAGTCGAAGGCGAGCTTCGCGCAAAGGGCCCACAGGTCATGCTCGGCTACGTCGACGAGTCGCTCGATGCCGACGCTTTCGACGCGAACGGGTATTTCCGAACCGGCGATCTCGGCATCATCGACGAAGACGGCTACGTCACGATCACCGGTCGCCTCAAGGACATCATCATCCGTCACGGCGAGAACATCTCGGCGAAGGAGGTCGAAGATCTCCTCTACACGTGCGCCGACGTCGCCGACGTTGCCGTGTTCGGTGTGCCCGACGATCGGACCGGTGAACGGGTGGTGGCTGCCGTCGTTCCGACCGCGGGCGCGTCGCCAACGGTGGAATCGATCGGGGCATTCCTCCGTGCTGCTGGTCTTCGGAATCAGGCACTGCCCGAACGAGTCGACGTGATCGATGCCCTTCCCCGAAATCCGGCCGGGAAGGTCCTCAAGCGAGAACTCCAAAAGAACGGCTGACGCGGACATGCCGGTCATGCTCGAACGCAGAGGCGTGGTCGTCGTGGCCCAGTTCGATCGCAACGAGAAGCGGAATGCCATCAACGCTTAGATGACCAAGGCGATCGACTCGGCGCTCCCACTCAACGTCGGACGTGAGGTGCTGCTGATCACCAATCTCAGGTGGTGGTCCGCAAACCGGCCAGCACACGGCTCGGGGTGAGCGGGAACCGGTCGAACCAAACGCCGGTGGCGTCGTGTACCGCAGCGGTGAGCGCTGGCGCGTAGGTGATGAACGGCATCTCGGCCACGCCCCGAGCGCCGAACGGTCCGAGAGGGTCTGCCAGTTCGAGGATCTGACTGTCGACGATGGTCGGGGTGTCGCCGATGCCGGGAATCAGATAGCTGGAGAAGCGTGGGTTGGTGATCATGGCGTCTCGGAGCTGGAGATCTTCTGACAATGCGTAGCCGTGCGCCTGGACGACAGCCCCCTCGATCTGGCCGCGTACGAGCCTCGGGTTGATTGCCTTGCCGACGTCGTGCGTGCTGGTGACTCGGTCGACGCGAATATGGCCGGTCTCGATGTCGACGGTGACTTCGATGCACTGCGCCATGTAGCCGTAGCAGAAGTTCGGCGTGCCGCTACCGGTCTCGGGATCGAGTTGTTCGGTGGGTGGAGGTGTGTAGCGGAACCGACCGATGGCCGGGCGCGCGCCCTCTCGCCACGCCTTCTCGGCCTCCTCAGCTGCACCGAGAATCGAGTTGCCGGACATGAAGGTGAGCCGACTCGCAGACGCAGATCCTGGGTCGCCCGAGGTTGCGGTGTCGGAAAAATGGCCGCTAATCGCATCGAGCGGGAGGCCGATGGCGTCAGCGGCCATCTGTCGCATAGCGAGATGCGCACCCTGACCGACCTCTGCACCGCCGTGGAAAAGGTCGGCATGCGTCGGTTCGGCATCGTCGTCGCAACCGTGAAGATGGATCTCGGCCTCGCACCGCTCAGGGAAACCGAACGAGAAGCCGACATTTTTGAATCCAGACGCGAACCCACGGCCACGGCGCAGAGACGAGGCTTCCGATGGCAGTGAGGCCACCGGCGAGAACGGAGTCGGGTCGGTCAGATGCTCGCCATGACCGGCTCGTTGAGCGCAGGCGTTGATGACCTCGGTAACGGTCACTCCTTCGGGCATCGCGGTCTGGGTGATGCCGTCGTCGCCGTCGACCAGTGCATTGCGTAGGCGCAGTTCGACCGGATCGATTCCGAGTTCAGCAGCGAGCTTGTTGATCGCCGATTCGATCGCGAAGTGGCCCTGCGGTCCACCGAACCCGCGAAAGGCGCCACCCGGCACAGTGGTGGTGTAGATCGCCCTGCTGTCGACTCGGGCGTTCGGGATCCGGTAGGCACCCCCGACCGACAGATGAGTGTTCCCGAGCACCTTGTTGGACGTGTAGTTGTAGGCGCCGGCGTCGAGATCGACATCTGCTTCGAGCGCAGTGATCTCGCCGGCATTGTTGGCACCGAGACGAAGTCGGATCCGGCCGCGGTGCCGCTTGTGGTGGCCCACGATCGACTCTTCACGCGACCACTGGCAGTGGATGGGTCGTCGGTCACCGCGCTCGGCCAAGCGCATCGCGGCCAATGCAAGGACGATCTGAATCGACATGTCCTCCTTCCCACCGAACGCCCCACCGATCTCGCGATAGATGATCCTGATTCGGTCGGTCTCGAGACCGAGCGCATGGGCCACCTGCTCTTGATCCTCGGAGGTCCACTGGCCACCGATCTCAATCGTGATCCGACCTAGGTCGTCGATGTACGACGTTCCCGACTCGGGCTGGAGGAACGCATGCTCTTGGTGGGGCACCTCGTACGTGCCGTCGACCACCACGTCGGCTGAGGCCCAGCCTTTGGCGAGGTCGCCCTTGCGGATCTTGAGGTGGTGGTAGGCATTCGAGTCGAGGCCGTCCTCGGGATGGATGATTGGTGCATCGGCGGTGAGGGCCTGATCGATGTCGGCGACGATTGGGAGGTCTTCCCATCCGATCTCGAGCGCTGCTGCCCCGGCGCTGGCGGCCGTCGCTGTTTCGGCGACGACGATGGCGACGTGGTCGGCTTCCCAACGCGAGACATCACTCGGTGTGGGCGCGACACCAGTGTCGTTCAGACCGATGAGGACCGGTTGATCGAATTTGGTCAGGCCGTACTCGTTGACCGGCACGTCGGCGGCGGTCAAGACGGCCACAACGCCCGCGACCGCTTCTGCCGCCTCAGTCGACATTGACACCATGCGAGCGTGGGCCTTGCCCGAGAAGACGGCTTTGGCGTGAAGCGCGCCGGCCGGAACGGCGTCGCCGGCGTAGACGGCTGATCCGTCGACCTTGGCCGCAGCGTCATGGCGAAGTGGGGAGTCGCCGACGCTCATGAGGCTCCCGCTGCTGTGACCCGGATGGCCTGCTCGATCGGGTAGTAGCCGGTGCAGCGGCACAGGTTGCCTGACAAACCGAGATGGATCTGCTCGTCGGTCGGCTCGGGGGTCTCGGCGAGGAGTGCACTCCCGGCGACGATGAATCCAGGGATGCAGAACCCGCACTGAACGGCGAACTCGTCGACGAACGCCTGCTGCAGGCGGCTCGGTCCATCGGTAGCGACACCCTCGGCCGTGACGATCGTCCCGCCGTCAGCCTGCGCTGCGTTCACGAGGCAGCTCATCACGGCCTGGCCATCGAGAGTGACGGTGCAGGCTCCACACTCACCCTCGCCACATCCCTCCTTGGCGCCGGTCATACCGGCTTCGTCTCGGAGCCAGGCGAGGAGCGAACGGTTCTGGGCTCGCGTGGATCGGTGTATCGCACCGTTGACGACGACACCTATCTCGACGGCCTCGTCGATTGCGCCCACCGTCGGTGTGCGCCGCTCCCTGCGTCCGAGGCACGGCGGATCGCTCGGCCACTGGCTGGCTGCGTTGCCGTCGCGTAGCGCAGTGAGTGTGCGACGCACCAGCGTGGGGATTGTCTCGGTGCGATACTCACCGGTCGCTCGGACGTCGTCGATCGGCGAGACGGCAGCTGCTGCTGCCTCGCCGGCGGCAGTGATCGACTGGTCGGTGAGTTGGTCGCCGACGACCGCAGCTTCGGCCTCGGGCAGACGCACGACCCGGGCGGCAACGGAACCGATGGCCAACCTGGCGTCGAGGACCTCGCCCCGGTCATCGCGGGTCACGATTGCAGCGAGATGCACCACGGAGATCGCTTGAGCGGCGCGGTTTCCGAGCTTCACCCACATCCCCGCGGTGTTGGGCCCCATCGGGGAGAACTCGATCGCCGTGATCAGTTCACCGGGTTGGAGGTCGGTTGACCGAAAGCCGGTGAAGAAGTCGTCGAGAGTGGCCCTGCGCGTACCCGTGGATGAGCGCAGTACCACTGTGGCGTCGAGGGCCAAGAGTGCAGAGATCGTGTCGTTGGCGGGGCTGGCGGTGGCGACATTGCCGGCCACGGTCGCTCGGTTTCGGAGCTGGGGCGAGCCGATCTCGAGACATGCCTGAGCGAGCGGAAGTGCCACCTGGCGGAGCAGGGGGTGGGTGACGACGTCATTGTGGGTCGTGAGTGCGCCGAGCGTCACCAGTTCGGCAGCGACCGTGACACGTCGGAGTTCCTCGATCCCGTTGAGATCGAGGAGTTCGACGTCGGGCCCGGGGCCGCCGCGTTCGAGGTCGAGCAGGAGGTCGGTGCCACCTGCAATCGGGCGCACCGATGGATCAGCGAGCTGCGTGAGCGCTTCGTCGAGGGAATCGGGACGCAGCACACGAGCGATCGAGCGGCCGGGTTGTTGCACGTGATGGAGGGACCAGTCCGACTGCGACGTCGACGATGCTGACATTTACAAAGTGTAAAGCACTTCCTGGGCTGGTTGGAAGCTTCACGACTAGGTTCCCACGATGGCGTTGATTGCGGTCCCTGAACCGATCTCGTGCTGGCGTTCCGACGAACTCGGTGGACCGGGTGCGGTGACCGTCGAGATCGATCTTTCCCACCTCGTCGAGCGAGCAACCGACCTGCTCACCTCGGGCTGCAGCTACCTCGACCTCGGGGTGGAAGACCTGCCACTCGGTCCCGCTGCCGATGCTGTCGCACAGTTGAATCACGATGTACTGCACGGTCAGGGCATCCGGATCGTTCGGGGGTTCCCGGTCGATGATCTGGCGGTCGCCGAATTGATCTTCTGGCGGGTTGGACTCGAGCTCGGCGAACCGGTGAGCCAGAGCGTGATGGGCGACCGACTCGGCCATGTGATCGACATGAGCGACGTCGATCCCAACGCCCGTGCGTATCGGCGGAGTGAGGAATTGTCGCCTCACACCGACCCCGGCGACGTGTTGTCGTTCCTGTGCATCCGACCTGCGTCAGAAGGTGGTGCGAGTCACTTCGTGAGCTCGATGACGATCTACGAGATGCTGCGTAGCGACCACCCTGCGCTGCTCGAACGACATGTTCGAGGCTGGCGGTACCACCGGTTCGGCGAGCAGCCCGATACCCACGAACCCATCACCGAGTACCTCGTGCCAACGTACTCCGAGGTCGATGGGGTGCTCTCGAATCGCTACCTCCGGCAATACATCGAGATCGCCCATGCCGAAGATCCCGAACGCTGTCCGCTCGACGACATCGATCGTAAGGCGCTTGAAACGATCGACGCCCTCGGTCGCGATCCCGGTATGGCACTCACGTTCACCCTGCAATCGGGTGAGGCCGTTTTTGCGAACAACTACACCGTGATGCACAGCCGTGACGCTTTTTTCGATCCTGCCGGTGCGCAGAAGCGATTGTTGCTCCGCCTTTGGATCGAGTCTCACCGTCCCCGCCCCGTCCGACCCGAGACGTTCCTGTATCCGGGGGGTGCAGGGATCCAGCCACTTTCCGGACG
>CAJQPN010000052.1 GCA_905480195.1 uncultured Acidimicrobiales bacterium
CGTGCGTGGAGAGCATCGCTCGGGAAGGTGTACACGTGGTACTCAACGGCCGCACCGCCTCGGACGTCGACACGGCGGTTGAAGAGGTCCGGGCGACCTACGACGTCGAGGTTGTCGGTGTCGTCGGAGACGCTGCAACCACCGACGTCCACAACGCCCTCCTCGAGGCCTGTCCCGATCCGGACATCGTCCTGCTGAATGGGGAAGGTCCGCCTCCCACTCCGTTCAAACGTCTTGAAGCGCAGGCGCTCGACGCTGCCTTTCAACAGAACGTGGTTGGTCCCGTCGGTTTCCTCCAACGCGTGGTTCCCGGAATGATCGAGCGCCGCTTCGGACGTGTCGTGGCGGTCAGCTCGGCGATGATCAAGACCCCGAATCCCGCGATGAGCCTCTCGCACGGGACCCGACTCGGTCTCGCCGGCATTTTGAAAGGCCTCTCGAACGATGTCGTTGCCCACAACGTCACGGTCAACCAACTGCTGCCGGAGCGGTTCGACACCGGGCGTCAGCAACAGATGGCCGAGCTCGTCATGAAACTGAGAGGGGTGACCTACGACGAGGCCCGGGCCGAACAGATTGCCTCGATCAAGGCGGGCCGGCTCGGTCGCCCTGAAGAGTTCGGCGACGCCTTTGCGTTCCTGTGTTCTGCTCAGGCCGGGTACCTGTCCGGCCAGAGCCTGCAGCTCGACGGCGGTAGCTACGAGGGGGTGTTCTGATGACTGCTGGCACCGAGGTCGACGTTGATGTAGACGTCCTGATCGTCGGCGCCGGCCCCGTCGGTTTGCTGGGCGGAATCCTTGCGTCACGCCTCGGGCTTACGACGCTTGTGATCGAACGGCGGGACGGCCCGCAGACCGCTCCAGCCGCCCATGTTGTCAATGCCCGCACCTACGAGATCTGTCGCCAAGCCAAGCTCGACATGCCCCGCATCTTGGCCGCCGGGAAGAACAAGGCCGATGCCGGTCACGTCAACTTCGTGACCCGCCTGAACGGCGACCTGATCGGCCGGTTGCCCTTCGAGCGCCAAGGCGAGACCTGCCTCGCCTTCACTCCGACACCGCTGCGCAACCTGTCCCAGCATCGATTCGAACCAATATTGGTCGACGAGTTGCGATCCGCACAGGGAGCTGCGCTGCGATACGGCAACGAATGGCAGCATTGCGAATCTGGTGACGATGCCGTGATGTCCAGCGTCGTCGACCTCGCCACCGGGGCTACCGCTCCGATCCGGAGCCGCTACGTCATCGGCTGCGACGGTGCGGGCAGTGGTGTTCGCACGTCATTGGGCATCGAGATGGTCGGGCCACCGCTGTTGCAGTCCTTCCTGATGATCCATTTTGCAGCGAACCTTCGCGCTCTCACCGCCGAACGACCAGCCGTGTTGCACTTCACGCTCGACCCGGAGGCCGCAGGAACCTTCATCGCCCACGACGTCGAGTCCGACTGGGTGTTCATGCACGCCATCGACCCATCGGTTGAGTCGGCCGACGAGTTCGACGACGACTCCTGCCTCGCCATCATCGAACGGGCGGCGGGCGTTGAGCTCAATGCAGAGATCCTCGGGAAAGGAACGTGGCGGATGAGTTCCCAGATCGCAGCCTCGATGGGAGGTGGGCGGATCTTTCTCGCCGGTGACGCCGCCCACCGGTTCCCGCCCACGGGTGGACTCGGCCTCAACTCTGGGGTGCAAGACGTCCATGGTCTGATGTGGCGTATTGCTGCGGTCGTATCGGGCCGAGCGTCGGATGCGTTGCTCGATTCCTATGAGGTTGAGCGCATTCCGGTTGCGGAGAACAACGCACACCAGTCGCTGACCAACGCAATCAAGCTGGCGGAGCTGCCCGCGGCGCTCGGCACCGACGTCGAACCGACGACCGAGCAGATACATGCGGCCATGGCTGATCCCTCCAAGTCCGCTCGAATCGCAGCAGCTGTTGAGCTGCAGCGAGAACACTTCGACCTGCTCGGCCTCCAGCTCGGCTATACCTATGAAAACGGAGCGCTGCTGTGCGATGGAGACCACGGAGAGCCGTCTTCGGCGAGTGAGTATCGACCGACCGCTCGGCCCGGCGCCCGTCTACCGCACGCATGGCTCGACGAGGGTGCGAGGCGTTCGACCCTCGATCTCGTCCCGCTCGACCGGCCGGTCTTGTTTACCTTTGGTTGCCACGGAACGTGGGCAGAAAGGCTCGGTGTCGCCAATGTGGCACTGGTTCGTGTCGGGCTCGACACTCCAGCGCTGGGATCGTGGCGCAAGCTGTGTGACGTCACGCCCACGGGAGCGCTCCTTGTGCGCCCAGACCAACACGTCGCTTGGCGCGCTCGCAGCGCCGAACAGTTGTCGGCCCTCACCCAAGCGTTAGAGGTCGTGAACGGAACCCTGAACCCGAGAAACGGAACATCATGAGCTACTCCCTTGCCAATGTCGAAGGCCGAGCGGCCCTCGTGACAGAGGGCCACTGGTACGATCTCGAATCGTTGTCGAGCGGCGAGCACGGATCCGATCCCATGGCTGCGCTGCTGATACCGGGCCGCCTGGCCGAACTGACGAGAGAAGTGAGGCAGCACACGCCCGATGGTGTTGTTGACTTCAGTCGCCTCGAACCCCCCGTTCCTCGTCCGCGCAATGTGTACGCAATCGGTCTGAACTACCAGGCCCACGCAGACGAGGGTGGCATGGACGTGCCCGCCAATCCTCTTGTGTTCACCAAGTTCCCTTCCTGCCTGGTCGGCCCCAACGCCGATATCGAGATGCGAAGCGACACCGTCGATTACGAGGGAGAGGTCGTCGTTGTCATCGGCCCGGGAGGAAAAGATATCGCCCCCGAAAAAGCGTGGGACCACATCGTCGGCCTGATGGTTGGACAGGACGTCTCCGACCGAGCAGTGCAATTCGCAGCCAAGCCACCACACTTCGATCTCGGAAAGTCGTTCGACACCTTCGGCCCCATCGGCCCGGTCATGGTGTCGCCGGACACGGTCGGTCGCGGTGCCTTGCGAATCGTCACCGAAGTGAACGGCGAGGTCCGACAAGACGGAACCACCGACCACATGATTTTCGACATCGCAACCCTGGTCTCGTACCTGTCGCGGGTGACCACACTGCGAACGGGAGACTTGATCTTCACCGGGACTCCCGAAGGCGTCGGCGCGACACAAGGCAAGTTCCTTGCCGATGGAGACGTCGTCACCACCACTATCGAAGGCATCGGTTCGCTCACCAACCGCTGCGTCCGCGGAACGAATCATCGTGTCTGTTGACGACGCTCGAGGACCGAGCGCACGAAAGCGCCCGAACGTCTTGTTCGTGATCTGTGATCAGCTTCGAGCCGATCACCTCGGTTTCGATGGAAACCCGATCGTGCAAACGCCCAATATTGATGCACTCGCTGGTCGGGGCACCGTCTTCGACCGGGCGTATGTGAACAACCCGGTGTGCATGCCAAACCGATCGACACTGATGACCGGGCGGATGCCATCGGCTCATGGAGTCGTGTTCAACGACCGATCACTCCCGGTCAACGCCACCACCTTCGTCGGTCGGCTTCGCGACGAAGGCTGGCGCACGGCACTGATCGGAAAGTCTCACCTCCAGCACGGCGAGAGCAAGGATGCGGTTCTTCCCCTAGGCATCGCTGGCGCGTTGTCGCCCTTCGTCGACGGGTGGGACACGCTCGAACATCCTGAGCGCTACCTCGAGGGTGCCCCACCGGAAGTGAGCAACTTCTACGGGTTCGACACCGCAGAGTTCGCCGTCGGTCACGGATTGTTCTTTGCCGGTCACAACTTCCGGTGGGCCGTTGACCGGGGTGCGGATCCAGACGTGCTTCGCCACGGACTGGATCCCTCGAGGCCGTCACCTGGCCGGTCTCCGCTCTGGTGGCAGATCCAGGCCATGCCGATCCCAGAAGAAGCCTCGGCAACGTCGTTCGTGACCGAGCGGACCATCGACTTCATTGAGGAGCGCCAGGCTGCTGGCGGCCCCTGGATGGCATGGTGCTCGTTTCCAGATCCACACCATCCGATGGCCGCTCCGGAACCCTGGTTCTCCCGACATCACCCTGACGAGATCCCCTTGCCGGTCACCTTCGACGATCCCGGCGAAGATTGGCCTGCCTACATGCAGCGGATTCGGCGTCGAAGTGTCGACAACGAGGGCACGCGGCCTTGGGTCACGCCGTTCGGCCCCTCGGCGGAACTGCTCAGGGCAGCGACTGCAGCGACTTATGGGATGATCGAAGCCATCGATCACGGGATCGGCAAGATCCTTGCCACTCTCGATCGCCTTGGCGCAACCGACGACACGATCGTGGTGTTCACCAGTGACCATGGCGACATGGGTGGTGACCACGGCCTCTTGCTCAAGGGGGCCATGCACTTCCAGGGCTGCCTGCGGACCCCGCTGGTGATCGTGGATCCAACCCGGCCCCAGCAGCGCACGGACGCACTGGCTGCGAGCATCGACCTTCCCAGCACTGTGCTTGATCTGTGCGGTGTCGAGACGTACAACGGGATGCAAGGCGTCTCGCTGCGGCCGCTGCTCGAGGACCCTAAGGCCACGGTCCGTGACGCGGTTCTGATCGAGGACGACTACCCCTTGCACCCGATCGTCGGAGGACTTCCGCTTCGGACCCGAAGCATCGTCACGGAGTCGCTCCGTTACACCCGTGATTCTGATGGTTTCGAGCTGCTCTACAACCTCGAGGGTGACCCGGATGAGCTAACCAACCTCGCCGTTCACCATCGTGATCCGGTTGCGCGTATCTCGGCACTCGATGCGCTTGTCGACGAAATGGCCCGAGCCGACGACCTCACTCGTCTCGAGCCAACGGGGATGAGCTGAAAGGAATCCGCGAGGCGACTCGGTACCGGCGTTCGGCACTAGCGTTTGGGAATGGACCCCGAAGACCTCATGCGCCTGGCGATGGCCGAAGCGGAGCTGGCGATACCCCACGGTGACGTCCCCGTCGGCGCACTCGTCGTTGTCGAGGGTGAGGTCATCGCGTCGCGTCACAATGAGCGACAGCTCACCTCCGATCCAACCGCCCATGCGGAAGTTCTCGCCATGCGAGATGCTTGCGAGCACCTCGGGACCTGGCGGCTCGACGACGCAACCCTGGTGAGCACGCTCGAACCCTGCGCCATGTGCGCCGGTGCAGCGGTGAACGCCCGGATACAGAAGGTGGTCTTCGGAGCACCCGACTTGGAGGCGGGTGCGCTTGGATCGGTGTACCACCTCGGTGCTGACCCACGCCTTCGGCACACGTTTGAGGTGCAGCACAACGTGCTCGGCAACGAGTGCACCGAGAATCTCAAGACCTTCTTCGCAGCACTTCGCTCTGCTGACTGAACCCTGCGACGCTTCGCAGGAGCCGTCCGTTCCCATTTGCGCAGTTCTGGCCGACCTCGAGAATCGTGATGCCGTGGTCAACCGCTCTAGACTCGCTCCGGCTGATAGATCGATGATGCACAGAACGACTGCCCCCACAGATGTTGTGAACCGAAAGCAGCGCTGGTTGGAATCCGTCGCAGCCGCCGGGTTCACCTTGGTATGTCTCCAACTCGCGTCTTGTGCCGAGACCAACGAGACGCCGGTCGAAGGCGCCGAACTCGGCGAACCGGCGCCGCAGATCGATACAACGATCGAGGCCGAGCCCGACTGCGGGTCGACGCCGATAAATCTCACGACGGAAGTTGACGGGAGAGACGGAGACTGCTCGTATTCGGCGCCGATCAGTCTCACCGCCTCTGGCGCCGGTGAACTGCGCGTCATGCCCGACGACATCGGGACGTGCGAAATCAGCGGCGTTGCCAACGCCACGCCTACCGACCCGATGAAGCTCGCAAGCGGTGACATGGTGCGCGTCGGTGATGATGGCGATCAGGTGTGCCGCTTCCGGTTTCGTTGGACGCCTGGAGGTGAGGAGGCCACGGTGTCGCCCACCACCACCACCACCACCTCGACCACCACGACCACCACGATCACCACGACCACGACGACCACGACGACGACCACGATGCCGCCGCCAACGACAACGTCGGCCGTCGGCAGCTGATCGAGAACTGCGGAGAAGTCAGCACCATGCAGCGTCGAATACTGGCCGGTTGCCTCGCCGGCGCACTCGCACTGAGTGCCGTGATCTCCGTGTCACCTGCGGGCGGCGTGGCCGGGTTTGGTGATGTCTTCCCGGCCACCTACTACACCGATGCTGTCCAGTGGATGGTCGACAAGAAGATCACGAAGGGGACATCGCCGAGTTGTTTCAGCCCAAATGCGACTGTCACACGGGGCCAGGCTGCGGCATTCCTGTGGCGGATGGAAGGGTCTCCGGATCCTGGCAGGGCCCATCGTTTCACCGATGTAGTCGCCGATTGGCAGCAGGAGCCGGTGGCGTGGTTGGTGAACAACGGCATCACCAACGGCACGACAGCGACGACGTATTCACCCAGCCAGCCGCTGACGAGGGGGCAGGTTGCAGCACTCCTTCACCGCCTTGCGGGAACCCCGGAGGCATCGCCGCCCGAACAGTTCACCGACGTCGTCGCAGGATGGCAGATCAGTGCCGTCGGATGGATGTTCGAACAAGGCATCACCACCGGCACGTCAGCGACGACGTTCGCGCCCGAGCAACCCATCACCCGCGGTCAGTTCGCCACCTTCCTGTACCGATACCGCGGATCGCCGCCAGTCGTCCTCGACGCAGACTCCTCCGGCTGTACAACATTTGAATCGCTTGAGGACATCCGCAAGATCACGGACTTCAGCACCCTCTTGGCCAGTGGAGCGCGCCGATGGCGGTCGTCCGTTCCCGGTATTCAAGACGTCAGGATCCCGTCGACGGCTGACGGCACCGCGCAAGCAGCGTTTTGGTTGCCGCCGGTTGGCGATGGCAAACGGCCGTTGCTGGTGATTCTTCACTCGTGGAGTTCCGGCTACACGCAGCATGCGGGTATTCCCTATGCGATGTGGGCGAAGGAGAACGGCTGGGCCGTCATCGCGCCGAATTTCCGTGGCGCCAACGATGACCCGGATGCGCTCGGCTCCGAACTGGCCGTGCAGGATGCTGCCGACGCAATCGACTACGCCGTCCGTCAAGCCGGCGTCGACGCCGACCGCGTTTATGTGGCGGGGTACTCCGGCGGAGGAATGATGGCCCTCTTGCTTGCCGGCCGACACCCCGAGAAGGTGGCAGCGGTGTCGACGTGGGGGCCACCCCACGACCTGGTCGAGTTCTTTGAGTTCTCGGCTCGGTTCGGCCGTCCGTATGCGACTCAGATCGCCTCGGCATGTGGAGGCAATCCGACGGTGCCCGGCCCGGCGCAGGACGAGTGCGTGCGGCGCAGTCCGGTGACGTATCTCCACGCCGCCCGCGAGCAGGGTGTACCGGTGTACATCGCCCAGGGCATCAACGATCCGTGGGTGCACCCGAGTGGTGCTGCCGAGGTGTTCAATGCCCTGGCCGATCCAGGAGAGCGCCTCACCTCGGAGCAGGTTGCACGGTTCGGAAGCGGCGCCGTTCCGAGTGACGTGCCGGTCTGGAGTGATGTCGAGACCTACTTCGGCCCCGGCGACCCCTCACCGGTGTACGCACAGGAGTCGGGTGCGGTCAGGCTCGTCTATTTCGATACCGGGCACGAGATGATTTACAACGCTGCGGCGAGGTGGTTCGCCAGCGACCCTGGTTCTTCGAGGCGCTCGTTCGGGTCGGGGAACTCTGGTAGTCACCAGTACTGAGAACTGGCGGCGCGTTCGTAACCGGCGTCGAGCCAAGGAAGCGTTGCGAAACGGTACCCCTTGACGTCCTGTGCCCTCGCTTCCTCGACCGCACGGTGGAGCAACTCGAAGTTCGGTGTAATCGGGTCGATGCCGAATCGCTCGGCGAGCATGTCGTTGTAGGCGAATTGCTTGTTGCCCTGCGTCAAGAAGTGTCGCCGTGCCACGCCTGCGCTGCGCAAGGTGCTCGTCCGCGACTGCGCAACCCGCTCGCGCTCTGTCCGGTCCGGCAGCGTGGTCGTGCCCGCCGTCACTGCGGCGAACGCGGCTGCCTGCAGCTCGTACTGCGGGAACGGAATGATCATGTTGCCGAGCCCGATGAAACCGAGTGACGGGGTGACGACGGAGAAGAGGTCGAGGTAGAGAGGATGGATCCAGCCATCGTCCACTCGCACGACATCAGGCGCGTTCAGGAACGGTACGGCGTACCGATATCCCGTGCAGTAGAGCAGGACGTCGACGGATTCAATGCGGCTTCCATCGGTCAACACGAGGTCGTCACCATTGAATCGCTCGATCGCAGCGCAGACCTTGACGTCGTCGCAGCCAGGCAATGGCCGGCCGGCGCGAGCATCGCCCACACTGAGCACAGTTTCCGAGGCGACGGCGGAAATTTCGACCGCGATGTCGATCCCCGATGCCCTCCCTCCGAGCAGGACCACCCGCTTTCCGGCGAAGTCCTCAGGACGCCGATAGTTGTGGCTGTGCAGTCGCAACCCACTGAACGACGAGGCCCCGGGAACATCCGGAACGTTAGGGACACTGAAATGGCCGTTGCAGACCGCAACTGCATCGAACCGTTCTTCCTCGACTTCGCCGCCGACACCGGTCGTTCGGATAAGCCAAGCGGCGACCTCGAGATCGTCGGTCCGTCTCGCCCCGGCGGCGTTAAGAGGGACGAGCGCTTCGACCGGGGCACGGAACCGGATGTCGTCGGCCAGCCCGAAGTGGTCGGCGTACCGCTGGAGATAGGCCAGGACCTCCTCGTGTCCTGGAAATCGGGGCCACGAGTGGTGGCCCCCACCTCGAGCGTCAAACGGGTACTCCCGAAAGGCCATGAGGTCGCGCGGCAAGTTGGTATGGAGATTCGCGTACATCGACGTGTGGACGCGCTGGCGGTCCGGGGCTACCGAGATCGGGTCTGACTCCGTGGCATCGGTATAGACCCAGGTGCCTCCGAGGGTCGCCCCGGCCTCGAAGATGACGGGGGAGAGACCAACACGCTTGAGTTGTCGAGCCGCCGCCAGTCCCGCAGCCCCTGCGCCGATGACGGCAACGTTCTTCGAGGGCGACATCGACGGCGACCATAGCGGGGCGACTGACCTCGCGACCCAGCGCTGTGCTGGGGTGTGGGCTTGCTACCCGGAGACCTTGAGCGAAACGCAAAGCTCCCTTCCTTCGAGATCGGCGAGCGCGAGCCATCGAACCCTGCCCTGATCACTGTCGATCGTCGGGGCTCGTAGGCCCAAAGGCCAGTCGACCTCGGTGATCCGGTTGCCGGGTCGGAAGGCGAGCTGCAGCCGGTTCTTGGCCGTCGTGAAGTCGCTGCTCAAGAGGAAGAGAACCCGCAGGGTCCGAGCACGGGCTCACTGACGAAGACGTCAAGACATTGACGGTCGCAAATCCGGCTTGGTCCTTTGCGATCGAGGGGCCGGTCTGACCCGACGTCCATCGGCTTTACACTCCGGATCATGGAGCCTCGACGCCTCACGGCAGCCGACGAACGTGAGCTGCTTGCCATGTTCGAGCTGATTCGTGGCGCGTTCGCATACATGGACGGCGTCATCGACCCCCCGTCATCGGTTCACCGACTGAGTGCAGGCCAGCTGGCGAAAGCGCCAGGCGAGCCGTGGGCGCTTGGTGATCCGATCGTCGCCTGCATGGTGCTGACACCGCAGCCCGATTCGCTCTCCGTCGGAAAGCTCGCTGTCGCGGAAGGGCGGCAGGGTGAGGGATTGGCTCGGCGCCTGATCGATCACGCTGAGGTACGGGCTGTCGAGCTTGGCCTTGCGTGGCTCGAACTCGAGGTCCGAGTCGAGTTGCGCGCCAACCAGCGCGCATTCACAGCACTCGGGTTTCACGAGGTCGAACGCACCGCGCACCCCGGGTATGACCGTCCGACAGGAATCACCTATCGGCGCCGTGTGGGAGCAGCGCACGAGTCCTGACGTCCCATCGAGCAACCGGGGCGCGGGGGGAAGGGAGCGGTCTCGTCAGGCCGCAGCGTCGAATTCGGCGAGCACGCGCCCAGCATCGGTGTGCTTTGCGATGCGATCTTCGAGCACCTTGCGCTGCTCGGCGGCGGCGATCGCAGGCTGCTTGACCGTCGCCCAGTGGACGAGGCCGGCCCAGAACCGATCGATCAACGCTGCGCCACTCACCGTGGCACCGTCGATCGTCTGGAAGGTGACCGAACGCAGCTCACCGAGGTAGATGTTGAGCGACCGGACGTGAATCTCCTCATCGACCCGGATCCGACCGATGATCTCTGCAGCAAGCTCAGCACCCTCCCGCCGGTTTCGGAACACATCAGAGGTGCGAAGAATGTGCTGGCTGTCAGCGAACCCGAGTTCAGCTCGAAACTCGATGATCAACAGATTGGCAAGGAACGAGACCATTCCCTCGATCTCTGCCGGCACCTCGGGCACGAGACGAGTACCTGCGTCCGGACGACCGATGTTCTCCGGTGGGTCGACATCGGGGAACGCTCCCTCGCCGAACGCGAGATCGCGGGCTGCGAACCACATCGCATCATGGCCACCGATGCCGTTGTCTGGCTCTCCGCCCTCATCGAGGCCGTGAGCGAGCAGCAGACCCTTCTTGAGGTGGCCGATCGCCATCTCGGAGATGTTTTCGACGATGACGTCCTGAAGATCAGGGAACGTCATCTCGGCGAGTAGCCGTCCCCGGGCCTCGATCTTGCCGGTGATGGTCAACGAGTTCCAGAACGACTCGCCGAGGCCATTGCGGAGCAACACCAGTTGCTGTGCGGCGGTTGGCATTCGCACTCCGTCGAGGAGTTGAGCCGTGGCGCCGAACGCCTTGCCGCCCCGTGCTTGCAGGGCCGCCTCCCACGCATCGAGTGCAGGCTCTCGAACAAGCGATCGAGGGGGCTGATACGCCCCGTCTTTGAGGAATCCCCCGTGGAGCCGTTGCCCGCAAACCATGTGTTGCTCAGCGTAGGTATGGTCCGCGAGCAGTTCATCTTGGCTGTACACGAGGCGGGCCATGACCAGAGCGTAGGTCAGCCCGGGAACTCTTGCCTCCGGCCGAGCGCATGGTCGGCGAACAAGTCACTGAGCCGCGGCCACAGCTCAGGCGGATAGTCGTGACCCATCCCCTCAACCAGAGCGAATTGTGCTCCGCGGATCAGTGCTGCGGTGCGGCGGCCGGCGTCGGGACCGATGAGTGTGTCGGCTGCACCGTGGACGACGAGTGTCGGGACATCGAGACTACGGAGCAAAGCAGCGCGGGGCGGGGCCGTTGCGAGGGCCATCGACTGTCTCGTCGAGCCAGCGGGGTCGAAGCGCCGTTCGAAGGAACGTTCGGCTTCTCGCCGCCAGCGCGCCTCATCGGCGAACTCGGGGCTTCCCCAGACACGCAGGCCGGCAGCCCATGCCTCGCAGTGACTGTCCAGATCGTGGGGGGCCGGGGCATCGAACTGCTTCGCCGCCTCGGGTGACCGGTACAGGTACTCGGGTTCACCGGTCGAGGACATCACCGAGCACAGTGTGCGGACCCGAGCGGGTGCCGTGATTGCCAGCATCTGGGCGATCATCCCGCCCATCGACAAACCGACGACATGCGCCTGTCGTGCCTCGACCGAGTCGAGAACGGCGACGGCGTCGTCGACCATGTCACCGATGGAGTACCAGGCGCCGTCGGCGTCGGGTCGACGGTCGCTGAAATGGGTGCTGAGCCCCATGTCTCGATTGTCGAAGCGGATCACTCGAAGCCCACGGGCCACCAGCATGGCGCACCATGCTTCGGAGAAGTTGATGCATTGGCTGCCGAGACCGTTGATCAGAAGCATTGTCGGGTCGTCGGCACCTCCACCCATGACCTCGTAGTAGATGTCGACGTCATCGTTGTGGGCGAACGGCATCGGCGCACCGTACTGGGCCGTTGGATCGAGCGAGCGAGCATGACTGGCTTCGCCACCATGTCGGAGGGCAAACAGCGATGGGCGGGGTCACCGGCGGAGTACAAACCACGCTGAGTCCAGCGATCTAGTCTGGGGACATGGCGGGTTCGGTCGATTCGACGGGTTCCCCGTGGCGGCTCGTGGTGACGCCGGTCGGGCTCATGGTTGTCGCTCTTGCGGTGATGTGGGGAGTCGAGGTGATCGACAGCGTGGCACTCAACGACGAATTGCAACGCAACGGTCTGCGTCCCCGTCACCGAGAAGGACTCGATGGCATTCTCTGGGGACCGTTTCTGCACTCGGACTTCGGGCACATTGCATCGAACTCGGTTCCGTTCCTCGGCCTCGGCGGTCTGGTGGCAGTCCGGGGAAGGCGGTACTGGGCCTGGGTCACGAGCGCTGCGATCATTCTCGGTGGTGGCCTGACGTGGGTTCTTGCCGGAGACGGCAACCACGTCGGGGCAAGCGGTGTGGTGTTCGGGTACTTCGGGGCGATCCTCGGGGCAGCCGTTTTTGAGCGGCACGTACGGGCGCTCGGCGCTGCGCTGATTGCACTTGGCTTCTACAGCAGCCTCATTGCCGGGTTGGTGCCTCAAGATGCGATTTCCTGGGAGGGTCATCTCTTCGGTCTCATTGCCGGATTGATCGTGGCCAGGGTGCTGGCGGAGCCTCAGAGCAAACCGTTCGACGAGCCGCATGAACCCGAGCCCTGGGAGCTTGACGAGCCGTGGAAGCTGACCTGAGCGGTCAGCTCAACCCGTAGACACGTTCGGCCGTCGCCGAGAACATCGATACCTGTTCGGCTGCGGCGAAGTCGGCAGCGATTTTTTTGCAAGCATTCCAGAACACCGCGTAACTGAGCGACCACCGATCGACCGGAAAGTTGCTTTCGAACATGCACCGATCCGGGCCGAAGCATTCGATGGTGTGGCGGTAGTAGGGGCCCTGCGCGTCGACGAATTGATCACTCGTCACGGGCTTGGCATCGGTGTCGAGCGTGGTCACGTGCCATTGGAAACCGTTGTCGGGCATCGCCAGCCCTCCAAGCTTGGCGACGACATTCGGGTTCTCGGCAATGGCGGCGATGTCGTCCTTCCATTGCTCGAAGATGACCCCTCGCTGATCGGCGAACGCACCGACGCCTAGGGGGGTGCCGAAGTGGTCGAGGACCATCGTGGTGTTTGGAACTGCTGCCGCGAGATCGCAGAAGTCCTGGTTCTGATGATGGTAGTGCCAGGTGTCGTAGGTCAGCCCTCGCTCGCCGAGGCGGGCCACACCGGCTCGGAAGCCGTCGCGACGATAGAGGTCGGCCGGCGCGCGGCCGGGAATCGTGAGTGCATCGGGTTCGAGTGCTGATGCTCCGGCATCACGAATCCCAACGAAGCGCCCGCCCGCAGCAGCGGCATGTGCATCGAGGATCTCGTCGAGGTGTGGGCTCTGAAGATCGGCGTGAGCAACGATGGCGGCGATGGAGGCCTGGCCGCTGCGACGGTCGCTCTCGGATGCGTTGGCGGCAACGAACTCGGTCTCGCCGACTGGTCGTAAGTGCTCGGGGCCGTCTTTGCGGTAGGCGGCACGGCATTCGACGAACACGGTTTTCACGACCTTGTGGCCAGCGTTCGTGTCGTTGTGAAGATCATCGAGGCCATAGGGCAATCCTTCGTCGGGAGGCCACAGATGATGGTGAGGATCGATGATCCGGCGGTCGGGGTCGATGATCTCCTCGGAAATGAGTTCCGACCATTCCTGCATGATGGGTCGTTCAACCATGCCAGCACCATGGCACACACGAGCGTTGGGCTCTGCGGAGATGTCGTGCGTCGGGTCGGCCTCCACTAGCCTGCCACGCACACCGACACCCGTGAGGAGTCCGCGATGACCGAAGCAGTGTTCGTTTCCTACGCCCGAACCGGCATGGCCAAGGCCGGCCGTGGTGGCTTCAACATGACGCCAGCGATGTCGATGGCCGCGCACGCGATTAGCAGTGCGGTCGAGAAGTCGGGTGTCGAGCCCGAGGCTGTCGAGGACGTTGCCCTCGGCAACGGCGCGCATGGTGCCGGGAACCTTGGCAGACTTTCCGGCCTACTCGCCGGTCTGCCGGTCACCACTGGAGGCAACACGATCCAGCGTCACTGCTCGTCCGGTCTCAACTCAATCGCCGTGGCTGCCAACTACATCAAGGCTGACGGTGCTGATTGTGTCGTTGCGGGTGGGGTCGAGTCGATTTCGATCAAGAACCCGGGAGTGGGTGGCGCGATCAACATGGATCCCAAGCTCGAAGAGCAGTACCCGGCGATCTACATGGCGATGATCGAGACAGCCGACATCGTCGCCGAGCGCTACAACGTTTCGCGCGAGTACCAGGACGAGTACAGCTATGAGTCGCAGATGCGCATGGCGAAGGCGCAGGAGAACGGCCTTTTCGAGGACGAGATCGTCCCGATGGAGACCAAGATGAAGCTCGTCAACAAAGAGACCGGAGAGGAATCGATCGTCGACTACACGGTCGACCGCGACGAGTGCAACCGTCCCAGCACGACGCTTGAAGGCCTTGGCAAGCTCCAGCCGGTGCGCGGTGAGGGAAACTTCATCACTGCCGGAAACGCCAGCCAGCTCTCCGACGGGGCTGCTGCGGTGGTGATGATGTCCGACACGGAAGCCGCCAAGCGCAACATCGAGCCGATGGGGGCGTTCAAGGGCTGGGCCGTCGCAGGATGCGAGCCCGACGAGATGGGCATCGGTCCGGTCTTTGCGGTCCCGAAGCTGCTCGAGCGCCACGGTCTGACCGTTGACGACATCGACCTCTGGGAGCTGAATGAGGCGTTTGCAAGCCAGTGCCTGTACAGCCGTGATCGTCTTGGTATCGACCCCGAGAAGTACAACGTCAACGGTGGATCGATCGCAATCGGTCATCCATTCGGGATGACGGGCACACGCTGCGCCGGCCACTTGCTGCAGGAAGGCAAGCGTCGAGGCGCCAAATATGGCGTCGTGACGATGTGTATCGGTGGTGGCCAGGGGGCAGCAGGGCTGATCGAGATCTACTGATCTCGACACTTCTCCTCCGCTTCAGATTCGGAGGTGTGCTCGTGCGTCGAGGACGAAGCGGACCGTGCGCTCGACGTGAGCCTTGCGATCACCGGCGTCACGCTGGGCTGCAATCGCGTACCTGACGGCGTGTTGAATCGGGGACTACGGTCGGTGTCAATGCCACTCGATCCCCAGATTGTGCCACTCGTCGACGCCGTGAACGCGGCGGCAGCGGAGGCGCCACCAATGAGCGAGCAGACCGTGGAGATGCGCCGGGCGTCGTACCTCGCACTGTCTGCTCTGGCAGGCAGCGGCCCCGAGCTCGACCATGTGTCGAACGAGCGAGTGCCGGGCCGAGACGGCGACATCGGTGTGCGCGTGTACCGCAACGAGGGAGCTGAAGGGATTTTCGTCTTCTACCACGGCGGCGGTTACACGATTGGTGACCTCAACAGCCATGATGAGGTCTGTCGCCAGCTCGCGCTGGAGTCGGGTGCGACGGTCGTGGCTGTCGACTATGCGCTCGCTCCTGAGCAGCCGTTCCCGGCAGGAATCGAGGATTCCTGGGCTGCGTTGCAGCACATCGCTGCAAATCGTTTCCACTATGGGGGCGGAGATGACGTCAAGCTGGTCGTCGGTGGAGACTCTGCCGGAGGGAACATCTCGGCGGTGATGGCGCTCATGGCACGAGATGTCGGCCTAGAACTGGCAGCGCAGTTGCTGGTGTACCCGGCGGTGCGATCCGACGATGACAGTCCGTCGATGGCCGAGAACGGTGAGGGGTACGTGCTGACGCGGGAGACGATGGATTGGTTCCACGCTCAGTACCAACCCGATCACGACGACGTGCGCGCCTCGCCGATTCGCGCCCGCTCTCACGAAGGGGTGGCGCCTGCACTGGTGATCACCGCCGAGTTCGATCCGTTGCGTGATCAGGGAATTGAGTACGCAACGGTGCTTGCAGCTGCTGGCGTTCCGACCGTACACACGAACTACGAGGGCATGGTGCACGTCTTCTTTCAACTCGGTCCACTCGTTGCGAAGGGGCGGGTGGCGGTGACGCAGGTGGCCGAGACAGCCAAGCGAGCGCTTGCATGAGACGGCAATGAAGATCGGTGAACTTGGCGGCAGATGCGGGGTGTCGGCGAAGACGATCCGTTACTACGAGTCGATCGGACTGCTTGACGAACCGCAGCGAACAGCGACCGGCTACCGGGAGTACGACGATTTTGCTGTTGAGCGCCTTCGCTTCATTCGTGATGCCCAATCGACGGGTTTGTCCCTCGCCGAGATCGCCTCCGTACTCGAACTGAAGAGTGCAGGCGAGCGTTCATGTGCACACACGATGGCCCTCATCGATGCGCATCTGGCCTCCATCGACAGTCAACTCGAACAGCTCATAGCCGCTCGAGCTGAACTCTCTGTGCTCGCGAAACGAGCCCGAGGCTTGAATCCCTCCGATTGCACCGATCCGAACCGATGTCAGGTGATTACCGAGGCGCGCGCCGACGCTTGACCTTCCAGTCCGCTGGAATGCCTATACTCGACTCATGAGCGTCGAAGCCCCCATCGAAGCAGAGCTAACGATCGCCGGTATGACCTGTGGTGGTTGCGCGGCGCGAGTCCAGAGCCACCTCGATGGCCTTGATGGGGTCGAGATGGCGCTGGTCAATTTCGCAACGGGACGAGCGACGGTCCGCCACGCACGTTCGGTCGACCGAGACGTGCTCACGGGCGCGGTGGAGTCGCTCGGCTACGCCGTCGTTGGCCGCGACGAAGGTGACCTTGCCGAAGAAGCTCGAGAGCGGGAGCTCCGGCGTCGCCTGGTTTTCGCCGGCGCGCTGGCTCTTCCTGCGATGGCGCTTTCGATGCTGATGGCGTTGCAGTTCGATGGCTGGGAGTGGGTGGTAGCCGGGTTGTCCATCCCGGTAATCCTGTGGTCAGGACTGCCGTTTCATCGTGCGACAGTGCTGAATCTCCGCCATCGCGCAACAACGATGGACACGCTTGTATCGATGGGCTCGCTCTCGGCGCTCGGGTGGTCGTTGGTCGTGCTCATTGCTGACGTTGGCGACGGTCATGTCTACTTCGAGACCGGCGCTGTGATCATCGCCTTGATCTTGCTCGGAAAATGGTTCGAGGTCCGAGCGAAACGCCGCTCGGGTGATGCCATCAGAGCACTCGCTGATCTTGGGGCGAAGACCGCGCTGCTTGAGGATGGTCGAGAGGTAGGCCTCGCTGATCTTGAGGTCGGCATGCGATTCATGGTTCGGCCAGGTGAGAAGATCGCGACCGATGGTGTCGTGGTCGATGGCGCATCAGCGGTTGACGCGTCGATGGTGACGGGGGAGCCGGTACCTGTTGAGGTGGGCGTTGGGACCGAGGTCATTGGTGCCACGCTGAATACGAGCGGCTCACTCACTGTCGAAGCCACGCGTGTCGGGGCCGACACGGCACTCGCTCAGATCATTCGACTCGTCGACGAGGCACAGGGAAGCCGGGCTGAGATCCAACGTTTGGCCGACCGTGTCTCCGCCGTCTTCGTCCCGGTCGCAATCGTCGTCGCGTTCGCGACCCTCGCTGTCTGGCTCGCTGTCGGTCAACCAGCCAGTGAGGCCTTTACCGCAGCGGTAGCGGTCCTGATCATCGCATGCCCGTGCGCCCTCGGTCTCGCTACGCCACTCGGGATCATGGTGGGGACGGGGCGCGGGGCGCAGCTGGGTGTGATCATCAAAGGTGGGGAAGTTCTCGAGGACACTCGAGCTATCGACGCCGTGGTGGTCGACAAGACCGGAACCCTGACCGAAGCGTCGATGGTCGTTTCTGAGCTGATCGCTCCCGAACTCGATGACGTCACCGCCCTCTACGTCGCCCGGCTTGCCGGTGCGGCCGAAGCCCGCTCCGAACACCCGATCGCAGCAGCGATCGCTGCGGCGTACCCAGCTCCAGCCGACATTGGCACGTTCGAGAATCGACCGGGCTTGGGTGTAGTTGCGACGGTCGACGACTGCCAACTTCGGGTTGGGCGACGGTTGCTTTTCGACGACGTCCCCGCCACGGTGGAGGCCGCGGCGTCCACCGCTGAAGCATCGGGGGCTACGGCGGTCCTGGCTGGTCGCCAAAGCAAAGCCGAGATCGTCTTTGTGGTGAATGACGCAGTGAAGCAGACATCACCCGCAGCGATCGCAGCACTGCACGACCAGGGCCTTACCGTCACGCTGCTGACCGGCGATAACGAGCGAACTGCGGCTGCCGTAGCCCGAACGGTCGGTATCGGTACTCGACCCGGCGACGCGGTCATCGCCGAGGTGCTGCCCGCCGACAAGGCTCAGGTGGTGGCCTCGATGCAGGCCGAGGGTCATCGGGTCGCAATGGTTGGCGACGGCATCAACGACGCACCGGCGCTTGCCCAAGCAGATCTCGGCATCGCCGTCGGGACCGGAACCGACGTGGCGATCGAGGCATCCGATCTCACCGTGGTGTCTGGCGACCTCCGCGGTGTCGCTGACGCGATCGCGCTCTCGCGCCGCACACTCGCAGTGATCAAGGGAAACCTGTTCTGGGCGTTCGCGTACAACGCCGCTGCCATCCCGCTGGCCGCGTCCGGGGTCCTCAACCCGATGATCGCGGCCGGTGCAATGGGCTTGTCATCGCTCTTTGTGGTCACCAACAGTCTTCGTCTCCGACGCTTTGCCGGCTACCGGAGGTCCTGAACGCCCTTGCGGCTTCAGCGGTTGCGGCGCTCCAGTCCATCATCGGTGGAGTTAAAGCGCAGCACTGCCTCCTGCGCTGTGCTTGCAACTCGCCTGCCATCAGCTGCGTAGATCGATCCGAGAGTGAGGCCACGTTCGTGACGCGCGACCGGACTATGCATGGCATGAAGATGCCAGCCATTGAAGTCGACCGGCTCATGGAACCAGATCGTGTGATCGAGGCTCGCGCCCGTGAGCTCACCCCGGACGGGGATGTGGGGGAGGGCTGAGGTACGCATGAAGACCCGATCGGTTGCGAAAATCATCACCGCGGTGTGGGTAACCGGGTCGGGGGGCAGAACTGGCTGCAGCGGGCGCATCCATACCCAATGATCGGGTTCGGTTCGATCGCCATGGGGATCGTCGGTCCGGATATCGATCGGCTGCTCCCGCCAACCCGGCCGACCACGGGTCCGATCTCGATTGAGCAACTCGTCAGGGGGCACCACCTGCGGCATCGGGTCCTGATGCTGGGCACCGGGAGGGTTAGCGGTGAAGCTCGCCATCAGCTGGAAGATCCGGCGACCATCTTGGAAGGCACGGACCTCGCGTACCTCGAAGTTTCGTCCGTCTTTGATTCGCTCTACCTCGTAGTGGACGGGCTTGCCCGTCTCGCCGGGGCGAAGGAAGTACAGGTGCATCGAATGGACCGGTCCAACGGTCGTCGTTCGGGCTGCAGCCACGAAGGCTTGAGATGCGACAAGCCCTCCGTAGATCCGCTCGCGAAACCCCTTTCCACCTGGACCGCTCCCCCCGACGTACACATCGGTTGAGGTCTCCTCGAGGTCGAGGCGGTTGAGCAACCGCTGCACCTGGTCCGACATCGCTACAAATTCTACGGACTTCTCGTCGGTGTCCGATAGCTGGCCTTCGAGCGTGTCGAGACAGGCAACTAGGGTCGCACCGTGCCCCTTACATCCTTTCGACGCGTTCTGATCGCCAATCGGGGTGAGATCGCCGTTCGCATCGCTCGCGCCGCAGCCGAACTCGGGTGCGAGACGGTCGCCGTGTACTCCTCTGCCGATGCCAACTCGTTCCACACTCGAGTCACCGACGCCGCCGTCGAGCTCACCGGTGCACCGATCAGCGCCTATCTCGACATCGAGGCACTCGTGACCTCCGCGCTCGAGACCGGCTGCGATGCGATCCATCCCGGGTACGGATTCCTGTCCGAGAGTGCGAGCTTTGCTTCTGCGTGCGCAGCGGCCGGCCTCACGTTCGTCGGCCCGTCGCCGGAATCGCTCGAGCTGTTCGGCGACAAGGTTGCGGCGCGAGCGCTGGCGGCGGAGCAAGGGATAGCAGTCGTTCCCGGCAGCGATGGAACGATCGAGTCGGCGTCGGCGGCTGCAGCGGTTGCCTCTGATCTCGGCTATCCGGTCATGTTGAAGGCTGCCGCCGGTGGGGGCGGCCGCGGCCTACGACGGGTTGACGATGCGTCCACCTTGCCCGACGCGTTCGAAAGTGCTGCCCGTGAGGCTGAGGCCGCATTCGGTACCAGGGCGATGCTGGTCGAGAAGCTGATCGTCGATCCGCGCCACATCGAGGTCCAGGTGTTCGGAGATCAGACTGGCGCTGTCGTGCATCTGTGGGAGCGCGACTGCTCGGTGCAGATCCGCAACCAGAAGGTGCTTGAGATTGCGCCGGCCCCGGCACTCGACCCGACGCTGCGCGATGCGTTGTTGCGCGACGCCGTTCGATTGGCACATGCCGCCCGGTATCGCAATGCGGGGACGGTTGAGTTCTTGGTCGAGCCGGGCACCGGCACTCACTGGTTCATCGAGGCGAACCCTCGCATCCAGGTAGAGCACACCGTAACGGAAGAGATCACCGGAAGAGACCTCGTACAAAGCCAATTGCTGATCGCCGCCGGTGCCACGCTCGGTGAGGCGGGACTCGTCGATATCGGTCCACCTCGATGTTGCGCCGTACAGGCTCGAGTGGTCCTGGCCTCCGCAGGTCCTATCTCGGCCTATCGCGAGCCATCAGGGCCAGGAATCAGGGTAGATGGTTTTGTTTATGCGGGTTTCGAGGCATCAGCGGCCTTCGATCCGCTCCTTGCGAAGGTGATCGCCTCGGCAGGGAGCCACGATGCCGCCCTTGATCGGCTCGGCCGCGCGCTCGCAGAATTTCAGATTGACGGGGTCGCCACCAACCTCGCGCACCTGTGCGCGCTCGTCGCCGATGATCGTGTGCGCACAGGTGATGCCCGCACCACGCTGCTCGACGAGTCCCCGGTGTTTGGTGGCGGCCACGGCTCACCAGCGCTCGACCTTTTCCGAAGTGTGGGCGAGTCGACGGTGACTGCCACCCGGCGGTCCCGGCAAGGCCTTACTGCCGACGGCGACATCGAGGCGGTCGTGAGTCCGGTCAATTCCACAGTCGTCGAGGTGCTTGTGGCCCGAGGCGAGCAGGTCGACGAGGGACAGGCGCTTATCGTTTGCTCGGCAATGAAGATGGAGACCGTGCTCACCGCCCCGTGCGCAGGCTTGATTGTGGAGCTCCTTGCGCTAGCGGAAGGCACGACCGTCTATGAGGGTGACGTTCTTGCCTTGATCGAGCCGGGGGCAGGGAGCGGAGTGGGCGCCGGTATCACGCGGACCGATGCAGGCTGGTCGCCCGATCTGGCCCAAGCCGAAGAGCTTCGAGCACTGGCCCACGCGCGGCTGGCGCCGGGGTCGCAAGATCCGGGAGTTGTCCGGCAGCGAAGCCGCAACAAGCTCACCTGCCGTGAACGGATCGACTTACTGCTGGACGCTGGTTCATTCCGAGAGATCGGCAGTCTCGCTGGCTTCAGCAGCTACGACGACGACGGCAACGTCGCAGCATTCACCCCCTCGAACCATGTGGGAGGCCAGGGAACGATCGAAGGTCGTCCGACGGTCGTGTGCGCCGACGATTTCACGTCGCGGGGTGGGCACTCTGACGGATCGATCGGCTCGAAGGCAGTGCACCTCGATCGGTTATCGCTCAACCTCCGGATGCCGTCGGTGCGTCTCCTCGATGGTTCGTCAGGCGGTGGAAGTGTCGCCTCGATGGTTCCATCGCAGCAGACGTCGGAGAAGACCACGGCAAAGGAGAGCACCGGGGCGATCGGTGCCGGGAAGCCACGGGTCACTGGGCCGGGTGGGTCCTTCTTGCCCTCGCACCTCGGGTCTTCCATGTACGCGAAACAGCTCGAGACCGTGCCCGTGGTGAATGTGTTGCTCGGCAGCGTGGTCGGCCTTGGTGCGGCGAAGGCCGTCCTCGGCCACTTCTCGGTGATACTTCGTGACACGGCGCAACTCTTCGTTGCTGGTCCACCGGTCGTGATCCAGGCCACCGGTCAAGACATCACGAAGGAAGATCTCGGTGGGTGGCACATCCATTGCCGCAACGGATCAGTCGACAATTTGGCCGAGGACGAGGAGGACGCAGCAACGCAGACTCGACGCTTCCTCTCCTATCTTCCCTCGAGCGTCTACGAGTCGCCACCGATCGTGGTCGAGCCCGACCGTGGGATCGAGTCGGTCGAAGAACTCCTCACGCTCGTGCCCCGAAATCGCACGACCACGTTCGATATCCGCCGCGCGATCGATCTCATCGTGGACAGCAACTCATTCTTCGAGATCGGCCGGCATTGGGGTACCGATCAGGTCGTCGGGCTTGCCCGCTGCCGCGGCCACGTGGTCGGTGTGGTTGCGTCGGATTCGCGACACATGAATGGCGGCGCCCTCACCGCCAATGGCTGCGACAAAATCATCCGCCATCTCGAACTCTGTGATCTCTTCAACATTCCTGTGCTGAACCTTGTCGATAACCCCGGCTTTGCGGTTGGCCTCGAGCACGAGATCAACGGGACCATTCGCAAAGGTGGCGAATGGATGCTCGCTTTCGCCCGGATCTCGGTCCCGCTCTTCACGGTGATCATGCGACGTAGTTTCGGCGTCGCCGGTAACAACTTCGCAGCGCCCCGCTCTGACGCCGACATCCGTGTCATCTGGCCTGCCGCCGATATGGGTGGCATCCCCCCGGAAGGGGGCATCGAAGCTGCGTACAAGCGGCAGCTGGCTGAAGCGGACGACCCGACTGCATTCCGAGCCGAACTCATGCGGCGGATCGAGAGCGCCCGCGGGCCGATGGGGCCACTCAACCGGTTTGAGGTCGAGGAATTGATCGACCCGCGCGAGACCCGCCGATATGTCTGCGAATGGATCGACCACGCAACCAAGATCGCCACCCAACCGAACCGGTTGGCTCCTCGTCGAGAGCGTCGTTAGTCAGCCACAACTGGTTCGTGGCCCGGAGCGTGATAAACCGCCGGCCAAGCAACCCGGACGCTTGCTTGTTGTCAGCGCTTCTTGCCCGGCTTCTGTTCTGCGGTAATCCGTTTTTTCGTGGCTGCCCACGAGCAGATTTCGCATGTTGCGAGGTCGTGGTTGCGGGCCGGGCAGTAGTCGCGCCCGAAGAAGATGATCTGTAAGTGGCGGCGATTCCACGTGTCCCTCGGGAACACCGCCTTGAGATCCCGCTCGGTCTGTTCGACGTTTTTGGCTGCGGAGAGTCCCCACCGGGCAGCTAAACGATGAATGTGCGTGTCGACCGGGAAAGACGGAACACCGAACGACTGGGCCATCACGACGCTTGCCGTCTTGTGGCCGACCCCGGCCAATGACTCGAGGAACTCCCAGTCCGGGAGGACCTCGCCAGGCCCGTCGAGAATCTGATGCGCCATCGTCGAAAGGTTCCGAGCCTTTGTGGGAGCGAGGCCGACCTCTCTGATGTGGCCCAGAATTTCATCCGGTGAGAGGGCCGCCATCTCCTCAGGCGTGCTCGCGGCTGCGAACAACGACGGTGTGACCTCATTGACCTTTTTGTCGGTTGTCTGGGCTGACAGCGCCACGGCAACCAGGAGCGTGTAGGGGTCGGAGTGGTCGAGCGGAATGGGCGGTTCCGCGTACAGGTCGTCGAGGATGACACCGATCCGATCGGCCTTCTCTTGCCGCTTCATCGTTGCGACCCTACCGGAGTGCTCCCCCCTCGGTGCCGGTGAACCAGGCCGCTCAGCCCGGGCTTGGCGCAGTGAGGCTTTTTCCCGCACGGTGATCGCGAAGGGAGCCGATGAAGAACACGACCCCACCCACTGCCGCCAGCGTTCCCCCGACACCAAGCGTGAAACCGATTGAGGTGACCTCGCTGAGCAGGCCGAGCAGTGGGGGTGCTGCAAGGAAGCCGATGTCGCCTGCTGAGCGATACATGGCAATCGCCATGCCCCGTCGACCTGGTGGTGCGATGTCGGCGACGTAGGCCGCTGGCGCAGGTCCAGCCGTTCCAGTGCCGAGTGACATGACGATGTTGCCTATGACAAACCCTGCAGGTGTCGCAAGGGAGCCGGTGAGTACGGCACCGAGGCCGGCGAAGACCCCGGAGAAGAGCACCACACTTCTGCGCCCGATGTGGTCGGCCGCCCAAGCCGCCGGTAGGAGCGTGGTCAGCGTGATGAGGCCCGTGAGGGTGAACACGACACCGACCTCGGCTGGGCCCCAGCCGAGCGTCTCACTGGCGTGTAACGGCATCAGCGTTCCGCGGGTACCGGCTCGGGTCATGAAGATGGTCATGGTGGAAAGACCGACCAGCAGGAACGGCGTGCTGCGCACAAACGACCAGGTACTGACTGGGAAAGTGGCATCGCCGGCGGCCTGCTCCGCCAGCGCGAGGTCACGAGTTTCGGGTAAACGGACAGCTGCGTAAATCGCTGTGAGCACTGCGAGCACCGCCACGACTGTGAACGGCGTACTGAGGCTGTACGAATCGGCGATGACCCCGCCAACCCCTGGGCCGAGGGCTACACCGACGCTGAGCGCCCACTGGTTGGTGGCTACGTAACGCGTCCGCTTCTCAGGCGGTGCGATGTCGATCAGGTATGTCATCGCACCCGACATGTAAAACGCTGAACCCGCTCCTGCCACGAACCGCCATGCGAGGAGCACCCAAATGCCGTCAGCCTGTCCCGATCCGAACATCCCGACAGCAGTCAGGAGCGGGCCACCGACAAGGAGCACGCGGCGCCCGTACCGGTCAGCGATGATGCCGGCCGGGACGTTGAGAATCAGGCGGGCAAACGCGAAAACAGTGAGCGTGAGTCCGACCATCGTGGCACTCACCCCGAACTCGCTGGCGTACAGCGGGAGGATTGGCGAGACCACTCCTTGACCGGCCATCACGAGAAAGGTTGCTCCGCACAAGACAACAAGCTCTTGGTTTTGGCGGAACCATGTGACCGGCGACGACATCAGGGACGTTGCTACACGACGAATCGGCTGCACACCGATTCGGTCAGTTTCTCGACTTCGGGTTCGGGCCTCGTGGTGCTACTTCTTGCGATGCACCTGGACCGGCAGGTGGGTGTAGCCATGCACGAAGGAGGAGAGCGTTCGCTCTTCCTCCCCAACGACTTCGACGTGTTCGAAGCGTTGAAGGATTTCTTCCCACAGCACCCGGAGTTGCAGTTCGGCGAGGCGACTTCCCATGCAGAAATGGATGCCGTAGCCGAATGAGAGATGTCGGTCGGCGTTGTGTCGTTCAATGTCTAGGCGCTCGGCATCTTCGAACATGTCTTCGTCGGCGTTGGCTGACACGTACCACATCAGGACTTGGTCGCCTTCGAGGATCTGTTTGCCGCCGAGTTCGGTGTTGCAGGTCGCCGTTCGGCGCATGTACGACAGCGGTGTCTGCCACCGAATGATCTCTGGAACCATGTTGGAGACGAGATGGGGGTTGGCCTTGAGCTTGTCGTATTGATCGGGAAACTGGTTGAGGCCGTAGATGCTGCCTGACATCGTGTTTCGTGTGGTGTCGTTGCCGCCCACGATCAGCAACAAAAGATTGCCGAGGTGCTTAAGCGTCGGTATGTCCCTGGTGGACTCTCCGTTCGCCAGCATCGTTACGAGGTCGAATCCGTCACCACCCCGTCGTTGCGCCCAAAGCCGTTCGAAATACGCGACCATCTCCATGAAGTGGTCGCGACGCTCTTCCATCGTCTCGATCAACCCACCCGGTTGCGGCACGGCGAAGGTGATATCGGACCAGAAGGTGAGCTTGCGGCGATCCTCGAGCGGAAAGTCGAAGAGCGTGGCGAGCAGGAGTGTGGTGAGCTCGATCGACACGGTGTCAACCCAATCGAACGTCTCCGCTTCGGGGAGGGAGTCTAGAACCGTGATTGTGCGTTCTCGGATCGTAGGTTCCAGGTTGCGCAGGTTGGTTGGCGCCGACACGCTCCGAACGGTCTTTCGCTGGTCGGTATGGGTAGGCGGATCCATCGCAATGAACGACATGATGCCGGAACCGTCCTCCTCGCGGATTCGCTTGGGGTCGAGACCGAGCGTGATGCCCGACGCTGAGGAGAAGGTCTTGTGATCACCGTCGACGGCCCGCACGTCGTCGTACCTGGTCACCGACCAGTACCGGCCCGAGGTCTCGAGTTCGTTGAAGTGAACTGGATCTTCGGCCCGCAGACGGGCGAAGTGTTCCTGGAAACGGTTCTCCCGAAACAGGTGTGCGTTGAGCGGGTTGATGTCCTGGAGCGAAAGGCTCGCAGCGGCGCCGACCGCAGCGCCTTTCTCGACCATCTCAGTCTCGGGGGTGCGCTGGATGACAGGGAGTACGTCGGACCGTTCGGTTGTCATGTCGGACATACGGGCAGTCTCTCGCAAACGGTTCGGCAGGTGTGAATACGCTCCGCTTCATCTGGCGATCTAGGGTCGAAGTTTGTGAGCGGGTATGTGCACGACGTGATCGTTTTGGGTGCTGGGGTCTCCGGGATCTACGCCGTGAAGCGTCTCACCGACTTGGGACTCGACGCGGTAGTGCTAGAGGCCGATGACGACCTCGGGGGAACCTGGTTCCGGAATCGCTATCCCGGGTGCCGTTTCGACTCCGAGAGCTACACCTACGGGTACTCGTGGTCGCAGGAGATTCTTGAGACGTGGCATTGGAAAGAACTGTTCTCCGGCCAACCGGAGAACCTCCGCTACCTGAACTTCGTCGCCGACCGGTTCGACCTGCGTCGGCACATGCGGTTCGGCTCGAGAGTCGAAGCAATGGTGTGGGAGGAGGTGGACCGCGTTTGGCGGGTGCATCTCAGTGACGGCGCCGTCTTCGTCAGTCGGTTCGTGGTTCCGAGCATCGGTCCGCTCTCGATCCCGACTGTGCCCGACTTCGAGGGACGCGAGGACTTTGCGGGTGACTGGTGGCATACCCATGCCTGGCCCAACGAGCCAGTTGATCTCTCCGGCAAGCGGGTGGGGATCGTGGGCACCGGAGCGACCGCTATCCAGATCATTCCCGCGATCTGCGACGAGGTCGGTGAACTGACCGTGTTTCAGCGTCGGCCAAACTGGAGTTCACCGCTCAACAATCGGCCCATCAGTGAACAGGAGATGGCCGATATCCGGCTGCGGTACGACGAGATCTTCGCCAACTGTGCATCGACGCCGGGGGGTTTCGAGCACACGCCGAAATGGGGATTCTGGGACGACACCCCCGAGGAACGGCGAACGCTGTGGGATGAGCTCTACCAACAGCCTGGTTTCGCCATCACCGGAGCGAACTACGCCGAGATCTATTTCGATGAGAAGGCCAATCAGGAACTGTCCGACTACATTGCGGATCGGATCCGCGACCGGGTCGACGATCCGGTTACTGCTGAGAAGCTCATTCCCCGCGACCACGGGTTTGCGCTACAGCGGCTCCCGCTCGAAAGTGGGTACTTCGAGGCCTACAACCGGCCCCACGTGCGTCTCGTTGACGTCACGGAAAACCCGATCGAGCGGGTAACGGTGACGGGGATCCAGACGACCGCAGGCCATCACGAACTCGACCTGCTCGTCTACGCCACCGGATTCGACGCGATCACCGGCGCGTACGACCGGATACGAATAGAGGGGGTGGATGGTAGGAGGCTCGATGAGCAGTGGCGAAAGAGTCCTCGCACCTTCGCCGGCGTTTTGAGCCACGGCTTTCCCAACATGATCATGGTGGCCGGCCCGCAGAGCGTGTCTGGATCGACCAACTTCCCCCGCGCCATCGAGGGAAGTGTCGATGTGATGGCTGAGCTGCTCAGTCGGGCGTTCGAGAACGGGCACACTCGCATCGAGGCAGAGGCCGCAGCGGAAGCCGACTGGGTTGAAGAAGTGAAGAAGTACCAGGAACGCCTCCTAATCCGAGACAGCAAGGGCTGGTTCACGGGCTACAACTCCAACGTCGCCGGGCATCACGAAGGAACCATTCGGTATCAGGCGTACTTCGGTGGTGCTCCCCGGTACAACCGGTTCGTCGGCATGCTGGTTGACCAAGGATTTCCTGGCGTGGCTTTCGCTTGACATGACCGAGTTCGACACGATCATCCGCGGTGGCACGGTCATCGACGGAACCGGATCCCCGGGACGGGTGCTTGACGTCGGGATCGACGGCGACCGAATAGCAGTGATCGACGACCTCGACGCTGCAACTGCTGCGGAGATGATCGATGCCTCCGGCAAGTTCGTCGCACCAGGGTTCATCGACATTCACACCCACAGTGACCTATCGCACTTGATCGATCCGCGTGCTGAGAGTCAGATCAGGCAAGGGGTTACGACTGAGGCTATTGGCCAGTGCGGAACCAGCCTTGCGCCGTGCACCGCTGACAGCCGACCTGCGGTCTTCAAAGCCATGGGCTCAAAGGAGCGAGGGCACTGGCACACCTACGCCGAGTTGCTCGACGAAATGGACAGGGCGCGAATCGCCACCAATGTCGTCGGATTCGTCGGACACGGCGCAATTCGAACCTCGGTCATGGGCGCCGATCAACCGCGCCCGGCCGACGACTCCGAGGTAAGCGAGATGGTCCGGCTCCTTGAGCAGTCGCTCGAGGCAGGTGCGCACGGCTTCACGACCGGACTCGAGTACCACCCTGGCAAGATGGCCACCTACGACGAACTTCGGGCTCTCTGTTCCGTGACAGCTGATGCCGGCGCTCTCTATGCCACCCATTCGCGCAATCGTGACACGCGATACTTCGTCGGTTTTGGGGAGGCTCTCGACATCGCCCGCGACACGGGAGTGCGACTGCAGATCAGCCACATCAACCCCAAGCACGGACGCCCAGACGACGCACTGCGCAACACGTTGCAGATGATCGAGTGGACCCGGGCCGAAGGGGTCGACGTGGCGATGGACATGATGCCGACGAACTGGAACCACACCAGCGCGACGGCCCTCTTGCCGGGGTGGTCGTTCGGGCTTTCAATCGACGAACTCCTCAACACGCTGAAGACGAAGGATGGCCGCCGCCGGCTCCGACACAATCCGCTACCAATGTGGCAACTTGCGGTTGAGGGTCGTTGGGATCGCATCCGGCTCCTCGCCTGCTCTGCCAACCGTGACGTCGTGGGAAAAACGATTGCGGAGATCGGAACGGAACGAAACACCAGCGATGGCTGGGACACCGTTTTCGATCTACTGGTTGAAGAAGGTCCTCGTCTCAAGGGCTTACTCCTCACGAGTGAGGCGTTTGCCGAATCCGACAACCGGCTGGCCCTTGAACACCCCCTGTGCGCAGTCGAGTCCGACACGATGGCGATGGCGAACGATGGGCCGTTGGCCGGTCGTATGTTCAGCGTCCTGGGTTACAACTGGGTGGCCCGTTTTCTCGGTCACTATGTGCGCGACGAAATGGTTCTCTCGCTGGAGGATGGGGTGCGTCGCCTTTCCGGCCTTCCGGCAGACCGCCTCGGGTTGATCGACCGAGGGTATTTGCGCCCGGGAGCGGCGGCTGACGTTGTCGTGTTTGATCTGGCGAGAATACGCGACAACTCTTCGTTCGAGAACGCCACGATCTACGCAGATGGGATCGAGCGTGTCTGGGTGAACGGCGTCACTGCCTTCAGCGGCGGTGCCCGCAATCCCGAACACGCCGGAGCGGTTCTTCGCCGGGTGTGACGATGTAGCCATCGGCCCAGTTGGACGAACGGAGCAACACATGTGAAGTTTGGTCCGAGGGAGGCGATCGCTCTGACGGCAACGACACCTGACGGCAAATCAGAGCTCGGCGATCGGTTGAGATCGTCAGCCGATGGCGTTGAGGGTTCGAGTCGCGCCGGGTGGGCTCTGATCGCTGCGACCGCTCGTGAAGAGTGGCCCGGTATCGCGTTCGGCATGCTTGCAGGCCTGCTGTACACCGCAGGCCGTGTCGCCGTGCCGCTGCTGATTCAACTCGGGCTCGACCGAGGAGTGAATGACGGTGAGCCGTTGTTGCCGTGGAGTTTGGCGATCGTCGGCGCTGGTCTTTTCTCGGCGTGCTTTCTTGGCTTGCGGCGCTACCTGGCGTTCCGTAACGCCCGCATCATCGAGGCGCGGCTTCGTGACCGAATCTTCGCTCATGTGCAGCGACTGCACTTCTCGTTTCATGACGCGAATGCAACCGGTGAGCTGATGAGTCGGGGCAACACCGACTTACAGCACTTCCAGAACTTCGTGACGTTGGTACCGCTGGCCTTTGGCAACGTCCTGATCGTCGTGATGGTGACGATCATCATGTTGGTACTTCACCCACTTCTCGCAGTCTTGGCGTTGGCGTCGCTGCCCTTCGTCAACGTCCTCGGCCGAATGTTCGCCCAAGAACTCAACCCGGCGATCATGCGGGTCCAGCAAGAAGCCGCTGAACTCGCAACCGTGGTCGAGGAGACGGTCTCGGGTGTCCGAGTTGTGAAGGGCTTCGGCGCCGAACCGGTGCAGGCCAGCAAGCTGGCCGCTGAGGCCGGCGACGTCCACGACGCTGCCCTGGTCTCGTCGGCAATCCGGGCCCGTTACCTCCCGGCCATGGAGCTGCTGCCGTCGATTGGGCTGATCACGGTCCTCGGGTACGGCGGACATCTCGTTCTGGACGGCGAGTTGACCATCGGCGAACTGGTGAGCTTCAACATCTACGTGCTGATGCTGATTCAGCCCCTTCGGATGCTGGGCATGATCGTGGCAAACGGCCAGCGGGCCTCAGCTGCTGGCGTGCGAATCGCCGAAGTCCTCGACACCGCACCGGCAATCATCGATGTCGGGTCGCCTACGGCCTTGCCAGACACGGGCGAGTTGGGTCGGGTCGAGTTCAGAGACGTCGACTTCGGCTATCACCCAGCGGCTACCGGTGCAGGGGTATTGCGGGCGCTGTCCCTCACGATCGAGCCTGGAGAATCCGTTGCACTCGTCGGAGCGACGGGTTCGGGGAAGTCGACCGTTGCCCGCCTTCTTCCGCGCTTCTATGAGGTCGACGGTGGCGCAATCATGATCGATGGGGTCGACGTGCGCGAGGTCGGGCGGCGTGAACTGCGCAAGGCGGTCTCGATCGTTTTTGAGGAGACCTTCCTCTTCTCGTCGTCGATTCGCGACAACATCGCCTTTGCCGACCCCGAAGTTGATCTGGCGACGGTCGTCAGGGCTGCTGAGTTGGCTGGGGCCGATGCGTTCATTCGTGAGCTTCCCGACGGGTATGACACCGAGATTGGCGAGCGCGGTTTCTCGCTTTCGGGGGGCCAACGTCAGCGAATCGCGATTGCCCGGGCAATCCTCGCCGATCCGCGAGTGCTGGTTCTCGACGATGCCACCTCGGCGGTCGATCCGGCCAAGGAGCACGAGATCCGCGACGCACTCGGAGAGGTCATGGAGCGTCGAACCACGATCGTGATCGCTCATCGGCCTGCAACTATCGCGCTCGCCGACCGCGTTGTTTTCCTCGACGAAGGCCAAATTATCGCCGAAGGAACGCACGACGTACTGCTCGCCACCAACGCTCGCTATCGCGAGGTCTTGGCCGCCGATCGCGACGTCGCGGACGAGGGGCCGGTCTGATGGGCTGGTCCATGGCACACGGCACAACTGATGAGGCTCGCCTCGGCTTCGCCGGGACGGGAGCCGTACTCAGACGAACGTTTGGGTATGGACGGGCCTATCGGGGCGGCGCAGTGAGCGCCGTGGGCCTGCTCGTCTTGTGGACCCTCACACTGCTCGCCGGCCCCTTGCTCGTCCGTCGTGCAATCGATGAAGGCATCGCCAAGGGTGACGGTAGCCAACTCAATGCGTCGATTGCCATGTACGTCGTGGTGGCCCTTGCCAGCTACCTCTCGTTCCGCTTCGCCATCCTTCAGTTGGCGAAGGTGGGCGAGGCCTTCCTGCGCGACATGCGAACGCGGGTGTTCGACAAGTTGCTGCAGCAGTCGATGGCCTTCTATGACCGCGAGAAGGCCGGGGTTCTGGTGAGCCGGATGACATCCGACGTCGACTCGCTTCAAGAACTCATCCAGTTCGGGTTGGTCATGTTCACGAGTGCTGCCTTGCTGCTCGTCGGCACGACGATGCTGCTGTTTTTCCTGTCGTGGAAGCTGATGCTTCTCTGTTTGGTCGCAATGCCCGTCGTGACAATCGCAAGCGTCAAGTTTCAGCGGGACTCAAACCGGGCGTACCTGCTCGTCCGCGACAGGATCGCCGACACGCTGTCGAGTCTTCAGGAGGGTTTGAGCGGCGTACGCGTCGTTCAAGCCTTCGCCCGCGAACATATCGAGTCGGCCCGCTTCGCAGAGGCCAACCGCGATCTCTACCGCACACACATGGCGGCCGTCCGCATCCAGTGTTGGTATTTGCCGATCGTCGAGTTCGCAGGCGCAGCAACCACCGCCGTTGCACTCGGTGTTGGCGGGTGGATGGTCAGCGAAGGCGAGATGACCGTCGGCACGATCGTTGCGTTCATCCTTTTGCTCAGCTCTTTGTTCGAACCGGTCCAGCAACTCAGTCAGTTGTTCAACATGGTCCAGTCGGCGGCGGCGTCGCTCAACAAGCTTTTCAGTCTCCTCGATGAGCCCATCTTGGTGACCGACCGACCCAGCGCCATCGCCGTCCATGGCCGGGCACCGATCGTCATCGAAGGTGTCGGGTTCTCCTACGGCGGGGGAGAGCCGGTCCTCTCGAACGTCAACCTCGAGATCGGGGTGGGTGAGCGTGTGGCATTCGTCGGTCCCACCGGGGCCGGCAAGTCAACACTCGCCAAGCTGATCGCGCGTTTCTACGATCCTTCCGTCGGTTCCATTTGTCTTGGTGACATTGACCTACGAGATATTTCGGTTCGTTCCCTTCGCACCGAAATCGTCGTGGTGCCCCAAGAGGGCTACCTGTTCTCTGGCAGTATCGCCGAGAACATTCGGGTCGCCCGGCCCGACGCCTCGGACGACGAGGTGCGCGAGGCCCTCGACCGTATCGGCGTCCTCGGGAAGTTCGAGGCGTTGCCGACGGGGCTCGAAACCCAGGTTCAGGAGCGGGGTAATCGCCTGTCGGCGGGCGAGAAGCAGCTCGTGTCGCTCGCTCGGGCAGCGCTGGCGGATCCTTCGGTGTTGATCCTTGACGAGGCGACGTCTTCGGTCGATCCCGGCACTGAGGCGATGGTGGAATCAGCCATGGAGACACTGATGCAGGGCCGCACGGTGATCGCGATCGCACATCGGTTGTCGACCTCGCAGCGATGTGATCGCATCGCGGTCGTCGCCGAGGGCCGCGTCGTCGAGCTTGGCTCGCACGGCGAACTCGTCGCCGCAGGGGGCCACTACGCCGACCTGTATACGGCGTGGGTGAGTGGGCTCGGAGGGCGCTTCTGACATTGACCACCTCGCAACGTCCGCTCGTTTCACGTCCCCGACCTCGTGGCCTAGCGTCGCTGTCATGAAGATCTCGGTCAGTGTGGGCAGTGCCTACTACGACGGTGAGCGGTGGTCCGACCTCGTCGACTACGTCAAGGTTGCGGAACGTCTTGGGGTTGAGACGGTCTGGTCGGCTGAGGCGTGGGGCATGGAAGCGGTGTCGTCCCTCGCCTATCTCGCGGCCGCCACCGACCGCATCAAGCTGGGATCGGGAATCATGCAGATCAGCGCCCGAACCCCGGCCATGACGGCGATGACAGCGCTGTCGATGGCCCAGCTCTCGGGTGATCGATTTTTGCTCGGGCTCGGAGTTAGCGGCCCACAGGTGGTCGAAGGGTTACACGGGGAAGATTTCGCCAGGCCACTGAGTCGACTGCGTGAGTACATCGAGGTAGTGCGCATCATGCTGCGTGGTGAGCGGGTTGCGTACGAGGGCGAGCATTACGTCCTGCCGCGGCCTGGCGGCGAAGGCAAGGCGCTTCGCTCATCGATCCGCCCTCGCCCCGATCTGCCGATCTATCTCGCAACGCTCGGCCCGAAGTCGCTCGAGCTCACCGGTGAGATAGCAGACGGCTGGCTCGGGACAGCGTTCATCCCCGAAGCCGCGCACGTTTTACTGGATCCGATCCGTGCAGGTGCAACGAGGGTCGGCCGAACCCTCGACGACGTCGACATTCAAATTACTGCTCATCTCGCAGTGGGTGACGATGTCGACAAGCTGATCGCTCGGTCAAAGCAAGGGCTCGCGTTCACGCTTGGTGGCATGGGGTCGCCAAAGACGAACTTCTACAACGCTGCATACTCGCGAGCGGGCTGGGGCGACGTTGCGAACGAAGTGCAACACTTGTGGTTCGAAGGCGACAAGGTGGCCGCAGCGAGGGCTGTGCCCGACGAGATGGTGTTGCAGGCCCACCTGATCGGCACCGAGGACATGGTTGCCGATCGGGTAAGAGCGTACGCCGCTGCCGGGGTCGATGGGCTTCGTCTCACACCCAGCGGAGCTACCGCAGCAGCGCAGATCGAGAACCTCGAACGCTCCGTCGCTTTGATTCGCTCAGCGACGACGCAGTGAGGCGCAACGCCTCCAATGGGATCTCGATCCGGTGACTACAGTCGGTATCTGAGTGCTCGGAGCGAGGGGGGCCGGTGAGAACGATCGTTCGTAACGGCGTTGTGCTCGATACCAACACGATGATCTATGACGATGCCAGGGCGATCGTCATAGAGGACGGCGTGATCGTTGACGTCACGTCCGGGGCCTCGGGTAGCGCCGACCTTGATGTCGATGTCGGCGGGCAGTTCGTCGTGCCCGGTCTTATCGATGCGCATGTGCACTTTCGTTTGGCCAGTCTTGACTTTGCCTCGGTCAGTCGCTGGAGCGAGGTCGAGTACGGAATCGCCATGGCGGGCCTTGCTCGGGCCACCGTGGAACGCGGCTTCACCACGGTGCGGGATCTTGGCGGCGACGTGGTCGGGTTGCTGAGGGCCATCCGACGGGGCGCTGCGATGGGGCCGCGTGTCGTCCGTGCGGGGCGCATGCTGAGCCAGACCGGTGGGCACGGCGACGCTCGCAGCGGCGAGCTTGCGGTACCGCAATGCGCCTGTGCCATGCCCAACGACGTGATGTCAATCATCGCCGATGGTGCCGATGCCGTGCGTAAGGCAGCGCGTCACAATCTGGCCGACGGGAGCGACTTCCTGAAGATCCACGTCTCGGGCGGAGTGGCGTCCCCCAAGGACCCGCTCCACAGCGTGCAATACACCCCGGCCGAGATTGAAGCAGCGGTTACCGAAGCCCGCCATCGGGGCACGTACGTAGCCGCTCATGCCTACACACCGGAGGCGATCGCCATGGCGGTGGCCAACGGCGTTCATACGATCGAACATGCCAATCTGATCGACCACTCGACTGCGGCAGCGGTTGCGGCAGCGGGCGCGATAATCGTACCGACGCTGTCCACCTACGAGGCGATGCACGAGTTGGGGGCTGCGCTCGGCATGCCAGCCAAGAACCTCAAAAAGAACGAGGTCGTCTACGAGGCTGGTCTCAAGGCGTTGCAGACGGCGGTGGAGGCGGGAGTGACCCTGGGCCTCGGCACGGACCTGATCGGTGAAACCCAGATCCGCCAGACTCGCGAGCTCGTGATTCGAGCAGAAGTGCAGCCGGCGGTTGACGTGCTCCGGGCCATGTGGGGCGTGAATCCGACACTTTGCCATCTCGATGGTCGAATCGGTGTCGTGGCACCCGGTGCGTTCGGTGACCTGGTTGTCAGCACGATTGACCCGCTTACCGACATGGTCGGTTTCGCCGATTATCAACGCGCGCACTCCTTGGTCATCCAAGGCGGGAAACTCGTGGTCGACCGCCGGTGAGCGCCGTCGCTCGCCTCACCGTTCGGCTCGTCGTCGTGGCGTTGGCCGTGAGCTTCGCGAGCTTCTCGCTCTTGTCTGCGGCACCCGGCGATCCCGCCGCAGCAAAGGCCGGCTTCTCGGCCACGCCGGAACGGGTCGCAGAGATCCGTTCCGAACTGGGCCTCGACGATCCGTTCCTCGTTCGTTACGGCGACTGGCTTGCCGGTGTCGTACAGGGCAACTTCGGCACCTCGGTCCTGAATCAGCAGCCTGCATCGAAACTGATCGGTGATGCGATGCCGCACACCGTCGAATTGATGATCCTTGCGCAGATCATCGCTCTTGGCGTGGCGATCCCTGCCGGTGTCTATTCCGCCCAACGCCCAAACGGGTGGTTCGACCGCCTGGCTGGGGCTGTCTCGTTTGGCATGCTGGCCACCCCGCCGTTCGTGCTCGGTATCTATCTCGCGTTCGTTTTCGCCGTACGACTTGATTGGCTGCCTGCTGTAGCCACCGACCTCCCCGGTCTGCTGGAGGATCCCGTTGAGAACCTCCGGCAGATGATCCTGCCTGCACTCACGCTGGCGTCTGGAATGGTCGCGATCTACGTCAGGCTCCTCCGCACCGACCTGATCGAGACGTTGCAGCAGGACTTCGTGCTCATGGCCCAGTCTCGGGGCTATTCCCGTCGCCGGGTTCTTTGGCGTCATGCCTTCCGGCCGAGTGCGTTTAGTCTTCTCACCGCAACCGGACTCACTACTGCGGGCTTGCTGGGTGGAGCGCTCATCGCAGAGACCTTGTTCGCTGTGCCCGGCGTGGGGCGATTGGCCGTCACGGCCATTTTTACCGAGGACTACGACGTCGTGATGGGGGTGGTACTGCTGCTCAGCGTCGCGTTCGTCGTGACCAACTTCGTTGTGGATGCGCTCTATACCGTGCTCGACCCGAGGGTGCGACATGGCAGTCGTTGACGCCCCCACCTCGAGAACGGGCGACCGGGCACCGGGTTTCGGTCGGCCGTCGATGGGTTTCATCTTCTGGCTCTCGGTGACCTGGATCCTTCTGGTCGTGCTTGCCGCAGCGCTCGCTGATGTGGTGCCACTTCGAGACCCCGACGCGCTCGGTGTCCGTACAGGCGAGATCGAGCGGTTCGAGACACCAGGGAAAAATGCGTGGTTCGGTGGCGACGGGCAGGGCCGTGATCTGTTCGCGCAGGTGATTCATGGTGCTCGTCCGGCGATGGTTTTGTCCGCCGCTGTGACCAGTATCGGCGGCTCCCTCGGTGTGCTCGTTGGCGTGGTCGCCGGCTATTTCAGGGGCCGAACGGATTCCGTGATCATGGGTGTCGCCGAGATCATGTTTGCCTTCCCCGCCATTATCTTGCTGTTCGCTGTCAGCGCCGTTTGGGGAATGACGATGGCAATCCTGATTCCCGCAATGGCGATCCTCGCCGTTCCTGGGTACGCCCGTATTGTTCGGGGCGTCACGATCGCACTTGCGGAACGCGACTTCGTCGATGCTGCGCGGGCGATGGGTGCAAGCCGATCTCGGGTGGTGATCAAGGAACTCCTGCCTCTCGTAGCGCTGCCAGCGATTGCATTCGGGTTCCTTGGGTTCGGACTCGTCATCGCTACCGAGGGGGCACTGGCTTTTCTCGGCCTTGGGCTTGAACAACGCACGTGGGGCAGCCTCATTGCAGGCGGGCAAGGCCTTATCCGCGAAGCCCCCCATCTCGCACTCATTCCGGCCACGGCGATGTTTCTCACGATCATGGCCTTCAACTATGTGGGTGACGGGATCCGTGAACTGATCGATCCTCGGCCAATCGTTGTTGGCCGGAAACGGAAGGCCGACGGTCACGATCCCGCCATCTCCGCGGCATCCGATGCCCTGCTGAGTATCCGCGACCTCACTACGTCCTTCCCGACGGCCGGTGGAACGGTCACGGCCGTGGACGGCGTCTCGCTCGACGTTCGCACAGGCCGCAGTGTCGGCATCGTGGGCGAGTCAGGTAGTGGCAAGACGATGCTCCTTCGGTCGATCACTGGTGCCTTTCCGGTCCTCGGGGTGCAGCGAACGGGGCGTGTCGTCGTTGATGGGACCGACCTTCTGACCGCCTCACCTGCACAGCGGTCGACGATGTTGGGGACCGAGATCGGGATCGTGTCGCAAAATCCGTTGACTGCACTCAACCCGGTACGAACCGTCGGCTCGCAGCTCATCGAGGTCATGCGGGTCCATCGGGAGATCTCGAAGGCCGCAGCTCGAGCTCGTGCGATCGAGTCGCTCGCGCAGGTCGGCATTCCCCAACCGGACCAACGTGTCGACATGTACCCCCACCAGCTCTCGGGAGGTATGCGGCAACGCGTCACGATCGCTCTTGCGCTGGCGAATGAGCCACGCCTGCTCCTGGCCGATGAACCGACCACCGCACTTGACGTCACGATCCAGGATCAGATTCTCCGACTGTTGAGTGCACTGTGTGAGCAGCGTGATATGGCATTGGTCTTGGTCACCCATGATCTCCAGGTGGTCCGAGGCTGGACGGACGACGTCGCAGTTATGTACGGCGGACAGATCGTCGAAGCTGGCCCCACGGCCGCCGTGTTTGACGACCCGCAGCATCAGTACACCCAGGCATTGCTCGCATCCACTCCGCGGCTCGATCTTCGGCCGCACAGCCGGCTCGCTGCCATCGAGGGTCAACCGCCCTCCCTGGTGGCACCGCCGCCGGGTTGCCGGTTCGCCGCTCGCTGCACCATTGCCGATGACCGTTGTCGTGCCGAGGACCCGATGCCGGTTCAGATCAGGGATCGAGAGTTCCGCTGTTGGTATCCAGGCACGGGCAAGGTGACCTGATGGCAGGCACTGGACATGCTCACCTGCGTCTCGACGATCCGAACATTTTACTTCGGGTGAGGGACCTCGTCGTGGAGTTCCCTGCAGGAAAGGGGCAGGTGGTTCACGCAGTCTCTGGGGTGAGCATCGACCTCGCACGGGGGGAGACTCTGGGCGTAGTTGGCGAGTCGGGTTGCGGCAAGACCACGCTCGGGCGAGCGGTCATGCGACTAGAGGATGCCCAGTCCGGCACTATCGAGTTTCGTGACCACGATCTCTTTGGACTCGGTGGTTCAGAACTCGCGGTGAAGCGGCGCGACATGCAGATGATCTTCCAAGACCCGGTAAGTTCGCTCAATCCCAGACGCCGGGTCCGCGACCTCGTGCGGGAGGGATTGGAGATCTGGGGCAACGAGTCCGGGCCGTTTTCCGACGCCCGAGTTGAGGCGATTCTTGCCGCGGTGGGCCTTGCCGGTGAGTCGGTGGGGGAGCGTCGCCCTCATGAGTTCTCTGGCGGCCAGTGTCAGCGGATCTGCATAGCGCGAGCGCTGGTCATGGACCCGGAGGTGCTCATTCTCGACGAGCCGGTTTCGGCCCTCGATGTGTCGGTTCAGGCGCAGATTCTCAACCTCCTCGAGGACCTCAAAGTCGAGTTTGGGCTCACGATGGTGTTCGTTTCTCATGACCTGGCGGTGGTCCGCAACGTCAGTGATCGAGTCATGGTGATGTATCTCGGTAAGGTCTGCGAGGTTGCAAATACCGAGCGACTCTTCGATGCGCCAGCGCACCCCTACAGCCGGGCCCTGTTGGCGTCGATCCCGGGACATGAGCTCAATCTTCCCGATGCCAGCACGCTCATCTCCGGAGAGTTACCGTCACCGATCGAGCCTCCGAGCGGCTGCCGGTTCCGCACCCGTTGCCCAATGGCGACCGAGGAGTGTGCTGAGCGCGAGCCAGAGCTGCGTGAGGTGGCGGTCGGCCAGTTCGTGGCCTGCCACCACGCCTGAGTTCGCTGTCGGGTCGAGCGGGCGCACTACGGTCACCGGCGATGTCGATTGACCCAATGAACGAGCTGGCGTTCTACACACTCGCAGGCGCACCGGACTGTACCCGCGACCTTCTTGATGAGGTTCGTGGGGCGGAAGCAATGGGTATCGGTGCCTGCTTCGTCAGTGAACGCCTGAACGTGAAAGAGGCTGCGACGGTGTGCGGGGCGGTAGGAGCAGCGTCGCAACACATCGGTATCGCCACGGCTGCTACCAATCACAACACCCGACACCCGATGGTCACGGCGGCCCATGCGATGACGATGCATCACCTCACTGGAGGGCGGTTCTCGCTTGGGTTGGGTCGCGGCATCGAGCGGGTGTCGCGGGCGTTCGGTCTGGGAGCGATTACGACTGCGCAGATGGAAGATTTCGTCGGACTCATGCGTCGTGTGTGGGCCGGTGAGGCGGTGGTCGGCCATGAGGGGCCGGCCGGTCGATACCCGGTTCTCGCCATGCGCGGCGTTGAGCCCGCCCACATACCGATGACGTTGACTGCCATCGGCCCAAACTCGCTGGCGCTCGGTGGACGGTGCTTCGACGCCGTTGTGTTGCACACCTTCTTCTCCGACGAAACGACCGCCCGCGCCGTGGCGCTCGTGAAGGCGGCAGCCGAGCAGGCTGGTCGCGATCCCGATCACGTCCGCGTCTGGGCGTGCTTCGCTACGGTCGGTGACCATCTCCCCGAGCCGGTTCGGGTCAAGAAAACGGTTGGACGTATGGCCACCTACCTCCAGGCCTACGGCGACCTGATGGTGGCGATCAACGAGTGGGATCCAGCGGTGCTCGAGCGATTTCGGCTCGACCCGTTCGTCGCTGGTTACCCCGGCGCGCTGGACCACACCGCCACCGCCGATGAACTCGAGCATGTCGCGACGCTCATCCCCGACGAGTGGCTCGCTCCTGCTGCTACGGGGACGCCGAAACAGTGCGTGGAGGCGATTCGTGGCCAGTTCGACCTGGGTTGCGATGGCGTGATCCTCCATGGCGCAGCTCCGTCAGAACTCGAGCCGATTGTGGCGGAGTACAGCCGCACGCGGTCTCCGGATCGCTTCGATCATCTCGTGGCCAATCCGGGTGGTCTCTCTGAGAGGGTCTCGCCGTGAGTACACGCCTGCCCGCACTGGCGTTGAGCGCCGTGCCCGGGCGCCGAGCGGCCACCCTCGAGCTCACCCGAGAGATCGAAGCCCGGGGCTTTGCCGGCATCCACTGTCCGTCGTTCGGTGACGGCCTAGGCCTGTGCCAGGCGATCGGGCAGGTGACCGACACGATTGAGTTCGGCACCTCAATCGTCAACCTGTAGACGCGCCACGTTGCCGACTACGCCCAGACGGCATCGCTTCTCCATGAGCGCTCTGAAGGGCGCTTCCGCTTTGGGGTCGGTGTGTCGCACACGCCAATGAACGATCGGCTCGGTATCTCTGGTGGGGGTCCGCTCGCCGATACCCGTCGCTTCGTTGAAGCCCTCCAGTCACAGAAGCGGGTTGGGGATCTGCCGCCGATCGTGCTTGCGGCTATGCGTGACCAAATGTGTGCCCTCTCGGTCGAAATATCTCAAGGCATGGTCTTCGCCAATGCAGCCCGCAGCGCGTTCCCCGGCACGCTCGAACGTTGCCCGGGGCGGAGCGCTGAGTTCTTCATTGGTGGCATGATTCCCACCTGCATCAGTGACGACAGAGACGCAGCTGCTGCTTTGATGCGCAAGACCGTGTCGATGGAGGTCGGCTTGCCGAACTATCGCAACTACTGGAAGCAATGCGGCTATCTACCTGAGATGGAAGCAATCGAAGCAGCGCAGGCAGCGGGTGATCACGGCCCAGTTCCGGCCCTGATGTCGGAACGATGGCTTGGGGACTGCACCCTCTACGGACCAGTGGACGAGGTCAGGCACGGCCTCGACGAGTGGTTCGCAGCCGGGCCCAGTACCCCGATCCTGGTTCCGTCATCGCTGAATGGGGGGACAGCAAACGGCGTTCGTAGAAATGTTTGATTTTCTGGCGCCTTGAGTTCGCAGAGGGTCTCCATTGATGGAATGATGGCTCAGCAATTTAGGGTGTGACGCCCGACACAGACACAATCGGGGGATTGGGAACGTGGAGCTTGTGAGCTGATGACGTCTGACGCTGCAGATCAGCCAGTGCTCGTCGTTGAGGATCTGAGGACCCATTTTTTGGTTCCCGCCGGTGCGGTGAAGGCCGTCGACGGAGTTTCGCTCTCGCTGCAGCGCGGCAAGACGCTGGGGGTCGTGGGCGAGTCGGGGTCAGGAAAGACGGTTCTGGCCCGCACGATCATGGGTCTCAACATTGCCGGCAATGCGGTGACCACCGGTTCGGTGAAGTACGGCGGGAAAGAACTGGTCGGGCGCTCCTCCAAGGAGATGAAGCAGTTGTGGGGCACCGAAATGGCAATGGTCTTTCAGGATCCCATGACCTCTCTCAACCCCGTGGTGAAGATCGGGCGACAACTCGTCGAGCACGTGCGTGTCCACCTCGGTGCTTCAAAAGCCGAAGCTCGTTCCATCGGGACCGAGTTACTGCATTCGGTGAAAATTCCAGATGCCGACGAACGCTTCGACGTGTACCCACACGAGATGTCGGGAGGGATGCGCCAGCGGGTCTGTATCGCTATGGCGCTGGCGTGCAGTCCAGACGTGCTGTTTGCTGACGAGCCGACGACGGCGCTAGACGTGACGGTCCAACATCAGATTCTCAATCTGCTGGGGTCGCAACAACGCAACCACAATATGGCGATGATGCTGGTCACTCATGACATCGGTGTCGTCGCAGGTCGTACCGATGAGATCGCAGTGATGTACGCCGGGAAGATCGTCGAGAAGGCCCCGACCTCCGCCCTCTTCAACGAGATGCGCCACCCGTACACAGAGGCGTTGCTCAACAGCATCCCGCAAACCACGAAGCCGAAGCACACGCGCCTTAGTGCGATTACCGGCCGCCCGCCCGACCTCATCAACCCGCCGAGTGGCTGCTCGTTCGCGCCCAGATGCCCGTACGCCCGTCCAAAGTGCCACGAGGAGGAACCACAGTTGCAGGCTGCTGGAAGCAGTGGTCATGAGTTCGCGTGCCATACGCCCGTCGGAAGCCCCGCAGCCAAGGAGGCGTTCGAGGCAAATATTTCCGAAGGATTGCCACAGGCCCTTGTCATTGCAGGGCACGGCATCGCTTCTGAAGACGACCCCACCGTTTGGGCAAGTTGATGGCTGGATCCGGTACCGCACATCTTCGTCCTGCAGGTGACGCGCTTCTCCGCGTCGAAGATCTCACGGTCGAATTCCCCGTCGGTCGCAACCGTGTCGTTCATGCCGTGAGTGGAATCAGCTTCGACATTGTGAAGGGGGAGACACTCGGTCTCGTCGGTGAGTCAGGATGCGGGAAGTCCACCACGGGTAGGGCGCTGATCCAGCTGCCACGGCCGACAGCCGGGCAGGTCACGCTCGGGGGCAGCGATCTCACCGGTCTAGATGAAGAGTCGATGCGGATCCTTCGCACCAAAGCCCAGATGATTTTCCAGGATCCGATCTCGTCGCTCAATCCTCGCCGCGCCGTCGGTGAGGTCGTCGCCGAGCCCATGCACGTGTGGGGACCTGCCGATAAGAACGCGCAATGGGAAATGGTTTCGTCGATGCTCGAAGCTGTCGGTGTCGACCCCGACAGTGCCCGTTATAAGTATCCCCACGAGTTTTCCGGTGGGCAGTGCCAGCGGATCTCGATCGCTCGAGCATTGGTACTCGAGCCCGAATTGATCATCTGCGACGAGCCGGTCTCGGCTCTCGACGTCTCGGTACAGGCGCAGATCCTGAATTTGCTCGAGGATCTCAAGGCGCAATACGGCCTCACGATGGTCTTTATTGCGCATGATCTCGCAGTCGTGAAGAACATCAGTGATCGTGTGGCCGTGATGTATCTCGGGAAGATGTGCGAGTATTCCGAGTCCGATGACCTCTACGCCAATCCCGCCCACCCGTATACGCAGCTCCTGCTCGATTCGCTTCCGATCCCTGATCCAGGGATTCAGCTGCAAACCGATGTCACTGACGACGGTGAGCTTCCGTCGCCGATCAACCCGCCCTCGGGCTGCCGATTTCGAACCCGCTGTGATCGCGCCGACGACGTGTGCGTGCAGCTCGAACCAACGATGCGGCGGGTAAGTGACGACCACTTTGTGGCTTGTCACCATCCGTTGGTCGCAGTCGAGGAAGCGAGTGTGCAGATCAGCCCTGCGTCGGTGATCCCAGGAGGGGAATCAGCATGAAACAAACGAGTTTGTTCAAGCTCTTGGCATTGTTGCTGACGCTTGCCCTTGCTGCTGCCGCCTGCGGTGGTGATGACGGCGACGACGGTGTCGACGCCG
>CAJQPN010000053.1 GCA_905480195.1 uncultured Acidimicrobiales bacterium
CGAGGTAATCGACCGCTGCGCCGAGGCCGACCGCTTCGGCGACCATCGGCGTTCCTGCCTCGAACTTCCACGGAATGTCGGTGGTGGTGAATCCCTCTTTGGTGACGTTGAGAATCATCTCGCCGCCACCGAGGAACGGCGGCATCGCCTCAAGGATTGCAGCGCGTGCCCAAAGGACGCCGATTCCCATCGGGCCCAACATCTTGTGTCCGGTGAACACCAAGAAGTCAGCCCCCATCGCCTGAACATCGGTGGGGACGTGAGGCACGTACTGGCTGCCGTCAACGGCGATCAACGCGCCGTTGGCATGGGCGGCCGCAGCCAAGCGGGGAATGTCGTTCAGCGTGCCGAGCACGTTCGACATCGCCGTGATCGACAGCAGTTTGGCGCCGTCAAGCAGCCTGTCGAGGTCGGTGAGGTCGAGATGACCATCCGCAGTCACGGGGATCCATCTCAGTTCGAATCCCTTCTCGGCAGCCAGCATGTGCCACGGCACGATGTTGGCGTGATGCTCCATCTCGGAGATGAGCACAGCGTCACCGGGTCCGAGGTTTGCTGCGCCCCAGCTCCGAGCGAGGAGATTCATTGCTTCGGTAGCGTTTTTGGTGAAGACAACTTCGTTCACGGCCGGAGCGTTGACGAATCGAGCAACCTTGGCGCGGGCGCCTTCGAGAGCGTCGGTGGCTTTCACCGCGATCTCGTACGAGCCGCGGTGGACGTTTGCGTTGATCGTCTCGTAGTAGCTGGTCATCGCGTCGATGACCGCCTTCGGCTTCTGTGAGGTGTTTCCGGAATCGAGGTAGATCAGAGGTTTGCCGTGGACCTGCTGTTGCAGGATCGGAAAATCCTTCTTGATATCGGCTGAGATGGCACTCACGCCTTCACCTCGAACCGCTCGTAGCCGTTCTTTTCGAGGTCCTCTGCCAACTCCATGCCGCCCGATTCGACGATGCGTCCATCGACGATCACGTGCACGTGGTCGGGGCGCAGTTCGTCGAGCAAGCGTTGGTAGTGGGTGATGGCGAGTACGCCCATCTGCTCACGGTCCTTGCGAACCTCTTGGACACCACTCGACACGACACGTAGGGCATCGATGTCTAGGCCTGAGTCGGTCTCGTCGAGAATGGCCATCTCTGGCTCGAGGATGGCCATCTGGAGGATCTCGTTGCGCTTCTTTTCGCCCCCTGAAAAGCCTTCGTTGAGGTATCGCTCACCGAACGATGGGTCCATCTCGAGGCGCTCCATCCACTCCATGATCGCAAGGCGAAGTTCAAGTACCGACAGGTCGATGCCCTTGCGGGCTGACAGCGCCTGGCGCAGGAAGTTGATGACGGAGACGCCCGGTATCTCCTGGGGGTATTGGAACGCGAGAAAGATGCCAGCTTTGCCCCGGATATCGGGGTCCCATTCGGTGATGTCCTCACCGCGGAACCGGATGCTGCCGGCTGTGATTTCGTATTCTGGGCTGCCGAGCAAGACGCTGGCGAGCGTGGACTTGCCCGAGCCATTGGGGCCCATCAGGGCGTGGAGCTCGCCCTCGTGGACGGTGAGATCGACACCCCGAAGGATCTCGATGTTGCCTTCCGCAGTGGCTGCGTGGAGTCCTTCGATTTCGAACAGGGGAGCGGACATGACCGAAAGTCTACGCCTCCGATCACCATTAATCCTACGCACGTAGTGCTAATTAAACCGCCAGTTCGACCGGATGATCTCGTTCCCAGATCAAGGCCAGATCGAGGAGCAGATCCTCGCGGAAGTGGGGAGCCATGACCTGAAGGCTGACGGGAAGCCCGTCGCTCGCACGGCCGACGGGAAGCGCAATCGCAGGGTTTCCGTAGATGTTGGCAGGCGCCGTGAGCGCGCCGTTGTTGCCGGGTTTGGATTCGCGTCCTTCAAAGACGTGAGGGATGCGTCCCTCGGCGTCGAAGGCTGTCGCCGGGTTGGTAGCTGCAAGCACGATGTCTACCTCCGCGAACGTCGCTGCCATGGCGTCGTTGAATTCGGCGCGCCGAGTCTCGGCCCGTGCCATCGCGTCGATCGTGAACCCCGCGTCGGCTGCGAACTGGCCGTAGCGCTCGATGCCGCCGAGATCGGGTGCACAGTCTGGCCAGCGCTCGCCGAGCGACTTGCGGATTCCCACCCCGCCGGTGGCGCCCCACACGCCCATGATGCTCGGGAGCCGAAGGTCGAGAGCTACCTGCCGCATACCGGCGAGCGTCACCAGTTCCTCTGCTGCTGCCACCACGAGTTCTTCGGTCTCGGGCCCGACCACGGCACAACTCAGGTCGGGGACGATGACGACTCGGAGGGAACCGATCTCGTCGGCGTGAGTGCCGAGCCCGGCCTCGTACCCTTCCACTCGCGGGAGTGATCGAGGATCGCGTCCGTCGAACCCGTTCGTGACATCGAGATAGCGAGCCGCATCGCGAACACTCCTGCTGACGGTTCCCTCGACTGACGTGGCGTTGCCCAGGATTGCGCCGGGACCTCTCGGGATCCTGCCGAACGTCGACTTCAGACCGATCAAGCCGCAGAAGCCGGCTGGGATACGGATCGAGCCGCCACCATCGCTGGCCGTGGCCAGGGCAAAAAGACCACCGGCGACCCCTGCTGCCGATCCGCCGGAACTTCCACCGGGCGTGCGTTCGAGGTTCCACGGATTGCGGGTGGCGCCGTGGAGCTTGGTGGTGGTCTGATTGGTGGCACCGAACTCGCTCGACGTCGTCTGCACGGCGGGAATAGCTCCGGCAGCCTTCAGTCGTTGCACGGAGATGCCGTCCTCGGCGAACACCTCGTCTTTGAGCGGGATCGATCCCTCTGCGGCAGGCCATCCGCCCACGGCCAGGAGTTCCTTCACCGCCAACGGCACGCCACCGTAGGGAAGTGAGACGTCAGCCGTCGCTGCGGTACGGCGGGCAGCGTCGGCGTCGACGTGGCAAACCGCGTTGAGGTCGCTGGCAGTTACTGCGGTGAGCGTCGCCTCCAGTTCTTCGAGTGGTGACCGTTCGCCCGACCGGAAGGCCTCCACGAGGCCGACAACGTCTCCTTGCCACGGTGCTTCGTTCATATGCCGACAGTAGCCCCTGTGTTCGATCCGGCCGACTGAGCAGTGACATGTTTGGTGAGCGAGTCGGGCATCGGGAGTACTCAACCATCAGCGGCACGGTCGTTGGGTGTCTGTCGTTCGGGTTCATCAAGGAGACTCGTTTAGTTCTTCTTTCCATGTCCGGAATCGTGTATGTGTTACACCGCGCGGGCCGATCCCTTCCCCCGTGCCATCGGGGAAGAGACGAAAGAAATAGACCTTGGTGAGGTCGTCGGCGTCGATCGCGACATAGCGCGAGTTCGCCTTACGGGCAGGGCCGGCCCGCCACAGCAGCCAGGACCCGATGCGGCGTTTGTAGGAGATTCGCGGCTTGCCGATGTCGTCGCCGGAGGCCAGCAGCTCGAGTGGCGCCTCAATCCAGGCTTCTGCGGGAATATTCCGGTCGCGGATGGGGAGTGGAGGAAGATCGGCGGTGTGAACCGGCGTGTCGTCGTAAGGCCGCTTATGGGCCGGGAGGGGAGGGCCGGGTTCGCTCATCGTTCGACCGTAGCTCGGCCAGTCGGTCCGATCTCAGATCTCAACCGGTGTTACTACCTCGATCTCGAGTGAGACTGCAGCCGACATCTGGCGCGCGTCGAGCGTCGCCAGCCCCAGAGGGCGAGGGAGTCGATCGAGTGCCGCGAGGTGCACGGCGTCGACGGTCCGCAGGCCGTACAGCGTTCCGATCTCGACGGCTCGTCCGAGCGCTCGGTCGTCGATCGGGATGACCAGCATCGCATCAATGTCGGCTCTCGCTGCCGCGGTGAGTTTGGCGGCGGTGCGGGGATCGGGTGAGAGCCTGTGGAGCGCCATCAAGAGTTCTGCGCGCGCTAGGTCCGATATCACCCAGTCGTCGGCGGTCGCCATGGCCGTGTTCACGACTGCGGAATGAGGCCCGCCGGCGTACCGCTGGATCAGGGCGCTGGGATCGAGAGCGAGGATCATCGGCGGCGGGGTGGGTCGCCGCGCAGATCGGCGAGCACCCGGTCAGGGGTGACGTCGATCGGGAGCAGGGGGAGATCGGTCGGGGCGTTAGGGCGGTCGATGCGCAAGGGTCGACGTACGAGGCCGGCGGCGGCAAGGTCGTCGATGGTTGGCTCGCCCATCGGTGTGATCGGCGCGAGTTGAGCAGCGGGATGACCGTCGATGGTGATGATCACGCGCTCACCGACTTGTGCTCGACGAACATGTGTCGCGAGGTCGGCTCTGAGGTCACGGACGCCAAGATACTGAGCTGATGTGTACATCGCTGTACACATTATATGTCATGCTCGCCTGTTGGTGTCGCTAGGGTAATTCTCATGAACTTTGCATTCTCTGAAGAGCAAGACCAGCTGCGCGAGTTCGTCCGCAGCTTCCTCGAAGACAAGTCCGACGAGGCGGCAGTCCGTGAACAGATGGACACCGAAAAGGGCTACGACGAAGCCGTCTGGAACCAGATGGCTGAACAGATGGGCCTCCAGGCGCTCGCCATCCCCGAGGAATACGGTGGCCAGGGATTCGGCTTCATCGAGCAGGTCGTCGTGCTCGAAGAGATGGGTCGAGCACTGCTGTGTGCGCCGTACTTCTCGAGCTGTGTGCTCGCCGCCAACACCCTGCTGCACAGCGGTGACGAAGACGCCAAAAAGGCGCACCTCCCGGGCATCGCATCGGGTGAGACCCGAGCCGCGCTCGCCTTCACCGAGGAGAACGGTAAGTGGGATGAGGCGGGTATCACCGCGCAGGCCACTGCCTCGGGCGACGGTTACTCGATCTCGGGAACGAAGATGTACGTGCTCGACGGTCACACCGCCAACGCGATGATCGTCGCTGCCCGCACCGATGCCGGCGTTTCGCTCTTCGCCGTCGATCCGTCTGGCGCCGGCGTGACCGCCACGCCGCTGTCGACGATGGACCAGACGCGAAAGCAGGCCAAGGTCGTGCTCGACGGTGCGAACGGCACCCTCATCGGGACCGACGGTGGCGGCTGGGACGTGCTCAGCACCGTTCTCGATCTCGCTGCGGTGGCACTGGCTGCCGAGCAGGTTGGTGGTGCCCAGATGTGTCTCGACATGTCGGTCGAATACGCCAAAGTCCGTGTGCAGTTCGGTCGCCCGATCGGCTCGTTCCAGGCGATCAAGCACAAGTGCGCAGACATGCTGCTCGAGGTCGAGTCGGCCAAGTCCGCGGCGTACTACGCCGGATGGTGCGCCAACGAGATGAACGACGAGCTTCCTTCGGTTGCGTCGCTCGCCAAGAGCTACTGCTCGGAGGCGTACTTCCACGCTGCAGCAGAGAACATCCAGATCCATGGTGGCATCGGCTTCACGTGGGAGCATCCGGCTCACCTGTACTTCAAGCGGGCGAAGAGCTCCGAGTTGCTGTTCGGCGATCCCACCTACCACCGCGAACTCCTCGCGCAGCGAATCGGTATCTGAACCGGCGCTTGCCAGGCAGCCGCCGTTGTCGGCAACAACAAGGGACAGGCGAGCGTGTCCCGACTGAGAACTAACGGCACCCAGGTCGTACGCTTCGGCGTATGGCCTGGGTGTTCTTCGTTGTGGGCATAGTCGTCGTGGTGGCGATCGCGCTGTACGCAGTGGGTCGTGCGGTGGCACAGCTCGAGTCGGAACGGCGCCCGGCGGTGTACGAACTGGCCGCAGCATCAGCTTGGATCGCAGCTCGGCTGCCCGATGAGGTCACAGCCCGGCTTTCCTTCGACGAGTTGGGACAGATCCTCGGCTGGCACCTCGACTGGTTCGCATCGGTCGGTGCGGCGTCTGAGCACGGCGAGACGATCGCAGGCGGCGATGTGGTGCGGGAGGGATCGGTCGCGATGGAAGACGCCGCAGTCGATGCCGTCGTGGCGAAGGCACTGTCGGCTGGTGAAGCGATCGATGCGCTCGATGTCGTGTGCGTGCTCGACCTTCAGATGCGGTACCTGAGCGAGATCGGCGCGGTCGGTGAGACAGTCGAACTAGGCGAAGCTCCCAAGAGCGAGCGCTAGCGGATCGCCCCTGTGGCGGCCCTGGAACCCGGGCGCGGCATCGCAAAGAAAAGTGACGACACAGACGCTCGAGATGTGGTTCACTATTTGGACCAAGAGAGAGGAGGTGGTCCAAATTCCTAGTAATACCTTTGTGACCTTGGAGGTGGCTGGCCGCTAGGCCTCAAGCCGCTGGAAACCTGGCGAATTCAAGCCACCCACCCTCGGCTCGTTGGTTCGGAAACTTGTCACATCCGAGTCGCCTGCTTTTGCAGGACCACGATCCGAGATCTCCAGCAAACGAAATTGACAGCCCGGGGCTTCGGCCCCGGGCTGTTGTGTTCCCGCTAGTCTCCCGTCCATGGATCGTCACGAACGTTTCGAGCATTTCCGCTACATCGGAGACAAACGCACACAGCTCGTCTACGACGTTGACGAGGCAAACGACGAAGCAGTGATCGAGAAGATCAACGAGCTTGCGTCAAGCCCCTTTGCGTTGAGTTTCGGGCCAGACACGCTGGCTGAGGCCCGAAACCGCGGCTACAAGCCGGCCAGCTGAGCAAGGCGTGGAGCAGCGCTTCTCGGTCGACGGGCTTCAGCTCGCCTGTCACCTCGCCAAACCAGCCGAGAACCACGGCCGCGCCCAGCCCGGGTTGGTGATCGCTCATGGTTTTCCAGCCGAGGCAGGGGGCGGTGCGAACTCGACGGCGACCTTCCCTGAACTCGCCGATCGAGCAGCTGCCGATCATGGATGGTTGGCCCTTGCGTTCTCGAGTCGGGGGGTCGGTGAATCGGAGGGAAATTTCTCGCTGAATGGATGGCTACGAGATCTGAACGGGGCAGTTGCTCATCTGCGGTCGGAGGCTGGCGTTGATTCCGTGTTTTTGATGGGGTTCGGAACGGGGGGTGCCCTGGCGATCGAGGCGGCTGCATCTAATCATGCGGTTCGCGGAGTCGCTGCGGTTGCGGCGCCTGCCGACTTTGAAGACTGGGCTCGCAATCCGCGCAAGTTGCTGCTGTTGGCTCGCGAGATGGGGGTCGTTCGTGACGAACGGTTCCCGGCATCATTCGAGACGTGGTCAGAGGGCCTGCGCTCGGTGCGGGCGGCTGAAGCAGCAGCGCGCCTGGCGCCTCGCGAACTGATGGTTGTGCACGGCAGTGACGACGATTCGGTCCCGGTTTTCGATGCCAGAGCGGTTGCCGATGCGCACGGCACCGCCGATCTCCGAATCATTCAGGGCGCCCGTCATCATCTGCGGCACGATCCGCGAGCAATCGCAGTCCTGCTCGGTTGGCTTGACCGTCAGCGGGCGGCGCTCTTCGGCGAGGCCTAGTCGTCCTTTGCCTTGCCCGCAGCGTTCTGTGCCTTCTTCCAGGCGCGCACGGCGAGGCGATCCTCGGCGCTACCCATGTCGGCGACCGACCGGGGTAGTTCGTCGCTGAAGGGGGCTGCTGCCGCTTCCCAGCCGTCGGGTCGAATGCTGAAGCGCTTGGCGAGAATGGCGAGGAAGATCCGGACTTTTTCGTCGCCGTAACCGGGGACGGCACGAAGGTTGGCGGCGACGGTGTCGGCTGAGCGCCGGCGTTGCCAGATCCGCTCCGGGCGGCCTGCGTACTCGTCGGTGATGTGGCTGCACAGGTCTTGTATCCGTCCCGCCATGACGGCGGGAAACCGGTGGATCGCAGGCTTGAGGGCGCACAGGGCTGCGAAGTCCTCGGAACTCCATGCGGCGATCGTTGCCGCGTCGAGCGGGACTCCCATCCGCTCCTGGATTCGGTGTGGTCCGCGAAACGCCAGCTCGATCGCGATCTGCTGGTCGAGCAGCATCCCGATGAGCAATGCGAGTGGGTCGGTGTTGACGAGCCCGTCGACCTCGGGGTCTGCGGTGATCCAAAGGGTGCCAGGTCTCACTGGCCGACGGTGGTGGCCCCGGTGTCAGGGTGGGCCGGATCCGGGCGGTCGGGGTCGATCCCGAAGTATTCGATCGCCTCGGCGACCACCGTGCGCTCGATTTTGCCGTCGCGTGCGAGCGCATTGAGGACGGTCACGACGATATGAGCTGCGTCGACCTCGAAGAAGGACCGAAGTGCCTGGCGGGTGTCGGATCGCCCGAAGCCGTCGGTGCCGAGCACCGACATCGGACGCGGCGTCCAACGGTTTATTTGTCCAACGACGGCACCCATCCAGTCGGACACGGCGATGATTGGCCCCTCGCTGTCTTCCAGCTTGCGGGTAACCAGTGGGACGAGTCGATCACCCACAGGATTGAGTCGGTTGCGGCGTTGGACGTTGATGGCATCTTCGCGGAGTCGCTTGTAGGACGTCACACTCCAGAGTTCAGCGCCGACGTCGTAGTGCTCCGCAAGGATGTGCTGCGCCTCCTTCGCTGCGAGATACGAAGGTCCGGAGAACAAGATCGTGGCCCGCAGTGCACCGTCACCGAGATCGGGGCCGTGATCGAACTTGTAGAGCCCCGACGTGATGTCGAGATTGTCGACGTGATCAGGGCGGGGCGGTTGCTCGTAGTTCTCGTTGTAGATGGCGATGTAGTAAAAGACGTCCTCACCGTCGATCGACCCGTCGGGGTACATCCGGTCGAGGCCTTCCTCGATGATCGCGCCGAGTTCATAAGCGAACGCCGGGTCGTAGGCCTCGCACGCCGGGATCGTCGCAGCGAGGAGCAGACTATGGCCGTCTTGGTGTTGGAGTCCTTCTCCCATGAGCGTGGTCCGCCCCGAGGTGGCCCCCATCAAGAAGCCACGGGTTCGGGCGTCTGCAGCGAGCCACGCAAGATCACCGATCCGCTGGAAGCCGAACATCGAGTAGAAGGTGTAGAAGGGGACCATCGGGACACCGGTGTTGGCGTAGCTCGTACCCGCAGCGATCCATGAGGCCATCGAGCCTGCTTCGGTGATGCCCTCCTCAAGCAGCTGACCATCGGTCGCCTCGGAGTAGGACAGCAACAGGTCGTGGTCGACCGGCTCGTAGAGCTGGCCCCGCGGGGCGTAGATCTTGAACTCACGGAACAGCGAGTCCATGCCGAACGTGCGGGCTTCGTCGGGGACGATCGGGACTACACGTTCGCCGAACTCCTGGTCGCGCAGCAGGTCGCGCAGCAGTGACGTGAACGCCATGGTGGTCGATACTTCGCGGCCCGAGCTGCCTTTCTGCAACTCGAGGAACGGGCCCGTGGACGGCACCTTGAGTGGCCGGCGGTTCCGAACGATCCGCCTCGGAATGAAGCCGTCGAGCGCAGTGCGGCGCTGCAGCATGTACTGGTACTCCTCGGAGTCCTCCGGCGGCCGGAAGTACGGCGGGACACCTCCCTCAAGGCTCGCCTCGGTAATCTCGGCCCCCATGTTCAGCCGCTCGCGGAGCTCAAGCAACTGGTTTTTGGTCATCTTCTTGATCTGATGGGTGGCGTTGCGGCCCTCGAAGCCTTCGCCGAGCGTCCACCCTTTGACCGTTTTCGCGAGGATCACCGTCGGCTGATCGGTGACCTCCGAAGCTCGCTTGAAGGCTGCGTAGACCTTTTGGTAGTCGTGCCCTCCCCGGGGAAGGGTCTCAATGTCGCGATCGGTGAGATGGTCGACGAGTTTGCGGAGGCGCGGGTCAGGACCGAAAAAGTGCTCCCGAATGTACGCGCCGTCTTCGGTCGCGTAACGCTGGAACTCGCCGTCGACCGTTTGGTTCATTTTGTTGAGCAGCACGCCGTCGACGTCACGGTGAAGCAGTTCGTCCCACGCCGAACCCCACACGACCTTGATGACGTTCCAGCCTGCACCGCGAAACACGCCTTCGAGTTCTTGGATGATCTTTCCGTTGCCGCGGACCGGGCCATCAAGGCGCTGCAAGTTGCAGTTGATCACCCAGTTGAGGTTGCCGAGATCGGATCGACCGGCGAGCGAGATCGCGCCGAGGGTCTCGGGCTCGTCGCACTCTCCGTCGCCGAGGAAGGACCAGATTTGGCTCTGGCTGGTGTCTTCGATTCGCCGCTGATGGAGGTACTTGTTGAAACGGGCGTGATAGATCGAGTTGATGGGACCGAGGCCCATCGACACCGTCGGGTACTCCCAGAAGTGCGGCATGAGACGTGGGTGCGGATAGCTCGATAGGCCATTCCCGCCGATCTCCATGCGGAAGTTGTCGAGGTTCGTCTCGCTCAGGCGGCCTTCAAGGAAGGCGCGTGCGTAGATACCAGGCGCAGCGTGGCCCTGGTAGTAGACGTGGTCACCGGCGAGTCCGTCGTCCTTGCCTTTGAAGAAGTGGTTGAACCCGACCTCGTAGAGCGCTGCACTGGAGGCGTATGTTGACAGGTGGCCGCCGATGCCCTCGGCGTACTTGTTGGCGCGGATGACCATCGCAGCGGCGTTCCAGCGGATGAACGCGCGGATTCTGCGCTCGATGTCCTCGTTCCCAGGAAAGAACGGCTGCTCTTCGGCAGGGATCGTATTGATGTAGGGCGTTGATGTGGTGGGAGGCACCCCGATCTGGAGTTCATTGGAGCGCTCCAACAGCTTCGCCAAGATGTAGCGGGCGCGCGATGCCCCTTTGGCCCCTACGACAGCATCGAGCGAATCGATCCACTCCTTGGTCTCCGCTGGATCAATGTCCGGGAGTTGACGCGAGTAGTGATCGATCATTGCTTCATTCAACCACGGGTAGGGTCGCAATCGTGGTGAAGACGGTCGTTTACACAGATGGAGCCTGCCGGGGCAATCCCGGCCCGGGAGGATGGGGGTGGGTGGTGCCCGATGGCCCGTGGGCCAATGGATTCGATGCCGCCACGACGAACCAGCGCATGGAGTTGATGGCCGTGCTCGACGCGCTCCGGACGATTGAAGGCCCGGTCGAAGTGATCTCGGACTCGACGTACGTCGTCAACTGCTTCCGCGACAGCTGGTGGAAAGCGTGGCTGTCGCGAGGGTGGAAGAACTCCAAGAAGGAACCGGTAGCAAACCGCGACATCTGGGAACCACTCATCGATCTCTACCGTGAGCGAGAGGACCAGATCGACTTCACGTGGGTGAAGGGTCACGCAGGCGACGAGTACAACGACATCGCCGACCGGCTGGCGGTCGAGGCGGCCCACACTGGTGTCGGCCGCCACGGTGTCGGACTTCCCGACGACCTCGGCCCGCCCGACGAGATCTCCACGGTGCCGTCGGCGGTCCCGAAGCTGGGGCCCGATGGGGTCTTTTCGTCTGCCTGGAAGCCGACCGGTCCGGCGGTTCTGATCACCGGAATCCAACCACCGCTGCTCGGAGGTTATGACGCGAACCCCGTCGCCGAGGGGGTGCGTCGACGCCTGACCGAGATTTTGCTCGCCAAGGCTGAACTCGAGCCGGACCTCGTGGTGCTCACCGGCTTGCGTCTCGGGGCCGAGACGATAGGGGCCGAAGCATCAGCCGAGGCCGAACTGCCGTATGTGGCGGTCCTTCCATTCCCCGACCCCGAGATCAAGTGGCCGGCAGCGACGCAGCAGCGCTTTCGCGAACTCCTCTCCGACGCCTCAGCGGTCGTGCGTCTCGAGAACAAGGTGCCGGCTGACAACAGGGCGGCCGGCCAGGCCCTCGACCGACGCAATGGTTGGCTCCGCAAGGTAGCGACCGAGGCGATTGTTGTGTGGGATCACGATGAACCCCGGATCGGAACGCTCATCAAAAGTCTCGAGCGGTCGATGCCGGACGATGTTTGGATCGTCAGCCCCTGACGGTCAGCTGAGCATTTGGTCGAGGGCCGGTCCGATCTCGGGATCGTGAAAGCGGTAGCCGCTGCCCGAGAGCACGCTCGGCGACACGTGAGCGCCACCCTCGAGCAAGGTACGGGAAAGCTCGCGTCCGAGCCGGGCCCACAAGGCCAGGCGCGGCGTTGGGAGGATCGTGGGTCGACCGAGGGCTGCCCCGAGGGCCTTGGTGAACTCGGCATTCGTGACCGGATTCGGGGCGGTGAGGTTGACCGGCCCGGTGACATCATCGGCGTGCAGAAGATGCACAATCGCTTCGACCTCGTCGCGCAGCGAGATCCAGCTGAACCATTGACGGCCCGAGCCGATGCGGCCCCCGAGGCCCAGTCGGAAAAACGGAAGCTGCTCGCGAAGAGCGCCACCGGAAGGATCAAGGACGATCCCGGTTCGGAGATAGGCAACGCGTGTGCGATCGGTTTCCGCGCCCTGCGCTGCCGCTTCCCAAGCCACCGAGACGGTAGCAGCGAAGTCCGCGGCGGCGGAGCTCGTCTCGTCGACTCGCTCGTCTCCTCGGTCGCCGTAGAGGCCGATTGCCGATCCACTGAGGAGAACCCCAGGTGGGTTGGCGGCCGCCGCAATCGCGTCGGCAAGGGTGGTGGTTCCATCGACCCGACTGTTGAGGATCCGCGCTTTTTGGGCGTCGGTCCACCGCGATGACGCGATGCTCTCACCGGCGAGATGCACCACAGCATCGATGCCATCGAGAGCGCCGGGCTCGATCGTCCGAGCAGCTGGATCCCAGCGAGCCGATGGAAGCGAGTCGGGCGGGGTCGACCGCACGAGACGCACGGGCTGATGACCGAGCTCGGTCAGCCGGCGAACGAGGGCTTCGCCAATGAAGCCAGTGGAACCGCTAATGAGTACACGCATGAGGAGAGCCTCTCACACGGTCTACGATCGCTCGGGATCGACTGGATGCAGGAGGACCGCAATGGCTGATGACGTGCGTGAAGGCGAGGGCGGGCGATCAGCGGGGAGCAACGCGAAGCTGCTGTTCGCCGCTCTGGTAGCGGTCGGACTTGCGGCATTCATTGTGCAAAATACCGATTCGACACCGGTGAAGTGGCTGGTCTTCGACGGCTCTGCGCCACTCTGGATCGTGATTCTGCTTGCCGCTGCGGCGGGAACGGTGCTGAGCGAACTCGGCGGATGGATCCTCAGGCGACGGAAGCGTCGTCGGTGACTCGCCACGGGCCTGGTCGCCGGACGGACGGCGGGGGAGGTAGGGCCGGATCTGCCGCTTCGGGTCGAGCGACGTGAACTGGTAGCGAGTTCCTCGGTCGACCTTGGCACAGCAGGTGACGGTTCAGTGTTCGCGGTGTGCGCGCCGTCGACTGCCGAGGGCCGGCAGTTCTGCAACAGGCGGCAGGCCCTTGCGGCGCCGTTTTGCTTCGTATTGGGCTTCATCTGCGACGCCGAGCAGATCGATGGGCGAGGCCACATCGGGTGTGGCGAACGCAATGCCACACGAGAGCGAGCGACCAGTTCTAGATTCGGCAAAGGTGCGAGCCGCAAGTGTCATGACCGGTTCAGCCGACAACATGCCGCCACCATCGAGAATGATGCAGAACTCGTCGCCGCCGATACGGCACACCGTCGATTTGGACACGGTCGACGCTGCATCGAGCAGCGCCTCGCCAGCCTCGACGAGCAGGCGGTCGCCGGCCGCGTGGCCCTCGGTGTCATTGATCTGCTTCAGCCCGTCGACGTCACACATGATGAGCGCAACGTCTTGGCGGTCGATCGGGGACCGCTGGAAAATCGAATCAAGCTTCTCTTCCAACACGCGCCGGTTCCCTAGCCCGGTGAGCGGATCGCTCAGCGCGAGTTCCTCGAACTCGGCGATTCGCTGTGCCTGGCTTATGGCTGCTGCCGCGTGGGTAGCGACGAGCCGGAGTGTCGAAAGATGATCGTGGTCAAGCACCGCTTCGTCGTCACGGGTAGTGGCCCAGACGATGCCCCAGATGGAGTCTCCGATGATGATCGGCCAGGCTGCCTCGGAGCCGAGACCACGACGATGAAGGGATACGATTCCTCGGTCATCAGCCCTGCCGTCGAAGATCGTGCGCACGAAGCCTTGGCCTGTGAGGAGACTGCTGAGGCCTGGCCGGGCGTCGTCGTTGTGGAACTCCTCGGCCGGGAAGCGTTCGAGTCCAGCACCTGCGTTGACCATCGTTTGAACCCGCTGGCTCTCGGGCCGCTCGTGGTCGAACCGGCAGATCGACACCACGGTGGCGCCGAGTGAGCGCTTTGCCTGCTCGGCGATGACGAGGAGTACCTCGTCGACGCGGTCGGCGGCGCGTACCACTTCGCCGATCGAAACGAGCGCCTCGACGGGTGCGTTGCGTTCGGGCGCGACGAAGCGGTCGAGGCCAGCGAGGACTTCTCCTAGTTCGACGGTGCTGGGCAGTGAGTCGCCGGATTCGAGTTCGTCTGCCGCAGCGGCACCGAGGTCAGGGTCGAGCGCAGTTCCCAACAGATCGTCGACGCGCCGCTGGCGCGCTGTCCAGTTCGGTGGCTGCCCAGGATTCGGGTGACCGACCAAGGTTGCGGAGAGTGCAAGCAAGCGGGCGGCGATCGGAATTTCAGGACCGCGGGCGCCGTGTGGGCCACCCGAACCGTCCCATCGTTCGAACTGGTGGCGAACAGCGTCGGAGGTGCCTTCGAGGCCGGGGAGGCGGTCGAGCAGTGTTGCTGACAGCACGGCGCTTGCCGGGTCGGGGACGATATCGACGGTGCCGACAGGCCGAGCGTGGGTCAACAAAATGCCGATCTCGGAGAGGATCGACCCGGTGATGGCGTCGACGCGATCCTTCAGAGAAATGTCCGCTGCGATCGCGATCCGGTCGGCGAGGTGAGCTCGGAGGGCGGCGCGGCGAGCAGCAGGTCGATCAAAGACTTCGAGGGCACGAGCCAACGCAGTGATTGCGGCCCGGGCGCTGCGATCGAGTGGACAACTGGAGGCCTCGCGTCGGCCGGACGTATCAGCCAAGAAAGCCATGGCGCACCGTTCACCTCCCCCGGTACTCGGGCATTGTCAACAGAAAGACAATGCCCGTTTCTCGCAAAGTGAACGCGCCACACGACGTCTTGCTCTCATCACTCTGTGTGCTTTTTGTGCAAGTGGTCATGAGAATCTTTTCAGGCGGCAAGAAGTTCGGCGATCTTGGACGAGAGCCCTGATTCTCCCATGGCGCCGATGACTGTTTCGAACGATCCGTCGTTGTCGATGAACACGTACGAAGGCTGGGAACGGATGTCGTATTGCATCCAGATCTGCAGGTCTTCGTCGGCAACATGGGAGAAGTTGCCGACCGCGAGGTCTTCGACGAACGCAGCCATGGCGCTCGGCTCGTCACGACCGGCAACACCGATGATGGTGACCTGACCTTCGAACTGTTTCTGCACCTGTGCGACCGCACCGGCTTCGCGACGGCAGGTGCTTCACCATGGCGCCCAGAACCACAAGACGACGTCCTGGCCGGCGAGTGAGTTTGCGTCGATCTGGCCGCCGTCGATGAGATCGCCGCTCCAACCGTGAACCCACTCAACGGACACGCTGGAATCCGGAGAGGTAGCGGGACGTTCTGCGGCTTCATCGGCCGCATCCGTGGTTTCCCCGGCCCCGTCCGACGACGCGGCCGGGTCGCTCGGCGTGGCATCGACCGGGCCTGGTGCGGCGACATCAGAGGGGGAAGACTCCCCGCATGCGACGCCGAGTGCGGCAAGCAGAGCAGCAATCGAGAGAATTCGCAGCGCAAACGGCACCGAGTCAGAGTAGACCGCTTCAGAGCCATACTGATGGACGATCGCACCGGTGGCGCAACCGCAGACAGGACCCATCATGAGCACTCGTCAACTGATCTTCCTGGCTCTCCTGTGCGGCTTGGTCATCCTCCTTGCCGGCGCATTCCAACTGGCGCTCATTCTCTGGTGATGCATGGGTAGAATCGTCCTCAACCGAGGAGGTGAGTGCGACGGACGCACACCACGACGTGATCGTCATTGGAGGCGGTCCCGGCGGCTACGCGGCAGCGCTCTACGGAGCCGGTATCGGCCTCGATATCGGCATTGTCGAAAACAACATCATTGGCGGCACATGTCTCAACGTTGGCTGCATCCCGGCCAAGGAACTGCTTGAAACCGCTCATGTCTTCCGCACAGTGAGGCATGCAGCCGACTTCGGCGTGAACGCATCGGCGCCGACGATCGACTGGGGTGTCACCCTCCAACGCAAGCAGTCGATCATCGATCAACTCGTCAAGGGCGTGAGCGGCCTGCTCAAACAACGTTCCGTCACCGTGTACGACGGCACTGGCTCTCTCGGTACCGGCCGAATGGTCACGGTCACCGGATCCGACGATGCCGTCATCTCGATGCAGGGCAAGGCCGTGATCTTGGCAGCCGGATCGGTCACCCGAACGATCCCCGGCTTCGAGATCGACGGTCGGATCATTCTGACATCCGACGAGGTGCTCTCGATGCCGAAGCTGCCGTCGTCCGCGGTCGTCATCGGTGGGGGAGCGATCGGGTGCGAGTTTGCCTCGATGATGGGCGACCTCGGCGTTGAGGTCACCGTGCTCGAGGCGATGCCACAGATCCTCACGGGCTGTGACCCCGACGCCGCCAAGGTCGTTCAGCGCTCGTTCAAGAAGCGAGGCATCGTCACCAAGACCGGCGTCGCCGTGAGCGGACACACACCGAGGGCCGATAGATCTGGCACGACGGTCCACTTCGGCGATGGCGAGTCGATCGATGTCGACGTCGTAATCGTCTCGGTGGGCAGGCGCCCGTTCGCTGATTCGCTGGGTCTTGCGGGCACCGCCGTCGGCCTTGACGAGCGCGGCTTCATCGAGGTCGACGACCGCTGCCGGACCGCCGAGGCCGGCGTCTGGGCGGTTGGCGACATCATCGCCACACCGGCACTCGCCCACGTCGCCTTCGCTGAAGGCATGCTGGCGATCCGCGACATCCTCGGTGAAGAGCCAACTCCGCTCAATCACCACGGCACGCCGTGGTGCATCTACTGCCACCCCGAGGTTGCGTTCGCCGGGTACACCGAGCAGGGCGCGATCGATGCCGGCTACGACATCGTCACGTCACAGCACCATTTCATGGGCAACGGGCGGGCCAAGATCGTCGGTGAAACCGATGGCATCGTGAAGGTGATCGCCGAAAAGCGGCCCGACGGCTCCGCCGGGACGATGCTCGGCGTTCATATGGTGGGTCCGTGGGTCACCGAGCAACTCGGCCAGGGCTACTTGGCCGTCAATTGGGAGGCCACCGTGGACGAGGTCGCAGCCTTTATTCAACCCCATCCGACGATGAGCGAACTGTTCGGCGAGACCGTTCTGTCGCTCACGGGCCGTGGCCTCCACGGCTGACCTGGAAACCGTCAGAGAAGAGAGATCCTCCATGGCAGATGTGATGATGCCCCAGTTGGGTGAAACGGTCACGGAAGGAACGATCACCCAGTGGTTCAAGAACGTTGGTGACACGGTCGCCATGGACGAGATTCTCCTCGAGATCTCCACCGACAAGGTCGACTCGGAGCTGCCATCGCCAGTTGCGGGTGTGCTCACCGAGGTCCTCGCCGCCGAAGGTGATGTCGTCGAGGTCGGTCAGGTCCTCTGTCGGGTGCAAGACGCCAGCGAGGGCGTCGCCCCAGCTCCCGCTGATGCCGCTGAACCCAAGGCCACGAATGTCCCCGAGCCGGTTGCCGAGGTACCGCCGCCACGAGCGCCGTCAACCGCCCCACCAGCGCCTCCCAGCCCACCGCCGTCCACCAGTGAGTCATTTGCGGTCAAAGAAGTGACCATCGATGGCGTGATCTTGTCGCCGGTGGTG
>CAJQPN010000054.1 GCA_905480195.1 uncultured Acidimicrobiales bacterium
GTCACCACGCTTCGACTCATGGCCGGTCACGAGCTCGCCACCGAAGGCTTCCGGCCCGGTCAGGTCGGGTCTTCGGCGATGCCGCACAAGATGAACGCGCGCTCGTCGGAGCGGATCAACGGGCTCCGGCTCGTGCTCGACGGTCATCTCACCATGGCCTCCGGTCTTGCTGGTCGGCAGTGGAACGAGGGCGATGTCAGCTGCTCGGTGGTGCGTCGTGTGATGCTTCCTGATGCGTTCATGGCAGCTGATGGGCTAATCCAAACTGCGCTCGGCGTCTTCGACGATTTCGGTATCTTTCCTGCCGTCGTCCAAGCCGAGCTCCGGCGTGATCTGCCCTTCCTCGCCACGACGCGCATACTCGCCGCCGCAGTAGATGCTGGTCTCGGTCGCGAAACGGCCCACGAGTTGATCAAAGAGCATGCGGTTGCGGCTGCGCTCGCCCGCCGCGAGCCTGGCGGCGCCCAAGGCCTGATCGAGCGACTCGATAACGACCCGCGGATCCCACTCGACGCAGGAGCACTCCACGAGTTGCTGTCGCGGCCCGAGGAGTTCGTCGGCACTGCCGTCGGGCAAGTCGCTCGAGTGTGTGCCCGAGCCAACGACGTCATAGGGCGCCACCCGCTCGCTGCGGCAGCAGCGCCCGAGGTTCGGGTCTGAGTGTCTCAGCTGCGAGAGATGCCAGCCCGCTGAAGCACGTCGGCTGGGACACCGACCTCACGCCAGGCGGCGTAGCTGATGCTCTTGCGCCCGCTGTATTGCGCAGCAGCAGCAATGAAGCCGTCTTCGAGTGGCTTCATGTCTACCGTTGCTTCTGCCGCTTCGATCGCAGCGATGAGGTCGAGGCGTTCCTGGACCAAGTGGAGTCGGCTCATTGCGTCGGCGTCGTCGATCGACGCGTCGATCATCTCGATGCGCGCTCGCATTCCCTCGGGGGTCCGCTTTCGCCCGCGGCGCGGCTTGCTCGCCTCAAGGCCTTCGAGGTACGCCCGGACCGCTCGGCCCTGGGCTCGACCCTCGGCGAGGGCAGCTTTGTGATCGTCTGACATGTGACCGGTTCGTGGTGCCATACGTGAAAGGATAACGGTCTCTTTCGACTATTGACAAGAAGTCATTGATTCATTTGCTCATCTAGATAGCAACTCATATCGGCGGGTTTGGCCAACTGTATTATCCAAAGAACGGATAAGGCATTGAACCAGCACATGATCCGGGCTCCAGGCCGCTTGGGGTGGTCGGGCACCACGCCGATAGCGTTTCGGACCATGGCCACCGTACCCACCGCCGCCTACTCGATCGGCATGCGCATCGTGCTCGACAACGTGCCCGGCACGCTCGGGCGGTTCGCCGTAGCCGTTGGTGAGGCGGGAGGGAACATCGCCGGTGCCACCGGTTTCGAAGCCAAGGGACCTTCGGTGTCGCGCCTCGTCGACGTCCATGCCCGCGACGAGGCCCACAGCCGACGCATCGTCGAAAGGGTTGAAGCTCTCGACGGCGTCACCGTCATCGAGTGGTGGGATCGCACCTACAAACTCCACGAGGGCGGCAAGATCGAAGTGTTGCCGTTGTGTTCGGTGGGCGACGCCCACGACCTCGCTATGGCCTACACACCGGGTGTCGCTCGCGTTTGCATGAGTATCCACGAAAACAAAGCGCTGGCGCACGAGTACACGATCAAGAAAAACACGGTCGCGATCGTGAGCGACGGCACCGCCGTGCTCGGCCTCGGTGACATCGGCCCCGAAGCAGCGATGCCGGTCATGGAAGGCAAGGCGCTCCTGTTCAAGGAGTTCGCCGGGGTCGACGCGTTCCCGATTTGCCTCGACACGAAGGATCCCGACGAGATCATCGAGACTGTCCGGAGAATCGCCCCGACGTTCGGCGGGATCAACCTCGAAGACATCGCCGCTCCCAACTGTTTCCTCATCGAAGACGCGCTGAAGGAATTACTCGACATCCCCGTCTTCCACGACGACCAACACGGCACCGCCGTCGTCACGCTCGCCGGGTTGATGAACGCCGTGAAACTCGTCGACAAGAAACTCGAAGACTGCTCGGTGGTGATAAGCGGCATGGGTGCCGCCGGGCTCGCCATCGGCAAGATCCTTCGTGACGCCGGTGTCGACAACATCGTCGGCGTCGACCGTATGGGTGCGATCCATCAAGGCCGCGATCACCTCAATTTCGCCAAGGAGTGGTTCGCAGACCACACCAACCACGATCGCAAGGCCGGGTCGCTCCAAGAAGTCATGAGGGGCAGCGACATCTTCATCGGCGTGTCGGCTCCCGATCTCATCGATGCCGCAGACCTTCGCCAGATGGCCAAGGACCCGATCGTGTTTGCGATGGCGAACCCTGATCCGGAGATCCGACCCGAGAGCGCCGACGGTCTCGCTGCCGTTATGGCCACCGGGCGAAGCGATTTCCCAAACCAGATCAACAACGTGCTGGCGTTCCCCGGCATCTTCCGTGGAGCGTTCGATGTTGGAGCGCACTCGGTCACCGAGTCGATGAAGGTCGCTGCGGCACACGCCATCGCCGAGGCGGTGAACGACGCCGATCTCGAACCACAGTTCGTGGTGCCGTCGGTTTTCGACAAAACGGTCGCACCGGCGGTCGCTGCGGCGGTCGCCAATGCCGCACTGATCGACGGAGCCGTGCGACCCTGACACGCTGATGACCGAGCATCTCCTCTCACCCGTTCGAATCGGGTCGATGACGCTGCGCAACCGCATCGTGATGGCGCCGATGGGGGTCGAGATCGTAGGGGGCGACGGGGCAGCCAACGACGAGGTCATTCGCTACTACGAAGAACGAGCCCGTGGTGGCGCCGGCCTGCTCATCACCGAAGTTGCCGCGTTCGCGTATCCGCATGGAGCGAACAGCGTTCACCAGCTCGGCCTGTCCGACGACCGGTTCGTCGAACCCTTGCGAAAGCTCACCGACCGTGTTCACGGCCACGGCGCAAAAATCGCAATCCAGCTCGTCCATCACGGCAAGATCAGCCGAGTCGACATCGCAAACGGTGACCCAGTGATGGTCCCCTCGGTTCCCGAGTGGCGCGGCTCGCTCGACATGGTCGGCGACATGTCGAGCGACGAGCTGATGGCGATGGCCGCTGCCTCCGGTGGCGCGGAATCGAAGCCCCACTACCACGAGATGACCACCGACGACATCGCCACGATCACCGAGCAGCTCGGCGATGCGGTCGTGCGGGCCAAAGAGGCCGGTTTTGACGCTGTCGAGATTCACGGCGCCCACGGCTATCTGGCCTCTGGCTTCCTTTCGCCACAATGGAACCGACGCACCGACGAGTACGGCGGCTCCCACGAGAACCGGGCTCGGCTGCTGTGCGAATGGATCACAGAAGCGAAGAGGCGGGCCGGCACCAACTTTCCGATCTGGGTCCGTCTCGACGCGCTCGAATATCGGACACCCGAGGGCATCACGTTCGACGACTGTCAGGTGACCGCCCGGCTTGCGGTCGGGGCTGGGGCTGACGCCATCCATTTGAGCGCCTACGGCGACAGCACGTCCGGTCGAGCTTTTACCGAGGGCTCGCTACCTGACCGAGAGGCTCGCCACGCCGCACTGAGTGGAAGGTTGACCCGTGATCTCGCCGTTCCCGTCATTGGCGTCGGCCGCATCAGCCCTGCGGTTGGAAACGAGATGATCGCGCACCGCAAAGCCGACCTCGTGGCTATGGGTCGCCAGCTGCTCGCCGATCCGGCCACCCCACTGAAGCTCACCGAAGGCAGAGCCGACGAGATCCGGCCGTGTATCAACTGCTACGTCTGCGTCGCACAGCCGTTCTTTGACCGCAAGGTCAAGTGCGCAGTCAACCCGGTGGTCGGCCGGGAGCTCGAGCTGGCCGAAGTCGAGCGCACGGCCGCCGAGCATCCTCGCCACGTTGCGATCGTTGGCGGTGGCCCCGCCGGCCTCGAAACGGCGCGGGTTGCAGCCGAACGCGGTCACCGCGTCACCCTGTGGGAGGCCAGCGACCAGATCGGTGGGGCGCTGCGTTTCGCCGCCCTCGTCTATGAGCCCAACCTTCGGCTTTTGCGATGGTACGAGCACGAGATGGAGCGGCTCAGCATCGACATCCGCCTCAGCACCGACGCGTGCGTCGATCGGGTTGTTGCCGTCGATCCCGACGTGATCGTCGTTGCCAGCGGCGCTGGGCGCGCGCGGCCCGAGATTCTCGGTGTCGAACAAGATCACGTCTTCGACGGTGACGACCTCCGCGACCTTCTCACCGGAGGCGGCGACGGCTCGGCGATCAAGAAACTCAGCGTCACGGCGCGGATCGCCGTTCGCTTGGGTCGTCGGTTCGGCTTGCTCACCGACCCCGGACAGGTTGCGCGACTTACCGAGCGATACATGCCGATCGGCGATGATGTCGTCGTGATCGGCGGCGGGCTTGTCGGTGTGGAGCTAACCGAGTTCCTCGTCGAGCGGGGTCGCAGGGTCACGGTCCTCGAAGAGGGCGAGAAGTTTGCGCTTGAGATGGCCCATCCCCGGAGGTGGCGCGTGCTCAACGATCTACGCGACCACGGCGTCGAGCTCGTGGCACAGGTCTCCGATGTCCGAGTCGGCGGCAACGAGGTGAGCTTCCAGGTCGGCGAGCACGACCGAACAGTCCGAGCCGAGACGGTTGTAATCGCTACCGGCCTCAAAGCTGACTCGTCGGTCGCCGACGCGTTCCGCGCTGCCGGCCACGATCCGATCCTGATCGGCGACGCAGCTGGTGTTGGCTACCTGGAAGGCGCGATCCACACCGGCTTCCACACTGCAATGAGCCTCTGAGCCGTCGTCGCAAGCCCGTAAAACGAGGTCACCCCGGCCGAGGCCGGGGTGACGATTCGTAGGTGGTGGTCGGGACCGGCGTCGATCCGGTGACCTACCGCTTTTCAGGCGGCCGCTCTGCCAACTGAGCTACCCGACCCCTGTGTGCAGCCGTTGTCGGCGCATGTGCGGTCCTGACGGGATTTGAACCCGCGGCCTCCACCTTGACAGGGTGGCGATCACTCCAAACTGATCTACAGGACCTCCCGATCGGTGAACCGATCGAAGGTGAAACGGTAGAGCGGTATCTTGTCGATAACAACCCGAACCCGTTCGCACCCCATACGGGATTCGAACCCGTGTTACCGGCGTGAAAGGCCGGCGTCCTAGGCCGCTGGACGAATGGGGCCCGCAACCAGCCGAAGCGGGTGGCGTCTGCGTCGGCGAACCGAACGACAGGCAGTGTAGGGGGTTCTAGCGGCTACCGTCGCCCCGACATGACGCACTTGTTCAGGCTCTCAATCGCGAGTTTCGTCGGCTACCTGCTCGGCAATCTTCCGTCAGCGGGCATCGTCACCCGGCTGGCTGGTGATGGTCACGATCTCACTGTCGAGGGCACAGGCAATCCAGGTGCGATGAACGCTGCGCTCGTGCTCGGGAACCGGTGGGGGGCCGTGGTTTCGGCCGCCGACATCGCAAAGGGTGCCGCTGCCGCTGCCCTCGGCCGCCGGATCGCCGGCTCCGATGGCGCAAATGCGGCTGCGACCGCTGCGGTAATCGGCCATTGCCACCCGATCGGTCGACGTGGAGGCAAAGGTGTTGCAACGAGCATCGGCCAAGTGATCGGCACCGTCCCGGCCTATCTCCCACTCGATGCAGCCGTCGCCTTTGGCACGACGAAGCTTCCGTGGTTTCGCAGCCGAACACGGGCCGGAACGCACGCGGGCAGCGTCGTCTGGGTTGCAGCCACGACGCTGTGGTGGCGTCGACGCTGGCCCAACCCGGGTGGGGGTGAGCCCACGTGGCTGCTACCGACCGGGGCCGCTGTCAGCTCAGCGGTCATCGCTCGCCGCTTTGCGGCCGAAGCCGCTCGAGTCGAGGCATCCACCGAGACCGGCGGCCCCGACGAAGAGGCTGCCGCATGATCGCCCTCGTCACCGACTCGTCGAGCCAGATACCCGCCGGCCTCGCCGAACGGCTCGGAGTCCATGTTGTGCCGATCACGGTCACGATCGACGGAATCGAACATCGCGAGGGGCTCGACCTGACCGCCGACGACTTCTGGGCCCGGATCGAAACCGGTGACCTCCCTGAAATCGGAACGTCGCAGCCGAGCCCGGGGGAGATCGTCGCGGTTTACGAGGCGGCAGAGGCCAGAGGCGCCACAGCGATTGTGTCGGTCCACGTCGGCGCCGACGTTTCCGGCACCGTCAACGCAGCGAAGCTCGCAGCTGAGGTCGTCAGTATGCCGGTCCACGTGGTCGATAGCGGCACGGCATCGTTTGGTGTCACTGCCTGCCTCTGGCGTGCCGCCGATGCAATCGCCGCTGGCTCCGGCCCAGCGGAGGCAGCCGCACGAGCCGCTGCCATGGCACCCTCGATCGGTACGTCGTTCATCCTCCAGGGACTCGATTTCGCTCACGCCAGTGGTCGTTTCGAGCGCACGCTTCCCGACAGCGCCGACGATGTGATCGTTCTTGCCGGGTATGGAACGGCACTCGAGATCGTAGGAACGGCCCGCGATGCCGAAGCGCTCTGCGACCTGATCGTTGCCCCGTTCACCGCCGAGGGCCGCCCCGTTCGCGCCGCAGTCGGACTCGCCGACGACTCGACGGCTGCACTCACCGAAATGATTGAGCAGCGCCTGCGGGCCGACAGACTTGTCACCGAGGTCGTTCGGTACCGCGTTGGGCCGTCGATCGCAGCCCACACCGGCCCGGGAGCCGCTGGCGGGTTCTGGTGGCCCGCCGACGTCTGACTCAGCTGTCGCCCTCCTCGAGACCGTTCATGGCGGCGACGACCAGCTGCTCCAGGAGCCATCCGAGCCACTCGTAGAGGGCGACCACACCCACGCGATCGTCGTCATCGGAAAGATTTTGCAGTGCATCGTTGCCGAGGATCTCGACATCGAGGCGTTCGCCCAGCACCAACCGCAACGCATTCAGGCTGTGCATCCAAGCCGATACGCCTTCACCATCGAGTGCCGTGCCCCCGATTCCCGCTTCGACAGTCTCGATCGCTTCGAGCCGCGAACGGAGAAGGTCGTTGTCGACCATCTCGCGGTAGCCCGTTTCGGCTTCGTCGTCGTCGGGGCGCGCCACGGGACTCAGTCGTCGCAGCACCGGGTCGGTCTCAGCCATCACGAGCTCGCGCAGCTGCGGGAGTACATTCGCCAAGATCTGCTGTTCATCGTCGGAAAGGTTGACGATCACCTGGCCGCCCTTCCATCTGAATCGTCGCTGAAAGTTCAACGGCACGACTCAGCAATCCTGATCGGTCACTTGGGTCGCAGGTCTCACGAGTCCTGCTCCGTTACTTGGGTCGCAGGTCTCACGAGTCCTGCTCCGTTACTTGGGTCGCAGGTCTCACGAGTCCTGCTCCATGGTCGCCCAGAGGCCATGTTCGTGGAGACGAAAAACGTCGAGTTCCGCCTTCTCCCGACTTCCCGAGGCCACGACCGAACGTCCCTCGACGTGAACCTCCATCATCAGGCGGTACGCCTTCTCTTCGGAATAGCCAAACACCTTCCGGAACACGAACGTTACGTACGACATCAAGTTGATCGGATCGTCCCACACGATCACCTTCCACGGATGATCGAGGGCAGTGGATTCGTCTGTTCTGACGTCGGGCGCAGCGATCGGTGCCGTCACGTTCGCACCGCCTCGCATTCGGCTGAGACCGGCTGCTCGGTGAGCCATGCGAGCCGAACGATCTGGATCCAGGCCAGCGATGCAAGGGCGATGTGAACACCGACGAGCAACACCGGTACGCCGGTGAAGTACTGCCAGTACCCGACCGCCCCCTGCGCAACGAGCAAGCTCATGACCCGCATCGTGTCCTCGCGTCGTTCGTACTCGCCGTCGCAATGCGCCCGCCGGACGGTCCACAGCACCAACGCAAGCACCGTAATCGCAGTGATCGAATGAACTCGGGTGACCTCGCGGACCAAGAACGGCAGTCGCGCAGCGACCTCGGACTCGTCGCCGCCGGAATGGGGACCGGACCCAGTGACGATCGTGCCGGTCACCAACAACACGGCCGTCGCCACGAACACGAGCCGGGTCCAGATCGTCAGACGCGAACCTGATCCCGCCCCCAACCCGTCGTGCTTCGCCTTCTCGAGCAGCACGACTGCGTTCCACAACAGCACCATAGAAAGCAAGAAGTGCCCCATGGTGAACCGCGGATCGAGTTCGGTCTTGACGAGGAGGGCACCCAGGATCACCTGAGCGACCACCCCGGCGACGAGGCCGAGCGACCACCGCACGAGGTCCTGACGCCTCGGGACCCGGCGCAACGAACCGAGGACAGCCAGGATGACCGCCACGGCGACCACACCAGTGACGAGGCGGTTCACGAACTCGATCATGGCGTGGTATTCGAGCGAGGCGACGAACTGGTCTTCCTCACAGTTCGGCCAATCGCTGCACCCAAGACCTGACCCGGTGAGCCGAACCGACGCGCCCGTTATCACGATCGCAGTCAGCGACCAGAGCGCCCATCGGGCGAGCTGCACGAACCGCTCGGACGAGATCACCCCACGACGTTACGCCCGCGTGGTCGGTCCTGGCGTGTCGGACGTAGCCTGACCGAGTGAGTGCCCCCGCCGAGATCCGCAACCGTCCGCGTGTCCTTGCGTTCATCGCGCTCATGAAGCTGCGAATCATCGAATTGTTGCTCGTCACCACGGTGCCCACGATGATCGTTGCCGACAACGGCATCCCGTCGCTGTGGCTCATCGCCGCAACGGTGCTCGGCGGAACGCTCGCTGCCGGCGGCGCGCATGCATTCAACATGTACATCGATCGCGACATCGACAAGCTGATGGAGCGAACGAAGGGTCGCCCGCTCGTCACCGGTGAGATTTCGCCCCGCGAAGCGCTGGTCTTCGCGTTCGTGATCGAGATCGCTGCCTTCGTGTGGCTTTGGCTCACCGTCAACTTGCTGTCGGCCTGCCTCGCAGTGAGCGCCACGCTCTTCTACGTCTTCGTCTACAGCCTGTGGCTCAAGCGAAGTTCAACGAGCAACATCGTGATCGGGGGTGCAGCGGGTGCCGTGCCGGTGCTCGTGGGCTGGTCTGCGGTCACCAACGACTTGGCTTGGCCGCCGGTGGTGCTGTTCGCCATCATCTTCTATTGGACCCCGCCGCACTTCTGGGCGCTGGCGATCCGTTACCGGGACGACTACCAGGCCGCCGAGATCCCGATGCTCCCCGCCGTGGCGTCGCTGCAGACAACCGCAACTCGCATCGTCATCTACACGGTTTTGTTGTGGGGCCTCACACTGCTGTTCGCACCGGTCGCTGACATGGGCCCGATCTACGTGGTTTCGGCAGTCGTCCTTGGCGCAGTATTTCTCGGCCTGGCCGAGCGGGTGCGGCGAAACCCCGACCCGAAACGCGCGATGACGCTTTTCGGCTGGTCGATCACCTATGTCACCCTGTTGTTCGGCTCGATGGCTGTCGATGAGGTCGTTCGGCACGGGATCTGACCGGCGCACAGGGCTTCTCCCCGACGGGTCCCACCCAGAAAAACAGTGCGGTAAATCCTGCCGCCCGGTTTCCGTTCCACCCGTGTCGGACCTGTAGGCTCTCCACCGGTGTGCGTCCGTTCTCTTCGGATGCCTGCAAATGGTTTTCAGCTCTGGAGCATGGTCTCCGGCTGCTGTCGGAGGATCTCACGAACGATGACGATGACCGAGTCACCACCCAGCGAGGCGGCCGAGTCAACGGAGCCTGTGGCGGCGACGCCCGGCGCCGGCTTGTACGACGCGCTGACAACGAGTGATCACAAGGCCATTGGCCGCATCTGGCTGCGGCTCGGCTTGTTGCTGCTGCTCGGTGTCGCCGTGCTTGGGGTACTGGTCGCGCTTGAGGGCACAAGCGCCGATGGCGCTGACGTTTTCGGTGGCGTAAACGCGGTCTGGCAAATGCAAGGCCTCTACAGCGTCGGGCTTGTGTTGCTGGTGGTTCCGGCGCTCACCATCGGCCTCGCCACAATCGTGGTTCCCATGCAGGTCGGGTCGTCTAACATCGCCTTCCCGCGAGCGGCTGCCGCTGCCGCCTGGGGTTTCGTGGTCGGTGTCGCCATCATGGTCGTCTCGGTGCTCGCCGGTGGTGGCTGGGGTGCACTCGACGGTGTAAGCGGCGGCGAAGCCGATGCCATCGAGTTGACGCTGCTCGGTATGGGCATGGTTGCTGCATCGATCCTGCTCGCCTGCATCTGTCTCGCCACCACGGTGGTGTCGCTTCGCACCCCGGGCATGGGGCTTATGAAGACGCCACTGTTCGCCTGGTCGATCCTCGTCAGCGCAAGCGTTTGGATTCTCACGTTGCCGGTGTTGATCGCCAACTTGATCATCATCGTGGTCGACCTCCGCGGTGGCCCACTGCTGTTCGGCAACCCCGAGGGCACCACGATGATCTTTGACCAGGTTCACTGGGTTCTCGAGCAGCCGGCCGTGTTCGTGCTGGGCATCCCGGTGCTCGGCATCATCGGATCGATCGTCCCGGTTGTCGCCGGAGCCCGTCACATCGCCCATGCCGGACTCATGGCGGCCATCGGTGTCGCTGGTTTGCTCGCCGTTGGCGGTTGGAGTCAGCCTGCGTTCTCAGATCAGCGTGACGAGCTGCTGTTCGTGGCGTTCGGGCTGCTCGCTGTCGTGCCAGTCCTTGCTTCTCTCGCACTCAACTCGCTGACCCTGGCCAAGGCGGGCCCGCAGGTTGGGCTGCCGCCGGCGCAGTTGCTCGGTGCGCTTGGCGCTGGCCTTCTCCTGCTCCTCGGCACCGGTGCGGGTGCGCTTCGGGTGATTGGCCCCTTTGATCTGATCGGCACCGGCGCTGACGCTGGGGTTGTTCACCTCGTGGCCTACGCCGCGGTTGTCGGTCTCGCCGCCGGTATGTGGTTCTGGGCGTCGAAGATCGGGGGCTACGCCCTCCCCAACGCAGCGGGCCTGGGAGTCATGCTCGACTTCATCGGTGCCGCCGTCTTGATGGGTGCTGCGCACGTGCTAATCGGGTTCGACTTCGCCAGCGGCCTCAACGACGCCATGGCCTGGGTCGTGTTCGTCGGTGCCATCCTCGCAGTGCTGGGTGCGGTCGGTGTGGTCAGTTCCGTCGCCTCCGCCAAGCGCAGCGGCGACGAGCCCGGCGACGACCCTTGGCACGGTCACACGCTCGAGTGGGCAACAGTGACCCCGGTCCCAGCGGGCAACTTCGTCGGTGCGCTGGCGCGTGTCACCTCGGAGGCGCCGCTGCTCGACGTCGCCGAACAAGCCGATAGCGACGAGGGAGGAGCGTCCTGATGACCGCCACCGCCCGCCTCCCATCACCTGCACTTCGGCGCCCGCGCACCGTCCTCGTGGGGACGTTGTTCGCGTCCGCCACTGCGGCAATGGTCTACTTCGGGGTTCTCGCCCTCTACGTCTCGCGTCGGGCCGAGGCCCGCCTCCTCGGCATTGAGTGGTTCCCCGAGGGTGTCGTTGAGCTCGGTCCTTCCGGGTGGATTTTCTGGACGCTGATCATGTCGTCTTTCACGGTCCAATGGGCGGTGCAGGCCATCCGGAACGAAGACAGGCCGAACGCCTACGTGGCGCTCGGCCTCACGATGCTGTTCGGCGCTGCCGTCTTCAACCAGATGTGGTTCATCCTGAACGACACCGGGTTTGCGTTGGACGCATCGGAGGCTCAGTTCCTTTTCTTCGTCCTCAACGGAACGTTCATCACGTTCCTGATCCTCGCCATGGCGTTCCTCTTCTTGACCGCCCTGCGAGCGATGTTCGGCCAGTACAGCCCCCGCCAGAACGACGGTGTGCCAGCCGCAGCGATGTTTTGGCACACGGTGGCGGCCATGTACTGGGTCACCTGGATCGCCGTCTACGTAACGAAGTAGGGGTCAGATGTTCACCACGGGATTCAAGTTCTATTTCGGTCTCGCCGCCGCACTTGTCCTCAGTGCGCTGGTCTACGGCTACGCCACCGGTGGCGAGCACGTCGGCCCTCTCACCTGGGGGTGGAAGGGCGGCGTCGGCGAACACATCGGCTACACCATGCTGATGGCTGGTGGCGTCGTCGCGTCGACCATCTCGTTCGTCATCGTCGCTTTCCGCGACGCTGATCCGTCTGCTCAGGCGCATTACCTCGGTGTCGATGAGATCGTTCCGACCGCCACGGTCACCGGCAGCTACTGGCCAGTCGTCGGTGCGTTCGGTGCCGGCGTCGGGCTGATCGGTCTGGTCCTCACGCCGGTCCTGTTCGTCGGTGGCGTCGTCATCTGTTCACTCACGGCGATCGAGTGGATGATGGACGCCTGGGCGGACCGAGCCACCGGTGACGCCGAGGCCAACGCAGCCTTGCGCGATCGCGTGATGGCCCCCTTTGAGATCCCGGTCGCCGGCACGCTCGCCGTCGGTGTGATCGTTCTGGCCGGGTCCCGAATCTTCCTGAACGCGTCGAAGAACGGCGCAGTTTTCTGGGCCGGCCTGATCGCCGTGGCCATCTTCGGTCTCGGCGTCTTGTACGCAGCCAAGCCAAAACTGAACCGCAACATCATCGCCGGCCTCGTGCTGAGCTGTGGTCTGGCCGTGATCGCCGGTGGCATCGTCGCCGGCGTTGATGGCGAACGCGAATTCCACCCCCACGAGCCCCATGGTGACGACTACGGGGACGATTCCCATGCAGAGGACGACCTCAGTGAGTGATCCCCGTATGCGTTCGCGCCGGCACCTGCCTGGCCTGGTCATCCTTCTCGGACTCGTTCTCGCTGGGTGTGCGAGCGATGCCGAGCTCGACACCCTGAAGCCGCAGAGCGAGACCGCTCGCCAGATCGACGATCTACTCGATCCGGTGCTTGTCATCGCCGGGGTGGTGCTCGTGCTCGTCTGTGGTGCGGTTGCATGGCTCGGTTGGAGAAATCGGGTCCCGTCGTACGAAGGCGACGACGAGTTCCCCGAGCAGATGGCTCACAACAACACGCTCGAGATTCTCATGACCGGCGTGCCTGCGATCATCATGGTCGTCGTCGCCGTCATGACCCTCACGACGCACCTCAACATCAACTCCTACGACGATGCCAACGCAATGCCGGTCGTCGTCGAGGGCGAATCAACCGATTGGGAGCCGAAGATCGTCGTCGTCGGCAACCAGTGGTGGTGGGAGTTCCGCTACTACTTCGGTGAGGACGTCACAGCCGACAGCCTCGGTTCCGACATGAAGAACCTCCCACCTGCCGACATCGTCACCTCCGGCCAGATGATCATCCCGACCGGTCAGGAAGTCGAACTGCTCGTCACCTCGCGCGACGTCATCCACTCGTTCTGGATCCCGGCGCTCAACGGCAAGCGCGACGCGCGCCCCGGCTTCTTTGCACCCTGGAAGATCGAAGCGGACAACCCCGGCGTGTACTTCGGTCAGTGCACGGAGTTCTGCGGCCTCTCGCACGCTCGTATGCGCATGCAGACGATCGCAATGACACCATCTGACTTCCAGGCGTGGGTCGACCATCAGGTACAGCCGGCTGCGGAACCGATCGGCGACGCAGCGCTGCGGGGGCAGGAAGCGTTCGTAGCCAATTGCTCCGGTTGTCACCTCATCGAGGGGGTCAACGGAAGTGAGGACATCCGCGCAGCGGTCCAGTCCCGTGCAGCGCCCAACCTGACCCACTTCGCGAGCCGCACCACCTTCGCGGGTGGAATCCTCTTCACCTACAACGACGACGGTTCGTTCAACCGCGACGATGTCGCACGCTGGTTGCGTGAACCCGAAGTGGTCAAAGACAACGCCGCCAACGACCTGCCCGACGGCACGTTGCCTCGCGGCATGCCCAACCTCGGGCTCTCAGAACGAACGATCAGTGACCTCGTGGCATATCTCGAGACGCTCGGCCCACGGCCGACCGACGAGATCATCGCGGACTCGGAGGTGGAGTGAACATGACGATCATCGACGAACCCCTTGCGCTCGAAAGCGGGGAGACCTACGCC
>CAJQPN010000055.1 GCA_905480195.1 uncultured Acidimicrobiales bacterium
GCGAGCCCGTCGAGCATCTACCGCTCTTCTACGAATGGACCGGATCGGTCGATACGACCGATGTCGCGTTGATCGATCTCGGTGACGAGCAACGTCGGTTCGGCAGCTCGGACTTCGAGGCGACCGAACTCGTCGCAGCAACAGGCGCGTCGGCAGGCGTGCTGGCCACGGTCAATCCGAACGGGTCGCTGAAGGCCGCCAACCGGGTCATCGGAGAACGCAACGGCAAGCCGACAGTCCTGATCGCCGGTCGCGACCTCGAGCACGCCCGCAAGGCAGCCGAGCTCCGCCTGCAGATGGATGCCGCTCTCTCGCCGGCGACGACCGAAAACCTCATCGCCCGAAACGACGTACCCGGGGTTCCACTGCTGCTCACAACACCGCTATCGGGCTGGTTCCGATGCAGTGGTGAGCGAGGCACCGGAGCGGCCGTTCTCCTCGAGCTGATCGAGCGATTCGCCTCGTACCCGCTCCTCGTGCTGGCAACAGGAGGCCACGAGCTCGACTACCTCGGCGTGAGGGAGTGGGTGACGGGGGCACCAGAGCCGGTCGCCGCGATTGCCCACATCGGGGCATCAGTCGGCTGTGACGAGGTGGCCGACGATGGCAGCCGCCGTCCGATCTTCGCGCGAATCGCTCGCACCGACGCGCGCGGCGCGATCGCCGACGAGATGGAGACCGCGCTCGCCTCGGTCAACTACCGGTTCGTGCGTGGCGCCGATTCCTGGGGTGGTGAATCCGAGGTGCTGTGCGACCTCGGCGTACCGATGCTGTCGGTCACCGGCGCAGGCGCAGATTTCCACACACCGGAAGACATCGCCGTCGAGGTGACGTCGCCGGTCACGATGCGAAGGGTCGGTGACGCAATCGCAGCGGCGTTCGCCGCTCTGGTGCGATCGCTCAGCTGACCTCACGGAGCAGACGGGTCTCGACGTCATAGACGAATCCGCGTACGTGCTCGGTGTGCAAGACAAACGGCGAGTCAACGAGACGGGCGATGGAGCGCCGCACCGCATCGGCCGGATCGGTGAAGTCCTCGAGCGCCCATTGTGGCGCGATGCCGAGCTCGGCATACAGCTCAGACCGGAAAGCCGCCTCGGTCACCTTCGACAGGCCGCAGTCGGTATGAGAGATGATGAGCACCTCACGCGTTCCGAGATACCGCTGCGACAGCGTCAGCGACCGGATCACATCGTCGGTCACGACACCACCTGCGTTGCGGAGTACGTGGGCCTGACCATGTTCCAGCCCCAGCACAGTCTCGATGTCGATCCTGCAGTCCATACAACTGACCACAGCCAGCCGACGCGAAGGTTCGCCCGAGAGGAACGGCCGGCCATCGGACGCCGCCACGACATTGTTCGCCAACAGTTCGTCCGCGCTGGGAAACGATGGCTCGCTCATATGACCACCGTAGAGCCACTACGGTCTCGATAAGCCACTTCTCTCAGGAGCACCGATCACCATGAATCAACCAGCCGGGCACTATCACGCCGCAGGCGACCCGCCCGACACTGTCCGCTACTGGGACGGCGAACAGTGGGTTGGTGATCCGCTCCCGGCGCCTCCAAGTACACCGCCGGCCGTGCTTGACCAGCGAGAGATCGTCTCGAAGACGAACCGCTTCCTGTGCTTCTTGCTCGACGTCGCGCTCTCGATCGTCACACTCGGTATCGGTTGGCTGATTTGGGCGCTGATCCTTGTGCTGAAGAACGAGGGCCAGACGCCCGCCAAAAAGCTGATGAATCAGCAGGTACTGATCGAGCAGACCGGATTGCCGGCCGGACCGGCCCGCATGATTTTCCTTCGCGGACTCGCAGCCAGCATCGCGCTCAACATCGCGTTCTCCCTGTTCGTGATCCCCGCCCTGATCCTGCTTGCGTTGGTCCTCTTCGACGATCAGAACCGCACGTTCTGGGAGCGGCTCTCCGGCACGGTCGTCGTCCGCGCCTGAGACGTGATCCCGATCGTCGACGCTCGGTCGGTCACCTTCGCCACCGAACTTCGATCAGCCTGTGAGCAGATCGGGTTCGTGTCCGTGATCGGACACGACATCGCGGTCGAACTCTTCGAGCGGGTCCGCAGCTCAGTCCGAGCACTCTTTGCGCTCGACGACGCGGTCAAGGTGCACAACCAGATCACCCCAACCAGCTATCGGGGCTTCATCCCACTCGGCTTCTTCACCCCAAACCGATCCGGGGCCGGCCGAGACGAGGGTGACCAATACGAGGGGTACAAACTCCACTGGGAATGCCCGAACGATCATCGGGTGCTCGACGAATGCGCGCTCTACGGACCGAACGCTTGGCCCGAACAACTCCCCGAACTCCGAACGGTGATCGGCGAGTACTGGGATGCCTGTGAGGCTGCTGCTGCGCGGATGCTTGATGCGTTCGCCGAAGGGCTCTCGGTATCGCCCCAGCAATTCGCTGCTTGGCACGAGGCGCCGCTCACCAACATGACGCTCCTGCACTATCCGGCACAGCCACCTGCAAGCGACGTCACCGGGATCCACCCTCACAAGGACACGAACGTCATCACTCTTCTCCATCCAGATCCGGTCGGCGGGCTCGAGGTCCGCGGGCGCAGCGGCGAGTGGATCGAGGTCGACGCGCCCTCTGACGCCCTCGTCGTGAACGTCGGCGAGATGCTCGAACTCTGGTCGGGTGGCCGGTTCGTGGCGACCCCCCATCGAGTCGTCAATCGAAGCGGCAGACCGCGATTCTCCTTCCCGTTCTTCGTGGTTCCGAACCATGCGGTGACGGTCGAGCCACTCGTGCCGTGCGTCGAGGGTTACGACAAGCCACCGATGCCGGTCGGGGCGCTCAGTGCAGAGGTTTGGCGGACGAACTGGCCCGACGAGCAGCCATCAAGCGCCGGTCACGACCTCGGTACGCTCGACCGCCGATGACCCCATCTCCCGACCTCGGCGTGGTCACCGAGCCGGCTCGGACACTCGAGGTATTGGCGCGGGCCGATGTTCTCGTGGTCGGAAGCGGTCCCGGTGGCTTGGCGGCGGCGCTTGCCGCCGCTCGCGCCGGTGTCTCGGTTTTGCTGCTCGAGCGAAACGGTTGTTTCGGCGGCAACATCACCCAGGTCGGGGTTGAGGGCTTTGCGTGGTACCGCCACGAGGACACGGTCGATTCCGAAGGCATCGGCATCGAGTTCGAAGAACGGGCCAAAGCGGCCGGGGCTGCCAAGCCCGAACCCCAAAGCGACAGTCATGCGCTCGACGCCGAGGGGTTCAAGAACGTCGCCGACGACATGGTCGCCGAGGCCGGGATCGAACCACTGCTCCACGCTCTTGTCGTCGCTCCGATCGTCGAAGACGACGCCATCATCGGCGTGATCGTCGAGTCAAAATCCGGTCGTCACGCCGTGCTCGGCACGATCGTGATCGATGCGACGGGCGACGCCGACATCGCCCACCGGGCCGGAACGTCGACGCACAAGACGCCGCTGGAACAGATGCAGGCTGCGTCGGTGATGTTCCACATGACCGGTGTCGACAAGACTGCGTTCATCCAGGGCGTCAAGGACGACCCACAGACGTATCTGTCGTGGGCCGGAGCCGACGAATGGGCGGTCGAGACGACCGGCAAGGAGGACGACATGTTCTCACCGTGGCTGTCGAAGCCCTTCGATCGGGCAAAGAAAGCGGGCCGCATTCCTGCCGACCTCAAGACGCTTGGGGGCACCTGGGGTGCCATCTCCGACCAGGGCGACCTCACCTACCTCAACCTCGTGCACATGCCCGAAATCGACGGCACCGACGTGAGGTCACTCACCGCCGGCGAGATCGAAGGCCGCCGACAGGCGCTCCTGGCGATCGACGCCCTGCGTCGCTATACGCCCGGATGTGAGAACGCCAAGCTCCGTAACTACGGGATGACGATCGGTATTCGAGACACCCGCAAGCTCGTCGGCCGCTACAACCTCACCGCTCACGACGTTCGCGAACAGGGTCGATTCGACGACTCAATCGGCATCTTCCCCGAGTTCATCGATGGCTACGGGATCCTGATCCTCCCGACCACTGGTCGCTACTTCCAGGTTCCGTATCGCTCGATGGTGCCCAATGACGGGGTCGACAACCTGCTGGTGACGGGCCGATCGATCGGCGGGGACCAGACCTCACACGCTGCGGTACGAAACATGATGTGTTGTACCGTCGCCGGTCAGGGTGCCGGCGTGGCAGCTGCACTCGCGGTGAAAACCGGACGGACCATCGCCGATGTCGACATCGTCGCCGTGCAGGCAGAACTCAAACGCCAGGAAGTGCGCCTGACCTAGCGCATCGCGTCGATGCCAGGAGCTGGCGTCAACCATCCGCTCGACCCGGTTCGGGGCGCTTGGGCCTAGCGTCTCGGTGTGGAGCTTCGCTGGGAGGACCGCCAACGTGCGTTTCAAGCCAAGGTGATCGCCGATAACGACATCCCTCTCGATCTTGATGTTCGGCCGTACCGCACCTTCGTCGGCGCAGCAACGGGACAGCCGCCGCCTGCTGGCTCCCGGTTCGAACGGGCCATGCTCGTCCTGATCGGTGGCGCAGTGATCACCGGGGTACTGGTGCTGTTCGCACCTCGGCCGCTCGTTGCGCTCGTGGCCGGCTTGGCTGGCGGAATGGCCGTGTTCGCCGGGCTGGCTGGTCCCGACCCGCGCACGCCCCACGTAACGCACGAACCGCTCGTTGCGCTCTACGCCGCACAAGCAAGCGTCGGTGAGGCGCCCGAGTGTGTGACCGCCATCGCCGCCGACGAAATCGACCGACTCGGTACCGAAGGGTTCGGTACCGTGGTCGGCACGGTCCGGCCGGGTGGCACCGTGGGCTTGTTCGTCGACGAGTACCTCGTGTGGGCCCGTACACCGCCCCGCGGCAGCCGAAAGGGTGACCCTGCCTTCGGTGAACTCTGATCCCTCGGGGTCAGTGGCCGCCGCGGCGGACCCCGCCGTACTTCATTCGCGTGTCGCTCATCGCAGCGGGACGTTTCTCGTCGTCGTTGATCGCAGCATCAACAAGTTCACCGATGAAGAGCGTGTGGCTGCCGAGATCGTGGGCCTGTCGAACCTCGCACTCCATCCACGCGATCGCTTCGATGAAGATCGGTGCACCGGTTACACCGCTACGAACCGGCCGACCGTTGAGGTTTTCGCCGTCATCGGTCGCCGGTTTCGAGAACTTGACGAACGGTCGTGTGTCTTCGCTGTCCCAGAGGTTGATACTAAACGAGCCGCCGTCGGTGATGAGCCGATGGGTCAGGGCCGAGTTATCCACCCCGACACCGATCAAGACCGGCTCCATCGCCAACTGCGTGATCCAGCTGGTGGTCATCGCGTTGCGCTCACCACCGGCGGCCGAACCAACCAAGGCGAGCGCGTTCGGGATCTTCCACGTGACGCGGTTGACGATTTCGTCTTCGATAGCCATGCCCTCGACCCTAGGTCGGCTCCGGCGGTTCAGTCAGCCGAGGGCGGGGCGGCCCGACGCAACCGCTATCGCTCGACCCTCGACGAACATCGGGCGGCCATCGACGTCGATCACCTTCTCGATCCATTCGGTCTCGACGACGAAGTCGCAGGTGCCCGCGGCCACGGCCTTCTCGCGCACGGCTTCCTCGGCCACCTCACAGGCCCGAGCCTGCGCTTCCGGCCGCTCCCATCTCGTCTCTGGCTCGGTGCCGACGTGAATCCGGTACACACCCCGGCGAGGTGCTGTCACCAGAACCTCGTGACGAACCCGTACGTTTGCGACGACGGCTCCGATCGCATTCGCAACGTCAGCATCGACGGGAACCGTTACCGGAGTGCCGAGCAGTTCGCCGATCGCCGGATAGTAGGTGACCGCCGGCGCACCGAGGCCAACGACGGGCACACCGAGGCCGATGTCGAGCCGCGAACTGGTGGTCGTGCGATCGAGGGCAGCTGCGACGAGCGGACCGGCGGCGAGAACTCCGTCAAGACCATCACGGTCGAGTGCCGCAGCGAGCAACGCTTCGGCCGATCGGCGCACGAGCGTTGCGGTCACCACACGTGAGAACTCCTCACGATCCTTGGCGATCGCGTTGCCGAACCGATCGCGGCGGCGAGCGAACAGGTCGGCTCCCAGCCGGGCCACCGCCGGATCGTGGGTGGTCTGCTCCCCGAGCACATGGCTCGCGTCGGTGGGGGTGAATGCGCAGAGCCGAAGCAAACCCCGACCGACGAGTCGCCGCATCGCCCGATCTTGCAGCGCTGTGCCGACCGCGGCGCCAACCGGCACCACCTGAGTGCCCACTCGGTCCATCACCTGACCTTCGTTGCGGTCGAGGCCGGCGCCGAAGGCCCGAGCCGTCCTTTGCAGGAACATGCCGTCAAACGCTCCAGGGATGTCGTCGTTGAGTTGACGCTCAAGCGCAGTACGAAGAATGTCGCCATGCGTCTCGGCCATCAACGACAGTGGCACGACACGGCGGGGACCAATCTCGAGCTCGCACCCTACGGCGCGGTCCTTCAGCCAGACCTCGCTGTCGCCGCCGAGTCCGTGAGTGTGCATCATCACGGCTTCGACCATGGTTCGGTGCCCGCCCACGATTGCGCCTTCCTCGCCGAATGCCGGCAATCCATCACGCACCACAGCGATGTCGGTGGTGGTGCCGCCGATGTCGGAGATCACGACGTCATCAGCGGCCGCAAGGTGCGCGGCACCGACGAGCGACGCCGCGGGCCCCGAGAGGATCGTCTCGACCGGACGTTCCTTCACAAAGTCCGCCGACACGAGCGAACCGTTGCCACGGACGATCATCATCGGCGCGTCAACGCCGAGTTCGGTGAGGATACGCCCGGTGGTGCTGACGAGATCGTCGATCATTGCGATCAGGCGAGCGTTGAGCAGCGCAGTGACACCACGCTTCGGCCCACCGAGGCTGGCGGACAACACGTGGCTGCAGGTGACAGGTTTGCCGGTTCGCGATCGGATCAGATCGCGGGCCGCGAGCTCGTGATCGGCATTTCTGGTCGCAAACTGGGCGGTGATCGCGAAGGCGTCGACATCGGCCGCAATCTCGTCGACCGCTGTTGCCAGTGCGTCAACATCGAGCTCAGCGATCGGTTCCCCATGCGAGCTGTGTCCACCGGCGACCTGGATGACCGAATCGGATCCGATCGCCTCGCGGAGTCCGTTGCGGTCGAGTGCATCGGCATCGAAGCCGATCGTCACGAGCGCCGCAGGGCGGCCTGTGCCCTCTACGAGGGCGTTGGTGGCGAGCGTGGTAGAGAGGGCGACCATGTGGATCGCCGGCGGATCGACCGCCGACGCGCCGAGGACCGCCTCGATTGCGCTGCGGATTCCGATTGCGAGATCGTCGTGCGTAGTGGGCGCCTTGGCCTTCGCGACGACCGCACGCGCCACCTCGTCATAGACGACGGCGTCGGTGTACGTGCCTCCCGTATCGACCCCGAGGGCGTAGCGGTGATCGGTCTTCCCCATGAGCCGACAGTCTGCCGTCAAGTAGCCGTAGCGCCTGACATCTGGCACGCTAACGGCCGTTCACTTCTCACCCCTGGAGCACCCAATGGGCATTCTCGATGGCAAAGTAGCGCTGGTCACTGGCGCCGGACGCGGTATCGGCCGCGAACACGCGCTGATGATGGCGTCGGAAGGCGCCAAGGTCGTCGTCAACGACCTCGGTGGCGACACCTCGGGAGCTGGCGCCGACGCCACCCCCGCACAGGAAGTCGTGGCCGAGATCGAGGCAATGGGCGGCGAAGCCGTTGTTAACGGTGGCAACGTGGCGAAGTTCGACGAGGCCGAGGCCATGATCCAACAGGGCGTCGACACCTTCGGCGACATCAACATCGTCGTCAATAACGCGGGCATCCTTCGCGATCGGATGTTGTTCTCGATGAGTGAGGACGACTGGGACGCCGTCATCGCCGTGCACCTCAAAGGCACCTACGCCCCGAGCCACCACGCCGCCAAGTACTGGCGCGAGAGGGCGAAGGCCGGTGAAGATGTCTACGGACGTATCATCAACACCGCCTCACCTTCGGGGATCTACGGCAATGTTGGTCAGACCAACTACGGCGCTGCGAAGGCCGGTATCGCCTCGTTCTCGGTGATCGCCGCCCAGGAACTGGTGAAGTATGGCGTAACCGTCAACTGCCTCGCCCCCACCGCATGGAGCCGGATGACCGCCGATCTGATGGGTGGCGACGCCGCTCCGGACGGACTGGCCGAAAAGATCAGTCCTCGCTGGATCGCCGTCATCACCACGTGGCTCGCCTCTCCCGAGGCTCAGAATGTGACTGGCCGGGTATTCGACATCCGTGGGGATCAGCTCGGCATCGCCGAGGGCTGGCACCTCGGCCCGGTCGCAACCCAGACCGACGACCCCGGCGACCTTGGTCCGGTCGTCGCCGAGCTGATGAGCAAGGCCCGGCTCAATGCCAACATGGGTGGGGTCGACCACGAGGGGCCCGGCTTTCCTCGCCAAAACATCTGAAATTCGCTGCGGGTTCGCGCATGCGCCACTTCAAACAGGTTGATGTCTTCACCGCAGAGCCGTACCGGGGAAACCCACTCGCGGTTGTGCTCGACGGTGCCGGGCTGTCCGACGACGAGATGCAACGGTTCGCCAACTGGACGAACCTCAGCGAAACGACGTTCGTCGTTCCAACAACCGACCCGGCGGCGGACTACCGCGTCCGGATCTTCACAACCGAGACAGAGCTGCCGTTTGCGGGCCATCCCACGCTTGGAACCTGTCATGCATGGCTCGAGGCGGGTGGTGAGCCAAAGCGCGCCGGCACGATCATTCAGGAGTGTGGTGTCGGTCTCGTCACGCTGCGCCACACCGATCGACTGGCCTTTGCCGCTCCCCCACTGATCCGCAGCGGGCCGGTCGACGACGCCGATCTGACCGAAACGTGTGCGGTGCTCGACATCGATCCGTCAGCGGTCATGGCGGCTGCGTGGGCCGACAACGGCCCCGGCTGGATCGCCGTTGAACTCGCCGATGCGGAGGCCGTCCTCGCTCTCGAACCCGACATGGGGGCACGCCCCGATTACAAGATCGGGGTAGTGGGCGCCTATCCGATGGGCAACCCGGCCGCGATTGAGGTTCGGGCGCTCTTCAAGATGGGCGACGGCCCCGGCGCCGAAGACCCGGTGACGGGAAGTCTCAACGCAGCGCTCGCCCAGTGGCTTCTGGGCGCCGGGCGACTGTCGTCGCCATACGTTGCGTCACAAGGCACCGTCCTCGGTCGAGCGGGGAAGGTCTACGTCGAACAAGCCGACGGTGAGATCTGGATCGGCGGCGACGTCGTCACGTGCATGGTCGGAGAGGTCGACCTGTGACCGCCTGAGTGGTAGCGAACCCGCAAGACAAGCCGGTTCAGTCGAACCTGACCTGGCAGAGACCGTGGTTGCAGTAACCCATCGGGTTCCGGTGCAGGTACTGCTGGTGATACTCCTCGGCAAAGTAGAAGTCCGGCGCATCAACGATCGTGGTGGCGATGTCGCCGAAACCCGAACCGCTCAACTTCTCCTGATAATGATCGAGACTCGCCTTGGCGGTCGCACGCTGATGGTCTGAATAGACGTAGATTTCGCTTCGGTACTGGGTGCCGATGTCATTGCCCTGCCGCATGAACTGGGTGGGGTCGTGGACCTCCCAGAAGATCTTCAAGAGTTCCGCGTACGACACCACGGTCGGGTCGAACACGACCCGCACGACCTCGTTGTGTCCGGTGCGACCAGAGCACACCTCTTCGTAGAGCGGGTTCGGTGTGTAACCGCCTGCGTACCCAACCGCAGTGGTGTGGACACCTTCGAGTTGCCAGTAGAACCGCTCAGCCCCCCAAAAGCAGCCGAGACCGAACATGGCGATCTCGTGGCCGTCGGGCACCGGGCCGTCGAGTGGCGTGCCGAGGATCAGGTGGGCCGGTTGGATCGCAACCGGCTCGTCGCGACCGGGCAGGGCATCGGCGGGATCGGGCATGGTCTGCTTGTCGCGACCGAACAGCATGAGGGGCTCCTTCGCAGGCTGCTGACGTGGCTAAACGCCGGAAGACCCCTCCATCATGCCGTGCGGTCCTGCACTCGGCACCAAACCCACGACCCGGCCACGCTACGAGGGCACGCGATCGACAAGCCGGGTCGACTCGCCGGTGATGACGACCTCAATCGCTCCACCGAATTCACGCGACGAACGGCCGACCCAGACGCGGTAACGACCCGGGTCGACGTACCACCCCGGTTCGGCCCGGTGCAGCGCACCGGCGGCGGCCGGCACGAAACGATTTCCGATCCGCTCGGTCCAGGAGTGATCCGACGGGTCGTAGTACGCGAAGTCACGCGCTGAGAGTTCGAACGAGACGGTGGACGAGCAACCTGGGTCGAGTTCAAGCTTCCGAAACGCCTTGAGTTCGCGAACGGGACGTTGCACTGCCGGATCCACCGCCTCGACGTAGACCTGCACGACCTCGCTCCCTCGGCGGCTCCCAGTGTTCGTGAGCACGACGTCAAATGCGAGGCCGTCACCAGCGGACACAGATGCAGATGCGGGAACACCACCGATCTCGAACGTGGTGTAGCCGAGTCCCGAACCGAACGCGACCGCCGGCTCGAGCCCCAGCACGTCGTGCCAGCGATGACCACAAAACACGGACTCGCCGTAGCGGACCTCGCTGTTCTCGCCCGGGTAGTTGGTGAAGGCAGCGAAGTGCTCGTAACGGGCGCCGATGGTGGTAGGGGCCCGACCGTGCGGCTCTTGATCGCCCACGAGCATGTCGACGACTGCTTCGCCCATCTCCTGACCGGCAAAGCCAACGTTGAGCACCGCAGCCGGGTCGTCGATCCAGTCCAGGCTGTGAGGCGAACCGGCGTTGAGTACAACGACCGTGCGCGGGTTGGCGGCAGCCACGGCCCTGATCAGCTCGGGCTGCCCGCCCGGCAGCTCCCACAAGTCCCGGTCTCGACCCTCGGTTTCCCAGTCGTCGTTGGTTCCGGCGACCACGAGTGCCACGTCGCACTCCTTCGCGAGTGCCACGGCCTCGCCGAGGAGATCGCGTTCGACGAGCGCCTTGCAGCCGACGATCACCCCAGCCAGCAGGATCGCACCTTCGTTGCGGAACTCGATCTCCACCACGGTCTCCGCACCGGCCACGAGATCGATATCGGCCGACATCTCGATCGTGCCAAAGCCAAAAAACGACTCGCCCCGCTCGAGGTCGGCAGCGGTCGCGTCGAGCACAACATCGCCGTTCACGCGCACCAGGCCCCGTCCCGACTCGGTGATGGTGAACCGGTGGGGACCAGAGACCTCAGGGATGATGGTGGCGGTCATGTGGGCCGACCACCGCTCGGCATCGATGCCGTCGGCCGGTGCGCCGAACGCCCGCAGCGCGGTTCGGTTGCCGTGGCTGACGGCGTCGGGCTCACCGTCAAAGCCCCACGTGTCGTTGCGATACTCGGTGATGGTCGATCCCCGCAGGAGCGGCCGCGTGATCGGCGGGACAGTCCGATCGATGTCAACACCCCGGGCGAAGCGCACGTCGAGATCAGGGAAGCGATCCTGGAGTGCATCGAGCGGTGACGACCGGTGGTAGGCCCGAACGTTCGCAGAGCCGCCACCCATCACCTTTGCGTGCATGGCGTTCGGACCGATGACCGCGACCGACTCGACCGTCGCCATGTCGAGTGGCAGCAGCCCATCGTTGCGATACAGCACCGAACCTGCTGCGGCAGCTCGCCGGATCAGGATGCGATCTTCAGGCCGGTCGAGAGGCTTCTCGGGTTCGCCTCCGACTCCATCGAGCACACCCGTTCGCTCCATCAACCGAAGCAGATCGTCAACGATGACATCAACATCGACCTGATCGACCCGGCCTTGCTCCATCGCTGCGTGGAGCTTGTCTCCGTAGAAGCGCCCTTTACCCGGCATCTCAAGCGTGAGCTGCGCAGCGACGCCACCGTCGGTCGAGCCGTTGGCAAACCAGTCGGTGATGATCATGCCGTCGAATCCCCACTCGCCGCGGAGCACCTTCTTGAGCAACCACTCGTGTTCCGAGCAGTAGACGCCGTTGAGACGGTTGTAGGCGGTCATCACACCCCAGGCGCCACCCTCGCGGACGGCGATCTCGAACGGCAGCAGGGCGACTTCCCGCATGGTGCGCTCGTCGATCACCGAATCGATCGTGTTGCGTTCGAACTCGGAGTCGTTCCCCACGAAGTGCTTCGGTGTGGTGGCGACATCGTGGGACTGGACCCCTCGGATGAACGCAGCAGCGATCTTGCCCGACAGCAACGGATCTTCGCTGTAACACTCGAAGTTGCGGCCGCCCTTCGGTGAGCGATGCAGGTTGATCGTGGGTGCGAGCAGCACGTGTGAGGACTTAGCTCTCGCCTCAGCGCCCAGCAGAGCGCCGAGCTCCTCCGTCAAGTCGACGTCCCACGAGGCGCCGAGTGAGGCACCCGAGGGAATACACGCCGTCGGAGTACCCGTGCCCATGAGGCCGTCACCCCGAGCGCCATTGGGCCCGTCGGTGACTTTCAGCGCGGGAATGCCGAGGCGTTCGATCGGCGCCGTGTGCCACATGTCGTCGCCTGCGAGGAAGTGGGCTTTCTCCTCGATGGTCATCTGGGACCGGAGCGCATCGGTACGTTCGGACATCTTCGCAATCGTAGGTGACGATCCGGACCTGACGGGCCGTCAGGCCGGTCACTACGATGGCGAGATGTTGGACATCCTGATCACAGGCGGCACGGTCGTCGACGGTACCGGCGCCGACGGGTTCACCGCCGACGTCGGCATCAAGGACGGTCGCATCGTCGCAGTGCGGACGGCTAGCGACGGTGGTGTCGCCGACGAGGCCGTAGAGACGATCGACGCGACCGGCCAGATCGTCTGCCCCGGGTTCGTCGACCCGCACACGCACTACGACGCCCAGATCTTCTGGGATCCGTATTCGACACCGTCCAACCTTTTCGGTGTCACGTCGATGGTTGCAGGCAACTGTGGCTTCTCGCTCGCCCCGCTTGGCGACGCGTCCGACGGTGAGTACCTCAAACACATGATGACCAAGGTGGAAGGTATGGCCCTCGAGGCCCTCGAACTCGGTGTGCCGTGGAACTGGTCGAGCTTCGCCGAATACCTTGACCGGGTTGAGGCGAGCGGCACCGCCATCAACATCGCCTTTATGGTCGGCCACTCCGCCATCCGCCGTCAGGTGATGAAGGACGACGCCGTCGGTAAGGAAGCAACCCCGGAGCAGCGAGCCCAGATGCGGGCCCTGCTAAAGGAGTCGATCGAAGCCGGCGGGTTTGGCTTCTCGACGGGACGTTCGTTCACCCACTCCGACGCTGATGGTCAGCCGGTGCCGAGCCGATGGGCCGCATGGGACGAGGTTCTCGAACTTTGCGAGGAGACCTCGCTGCACGAGGGCACCACACTCGAGTGGGTCGCCGACGGCTGCCTCAACGGGTTCAACGACGACGAAGTCGAGCTGATGACCAAGATGTCGGTCACCGCGAATCGGCCGATCAACTGGAACGTCCTCACTATCGACTCGGCCCGGCCCGAGGCCTACCAGAACCAACTCGAGGCCTGCGAGAGGGCCACCGAAGCCGGTGCCAAGGTCATGGCCCTCACTATGCCGGTCCTGGTGGGGATGAACATGAGCCTCGGCACGTTCTGCGCACTCTTTCAGCTGCCGGGCTGGATGGATTATTTCACTATCGGCATCGAGGCCCGCATGGAAAAGCTCCGCGACCCCGAGATCGTCACCTGGCTCGAGAACCAGGCCGCGCGGCCTGAGGCCGGCGTGTTCTCTCGACTCACCGGCTGGGACAACTACATGGTCGGCGACACCTACTCCGAAGCCAACGAGGGCCTCAAAGGCCGCACTCTCGGTGAGATCGCCCGCGAGCGGGGCCAGCGTTCGTTCCACACGATGGTCGAGATCTCACTCAACGACGACCTCCGCACTGTGTGGTGGCCACTCCCGACCGACGACGACGCCGAGTCCTGGCGGCTTCGCGCCGCCGCCTGGGAGCACCCCAACGTGATGATCGGTGGCTCCGATGCCGGTGCCCATCTCGACCGCATGGCCGGGGCGCCCTACACCGCGGCATGGCTGGCCGACTGCCTGCGCGGCCGTCAGCTCACGTCGATGGAGAACGCCGTGCGTCACCTCACCGACGTACCCGCTCGCCTGTTCGGCTTCACCGACCGGGGCCGCATCGCCGAGGGGTGGTACGCCGACGTGGTCATCTTCGATCCAGCGCAAGTCGGCGCCACCGAGGTCGAGCTCGTATTCGACCTGCCCGGTGAGTCCAAGCGTCTTTGGAGCGAGGCGACCGGTATCAGCCGCGTGATCGTCAACGGCGTGGTCAGCGTCGCCGACGGGAAGGCCACCGGCACCACCGCCGGAAAAGTCATGCGGGCCGGAATCGACACCGAAACGGTGACCGCCGCCAGGTGACACCGGGTCGAGATCAAGTCACCGGGACATCCCGGAGCTGGCGCCATCGCGACGTCGCAGTGGTGAGCAGTTCGCCACCGGCGCCGACGATCGCTCCCTCGACATAGAGGTCACGGCCGTCGACTTCGCGTAGACGCGCCCGTACCACGACTTCGTCCGCAATCGGGACGGGTCGACGGTACGCGAGCTGCATCTCGGCGGTCACACACGGGGCGTTTCCAGCATTGTCCCCAAGCCCAAGCTGGGCAGCTACCCCCATCGTCTCGTCGAGCATCGTCGCCTGAATCCCACCGTGCACGACGGTGTCGACACCGCAATGGTGGGGGTCGGTCAGATGGCGCGACTCGATCGTGCCGTCGGGATACTGCATGAACATCATCCGCAAACCCTGATCGTTGTTTTGGCCGCAGCCGAAACAACGACCGACTGCTGCTCGGTCAATGGTGACAGGTTCGGGAGCGCCGAGAGGTTGCATGACCGCACCCTAGGTGGACGAACGAGGAGGCATCAGACTCGCCGCGAAGGCCAGACCACGTCCGGCGTCATCGGGGTGAGCACCACCGGGCCGGCCAATCGCGCCAAGCAGCCAGTTCCTTGCGCGGTTGCGTCAGCTCCAGGTTGCGACGAGTTCAGCCGTGGTAGTGATCGTGGCGAGCAGTGCGATCGTGTTGTCGAGCACCGAGTCTCCGTAGTCGACCGGTACCCCCACGACCGCGTCGCGCGGCACCACCACCTGGTAGCCAAGATCGACTGCGACGAGCACGAGGCCGAGAATTCCGATGTTGATCGAGTTCCCAACGGCGACCACGGTACGAATGCCACAGTTCCTGAGAACCTGATCGAGCTCAGTCGAAACGAACGGTGTCAAGCCGTGGCTGCGCGGCAACACGAGATCGCCGGGATCAGCCAACAGCTCCGGGATGAGTTCGGTGCCGGGCTGCCCGCGATCGAGACGGTCGCCGTTGAGCTCAGCCGCCGCAGCAAGGACGCGGGCGTTCGCTGCCGACCCTCGCCGATCGGGTCGGAACTCGGCAGTGCAGTGCACGATCGTGGCGCCCGCCGTCCGAGCCGCAGCACAGAGTTGACCAGCCCGAGCCGAAAGATTGATCGCTTCGGCTGCATCGCGCAGTTCCGGTAGCGCAGCGAGGTCGCCGGAGACGCCGCGCTGCAGTTCCATCGTGAGCACGGCGGTCGAGACCGGATCGAGCAAATCCGACAATTCCACACCCGCAGTCTCGCGTACTCGATCCTTGACGCCGGGAAACTCGAATCAAACCCGCCGAGGAATGGCCCTGCGGATCCCTCTACGCTGCAAACGATCGTTGGAACACACACCACCGAGAGGGAACCTCAATGCGCCGCATGCGACGTGTACTGGCTGCGATCGTGCTGTTCGCTGTTTCCTGCGGTAGTAGCGAGACCGAAGATCTTCTGACCGAACTCGGGCTCAGCGAGCAGGAGGCTGCGTGCCTCACCCGCGAGTACGAAGCCCGTGATCTCGACGTCGACAAGCTCCTTCGAGCCGACAACAGCACCGACCTCACCAACGAGGAATTGACCGGCCGAACCGATGTCGCAGCGCTGTGTTTTGCCCCGTCGATCGACGAGGACAACAACGCAGGCGAGGACACCAACGCCGAGGACACCAACGCAGGAAGTGATGGCACGGGGGATGATCCCGACACCGAGAGCTCGTCAGAAGCCGACAACGCCGACACCAGCGCCAAAGAGCTGAGCCCGCTCGAGCAGGCGCTAATCGACACGCTGGAGGCAGAAGGCCTTGACCCAGTGGCTGGCCGTTGCCTCCTCACCGAGCTCGAGGCAGCCGGTTTCTCGATCTTCGACCTAATGACCCTTGGACTTGACCCGGGCGCCGAACCCGACGCCGAGATGATCGCCGCGTTCCTCCGCTGCGGCGACGAGTTTGTCGAGGCCGGAATCATGGACCTTGGCGACGTCTTCAACAGCGGTGCCTTCAGCGAGTCCAGCGGAGGCATCGACACCTACGGCGACGATCCCAGACTCGACGGCCTCTGGGACGCATGTGGCAGCGGCGACCGGACGGCATGCGACGAGCTGTACTGGGAGGCGCCGATCGGCTCCGAATACGAAAACTTCGCACGTAGCTGCGGTGGCACACTCGAAGGTTCCAACGATGGCTCCTGTGCGGAGGCCTACCGCGGTTCCGACGCGGCCTACGGCGATGATCCCCGCCTCGATGCCCTCTACGACAGCTGTGCCGACGGCGACATGGCCGCCTGCGACGAGCTGTACTGGGAGGCGCCCGTGTACTCCGAGTACGAGATGTTCGGCAACCTGTGCGGAGATCGCAGCGAGTACTTCCTCTTCGGCGACTGCGAGGCCGCGTTCGACTGATGCTGCAGCACGAAGCCTCGTCGGCGGGCCAGACTCAGAACTCGGCCCGATCCTCGGCCGGTTTGTGCAACTCGAATGCTGCATGCAGCACCATGACTGCCTGCTCGGTCTGATCCTCACGCACAACACACGAGATCCGAATCGCCGATGTCGAGATCATCTCGATATTGATCCCTGCGTTCGACAAGGTCTCGAACATCGTGGCCGCGACACCAGGATTGGTCTGCATGCCTGCGCCGATGAGACTCACCCGACCGATGTTGGAATCGGTGACCGACCCTGTCGCACCAATTTCACTGACGAGGGCGGCAACGGTCGGTTCGGCGATGCCAACCTGCTCGTGAGGCAAGGTAAAGCTGATATCGGTGGCGCCATCAGCCGAAACGTTCTGCACGATCATGTCGACGTTGATCCCAGCATCGGCGAGGGTACGGAACAAACGGGCCGCAACACCGGGCTTGTCGGGCACGCCCGAGACGGTCATCTTCGCCTCGGAGGTGTCGTGTGTAACCGCAGAAATGATTGCGTTTTCCATGGAGGCCTCCTCTGAAACCCAGGTTCCGGGAACCCAGCTGAACGCACTCCGTACATGGAGTCGAACGCGGTAGCTCCGGGCTAGCTCGACGGATCGCATGGCCGGCTTCGGGCAGCCGGTGGCGGTCATCTCGAGCAGTTCGTCGAATGAAATCCGATCCATTTTGCGAGCCTCTGGGACCAGCCGCGGATCGGTGGTGAAGACGCCGGGGACGTCGGTGTAGAGCTCACAGGCCTCGGCATCGAGCGCATGGGCCAACGCAACGGCCGTTGTGTCGGAGCCGCCGCGGCCGAAGAAGGTCACATCGTTGTCGGTCGAGACGCCTTGGCTCCCGCCCACGACTGGGACCTTGCCCGCATCAACGGCATCGCGAATTCGGTACGGATTGACCTCGAGTATCTTCGCATCGCGATGAGTGGTGTCGGTCAGGAAGCCTGCCTGACTGCCGGTGAAGGATTCGCTCTCGATCCCGAGGTCGGTGAGCGCCATCGCCACCAACGCACATGCCTTGCGCTCACCGCCAGTGATGAGCATGTCCATCTCGCGGCCCGGCTTGGTCTTCGACACATCGTCGGCGAGTCGGAGCAGTTCGTCGGTCTCCTTCCCCATCGCCGACACCACGAGTACGACCTCGTCGCCCCGCTTGCGGGAGCGGGCAACGTGATCAGCCACTTCTCGGATGCGATCGGGGCTGCCGACGGAGGTGCCGCCGAACTTCTGGACGTAGAGAGCCACGGATAATCAGGATATCGGCGGCCCCGGCGGTCACCCTCGGGGTTGCGGAGAGGTGTCGAAGAGTCGTCGACCAACCCGACCGATTCACCTACCGACCGGATCCCGGCGAACATGCCCCCTCCGTCCGGCCGAATCAGCTCGTGCGTTCACCGTCCGTGAAAGCCTTCGACTCGTTGACCGCGCTGGCAAAGATGCCCTTCGCCATGAGCGAGAACTCGGCATCGCGGCGCGCCTGATAAATCTCGGCCCGAACACCGTGGGCGTGGATGGACTCAGGATCGGCCTGGACAGCAAGCTCAATCAGTTGGCACGCGAGTCGAAGGTCACCGGAGACTGCAAGGTTGCTGGCCCGCGCCGCCATTGCATCGACGCCGCCGACGAGCGAGACCAGTTCTGTCGCGAAAACGGCTTCGGGGGCGGGCTTGAGGTTGGCCGGGTTCTTGTCCCACCAGCCGCCGTACAGGCGCCAGAGATTGCGAACGACGAACTCCGGCTCGTCATAGACGGGTCGCATCCAAGGACGGCTGATGAGATCGTCGGGAACGGAAACGGAATGCACGATGGCGTCGAGTGGCTCACCGGCGTTCATCATCTCGATCGTCTTGCGGGTCAGGAACTCGAGCGCTGAAGCGAGGTCACCCAGGATTTGGTTCACCCGTTTCGACCCGCACACCGGTAGACCGTGCGCCGGAAACATCCAGTCGGCGTCATAGGTCATCATCTCCCGCAGTGCCTGGGCCCACTCAAGCGGGTACCGCTGAACCTTCTGCGGATTTCCGCAGTTCGGGAAGACCCAGGTCACAAGGTCACCGACGCAGATGGCCCGGTGCTCAGGAATCCAGGCCCAGAGATGGTCGTCAGTTTCACCCTTGGCGTGGCGCATCTCGAACGACACGCCACCGATGTCAACGGTGAGGTCTTGTTGGAACTCATGGGTCGGCCACAGCACGTCGTCGCGCAGGAACTGTCGTCCGTCGCCGACTGCGAGACCGGTGCGCTGAGAAACACCACCGAACTGCCGCTGGTTGATGTCGATGTTGTAGCCATTCGTGGCCCGGTAACGCTCGAAGCGGGCAACGATGGCTTCGTGACCAATCACCTTCGGTGCTGCGTGCCCGTTGGCGACAGCATGGGCGGCGAAGGCACCCGATCCGCCGACATGGTCGACGTGGCCATGGGTGTAGACAATCGAATGAACAGGGTCGAGCGACCACGTCCGCAACGCCTCGACCACAGGTGGACCCTTCGGATGACTTGAGGTGTCGAAACACACCAGTCCATCTTCGGTCCGAAACGAGATCACATGCGAGAACGACTCGACGATCGAAATGCCGTCGGCCAACTCACAGATCCGGTCGGTGACGCGGTTCACTGCCTCGTCGTGCTCGCCGGTGTCGATCACCCGGGATGACAGCTCGACAGGATTCTCGGTGACGATAGGGAGGGGCTTTTGGATCTTGCCGATCATTCCCGCACCGTAGTGCTCCACCGTTCGACGAAGAGTTCCAGACTTCTCTCGCCATCGACCCGAGGCTCGCCGGCCCACACCTGATCGACGGCGAGTCTCGCAGCCTCCACGGGATCACCGTGCCAATCGAACAACACCACCGCATGGGATGCATCGACGAACACCGCTGATCGCGATGACTTATCGAGTGTGTCGAGTTCGACGATGGCAGCGCATAGCGCAGCCGGGACTCGCGCAACCTGAGCGATGGTCAGCGATCGGCCCTGTTCTGCTGCCGCGATCCGCTCCCAGGTCGGCTTGTCGTTGCGCCGCCGCAGCCCTGCACCCCGAAGGCGAGCGAGCAGTTCGCGAGCATCGACCGGCTCGGCCCCGAGGTCGAGCGCCCGCTCACGGTCGATGTTGTCGATGTCGTAGTGATCACCCTGAAAGCCAAGCCGACGCTTACCGATCTGTTGGGCGAAGGCGTGGAGCTCGTCGTAGGACGTGTCGGAGACGAGGTGCGCCCAACGGGCGCCACGCCACTCCCACATGGCTTGGTCGACGAGCACGGCCATCGAGAGCACAGTACCGAACCCTCCCCGCAGCGCGGCAGCTGCCGCCGTTCCGTGCGTGCGAGACTGGGTTGGTGAACGACTCGGCCGATGAGGTCCTGCTCCGGTTTCCAGCACGCACCAACTACGGGCGGATCGTTCGCGTCGGCGCAGCAGCGCTCGGGATCCGTCAGGGCCTTTCGTTCTCTGAGATTGATGATCTCCGACTGGCAATAGACGAAGCGGTCATCTTGATGCTTGGCTCGGCGTCGGCCGACGCCGAGATCCGGGCCGTGTTTCGATTCGACGCAAATCAGCTCGAAATCGAACTCGCCTGCGACGGGGGGACCGTGCCAACCGAGCATTCGCTCGCACGGTTCGAAGAGATTGCGTGCGAGCTCATCGATGACTACGCGATAGACCCCGGGCGGGCATGGGTGCGTATGAAGAAGATTCCTACGAACACGATGCCTTCGAACACGATGCCTACGAACCCTTAGCGGCCGCTCGAACCGAATCCTTTGTCGCCGCGCTCACTTTCGTCGAGCACCTCGACCTCCACGAAGTCGACCTGCTCCACGGCTTGTATCACTAGCTGCGCGATGCGCTCACCCCGTTTGACGTCAAACGGCTCGATTGGGTCGTGGTTGATGAGGCAGACTTTCAACTCACCGCGGTAGCCCGAGTCGATGAGTCCCGGGGTGTTGAGGCAGGTCACGCCGTGCTTGAACGCCAGACCACTCCGGGGTTGCACGAAACCGGCATAGCCGTCGGGAAGCGCGATCGCGATTCCCGTCGGTACGAGCGCCCGGCCACCAGCCGGAGCGAGGGTTACGTCCTCACGAGCGACGAGATCGACACCGGCGTCGCCGCTTCGGGCGTAGGCCGGGAGGGGTAGATCGGGATCGAGACGGAGTACAGGAAGATCGAGCACGAGGCGAACGTAGCCGAAACCGGGCCGGAGGTCCGCCGCCGTCTACCCTGAAACAATGCTTGCGTGGATGGATCTTGAGATGACGGGCCTCGACCCAGACCGACACGTCATCGTCGAGATCGCAACCCTCATCACCGACGACAATCTCGAGCTGCTCGCCGAAGGTCCCGACCTCATCGTCCACGCCTCCGAACTTGAGCTGGCCGAAATGGACGACTTCGTCACGAACATGCACACACGCAGCGGGCTGCTCGGTCAGATCACCACCTCGACGTTGTCGCTCGAGGAAGCTGGCCGGCAGACGATGGCCTTCCTCCAAGAGCACATCCCCGAGGCTCGCTCTGCGCCACTGTGCGGGAACTCGATCGGCACGGACCGACGGTTCTTGGCCAAACAGCTCCCGGAGATCGAGGAGTACCTGCACTACCGCTCCATCGACGTGTCGACGCTGAAGGAGCTCGCTCGACGGTGGCACCCGACCGCTTTCCGATCCGCGCCGAAGAAAGGTGGAGCCCATCGGGCACTCGACGACATCCGTGAGAGCCTCGAAGAACTGCGCCACTATCGGTCGACGCTTTTCGCCACTCCCGACTGACGCCACCATAGGGTGCAGGCGTGAGTTCCCAGACGTACCGCAAACAGGAACAAGAGCCCGCCTCCGAAGAGGTCACCGAGGTCGCGCCAGGGGTACTCCGCCTCCAACTACCGATCTCGCTCCCGGGCCTCGGGCACGTGAACTGTTATGCCCTGATCGACGGTGACGGCGTCGCGCTCGTCGACCCCGGACTTCCGGGCCCAGAATCATGGGCTGCGCTCACCGACCGGCTTGCGACGGCCGAGATCCCGATTGGACGGGTGCACACCGCAATCGTCACCCACTCCCATCCCGACCACTTCGGCGGGAGTGCCCAGCTGCGCGAGGAAGCCGGCGCCGACGTGCTCACCCATGCGTCGTTTCGATCGAGCATGTCCGAAGCCAATGACGACCTCGAGCCGATCATCGCCGACATGACCGACGAGGAGATCCTCGCCCACTGGAAGAAGCGCTACGAGTCGATGGGCGAAACCCCATGGGGCACCAAACGTGAGCCGCCACCCGACCATGCCATCTTGCGGTTCGTCCACGAAGACAACGGTCAGCGTCGCTTCCTCTCCCCCGAGGCCACGATCCGTGTCGTCGACGGTCAGCCCGTCCGGTTCGCAGGCCGTGAGTGGTTCTCGATCCACACCCCCGGGCACACGGTCGACCATCTCTGCCTGTGGGACCCCGAAGAAGGGGTGCTGCTCTCGGGTGATCATGTGCTCCCGACCATCACCCCCCACATCGCAGGCTCCACCGAGATCGCCGACCCACTCGCCACCTTCTTCGACTCGCTCGACCGCGTCGGAGCTCTCGAAGGTGTCACCACCGTCCTTCCGGCCCACGGCCATCCGTTCGACGACTGCGCCGGTCGTTGCTCCCACATCAAGCATCATCACCACGAACGACTCGACATCTTGCGTGAAGCCGCCGACGCCACGGGTGACGCACCGGTGACCGAGTGGATGAAGGTCTTGTTCCGTGAACGGTCGTGGGGCGACATGGCGGCGAGCGAGACGTTCGCCCACCTTGAGCACCTTCGCATGATTGGCGAGGCCAACTCTCGTCGCGACAGCAACGGGCTGCTCTGCTTCGAGTTGACCGAACCGACCCGCTGATCAGAGGGGCCGGATCCGTCCGGCTGAGCCGAGTCCGGCCTCGGTGTACAGCCACGAATCCACACCGCCATCGATGCCTCGCCAGTGAAAAGTCACGGCGCCTCGTTCGATACCGACGCCGTGTTCAAGTTCGGCGCGAATACCTTCCGTCGGCGCGCCGACACGGGATACAGCCTCCTCCAACGGCGACCATTGAGCGGCGTTGTTGACATGGCCAAGGAGGTCAAGATCAGTGAACCGGAGAGGCCACGGTTCAGCCTCCACATGGTCGGGTGGGCCCGCTTTCAGTCTTTGCCGGGCCGATACCCGGCGGCCAGCCGCCGTCGCTCCGTAGATGGCAAAAAAGTCTGCATGGAGTGGCTTGGGGGCACCTGTCGCACCGTCGACAAAAATCCAAACCGTCGTTGCTTCGACATGGGCGCCGTGGTCGCCCTTGACCTCAGTTCGGCGCTCTGCCCACCGGGCCCCATGGCCGCTGCACCATGTTGCAAGTCGAATCCATTCCTGGAAGACCGGAGCCTGATGCACCTCAAGCATCACGCGACGAACCACCCAATTCATCGGTTCGGTGAGCCCGGAGTCGGCGGAATCGTCACGGGCGACGTCCTGGAGGTATCGGACCGCCGCATCGAGACGACAGCGGCCCGTCGGATCGACATCGCCAAGCCGAATCCGGCGAGCGGCTTCGTACACGCGCCCGTCCGCCGGTTTGGGGGTGATCACGGCAGCTCCCTGTTCCGGCATGAAGCGAACCTAGCTGCCAACGGTTCGGGCGGGCGTCGAAGAGCCGATCGATTCGCGACCCCGAAAGCTCCGTCGAAATACCCACAAGTAATTCGGTTGACGGATCCCAAAACCTTTGCGATCGTACATCGGCCGGAAATTCCGGTCGTGCCGAAGGAGCCATCATGGTCCAGAACTCGTGCCTCGCACATCGCTACGCCGTCGTGGCCGATGCTCGCGCGCGCATGAACGGCGCAGCGTCGGACTTCTGGCTCGCCGGCTTCGTGACCACCTTCGGGGCGATCACGAAGCCGTATGCCCACCAGCGGCCCTCCGGCACTCCCCCGGGCTGATCCTCAGCCCGCTAGACAAGGGGAAGACGCCAAGGCCGCTGGAACATCCAGCGGCCTTTCCGCTTTTGTACCCCCGGTCTCGACGCTCAACGGTCAACCGCACCTACGAAAACCGATCAACCAACCAAGAAGGAAAAGAAGACGAGATCATGCAGACCTTCGTCGACACCAACCTCGAACTCGCAGGCCCGCTCGAAGACGTCCTCTGGGAGGACGTTGCTGCCTGTCGTGCCATACCTGAGGCAGCTGCACTCTTTTTCAGCGAGGACATCGGTGAGATCGCCGCTGCGAAACGGGTTTGTGCCGAATGCCCCGTTCTCGCCGAATGCCTTCAAGGAGCGCTCGAGCGGCAGGAACCATGGGGAGTCTGGGGCGGTCAGCTGTTCATGCACGGCAAGATGCTCATCACCAAGCGACGTCGGGGCCGTCCGCCCAAAATCATCCACCCAGAGGACCAGATGCCGATGATCCCCATCCCGGCCCACCTCCGAGAAGAGGCCCAGCGCGTCAGCCCCTGACCCTCGCTTCGTGCAGATACCCCCCCCTCCCGCCGATCCGGGCAACGGCTCATGCGAGCCCCGATCGGAGATGGGTGCACGGCAAGCGGACCGGGCCGGGCAGTTCCCGGTTCCCCCATTCGGGAACTGCCCGGCCCATCACGGTCGTTGAACGGCAGAACTCCTTCACCGAATCCTCCCGAAGCTTCCTCTCGTTACTCGGCTACCGTTTTCGGTGGAGTTCCCCGTGACCTTTCCTTCTCTCCCCTCGCTGCTGTGGCGACACCAACTCGCCAGAGTCGCCGCACTCAGCCTGCTCAGTGCAGCATGCAGCGACGACGTACTTACGCTCACCAATGAGCCGACCCCCATCGAGGACATCCAAACCGACCTCGCCGTCGGTTCCGACGTCGACCTGACGTACGCCACGTTCGACGGAGGTGACGCGAACTTTTCGGCGTACGCCGGCACACCGCTCGTGATTAACTTCTTCGCCCGGACGTGCCCTCCGTGCGTTTCGGAAATGCCCGAGTTCGAACAGATCTTCAACGAGTTCGGCGGGGATGTGGCGTTCGTCGGCATCTCCACCGACCCCCGAAAGGAAGACGCCCAGATCCTGATCAAGGAGACCGGCGTCACCTACGACCTCGGATGGGACCCCGACGGACGACTCTTCGCCGAGTTCGGCGGGTTCGCCATGCCCACGACCGTCTTTGTGACTGCTGATGGCATCGTCAGTGAGATCTGGTCCGGAGTGCTGAGTGCGGCCGACCTGAAGTCGAAGATCGAGGAGATCACCTGATGGATCTCGAACAGTTCGCCTTTCCGTTCGGGGTCGGCATGCTCGCAGCCTTCAACCCGTGCGGCTTTGCGATGTTGCCGACCTGGATCGGTTACTTCATCGGTAGTGATGCTCCCGAAGACACGCGCGTTCGAGCGCTCACCCGAGGCCTGCGAGTCGGGGCGATCATGACACTCGGCTTCATCACGCTGTTCGGGAGCATCGGGCTGCTCATCGCTGCGTTTCTCAGCCAGGGCACGGTCACCGAGTACGTCGGCTACATCACGGTCGTGTTGGGCATTGTGCTGATCCCAACCGGATTTGCAATGTTTCGAGGTCAACAGATCGATCTCCGACTGCCGAAGATGTCGAAAGGGGGCGAGAGTCGCGAAGCTGGATCGATTTTCTTGTTCGGTGTTTCCTATGCCGTCGTCTCGCTCAGCTGCACAATCGGTCTGTTCGTCTCAGCGATGTCGAACAGCTTCACCGTCGTCGGTGAGAACCAGCTCGGCGAGCGTACCGAGTCGATCACGCTCGGGAGCATCCTCGACGGTGCCGGCAGCTTCGTCGCCTACGCCGTCGGCATGGGTGTCGTGATCCTCTTTCTGACAGTCAGTCTGGCTCGAGCGAAGTCCAACGTGGCCACCAACATGCGGCGGTTGTTGCCATTCATGAGCAAGATCTCCGGCGTCGTGCTCGTGGTCGCCGGCATCTACCTGATCGACTACGGGCAGTGGGAGATCCGGATCCTCGACAATCCCGCGGCGGGGAACGTCCTCGTGGACCGCTTCCTCGACTTTCAGGGCGCCGTCAGCACCTGGGTCGCCGTCACCACCCCCGAACGACTCGCGGTGGTAGCCGCGATCGGCATGGCACTGCTGTTCCTGCTTGCCTGGATCGAAGACAACCCGAACGATTCCCTCAGGCAGTTGCTCATGACCGCTTCATGGACCCTCGTGTTCGTGACCATCGAGTTCGTCAACGACGGCGAATTTGTCATCGCCCCATTGCTCCGATTCTTCTCGAACTGGCCGAACCGAATCGGCAACTGGTTCACCGATCCGCTTCGAGGTGGTGTGCCGTTCGAGTTCGCCTTCGTGACGCTTGCCGGTTGGTGGGCGTTTCGTCGGATCAGCAGATACCTTGCCCGTGATGCTGCGGTCCCTACTGGCACGTCCTGAAGTCACCGAGGTCTGCGAACTTCGCAGTTCGTTTGGCCTGATGGCGTTCCATGGGGGAAATCTCGAGCGCACCACCGACATCATCGCTGCCGAGGTCGCCGAACGTACCGGCTCATCGTTCTATGGGGTGATCCAGGCCGCACCGTTCCGCCAACACATCCCGTCGACTCGGTTTGACCCCGAACACTCCGACGCGCTCGCGTCATTCATCGATCAGGTCGAGACGGTCATCGCGGTTCATGGATACGGACGCGATGACCGCTTCTTCGACGTCTTACTCGGAGGCCGCAACCGTGACCTCGCTGCCCATGTCGGCTCTCACCTGCGAGCCGATCTCGACGACCGATACGGCGTCGTTGTCGATCTCGAAGAGATCCCCGACGGACTTCGTGGCCAACACCACCGAAACCCCGTCAACCTGCCGACGAACGCCGGCGTGCAGCTCGAGCTACCTCCACCGATCCGGTGGAACACCGAAGAGCACAACTGGAGCGATCACGAGGGAACCGGCCGAGCACCGTCCGTCGCTCGGCTCATCGACACCCTCGTTGCCGCCGTTGACACCTGGCCGGGCTGATCGACGCACGGTTCGCCCGCCACCACCGCTCAGGGGGCGAGGCGCTCGATGATCCAAACCCCTTCACCAGGCTCGTCGGAGCCTGCCAGTCGGTAACGCACGCGGTCGTGCAACCGGCTCGGACGGCCCTGCCAGAACTCGATCTCACAGGGCCGAATCCGATAGCCACCCCAGTGCGGTGGGCGAGGTACCTCGCCGGGGAACCGCGCATCAATCTCGGCGACCCGTTCCTCAAGCGTTGCCCGGTCGGGCAGGATCGCCGATTGATCGCTAGCCCAGGCACCGATCTGGCTCCCCCGAGGACGACCCGCGAAATAGGCGTCTGATTCTTCGTCAGCCACTCGGGCAACCTCGCCGACGACGCGAACCTGGCGTTCGAGGTCGTGCCACACAAAGCTCAGGCTCGCCCGCTGCGTGGCATCGAGAGCCCGACCCTTGTCGGACGTGTGGTTCGTGAAGAAGACGAAGCCACGGTCGTCGAGACCTCGCAGCAGAACCGCACGACTGGCCGGCCACCCCTCTTCGTCGACGGTGGCGAGCACCATCAGGCCAGGATCGCGTGGACCGGTCGCCGCCCAGGCCTCGAACCACAAGCGGAACTGCAGGATTGGGTCCGGCTCGACGTCGCTGACGTCGAGCCCGTCCTGTTCATACTGATGGCGGACCGACCGAAGGTCGACAGCATCGTCCATCCCGGAACTCTAGGGTGCCGGTGTGCATCGAGCCCTTCCCGGCATCCTCATTGGCGGTGTCGTCGGTAGCGCGATGCGATGGGTCGCAGTCGAACTGGGCGCTGCGGCGGACTTCCCGTCCACCTCGATTCTCCTCGTCGTCAATTCGCTGGGCTGCTTCGTGCTCGGCGTCGCGGTGGCGAGATGGCCCGATACGACAGATCCCCGTCGTCTTACGATCGGACTCGGGTTCGCAGGTGGCCTCACCACCTTCTCTGCGCTCGCGGTGGAAGTGGCGGCGGGAATTCATCACGACGACTACTCGCCGATCATGACGTCGGTTCTGGCGCAGCTGATGGCCGGGGTGGTCTTCTTCATGATCGGTCGACGGGTCACAGCAACATGACACCGGTGCTCTTCGTCGTCGCCGCAGCCACGGGCACCTTCGTGCGTTGGCAGATGTGGCACCACAGCGGGAATCGCCCGGCCGGGACACTGATCGTGAACGTCATCGGAGCATTCATTCTCGGTGTGCTGACTGCCGCAGGCGATCGCTCCCAAGCCGTTGGGGGCGTTGCGGGTATGGGAGCCCTCACCACGTTCTCCGCGCTTGTCGCGGAGATGCTCGATCTGTGGTCGACCGGCCGACGCCTCCATGCAGTCGCCTACGGCATGCTGACGTTCGTGCTCGGGGTGGGTGCGGCCTGGATCGGTATTGCGTCGACCTGATCAGCCGCCGGCAGCGGCGACCATCGCAGCAACTGCGTCGCTGCCGACGTTGGCGCCGCAACTCACCGCAACGATCCGCTGGCCAGGATGTGTAGCGGCGTGGTCCGTCGCGGCGGCGATCGCCAGTCCGGCCGAGCCCTCCACCAGTTGGTGATGGTCATCAATCATGGTGACCACACCTCGGGCGATGTCAGCTTCGCTGATATCGACCCATTCGTCGACGAGTTGCTGGCAGATCGCAAACGTGATCGTGTCATCTTCGAGCCCCCCGGCGGTGCCGTCGGAGAACGTGGGTTCGAAGACCGGTGTGACGATCCGGCCGGCAGCGATCGACGCGGCCATCGCACGGTCGTTGGCGGCTGACGCCCCGATGATGTGGGTGTCAGGGGCCATCGCTTTTATCCAGCTGGCAATACCCGCAATGAGGCCGCCGCCGCCGACCGATACGACCACGGCGTCGGGGGCTGGTCCGTCGTCAAGGATCTCCTTGCCGATGGTGCCTTGGCCCGCGACGATAGCCGGGTCGTTGTAGGGCGAAACGTAGGTAAAGCCGTGTTCGGCAGCTGCAGCTCGTGCGGCCATCTCTGCCACGCTCGTGTCGGTGGAATCGACGAATTCGACCCGGGCCCCAAGCCGTCGGATCTGATCGACCTTTGATGCTGCTGCGCCGGACGGCAGATAGATGGTGCAGGCGAAGCCGCGGCTTGCGGCTGCCGTGGCAACGCCGATGCCGTGGTTTCCCGACGAGGCCGTCACGACGCCTGCGGCGGCGAGAGCCGGGTCGAGGGAGTGCACCACGTTGGCCGATCCCCGAACCTTGAAGCTCCCCGTGCGCTGGAGATGTTCAGCCTTGATGACGATGTCGGCGCCGTGCCGCTCCGACAGGGGGTCGGAGCGGAACAGCGGGGTGTGCGTGACGTGTGGTTCGATGCGTTCCGCCGCAGCGGCGATTTCGTCGATGTCGATCATCGGTTGATTCCTTTCATCACCAGTTGGGCCATCGCTGCATCCTGGAGACCGAGTCCACAGTGGTCCGAAACCGTCACCTGTGTGGCGGAGGTCCGTCCAGCGGCCCGGCCGGTAAGGACGTCGCCGAGATCCACCGCCCGAACAGCAGCGCTCGGAACATGGGCAAGCTCGCCTACCCGGCTCGTCACGTCGACCGAATCGGCCACGACTACATCTGCAGACTCGAGCACGTCGTCGGCGAGTTCGCGTTTGCCGAGCATGTCGGAGCCCATCGCCACGACGTGTGTTCCTGGAGCAAGCACCGATGCATGCAGCACCGGTTCTCGGGCCGAGGTGCAACAGATCACGATGTCGGCGCCCGCCACCGCCTCGGCAACCGTGTCCATCGCACGAGTGTCGTTCTCGGCAGCGAAGCGCTGACGCGTGGCAGCAGAACGGCTCCACGAACGGACATCGGAGAGCATGAACGCCTCTCGCAACGCAGCAACCTGGAAGGCAGCCTGGAAGCCACCACCGAGGATGGCGAGCGACGTCGACTCCGGGCGGGCGAGAAGAGCAGCGCTGACCGCTGATGCAGCAGCGGTACGGATCTCGGTGAGCCAACCACCGTCGTCGAGGATCGCCACCAGTTCGCCGGTGTCGGCGTCGAGCACGGCGGTAAAACCGGCGTTGCCGCCTTTGGGAAAGCCACCACTGGCGGCCTTGAACGCGAGGTGGGAGCCGCCGAGGTAGGCGCCCTTCACGTGCAGTTCGCCACCATGACCGAGCACCATCGCCAGTTCGTCAGGTGCAACCACAGTCCCATCCGACATGGCGACGAAGGCAGCGCGAACCGCCTCACGCGCGGAGGTCAGTGTGACCAACGATCGAATGGTCTGTGCATCGATGATCTCCATCAGACTCGGTCCACCGCCGCCCAGATACCAGTTCCGGCTCGCCCCGCAATGGCGGTCCACGAGCCCGGCATCGCCGCAACGACGTCTTCGGGGCTGAGGTAAATCGGCGTCTCGTGACCGTTGGTGTTGATCCAGAGGAGTCGACCAGCGCCGGTGAGCACCCGGTCAACCTCGGACGGGAACAAGAACATGTTGACCAGCACGAGGGTGTCGACCGCTGCGTCAGGGAGCGGGAGGGTGGAAGCATCGCCTTGCACAAGCGGCGTACCGCCCGACTGCTCGCGGAGCATTTTCATCGAAAGGTCGAGCGCGACGAGGTCGGCGGCCCGGGCTGCGATCTCGTTGGTGCCGAGGCCAGAGCCGGCCCCGAGCTCGACGACCTTGTCACCGCGAACGCCGCCCCGGTCGAGTGCATCAATGATCGAGGCCTCGCGTTCGTCGCCGAAGCGCGACGACCACTCAGCTGCCATGCCGTCAAAGAGTTCGCGAACCTTGTCACGCCGCGACGCATCCCAGCCATCATCGAACGCGACCTGTTCGGTGACCTTGCGAATCGGTGATACCGAGCCGAAGACCTCCAGATCGGTGACCGTGCCGGGGGCGTCGGGTAGCCAGGTGACCGACCCGGGCGTCATGCCGGCGCAGCGATCTCGGCGAGACCACCCATGTACGGCTGAAGGACATCGGGAATCCGAACCGAACCGTCGGATTGCCGGTAGGTCTCGACGATGCCGGCCCACACCCGAGGGACGGCCAAGCCGGAGCCATTCAACGAGTGAACGAAATCGGTGCCCTTCTCCCCCGCTCGGCGGAACCGGATGTTGGCCCGCCGCGCCTGATAGGTGGAGCACCAACTCACCGAGCTGACCTCGAGCCAACGATCAGCCCCGGGGGCGAACACCTCGATGTCGTAGGTGCGGGCACCGGCGCCGCTGATGTCACCACAGGCGAGGTCGAGCACCCGATGCGCGAGTCCGAGATCGCGGATCGCATTCTCGGCCCGCTCGAGAATCTCCATATGCATGTCGTGTGCCTGCTCAGGGGTGCAGAAGCTGTAGAGCTCGACCTTGTCGAACTCGTGTACTCGAAGAAGACCGCGCGTGTCGCGGCCCGCCGAACCTGCCTCGCGGCGGTAGCAGCTGGTGTGGGCCATGAGCCTCATCGGGAGGTCAGCTGCGTCGAGTACCTCGCCCGCCACGAGTGATGTGAGCGGAACCTCCGCAGTGGGGATGGCCCACAGGTCGTCACGTTCGAGGTGATAGGCGTCGTCTGCAAACTTCGGCAGATGACCGGTGCCGATCATGGTGTCGGTCTTGACGACCGTCGGTGGTCGGATCTGCTCAAAGGCATCACGGTTGCGATCGAGCCCGTAGTTGATGAGCGCACTCAGCAGGTGTGCGCCTGCACCGCGGTACATCGCGAACATCGACCCAGACATCTTCACGGCACGGTCGACGTCGAGGATGCCAAGTTCTTCCCCGATCTCCCAGTGCGGGACCCTCTGATGATCGCCGTACTCGGTTTGGAGGTTCTCGACCCGAATGACGACGTTGTCGTCTTCGGTCAGACCGTCGGGCGCATCGTCGGCCGGCATGTTGGCGATGTTCAACAGTTCGTGGCGGAGCTTGTCCTGGAGCGTCTCGGCTTCTTCATCGAGCACGCTTTCGCGCTCGCCGAGCTCCTTACTGCGGGTCTGTAGCTCCACGGCTTCGGCGCCCTTGCCGTCTCGGTGGAGCTGACCGACCCGCTTGCTGAGGTTGTTGATCTCGCTCCGCACGTCGTCACGCTCGGTCCCGACGACCCGAAGCCGCGAGTCGAGCTCTACCACCCGGTCGACGGCCGAGGTGTCGTCACCCCGCCGAGCGAGAGCCGTCTTGACGGCCTCCGGATCGGTGCGAAACAGCTTGATATCGAGCATGAGATGACGGTACCGGTCGCTGGACGGGGAGCGACCGGTTTATCTCTGGAACGCGACGAGCGCGCCACCATCGATCACGATTGTCTGACCGGTCATCCATGGTGCGTCCGCAGCCAACCAGAGCGCGGCTCGACCGATATCACCGGGCTCGCCGAGCCGATCGAGCGGATACGCCTTCTTGGCTCGCTCGCCGGCCTCACCCTCCCAGAGCAGGCGCGCGAACTCGGTTTTCACCACAGCAGGAGCCAATGCGTTGACCCGAACGCCAGGGCCGAGTTCTGCACCGAGCTGCTCGGTCATCGCAACGAGAGCTCGTTTGAGAAGGGCGTAGAGCCCGAGCGCACCAGAGGTCTTGAAGGCACCGACGGAAGCGAGATTGATGACACAGCCTCCGTTGTCCTTCATCCAGGCGTTCCACGCCGCCTGCGTCCACAACAGTGGCCCGCGGAGGTTGACTTCGTAGGTCTTGTCGAACGCGGCCGCCGGTGTGTCGATGAGGGGACCGGCGTAGGGGTTGGTCGCTGCGTTGTTCACCAGGATGTCGATCGCGCCGAATCGTTCGAGGGTGCTCGCCATGATGTCGGCTCCGCCGTCGTCACCACCCGTGTGCGCTACTCGCCAGTCGACGTCGCCGCCGCCGAGCGCCCGCAGCGCCTCGGCCGCAGCCTCGCACTTCTCGGCTTTTCGGGACACGATCATCACGTTCGCCCCAGCCTTCACGTATTCGGTTGCGATGCCGAGCCCGATTCCAGCTGAGCCACCAGTGATGAGCGCAGTCTTTCCATCCAAACGTAATTCCACGGTCGCGACCGTAGACCAGACTGGAGGTGTGCTCGAAGTGCTTCCGCTGTCGCAAGCCGACCAACTCCCGGCAAGAACGGGCTTGGCTGCAATCGACCCAGACATCCCCTTGGCCAAGCAGATGACGAACGCTGCCCGTTCAGCGGGCCGAACTCAGCCGGAGATACTCGCCGACTTGGCGATCGACGCATTCGACTGCGAGTCGCTGCTCGACCGGGTGCCTCGTCCAATGAGTCGCGGTGAGCGTCAAATCTGCTCGATCTTGGTCACGCTGTCAGCGCCGATCGTCGCCCTGAGCATCATCGATCCGACCGCTGGACTCGATGGTCGACGACGTCGGGTCGCGGTCAACCTCTTCGTCGATCTCGCTGCCGACCGGCCGGTCGCAGTCGCCAGCGACGACATCGGGTTTGTGGGGTATCGCCAGTGATCCTCAGTCATGCTCCGCTGCGGTGACTCGTCGGTTACCGCTGATGTACCGAGGGGTCTACGGGGCTTCAAGTTCCCGGTCGAGGGCTTCGAGGGTGAGGCGTTCCTGACGCCGACGTCGGCGTTCTTGCTCGTCGGCCACCCGCTGTACACCGGTCCACCGAAAGAAGCGGATGGCGATGAGGACCCAAAGGTAAAAGCCACCCAGAACCTTCATGACGGCGCCCGCAGCCTGCTGATCATCGCGCGGCGAGATTCCCCAAAGCGGGTCAGCCGTGTCGTAGCTCTGGTAGACGATGCCTTCGGCGAACGTCAGCCAGCCGGCAGGCACGGTCGGCACGATCGACATGAGGAACAAGTACAGACACTTGCCGGGCTCACTCATCTGCATCTCGCGAAGCGGGCCGAGCACCGGGAACCACATCAGCAGCGCCGACACGAACACGGCGAGGTGGATTACGTAGTGAAAGGCCCCGTTCTCGCTCGAGATACGGACGATCTCACCCCAGTGGGTGAGGATCTGCAGGGCGTTGAAGATCACACCTGCGACGAGCGGCCGAGTGAACCGCCGCAAGATTCGCTGCGGTCGACCGTCATCGAGGATGAGCAGGCGGGCCAGCCACGCCGGCATGGCGAGCAAGAGCAGGGGCGGCACGATGAAGCTGATCAGCAGGTGCTGCAACATGTGCACGAAGTACAGGTGCTCTTCGGCGATGTCGTGCATCGGCCAGTCCGCAGCGAACCAGAGCAGGCCTACGCCAGCGATGAAGAAGCGTTTCTGGGCGATGCTGATGACCGGTTCCCCCGCCGGTACGACCAGTGGCCCGATCGAGCGGGCCGAGTAAATCCCCAAGCCGATGATCGCAGCAATCAGCAGCCAGACCTCAGGGTGGAGTTCGTACTCCCACGCACTGACGGCCAGTTGGGCGGCCGTCATCGCTCAGGCGGAGAAGAAGTTGAAGGCAAGGAGCGCAACGATGTAGACCGTCGTCGCAAGCGCCAACCCTGCAGCGAACGACTGGCTGAGGATCGGCTTGTCCTGCTTGAGGTGCATGAACATGCGAGCGACGAGCCAGAACTTCACGATCATCAGCACGAACAGGGTCGTGAGGAGGATCCAGCGGGTCTCGAAGAACGTGAACACCGACTCGAAGTAGGTCAGAACCTCGATCGTGGTGAGAACGCCGAGAATGCCAGCAATCTTGACGTAATCCCAGTCGGACGGATGATGGTCGTCGTGCGTTTCGGTGCCTGCGGTTGCTTCACTCATGGAATGTTCCTTCCACTCACGCCGGCGGGATGAGATAGATCACCGTAAAGATGAAAATCCAAACGATGTCGACGAAGTGCCAATAGAGGCCGACGATCTCGACCGTCTCGGAGTTCTTCTGGGTGAGCTTGCCCTGTTGGGCCGAAACCCACAGCGACATCAGCATCAAGATGCCGAGGCTGACGTGCACACCGTGGAAGCCGGTCAGCGTGTAAAAGGCCGACGCTGCCGGGTTCGAGGTGTAGCCGAGGCCTTCCCGATAGAACGAGGTGAACTCGTACACCTGGCCGCCGATGAACACGCCACCGAGCATGGCAGTCACGAGCAGCCACGCCTTGCCCCGGTCCATCTCCCCACGGGCAACGGCCGAGAGAGCCAGCACCATCGTGAGCGAGCTCATCAACAGTACGAACGAGCTGACCGACGTGAACGGGATGTCGAAAATGTCGGTGGGAAGAACGCCACCGTTGCCTCGCGTCTTGTAGAGCAGGTACGTCGAAATCAACGCGCCGAACAGGAGACATTCCGTCGACAAGAACAGCCACATCGCCAACTTGTTGTTCGAGATGCCCGTGTTCGTAGCGTGTGGGTCGTGATCGTGGTGGGTGTCGGCAGTCGCCGTTGCGGTCGACATCAGCCCTCTCCCTCGTCGTCGCTGGCGGAGCCAGACCCCACACCGGCGAGTTGGTCATCGCCCGCTTCGTCTTCGTGGTGATCGTCATGGCCGTGCCCCGCGTTGGGGTCATCAACGGGTTCGAAAACCCAGGCGTAGATTGCGCCGCCGGTGAGAAGCCCACCGATCACACAGAGCCAGAGGTTGAAGATGATGCCGTAGCCGATGATCGGCAGGCCGATGGCAAGCACGAGTGGCCAAAACGACGGGGATGGAAGGTGCACCCCGGTCGCGCTGCCATCCTGCGCAACGGCTTCGGTCTCCGCGATTCGGACGACCTTGCCGTCATCGTCGATTTCATACTTCTGGAACCACCAGTGGTCGAACGATTCGACCTGGGGTACTTCGTCGAAGTTGTGTTCGGGGGTGGGCGACGGCACCGACCACTCAAGGCTGCGTGCATCCCACGGGTCGGGCCCGGGTGGCGGAAGATCGACCGCTTCCTTCTTCGACTTCCAAACGTTGTAGAAGAACACCACGACGGAAACGGCAATCAGATACGAGCCGAGCGTGGACATCAGATTCCAGAAATCGAAGCCATAGCCGGCCGAGTAGGTGTCGATACGACGGCTCATTCCCTGGAGCCCCAGTACGTGCATCGGACCAAACGTCAGGTTGAAGCCGATCAGCATGGCCCAGAAATTGATTTTGCCGCGACGCTCGTTGAGGAAATGACCGAAGACCTTTGGCCACCAGAAGTACGCACCGCCGAAGAGTCCAAGAACACCACCACCGAAGATCACGTAGTGGAAGTGGGCGACGATGTAGTACGTGTCGGTCTGCTGAGTGTCGGCAGGGGCGAGCGAGTGCGTGACGCCCGACAGGCCGCCGATGGTGAACATCGCAACGGTTCCTGTGGCGAAGAGCATCGCGGTGGTGAAGTGCAACTTGCCGCCCCACATGGTGGTGAGCCAGTTGAGGATCTTCACGCCGGTCGGGACGGCGATGAACATGGTGGCCAACGAGAACGCAGCGACCGAAATCGGGCCGATGCCGGACACGAACATGTGGTGCGCCCACACACCCCAGCCCATGAAGCCGATCGCAATGCCGGAGAAAACCATCGCCGTATAACCAAAGATCGGCTTGCGGCTAAAGGTCGGGATGATCTCCGAAATGATGCCGAAGCTCGGCAGGATGATGATGTACACCTCGGGATGCCCAAAGATCCAGAAAAGGTGCTGCCACAGGAGCGGATCGGCGCCGGCATCAGGATCGAAGAACTGCGAGTCGAACGTTCGGTCGAACAGCAAGAGCAACAAGGCGACGGTGATGACGGGCAGGGCGAACGCCAACAGGAACTGTGTGACCAGCAGCATCCAGGTCAGGACCGGCATGCGCATGAGGTCCATGCCCGGCGCTCGCATATTGAGGCAGGTGACGATCAAGTTGACCGCCGACACCAGCGAGGCGATGCCCGTGATGAGCAGGCCGATCGCGTAGAAGTCAACGCCGTGGGTCGGCGAGAAGACGATGCCACTGTTGGGCGAGTAGCAGAACCAACCACAGTTGGCGCCACCACCACCGACGATCCATGAGGTGTTGAGGAAGATCGCACCCGACAGCCAGACCCAGAACGACAGGGCATTGAGACGGGGGAACGCGACATCGCGTGCGCCGATCTGCAGCGGGATGAGGTAGTTCGCGAAGGCGGCAGCCAGCGGCATGATGAACAGGAACACCATGGTGACCCCATGCATCGTGAAGATCTGGTTGTACAGATCAGCACTGAGGAAGCCTTGATCGGGGAAGGCCAGTTGGGTTCGGATCAGCAGCGCTTCGAAACCGCCCACGACGAAGAAGAACATCGCGGCGACGCCGTACATGATGCCGATCTTCTTGTGATCGACCGTGCTGACCCAGTCTTTCCAACCACCCTGGGCCTGTGGCCGGGTGAGGATGCCCAGCGGCTTCTCGGCGTAGGTCTCCCCGCTTTCGAGCGCAAGGGGTTCGTCGATGATCGTCATGTTCACTCCACCTCCGAGTCCGCGATGATCTCGTCGGTCGGCCGTGGGCCGAGCGTCTCGAGATATGCCACGAGGTCACTGATCGTTCGT
>CAJQPN010000056.1 GCA_905480195.1 uncultured Acidimicrobiales bacterium
CTTCCTGACCAGCTCCGCGGCGAGCCGACCCTCTCCGTAGACGTGTCGGCCCTGAGGGAGAGTCGATCCTCAAGCGACGGGCGATCGTCTGAGCTGTGGGCCGATAACCTCTGATCACCCGCGGGTGTAGTTCAACGGCTAGAACCTCAGCCTTCCAAGCTGATGATGGGAGTTCGATTCTCCTCACCCGCTCCGAGGAAAGCACCGGGATTGTGCGGCACAACATGCGCTGTCGGGATCCGGTCTCAGATCATCTCGACGACTGCGATACCTGGCGGTTGGGCTCCGTCCATCCCTCGCAGAACGGCCTCCACTCCGTCAAGCCCAACGGTCGCAGTCACGAGCGATGCCGGTTCGAATCGACCAGCCTCGACGAGATCGAACAACTCGCCGAAGCCCGAAGCATCGAGGCCCCGCATACCCAGGATCGTGAGCTGGCGCGCATAGACGAGGTCGAGGAGCGCAAGCGGCACAACTGCGTCTCCACCAACTGGCATACCGACCTGCACGTGTCGGCCCAGGGGTCGAAGAGAGCGCAACGAATTGTCGAAGGTGGCCTGCACACCGAGGCCGTCGATCGCCACGTGTGCTCCTCCCCCAGTGATGTCGTGGACTGCTCCGGCGACATCGTCGACACGAGACGCATCGATCACCTCGTCCACCCCTGCATCGATGGCGAACTGCAGGGCGCCCGGGTTGATGTCGACCGCAATCGTTCGTGCACCGAGCGCACGTCCGAGTAGCAACGCTGCATGGCCGACACCGCCGGCCCCGTGCACCACCAGCCATTCGCCGGCCTGCAGTCGGCCGCGATCGGCGACGGCCCGCCACGCCGTGGTGACCCGGCATCCGATTCCTGCAGCGGCAACGAACCCGAGAGCGTCGGGAAGTCGCACGAGATTGAACTCTGCCCGGGGGATGGCCACGAGCTCGGCGAAGGCTCCCCAGGACGAGAAACCGATCACGTGCTGATCTCGACAGACCGTGGCCGCACCCGATCGGCAATCGGCGCAGATCCCACAGCCGAGAATGAACGGCGCCGTGACGCGATCTCCAATCGAGAACGATCGACAGGAGGCGCCCACCGCTACCACCTCGCCCGCAAGTTCGTGGCCCATCACGTGAGGCAGCACGACATCGGGATCGACGCCTTTCCACGCATGGTGATCGGAACGGCACACACCACACGCCCGCACTGCTACCACCACCCCGTCTGTCGGGCAGGTCGGATCGGCAACGTCGACCACAGGAACCGGGCCGTCGAACACCTCGAGCAAGCACGCTCGCATCGTCAGTTGCCGACTCGGAAGTGCTGCACAGACGACCGTGTTGCTCTGGCCATAGGTGCGGACCGTACCGGTCCGAACACTGACCGGGACGCTCTTGCATTTCTCAGAATGCAACTCTATGTTGCAACGTATGGTTGCGATAGTCCAGAACCACTGGCCGGCGCTGCGCCGTAGGCGAGATGCAACCGGTCGGCGCAACCACACTTGTGCCCCCGCTGGCGGAGTGGCACCGTTTCTCGATGAAGCAACTCGCAGGCAAGACGGCGGTAGTGACGGGCGCAGCGAGCGGAATGGGTCTGGCATTCGCCGAGGCGTTCGCCGCGCAAGGGATGAACGTCGTGATGTCCGACGTCGAGTCCGGCCCGCTCGCCGTCGAAGCAAAGCGGATCGGACAGAGTGCAGAGGTGCTCTCGATGGTCGTCGACGTCTCCAAACTCGAGCAGGTCGAAGCGATGCGCGACGCCACACTCGAGCGCTTCGGCGCTGCACATGTGCTCTGCAACAATGCAGGCGTCGGTGGTGGTGGCGACGTGGCCGAGTGCCCGATCGACATGTGGGAGTGGGTCCTCAACGTCGACCTCTGGGGGGTCATCTACGGCTGCAAGACCTTCTTGTCCGGCATGCTCGAGCAGGGCGAAGGTCACATCGTCAACACCGCTTCCATCTGTGGTCAGCTCGCCTTCGGTGGCAACGCGCCCTACAACGTCGCAAAGTTTGGCGTGGTTGCCCTGTCGGAGACGATCGCCGAGGAGGTCGCCGGAACCGGCGTCAGCGTGAGCTGCCTGTGCCCAGGATTCGTCGCCACGCGCATCATCGAGTCGCGAAGGAACCTGCCCGAGGACATGGCCGCCCAACAGGCCGAGCCGACCGCCGAGGAGCTGGCAATCCGCGAAGCGATCCTCGAACAGTTCGCCCAGCGCAAACCACCGTCAGAAGTAGCCGATCTGGTCGTGAACGCGATCAAAGAGGATCAGTTCTGGATCTTCACCGACGAACACTTCCAGCCGCGTATGGCCGATCGGGCCGAGGCGATTCAAGTCGGTGCTGGCCGGCCGATGATCGGCCGCATGGCAGACGCCTTCTTCGAGTAGGTCTCGACCGCCAACGCCGCTGGCATCTCTCAGTCGCCGGTACCGGCGACCTCGGGATAGAGATGACTCATCGTCCCCGGCTGAACACGGGACGCCTCAATGAACGCGTCGACGTCGGTGCGCTGCAGCCGGATCACGCGTCCGAACTTGTAGGCGGCGAGCTGCCCTTCATCGATGAAGCGGTAGAGCGTGCGGTTCGTGATACCCAGGTACTCAGCGGCCGCAGCGGTGGACATCCATTCGATCTCATCGCTCATGTTCAGAACCTACCCCGTTACGAACTCAGCGCCGAACCCCCGGTTCAACTGAC
>CAJQPN010000057.1 GCA_905480195.1 uncultured Acidimicrobiales bacterium
GGGCCTGGGCTTGGGCCCACGGAAAGGACCGCCACGGCTGCATTCGGCGGCGAGTACGCCCGTACGCGAGCCGACACCCGCCTCGTCGGGCGTGGTGCGCACGGCGACCTGATGGCGATCTACTTCGGCGAGGGCGACCAGACCCTCGACTTCCGCACCTACCAGGACCACGTCGCCCCCGATACGACGTCGAATTTGCTCTACAAGGGTGTCGTTGCTGGTGAATCCCGCAGCATCTACACCGGTCTCATCCGGGTCCGTCCTAATGCCCGCGGTACCAATGCCTTTCAGACCAACCGCAACCTGAAGCTCAGTGACGAGGCGTGGGCAGAGTCGGTTCCAAACCTCGAGATCGAGAACAACGACGTCAAGTGCAGCCACGCATCCACTGTCGGTCCTGTGGACGAGGAGCAGCGGTTCTACCTCGAGTCGCGGGGGGTGCCGACCGATGAGGCCGAACGACTGATCGTCGCCGGGTTCCTCGGGGAGGTTCTGGCGAACATTCCCGTGCCGTCGGCGGCACCTGCACTCAAGCTCGCCATCGCCAACAAACTCGCCCGGCAGCGAGACCTCGACTCGGTAGAGATGGAGACGGTGGCATGACAGCCCACACGCTCTTCGCCCTCGACATGATCGAGCCGGGAACCGCTCGAAAAATCACGGTCGAGGGTCGTCACATCGCCCTCGTTCGTATCGGCGACGATGTGTACGCCATTGGTGACACGTGCAGCCACGCCGACGTCTCTCTCTCCGAGGGTTTCGTCGAGGCCGACGACTGCGCCATCGAATGCGAGCGCCACGGTGCTCTTTTCGATCTCAGGACCGGTGAGCCGCTTTCGTTACCTGCAGTGCGCCCGGTTCCGAGCTACGACGTCGCAGTGGTCGACGGCGAGGTGGTACTCATCATTTCCGAGGAGACGGACGAATGAGTCAGCTGATCATCGAAGGGCTGCGTGCTGCAGTCGATGGCCAAGAGATCCTGAAAGGGGTCGACCTTGTCGTCGGTTCCGGAGAGGTCCACGCCGTCATGGGGCCCAACGGATCAGGCAAGTCAACGCTGTCACACGTGATTGCTGGTCGTCCTGGTTACGACGTACTCGGCGGGTCGGTTCGCATCGACGATGTCGAATTGCTCGACAGGCCCACGTGGCAGCGGGCTGAGGCCGGATTGTTTCTTGCGATGCAATATCCGACCGAGGTTCCTGGCGTCTCTTTGCGCGACATGCTGGCTGCTTCGGTGCGCACTGCTGACGACTCGAGTGACATCTGGGAGCGGCTACGGGTCGAGGCCGAACGCATTGGCTTTGGAGCCCAGTTCCTCGAGCGTCCTCTGAACGTCGACCTCTCCGGCGGTGAGAAAAAGCGCAACGAGACTCTGCAACTCGGTGTGCTGCGACCTGCCTTCGCCATTCTTGACGAGCTCGACTCGGGTCTTGACGTCGATGCTCTTCGCCTCGTCAGTCAACGGATCGAGGAAGCGACGTCGGAAGATGGTCTCGGCGTGCTTGCGATCACGCATTACAGCCGACTGTTCAACCAGCTCAAGCCCGACGTGGTTCACGTCTTTGCCGACGGCAAGATCCAGGAGTCGGGTGGCCCCGGCCTCGCCGACGAACTCGAAGAGACTGGGTACGAGCGTTGGGTCACCGCACCGGCTGCAGCCGGGAGCGCCGGGCTGCTCGACGACCCCTTCGCCGACCCGTTCGCGTAACCCAGGAGTTCGGTCGGCGGCGGTCGGCAGCTACTTCGGGTCGCTAATTTCGGGGTCGAATTCCCCGCCGATCTGGTCCCAAATGACGATGCCGGATCCGTGTTGCGCGATCCACTGGGCAACGCCGCTGGCAAGGCTGGCAACCAACCCAAGGATCGGGACCAGACTCAGGAGCGAACTCGCGAGGCCGATTCCGACGATCACCACGTTGATCACGAGCACCGGTCTGGCGACGGTTGCCCAACGCGGCTTCACGAGTGCCGTGATGCTTCGCCACGGCGGTCGGTCGGTTGGCCCGGTGTACAGCGAGATGAGCGCAAGCCACACGAACGGGTACAGGTAGACGACGACTGCGACGGTGAGTGGCACGGCAACGACAAAGACAAAGGGCGTCGCAAAGATCGCAAGTATCCACAGCCCCGCAAGCACCCCAACCACGGCGAGGGAGCAGACGACCCACAACATGCTGATCGCAGCGTGACGAGCGAATCGGTTGAGGCCGATCGACCACGCCTCGGCGAACTGCATCGAGCCACCTCGATGGCGGTTCGCCATCAAGATGATCGCAGTGCTGTGGGCCAGTATCGAGACCGGGAACGCGTACAGCAGCGCCGCAGCTGCCGTCACCCAGAAGAAGGTTGTTGGACTCCAGCGAATGGAGTCGAGGAACGCCTCGTCGCCAGGGTCAGACCCTGGGTTCCACGTGTCCGACGTCAATTCGTCGATGATCTCGCTGAGCCCGGGTTCGAGTGACTGCACGGTACCGACCGTCACCACGATGAGGGCAGGTAGGAGTGCCAGGATGTAGAGGGCCCCGATGCCGATCAGCGGGCCGATGGCCTGCGCGCCGAGCCGCCAGGTCGCTTGCACGACCCCGTTACGCACTTTCGACTCTGTGCCCGCGTATTTCGGAGCCCGGTGGTCGGTCCACTGCGATCCGTCCCAGTAGCGGTACTGGGACGGATCCTCGGGGTCGTCGTACCAAGCTGCGGGGACGTCGTGCATGTCGCTGCGATCGTAGCGGTGCAAGCCGGTGGGGCTGCGTCTCAGTCGAACCGTCCGTAGAAGGTCTGGAGAGCAGACTGTGACAGGCCGACACCCGGTTGATCGTTGTAGGCGAACACGACGAGCATGCGGGTTGTTGCCCCTTCTGTCGGGGTGACGCGATGCAACGCATCGTGGCCCCGAAAGAGCACGAGGTCGCCGGGCGCGAAGGCGAGCGCCTCTACTGGCTCCGACCCGTCAAGGATCGCATCAATGCGGTCGTGGACCGCCAGATCGGTGCGGACGTTTGGAACATATTCAAACTGGCCACCGGCAACTGGAGCCTGCAAAAGCATGGTCACTGCGAACGACGAATTGTCGAAATGCCAGCCGAGCTCACGACCTTCGGGTGCGTAGTGGACGTTAATCGATGACACTTCGTCGGCGTACGGGTGGATCTCGTCGATCTCCAAAACGGCGCACAAAAACGCCCGAAAGTCGACATCACCGTAGACCTCGCGCAGCGGCGAGTCGGCGGAGAGTTGGTCGTCGGCGATCAGACCCTTCGAACTGATGACTTGGCGGTTGTACGAGTGGCCCTCGGGTTGCGTCGGATCGGGTTCGGTCAGCCAGACGTTATGAGTCGAGTTGGCGAAGAACGCCGAGGGCTCCCGCCTGGCCGCATCTGCGAGGGACCGTTCGATCATCTCGGCAGAGAAGAAACCCGCAAGCACCAGCACACCCTGCCGTCGCAAGGTCTCGCGACACGCGAGGCGGTAGTCGTCCGCCTTGATGGGGTGGCTCTCGGTCTCGATCAGCCGCACGGCACGGAACCGTACCGGGCTTAAGCTCGGACTGTGATCGTGCCGTCCGAACGTTTCGAAGATTTCGTCGACCCGGTCGACGGGACCCGCTGGCGAGTCGACCTCGGCTTTCTCGGGTCGCGGTGGCAGTGCATCTGGGGAGAAGGCTGTAAGGGCATCCTCGACAGGCCCGCCGAAGAGCTGCAGCAGGGCTGCTGTTCGGTTGGAGTGGAACTCGTCGATGAAGAGGAAGCGATGCTGATCTCGGCACTCGCAGCCGTCATCGATCCCGAGCGGTTCCAGTTTGTCGGCCAAGCCCGGGAGAGTGGGGTCTTCCGTGACGATCGACGGTTCACTGCGCTTGCCGATGGGGCGTGCATCTTCCTCAACCGGCCGGGCTTCGCGGGTGGTGTTGGCTGCGCGTTGCACCTACAGGCGCTTGCCGACGGCGATCGACCGCTCGATGTAAAACCGTTCGTGTGCTCTCAGCTTCCGCTTCGCGTCGATCAAGACGACGACGGCACCCGCACCCTCCGACGCTGGGCTCGCCGCGATTGGGGTGATGACGCAACGATGTCGTGGTGTTGCACCGAAGAGCCCGAGGCCTACGTCGGTGGACAAGCCACAGCTGACCATCTGGCGGAAGAGCTCGTAGCCGTCGTTGGGCCGGAGGTCGCCGTTGCGATTCGTCTCCGACTCGACGATCCGCTGTCCTAGGCGGCCGTGTCGGCTGAGCAGCCCGCGACAAGGTGATCGAACAGTCCTTCGGATCCGATCCAGCGCGCGGCCAGACCAGCGGACGACACGACGCTCTGAACCGGCACGTTGATGGCGAGACCCAAGCCCGCACGGTGCTAGTCGGCGGCGAAGAACCGAAAGACGGGCAGCCCGGAAAGCACCATCATCGTTCGCAGAGACCGGCCGAGAACCTGTGCCAAGTGCGTCCGTGCTTGACCGGGCCGCAGTGCCGCAGTGCCATCTTGGTCGACTCGACTGGTTACCCGCTTCGCTGTCTTATCGAACGACGGGCGTCAGCGCTCAGCCCGCCTTCGACCGGATCCACTGCTCAGGACACTTCGGCTTCGGCGAGCGCCTCTGCAAGCGTGTTCCAGCTCAACGTGGCGCACTTGATTCGCACCGGGAACTTCACGACGCCTGTGAGTGCCTCAAGATCGCCGAGCTCGACGTCGTTGCCATTGTCGGCGTCGGTGGAGATACCCATCTCGGCTTCTGAGCCATCGCCACCGAGCTCACCCTCGTGGATGCTCATGAGGCCCTTGAATGCGCCGATGTAGCGACGAGCATCGGTGGTGGTCTTCCCCTTCACCGCCGCCGACATCATGGATGCGGCCGCCTGTGAGATTGAGCACCCCTGGCCACCGATCGCGATGTCGGCGATGACTCCCGCATCGTCCACATCGATGAAGACAATGATCTCGTCGCCACACAGCGGGTTGAAGCCCTCGGCGCGCACGGCAGGCGGGGTGTCGAGCTCACCGCGGTTTCGGGGTGAGCGGTAGTGGTCGAGGATGACTTCTCGGTAGAGGTCGTCGAGTCCGGGCATCAGCGTGGTCCTAGAGGGTCAATCAGCCTAGAAGGCAAAGATGTCGCTCGAGGCCTTAAGGGCATCGGCGAGGGCATCGATATCTGATTCATCGTTGTAGACGTAGAGCGAGGCACGGCTCGTTGCGGGCACGTTCATCGTTTGCAACAGCGGCTTGGCGCAATGGTGGCCAGCTCGGACGCACACGCCGGCCTGATCAAGTACTTGGGCGATGTCGTGGGGGTGTACCCGGGCATCAGGATCGCCGTACACGAACGACAACACGCCGCCTCGCTCGGCCGGCTCCGGCGGACCGTGAATGACGATCTTGTCGCCGTAGCGCTCGGTGAGCGTTCGGAGCGCGTATGCGGTGAGTTCGATCTCGTGCTGACGGACATTTTCCATGCCGAGCTTGTCGAGGTAATCGACCGCTGCGCCGAGGCCGACCGCTTCGGCGACCATCGGCGTTCCTGCCTCGAACTTCCACGGAATGTCGGTGGTGGTGAATCCCTCTTTGGTGACGTTGAGAATCATCTCGCCGCCACCGAGGAACGGCG
>CAJQPN010000058.1 GCA_905480195.1 uncultured Acidimicrobiales bacterium
CCGGCCCGAGCGAAGACGTTGGTGGTGGTGACGCCGTTGGGGATGCCGACGAGTGACTCACCGAGCTGCTTCGAGAGCCGGTCGAGTCGAACGAAGTAGTAGTAGTACGCAAACCCGGCACCGGCGAGGGCGACGAGCGACGCAACGATGGCGAGCGACCAGCTGGGGGTGGCGTGTCCTACCGCAGGGAAGTAGGACGAACCGGCCGGTTCGACAAAATGCAGGAAGCGTTCCTGCCATCCTGCTGGGTCCTTTTTCGAGCCGGTGAGGAAGCCCGGCGGAAGGTTGACGAAACCGATGAGGATCGAGAACGCCGACAAGATGTAGAGGGGGTAGAGGATGCGCGGACCCGACTCGTGTGGCTCACCATGGTGAGCGTGGGCTGCGTCTTCTTCGTGATCATGGTCGTGACCATGATCGTCTTGTGAGGTGTGGCCACCGCGGTACTCGCCGTGGAACGTGAGGTAGACACAGCGGGTCATGTAGGCCGCAGTGAGGGCTGCGCCGATCATGCCCATCACGAAATGGAAGGTGTAGCTGCCCGGAGCCGCGCCACTTCCACCGAGTAGGCCCCAGCCGCCGGTGTTGACGAGGATCTCGTCTTTGGACCAGAAACCCGCAAGCGGGAAAACGCCCGCGAGGGCGAGCGAACCGATCACAAAGGTGACATAGGTCCTCGGCATGAACTGGCGCATGCCACCCATGTCCTTCTTCATGTCGAAGCTGTGAACGGCGTGCGCAACGGACCCAGAACCGAGGAACAGGTTGGCCTTGAAGAAGGCGTGGGTGAAGAGGTGGAACACGGCGGCGGTCCATGCACCCACGCCAAGGGCCATCGCCATGTAGCCGAGCTGTGACACCGTCGAGTAGGCGAGCACCTTCTTGATGTCGTCCTGCACGAACGCGAGCAGGCCAGCGCCAACGACGGTGACCGCTCCGACGGTGGCGAGCAGGTTGATGCTCGAACCCTCGATCTGCATGCCTTCCCAGAAGACCGGATAGAGGCGGGCGACCATGTAAATACCGGCAACGACCATGGTGGCGGCATGGATGAGCGCCGAGACCGGTGTGGGACCGGCCATGGCGTCAGGCAACCAGGTGTGGAGAATGAACTGGCCCGATTTCGACATGACCGCAGCGGTGAGACACGCCGCAGCGACGACCAAGGCAGTGTGGCTCACGCCACCCTGCACGACCGCCTCGTTGATCTTGATCGTGTCGAAGGTCTTGCCCCCACCCGCAGCGAAGAAGAGCGTGATCATGCCGACCAAGAGGCCGACGTCACCGACACGGTTGGTGAGGAACGCCTTCAGCGCTGCGTCGCTGTTGGGCTTTTCTTCCCACCAGTGACCGATAAGCGCGAACGAACAGACACCGACGAGCTCCCAGCCGACGATCATCTGGAGGATGTTGTCGCTGAGCACGAAGAACAGCATCGATGCGGTGAACAGCGACAAGAAGGCGAAGAAGTGTGTGTAGCGCCGATCACCGCCGACGTAGTCGGTCGAATAGACGTGCACCAGCAACGAGATGAAGGTAACGACGAAGAGCATCATCACGCTCAGGCCGTCGACCATGATTCCCGCGTTGAATTCGACGCCACCAGACTGCAGCCACTGAGTGGAGTTCTGCACGGCGACGTAGGCCTGCGAACCGCCCTCACCCGCTTCAGCGGCGACGATACCGGCGGCGTACGCGGCGGTGTCGCCCGCAACAGCCGCTCCGTCGCTGAGAGCGATGGCTTGCTCGTCGCTGTACTTCTTGAGCTCGAAGTTGTCGCGGTGATCCACCCAGGCGACGCCGGTGATGATCGCAAGGACGAACGACACCCCAACAGCAGTGATGCCGATCTCTGCGCCTTTGTTCGGCATGCGCTTGCCGAAGAACAGGATCAGCAGGAACGAGATCGCCGGGAGCAGCGGGATGATCCACGCGTTCTCGAGGAACCAGTTGGCATCGTTGGTGACAGTGGTGACCTTCGAAACGGCTTCGGCAGCGAGGGAGGCGAACACGACGTCAGCCCTTCAGCAGATCGGCCTCGGAGAGGTCGATACTGCGGCGGTTGCGGTACATGAGCAAGACGATGGCGAGACCAATGCCGACCTCGGCAGCGGCCACGGCGATCGTGAAGAGGGCGAACACTGCGCCACCGACATCGTCGGTGAACGTTCCGAACGCAACGAGGTTGATGTTGACGGCGTTCAGAATCAGTTCGACCGACATAAGAACGAGCATGCCGTTCTTGCGAGCGAGAACGCCATACACACCGATGCAGAACAGCACGGCGGCGAGCAGGAGGAACTGATTGAGCAACATGAGCGATCCTCCTCAGTCCTGCCGAGCCACGACGATGGCCCCGATGAGGGCGGCGAGCAGGAGGACCGACACCGCCTCGAACGGCACGATGTACTGGCTGAAGATCGAGTCGGACACGGTGGTCACCGACTGGGGCCCATCGGTGATGATCTCGATGTCGTCGAACGAGTCGACGAGCGCAAACGCCATCACCGCGAGGAGAAGGATTCCGACCACGGCGGCCATGGCCCGCTTCTCGTCGCCGACACCCTCGTCATCACCCATCGACGCTCGCGTGAGCATGACACCGAACAGAAACAGCACGATCACTGCGCCGATATAGACGAGGATCTGGGTGACAGCGACGAACTCGGCGCCAAGAAACAGGAACTGGACTGCGACGCCAGCAAGCACCACAACCAGCCAGAGCGCGGCGTGTACAACGTTCTTGGTGGTGACGACACGCAGCGCTGCGTAGACCATCGCAACAGCGATGACACCCCAGAACGAATTGACCACCCATTTTTCGGTGGTGGTGAACTCGGCGAGAACGAGACCGGTCACGTCGGGGGCACCTTCTTCGCCTTGGCCTCCGATCCGGCCTCGTACGGCTCGAAGTCCGGAACCGTCTCCATCCAATCGGCGAGGCGCGACTTGTCGTGGAGGAGGTCGGCGATACGGGGCTCGGAGAACTCGTATTCCGGGCTCCAGAACAGCGCCTCAAACGGGCAGACCTCGACGCAGATGCCGCAGTACATGCAGAGCGCAAAGTCGATATCGAAACGGTCGATTGCGTTCACCTGGCGGGGCTTGCCGCCAGCCCGGCGAGGGGGGGCCTTCTCCTTGTGGCCCTCGATGTAGATGCACCAATCGGGGCACTCACGAGCACAGAGCATGCACGCTGTGCAGTTCTCCTCGTGAAGAGCGATGACACCGCGAGCGCGCGGCGAAGGCTCTTCCTTCTCGTGCGGATACTGAACGGTCTCGGCCCCCTTGACCGGGTTCGGAATTGGCTTCTTGATGCCGTCAGGGAAGACGGTGCGCAAGATGGTGCCACCGGTGACACCGAGTCCCTTGATGAGTCCTGGTACGAGTCCCATAGCGAGTCCTAAAAGGCGACCTTGAGTACGCCGGTGACCACGATGTTGGCCAAGGCAATCGGAATGAGGACCTTCCACGCAAGCTTCTGAAGCTGATCCTCGCGGAAGCGGGGGAAGGTGAAGCGCACCCAGAACACGATGAACGTGAGCACGACGACTTTCGTGATCAGCACGATCGGCCCGAGCACGTTCATGATGTTGTTGGCAGGGTCGATGCCGGGGATGTACCAGCCACCGAGGAAGAGCACCGCTGCGATTGCACTGAACACGCCCGCGGTCGCGAACTCACCGATGAAGAACAGCAGGAACCGCATCCCCGAGTACTCAGTCATGTAGCCGGTGACCAGTTCCGACTCGGCGATCGGCATGTCGAATGGCGTCTGGGTCAGCTCGGCCTGCATGGCGATGAGGAAGATCAAGAAGGCCACACCCTGGGTGAGGATGTACGGGTTGCCGATAGCACCCCAGCCGAAGATTTCGCCCTCGGCCTGCGCCAGCACGATGCCTTGCATGTTCATCGTCTCGGCCTGGATCACGACGCCGAGCACGGCGAGGATGAGCGGCAGTTCGTACGCGATCAGCTGACCTGTGGCGCGCAACCCACCGAGCAGTGAGTACTTGGAGGCAGAGCCCCAACCGGCCATGAGGATCCCGATGACCGACACCGATGACACGGCCATGCCGAGGTAGATGCCGATCTCGGAATCGACGAACCATGCGTCGGGGCCACCGGGCACCACAACCACCAACAGGAAGGTCGACATGAGCACCACGAAGGGTGCGGCCGCAAAGACGAAGCGGTCGGCCTTGCGAGGAAAGATGTCTTCCTTCTGGATGAACTTGCCGACCTCGGCGAGCAGTTGAAGCGAGCCGAACGGCCCGGCTTCCATCGGTCCGAGCCGGCTCTGCATGAACGACACCATCTTGAACAGGTGGAGGTACACCAGGGTGCCGGCGACCAGCAGCACGGCAGCGAGACCGCCGACAACGCGCAGTGTGGTCTGGAACCACCAGGGATCGGTGATGGCCGCGATCATCGGTCGATGTCTCCCAGGATGAAGTACAGCGACCCCAGAATCGTGACGATGTCGGGCACATAGACGCCCTTCAACAGCCAGGGCGTGATCGAGATGTTGTTGAACGAAGCGGACCGGATCTTGACCCGATACGGGACGAGATCGCCCTTCGACACGATGTAGTAGCCCATAACGCCGAGCGGATTCTCGGTCTCGACGTAGGCCTCCCCAGCGGGAACCTTGATGATGCGAGGCACCTTCGCCATGACCGGACCGCCAGGAAGTCCGTCAAGCAACTGATCGACCATCTTCGTGCTCTCGCGAACTTCCTGCAGACGGACCCAGAAGCGAGCGAACGAGTCGCCGTCGACGTGGGTCCAGACCTTCCAGTCGAGTTCGTCGTGTACGAGGCCGCACGGGTTGTCGCGGCGGGTGTCCCAGTCGACACCGGACGCACGAATATTGGCCCCCGACAGGCCGTAGCCGAGACCGATGTCGGCGGGGATGACACCGATGCCGCGCGTGCGGGCTTCGAAGATCTCGTTGCCCTGCAAGAGCCCTTCGATCTCGTCGCAGAAGCTGCGTATCTTCTTCATCGCACGCTTGGTTTCGGTGATCCAGCCCGCCGGTAGATCGTCCTTGAGGCCACCGATGCGGTCGAAGTTCGGGTGGAAGCGACCACCGGTGACGGCCTCGATCTGGTTGAGGACGTGCTCGCGGTCGCGGAACGCAAAGAACGCAGGAGTGACGGCACCGACCTGCAAGCCCATGTCGCCAAGGAAGAGGGAAATGTTGGCGATACGGCTCATCTCGAAGAGGATGGTGCGAATCCACTGGGCACGAGGCGGCGCCTCGACCTCCATCAGCTTCTCGGCGGCAAGGATGAAGGGCACTTCGTTCGCGAAGCTGCCGACCCAGTCGATGCGGTTGATGAGGGTAGTGACCTGAGGGTAGGTGCGAACTTCAGTGAGCTTCTCATAGCCGCGGTGCATGTAGCCCATGACCGGGTCAGCCGCGATGACCTGTTCGCCATCGAGCTTGGCGACGATCCGCAGCGTGCCGTGCGTGGCCGGGTGCTGCGGCCCGATATTGAGTGTCATGCCCTCGGTCTCGAGCTCGACGTTGACGCGGGCGTCAGCTGCTTGCGCAGCGATGTAGGAGAGCTGGTCCCGGTCGGAGATGGCGGTCACGAGTCGTCTCCACTTTCTTCTTCATCGCCGCCGGGCATCTGCTCGACGTCGACGATGCCAGGCCACGGCTTCAAGCGGCGGGCCAGCAGCGGATAGTCCTTGCGGAGGGGGTTCCCCTCGAATCCGCTCGGCAGGTAGATATTGCGCAGTCCGGGATGACCGTCGAAGGAGATCCCGTACATCTCCCAGCACTCCCGCTCGTGCCAGTTCGCGCCTGCGTACACGCTCGTCCAAGACACCAAGCTGAGATCGTCATCGGGGATGTCGACCTTCACGGTGACGCCGAGCCCGTTGACGATGTCGTTGACACGAGCGAAGACTTGGAAGCGGGTCTCGCCACCGGCGACCCCGTGTTCGAGCGACGCATCGATCTCAGAGGATTCGTCGTGGCCGAGCGTGAGGTCGACTTGTGAATCCATATCTCGGCCGAAGGGCGAGGGCATCCAGTCGATGGCCGACAGGAAGTTGAAGTACTGGAAGCCGAGGCCGGTGTTGAGATAGCCGGCCGCCTCGGCCCATGACTCTCGGGTCACGCGGATCCACAAGTCGTCACCGGGGACGAGGTGGCTCTCGACCAGGCCATCGCCGAGTTGGCTGGCAAGACGAGCGAGGAGTTCGTTGCGAGGGCCGTCGAGGGCGGCCTCGGCAGCATCAGTCGTTTCTTCGGGGGTGTCAGTCGACGACAATCGGCTCACCCTTCCAACGCTCGGCCATGTCCTCGTTCTGGATGCGCTCTTGCAGCAACACGATGCCTTCGAGAAGCGCTTCGGGACGGGGAGGACAGCCCGGCACGTAGACATCGACCGGGATGATCTGGTCGACACCCTTCGTGACGGAGTAGGAGTCCCAGTAGGGGCCGCCACAGTTCGCACACGAACCCATCGAGATTACGTATTTGGGCTCGGGCATCTGCTCGTAGAGGCGCTTGACCGAGGGAACCATCTTGTCGGTGACGGTACCGGAGACGACGATGAGATCGGCCTGACGAGGAGAGGCCGGCAGCGGAATGACGCCGAGGCGCATGACGTCGTAGCGAGGCGACGCGAACGCAGCACCCATCTCGATCGCGCAGCAGGCGAGACCCCACTGGTACACCCACAAGGAGTATTTGCGACTCATATTCAGCAGGGTCTGAAGGCCACCGCCGACTTTTCCGGATTCGACTAGGCCCACTTGAGCACTCCCTTGCGCCAGGCGTAGATCAGACCCAGCAAGAGGATGAAGATGAAGATCGCCATCTCGACGAGTCCGAAGACCTCGTAGACCTCGAGACGGGTTGCCCAGGGGAAGATGAAGACTGCCTCGACGTCGAACATGACGAAGAGCAAGGCGAAGACGTAGTACCGGATGTTGACCTGTGACCACATGTCACCGGTGGGATCGACACCCGATTCGTAGGCCTCGAGCTTGGCCTCAGTGGGATTGTGGGGTCGGAAAATGCGACCGAGACCGAGGAACGCACCGACCAGTGCGACGCCGGTGAGACCGAAGATACCGACGGTCAGGTAGCTACGAAGAAAATCCGACACGGACGATGAGCCTACTCAGGGAATTTTGGCCAGAACAAAGCCGGGACAGCGCGATTCCCAGCGCCGTGAGGCTACCGCCGCGTGGAGTTGTTCACCGTGATCGGGCATGTCATTTTTGTGCTGACATCACAGCAAATGTGACGAACCGGCCTCGGATTTCGACCGGCTTATTTTCCGGTGTGGCGCGTGAGCCCGATCACTCGGCTACTACCTCGTGGGGTGTGACCGCATTCCACAAGATGGTGCTCGGGTTGTACGGAACCGAATCGGGCTGGGTCGCCCCGTTCGAGTCGGTAGCGCGGGTACGGATCTGGTGCCGGCCCGGCGTCAGTTCAGCGCGAAGCCGGAAGGGTGTCCACGACCACCTGCCGGGCAGCTCGAGAAGTTCTGCGTGGTTCCACGGGCCGTGATCGAGCGACCATTCGACCGCCGTGACACGTCCCGTTCCGCTTCGGGCGTATCCGACGACGTCGACCGGGCCTGCCGGAAGGACCTCGCCCCACTCGAGCGCCAGTGAACTCTTGACCGGGTGGGCGGTGGCCGGGCCATTGTCGGTGCCGTGTGGGTCACGCAGCCGGTAGTACACGTCGTTGCGCCACGACGGAACCCACTCGGCGGCGATGTCGATCTGGTCGACCCACTTCATCGAGTACGCCCCGATCCATCCGGGTACGAGCACGCGCGCTGGTGCACCGTGGGCGATGTTGAGCGGCCGGCCGTTCATCTCGAGCGCAATGAGCGTGTCGGGATCAAGTGCCTTGTCGATCGGTATGCACATCCGAGGCGCTTCGCCCTCGACGTTTTCGTGATCGAGACCTCGAGGGCTCACCCACGCTGCGGCAACGGTGGGCTCCGCGAGCGCCACGACGTCGGCGAGGCGCGGTCCTCGCCACGATGCCATTCCCATCGCTCCCAGGGTCCACTGGGTATCGGCTTCCAGCTTTGACGGTCTGTGGCCGTAGACGAGCTCGAACAATCGGCGACCGTTCCCAGCACACTCCAACCACGCCTCGACATCGTGTTGGGGGAGCGCCTGGAGATCGCCGAGCGACAAGACAACCCGTCTCGTTGCCGCCTCGCCGGTAACGGTGAGCTTCCACTCGCTGGTATCAACAGCCGGGGCATCATCGACGTTGCAGACGAAGAAGCAATCGATCGGGGTCTGTTCGACCCCCAGCGCCATCGTCGTCGGCTCGAGGCTTCGCTTGTGCACCCGGAAACCGACATCGGGCTTGCCAAAACCTGCACTGGTCACGGGGCCCCTCCATGAAAGGGCACGACGCGCAACGTCAACCACCGTGCGGTGGCAGCGAGCATCAACCCCGGTCCGCTGCGCGACATCACGATCTGCAGCCGCCCGGCCACACCGGATCCCGAGGGGCGGGTCATCTCGACCGTTATCGCAGCAACTGCGAAGATCGCAATGACGAGCGAAACGATGGCCACCCAGCGACGCAGCACCGGCACGACGTCGGTTGGCGGGGTCACCGCCAAGATGAGGGCAGCGACAAGGACGAGCAGGCCGGCCGAGGGACCGGCGTTGCGGGTCACCTCAGCGACGTCGTCGCCGAGCGAGAAGCCGCTGTAGCGATCACCGAAGAAGCCGACCACGGGCCCGAGAAGCATGACCGTCGCTGCGACGGTGGCGACCACGATGACGACCTCACGCGCCTCGTCCCACGAGATCGGCAACTCGTCGGCGGAGGCGTTGTCGTCCGCCATGGGATCAGCCTGCTGCGACCAGCTGAGGGATGGCGTTACGCGTGATCGAGTCGAGCTCATCGGGGAGCACGCCGACCACAATCGTGATGGCGACGGCGATGGCGATCGCCAGACCCGCACTGCGGGGCACGTGGATCGTCGGGGCGTCGTCGGCCGGCTCGCCAAGATAGATCGACAGAACGATCCGGAGGTACAGGAATGCCGAGACGACGGCAGTCACCATCGCGGCGATGGCCAACCAGAACGACCGGGCCTCGACCGCAGCGCCGATCACTTCAAACTTGGCGACGAACCCCGATGTCAGAGGCACGCCGGCCTGCGCAAGCAAGAAGATCGTGAACGCAAGGGCCAGGGCGGGCCGTCGCTTAGCGAGGCCATCGAGATCGTCGAGGCTCGTAGCTCGGTCACCCACGCCGCTGACCACCGAGAGCACGCCGAAGCTGCCGATGACGAGGAACGCGTAGGACACGATGTAGAACGCCACGGCGCTGATGCCTTGGGGGCTCGCCGCTTGGACGCCTACGAGGATGAAACCGGCGTGGCTGATCGACGAGTACGCAAGCATTCGTTTGACGTCTCGTTGAACGATCGCCATGAAAGAACCCACGATCAGGGTGAGGAGTGCGACACCGTAGACGGCTGGCTGCCAGTCGGCCGCATAATCGGCGAAGGTCACCACGAACACTCGAACAATGGCGGCGAATCCGGCCGCCTTGACCACCGAAGCCATGAACGCGACCACCGGCGTGGGAGCACCCTGGTAGACGTCGGGGGTCCAGGCGTGGAACGGCGCTGCGGCGACCTTGAAACCGAAACCGACGATCAGCATCGCAAAGCCGGCCATGAGCAGTCCGTTGTCGATCAATATGACCGGCGCAAGGAAGGCACGAATCTCGATCAGATTCGTCGAGCCCGTGGCGCCGTAGACGAGAGCAATGCCGTAGAGCAGGAAGGCGGATGCGAAGGCACCGAGCACGAAGTACTTCAGGCCTGCTTCCTGGCTCTCGCTGCGGCGGACATGCATCGCCGCCATCACGTAGACCGCGATGCTGAGGGTCTCGAGGCCGAGGAACAGCACGATCAGATCGTTGGCGCCGGCCATGACCACACCACCTGCGGCGGAGAACAACATGAGGACATACATCTCGACACCGTCGATGCCCTCGCGGCGCAGGTAGTCGTCGAGCAGGAGCGAGACGAGGACGATGGATGCTGCAATTACGCCGGTGATCACCAGCGAGAACCCGTCGATTCCATACTGGTTCCCGAGTGCGCCGAAGGCACCATCGACTTCGAGTCGGTCATTCCACAAGCCGAACGTGGCCGCCAGCGTGGTGAGGCCGATCGCCGACGTGAGCGCAGCATCGAGGCCTACCCGCAGCATTCGAGCCCCAGCAGCGCCGATCGCTGCGGCGACCGCAAGGCCGAAGACGAACACGCCGTCACCGATGTCGCCGCGCACGCCTGCGAACACCGCATCGGTTCCGGCGAGCCCGTAGGCGAGGCACATGCCAACCACTGACGCAGCACCAACGGCTGGAACAGCCTGGGCGGTCACGCGCAGAGGCAGTTGTTTGATGACAGACCGGAACATGACGATCAGCAATGCCCCAGCGCTGAGAATGATCAGCGGGGCGAGACCTTCCCAGACGATCTCGGGGCGAGCGACGGGAACAGAGATCTGGGTGAACATCACTGATCCTCCTCGTATCCGGACCCGTCACCGTCGCTTTCGCCACCATTTAGATGGTCGAGCGATACTGACGGCAATACCTCGGCGTCGGGTTCCTCGAAATCGTCGACGTTGGCTTCGACATGAGCGATGAGGGCGTCGACCGCCGGCTCCATCCGCTCGAGGACGGGCTTCGGGTAGAGGCCTATGAAGAAGATGGCCGCGATGAAGGGCACGATGACGGCGCCCTCCGACCAGGTGAGGTCGGCCATGTCGGCGTTTTCGCCTTCGGCCGGTCCGTGGAAGACGCGCTGGTACGCCCACAGCAGGTAGAGGGCCGCAATGATCACGCCGGTCGCCGCCACGATCGCCAACCACTTGAATGCTGCGAACGCGCCGATCAGGGCGAGGAACTCTCCGACGAACCCATTCGTGCCGGGCAGGCCGATCGAACTCAACATCACGACCATGAATACCGCTGCGAAGATCGGTGCCGGCTTCTGCAGGCCACCGAGTTTGGCGATCTCGCGGGTGTGGCGACGTTCATAGAGCCAACCAACGAGCAAAAACAGGGCGCCGGTGGAGACGCCATGGTTGACCATCTGGAGGAGACCACCAGACAAGCCTTCGGTGTTGAGCGCGAAGGTGCCGATCACGATGAAGCCGAGGTGAGCCACCGACGAGTAGGCAACCAGGCGCTTGAGATCTTTCTGCATCGTCGCAGCAATGGCGCCGTAGATGATGCCAATCGTGCCAAGGGCGACCATCGCCGGGGCGAAGAAGACCGCCGCCTCGGGGAAGAGATAGATACCGAACCGGAGGAACCCGTAGGTCCCGAGCTTCAACATGACACCGGCGAGGATCACCGAGCCCGCAGTGGGCGCGTTGGTGTGCGCATCAGGGAGCCACGTGTGGACCGGAAACAGCGGAACCTTTACTGCGAAGGCAACAGCGAAGCTCAGAAAGATCCAGCGGGCAGTGTTGGTGGCGAGCGCTTGCGTCTCGGCGAGGGTCACGAGATCAAAGGTGAGTGGGTTCCCGGTCTCGGCGGCAGTCAGATACGCCGTCGCCAAAATGCCCACCAGCATCAAGGCCGAACCGAACATCGTGTAGATGAAGAACTTCGTGGCGGCGTAGGCCCGATCGCCGTGACCCCATTGACCGATGAGGAAGTACATCGGTACCAGCACGATCTCGAAGAACACGAAGAAGGCGAAGAGGTCGAGCGCCAAGAAGACACCCAGGCACCCAGCCTCCAGCACCAGAAGCCAGGCGTAGTACGCCTTGGGCGTGTGTTCGGCTTCGATCGCGATGATCGCGAGCGGGAACAACGCCACGGTCAGGACGACCAGCCACAGCGAGATGCCGTCGAGTCCGAGACTCCAGGAGATGCCGAGCCGTTCGATCCAGGTCCACGAGTCGACAAACTGCATGTCGGCGGCACCGGCCTTGTCAAACTCCAGCATCATCCAGGCGGTGATAGCGGCCGTTGCGGCGGCAAACAGGAAGGCGACTTCCTTGAAATAGCTTTCACGGTTCTTGGGAAGGAGGAGGAGTGTGATGGCACCGATGAGCGGTAGCACCACGATGGTGGTGAGGAGCGGGAAAGAGACCGGAGCCGACGATGCGGCGAGTAGTGACTGCATCAGAACGTCGTCCTCACGAGGAACCAGGCGATGAGGGCCACCGCGCCGACCGCAATCAATGCGGCGTAGCTACGAACCAGTCCCGACTGCATGGCCCGAAGTTCGCCACCGACCGAACGCACGAGCCGGCCGGTGCCGTTGACGGCACCATCGACGATGGTTCGGTCGAACCAGGAGACCAGGTCGAAGAACTTCCGGCCTGGCCCACCCATGAAGTTGGTGACTGCCGAGTCGTACTTCCAAGCGTCGGCAAGGATCGGGAGCTCGACCGTCGCCCGCTCGGTTTTCTCGTGCAGATAGATGCGGACAGCCATGGAGATGCCGATCAGCCCGCCGGTCACAGCGATGATCGCCAGAACCCACAACTCCGTGCCCGAAAGCTTCAGATGGGCCTCGTTGTGGAACAGGGAGGGTTCGAGCCATTTGCCGAGAAAGTGGAGATCCTTGGTGAACGGCAGATTCATGCCGCCGGCGCCGATCGCCGCGATGGCCAGAAGGCCGAGGGGGACGGTCATCTGCCACGGCGATTCTCGCGGCTGGAACTCTCGACGCTCTCTCACCGAAGCCGGGAGCTCCTCATCGTTGAGCACCGTTTCGTCGGACATCCCGTTGATGGCCTCGACGGAGATGATCGACGCTTCGGTCCGGATCGTCTCGACCTTGTCTTGTAGGGGCCGGATCGCTGCGACCGACTCTTGGGCACTCTCCTGCGCCTTGACGACAGCCTCTCGAGCCTTGTCGAGGTTCTTCGCCGCCTTCTCGACAGCCTTGTCGTCGCTCGGATCGACGTCATCCATTTCGGTCTCACGCTGTGCGAGCTTCTCTTGTGCCTTCTCGACCTTGTCGGCAGACGAAACCGCTTCCTCCTTGACGGATGCGAGGCCGGCCTCGGCCTCTACGACTCTCGCCTCGGCTTCCCTGACCCGGTTGTTCCAGGTCAACTGGAGTTCCTCGGGCAGCGCGTCGGCATAGCGGTACCTGCCGAAAAAGGTCATGAAGACCTGGCGGCTCATGTAGAAGGCGGTCAGCACCGCAGTGACGAGGCCGACGGCCCACAGCGCCTTCGAATCGTCGTAGGCGTAGGCGAGGATCTCGTCCTTCGACCAAAAGCCCGAGAAGGGTGGCACGCCCGCGATCGCGAGCCAGCCGACGATAAACGTCGCCGATGTGACCGGCATGAGCTTGCGCAGTCCACCGAAGTGGCGCATGTCCTGATGGTGATGCATCCCGTGGATGACCGATCCCGACCCGAGGAACAACAACGCCTTGAAGAACGCATGGGTGATCATGTGGAAGATCGCTGCCACATACGCACCGGTCCCGACGGCGAGAAACATGTAGCCGAGTTGGCTGACCGTCGAGTACGCGAGGACCTTCTTGATGTCGTTCTGGGCGACAGCAATCGTCGCAGCGAACAGGGCGGTGCCGACGCCGATCCACGCAATCATGGTGGGTGCCCACGCAGCTGACTCAGCGATGATCGGGTTGACGCGGGTCAACAGATAGACGCCTGAGGTGACCATCGTGGCGGCGTGGATCAGCGCCGAGACCGGCGTGGGGCCGGCCATGGCGTCGGGGAGCCAGAGGTAGAGCGGGAACTGGGCCGACTTGCCGGCTGCGCCCACGAACAACAGGACCACGATCGCAGTTGCCGTTCCCTCGCTGAGTTCACTGGCGTTGCCGAAGATGTCGACGTAATCGATCGAGCCGATCGTGGTGAACAGCAGGAACATTGCAATCATGAAGCCCCAGTCACCAACCCGGTTGGTGACGAATGCCTTCTTGCCGGCGGTGGCGTTGGCCTCGTCGGTGAACCAGAACGAGATGAGGAAGTATGAGCACGCACCCACGCCCTCCCACCCGAGGAAGGTGAGGAGCATGTTGTCGCCGAGCACCAGCATCAACATCGAGAAGGCGAACAGGTTCAAGTAGAGAAAGAACTTCGAGAAGTTCTCGTCGCCGTGCATGTAGCCGATCGAGTACAGATGGATCAGGGCACCGACACCGGTGATGAACAGCGTCATGGTGATCGACAGCGGATCGACCAGGAAACCGACATCGACCGAGAAGTCGCCGACCGGAACCCATTCCCACAGCGTCTGCACGAAGCGACGCTCCTCGGGCTCTTCGGCACGCAGGCCGGCGAAGGTCACCAACGCAGCTGCAAAGGAACCGCCCATCGCCAGGGTGGCGAGCCACCCTGCTGCGGGCTCTCCGAGCCGACGGCCCCAAAGCACGATCGCGACAAAACCGAGTAGTGGGAAGGCGGGGATCAAAAAGACAGCATCGAGCATGGTCAGCCCCTCACCTAACCCCTGAGTGTCGCCACGTCATCGGCAGTCGCATACCGCCGGCGCCGGTTGATCGCCACGACGATGGCTAGGCCAACGACGACCTCAACCGCGGCGACCACGAGAACAAAGAACACGGCCATCTGGCCACCGACGTCGTTGAGGTCGGTGCCAAATGCCACGAACGAGACATTGACTGCGTTGAGCATGAGCTCGACGCACATAAACATCACGAGGGGATTACGCCGGACCAGGAGCCCGGTCGCGCCGATGGCGAACAGCAGCGCCGACAGCACGAGGTAGTACGTGGTCGTGAGTTCGACTTCGCCGAACATCAGACGACCTCCCCGTGGTCGGTCTCGTCAGCCAGCGCCTGATGGTCGCCGTCGTTCGCACCCGCGGGAGCGAGCGAGGCGAGGTCCATGGTGACGGGGTCAAGATCGTCGAGCAGGTCGTCGGCCCTCACTGTGCGGGTGAGCACAACGGCACCGATGACGGCGATGGTCAAGAGCACAGCGGTGATCTGGAACGCCAGCAGGTAGTCGGTGAACAGCACGCGGCCGATTCGCTCGATATCGGTGTATCTGTTGTCGAGGGCATTCTCTCCGATGCCGGGGGCCGCAGCTACGCCGGTGGCACCGTCGACAGCAGCGACCACCGTGACGATTCCCGCAGCTGCGAGCGCCGCGCCGACGATGGCGGCGAGCGGCTTTTGCCCGGCGATCGGCTCGATGCCGAGGTCTTCAGCCTTGTCAACTCCCAACAACATGATGACGAAAAGGAAGAGGATGACGATCGCGCCTGCGTAAACAACGACCTGCACCGCCGCAAGGAAGTGCGCTTCCTGGACCACGAAGAGAACGGCGACGCCGATCAGTGTCTGGATCAGAAACAGCGCAGAGTGCACGGGGTTGCGGGCGGCGATCACGCCCAACCCACCAACGCTGATCAAGACGGCAGCCACCGCAAAGGTCACGAGCTCAGCCATCGGAGGATTCCTCCTGCGCCGGCTCCGGGTCGCGGACGCCGTACCCGAGTTCGCCCGCCCAATGCACGACGCCTTCGTAGCGATGATCACCGGCCGGTGAGGTGGCCCGCATCCAGCCCGAGGTCAGTTGATCTTCGCCCAGACGCCAGTCTTCCCATGGGAGTTGCTTGGGTTTCCCGTCGTCGTCAACGAGCAACTCGTCCTTGGTGTAGATCGCATCGCTGCGATTGGTGAACGAGAACTCGAACAGCTTCGACTCGGTGATGGCCTGCGTTGGGCAGGCCTCAACGCACAAATCACAGTGGATGCAACGGAGGTAGTTGATTTCGTAGACGTAGCCGAATCGCTCGCCGGGCGAGGTCGGTTCGACCGGGTCGTTGTCGGCACCACGCACATAGATGCACTTGGCAGGGCATACGCCGGCGCAGAGCTCGCAACCGATGCACTTCTCCATGCCGTCCTCGTAGCGATTGAGAACGTGGCGACCGTGGAACCGTTCGGGCTTGACCCGCTTCTCGTCCGGTGCACCCTCCTTCGCCTTGCCCCCTCGGTAGTCGCCGGTAACACGATCTTCGAACAGCTTCTTGAAGGTGACTGCGAAGCCCTTGAGGTACGAACCGTCAGCCACGACTGGCCTCCTTCTCCGCCGCTTCGGCAAGCCGCTCAACGCGCGCCGCTTTCACCGCCATCGACAGCAGGCCGGCGAGGAAGGCAGCGCCTGTGAACCAGGCGATGAACCAACCGACATAGTTGCCGAGGCCCCAGCCGTTCGCGTCACCGATGCGCAGACCCGACAGCAGGATCAACCAGAACAACGACAGCGGGATGAGGAACTTCCACCCGAGATCCATGAGCTGGTCGTAGCGGAAACGGGGCAGTGTGGCCCGGATCCAGACGAACGCGAACAGGAAGAACGACAGCTTCAGGAAGAACCAGATGGTACCGACCCACCAGCCGTCGGGGAGGAAGAGCGATGGACCCTGCGGACCACCCAGGAACAAGGTGACGATGATGGCGCCGATCGTGATCTGGTTCATGAACTCCGCGAGGAAGAACAGCGCGAACCGGATCGACGAGTATTCGGTGTGGAAGCCACCGACGAGCTCTTGTTCGGCCTCGACGAGATCGAACGGCGGGTGGTTGAGCTCGGCAGTGCCGGCGATGAAGAAGACAACGAAGGGAACAACCCCCGTCGTGAGGATCGCCCAACTGGTGAACCCGGCACTCTGCGACAACACCATGTCGTGCGTCGACAACGAACCGGACTGGAGTACCACCGCCGCCACGGCCAAACCGAGGGCGGCCTCGTACGACACCATCTGCGCAGACGCCCGGACCGACCCGAGCAGAGGGTATTTCGACCCGGAGCTCCAACCGGCGAGCATCACCCCATAGATGGCGAGCGAGGACATCGCGAGGAAAAAGAGGATGCCGATCGGGGGGTCGGCGACCTGGAGGAAGGTGTCCTTCCCGAGGATCGTGACCAGACCGTCTCGGCTGCCGTCGCCGTTGAAATCTCCACCGATCGGCACGATCGCAAACGTCAGGAACGCAGGTACCAGGGAAAGATACGGCGCAAGCTTGAACGTGAAACGGTCGGCGTTGTCCGGCACGAGATCTTCCTTGAAGAAGAGCTTGATGCCGTCGGCGAGGGTCTGGAGGATGCCCCAAGGACCAGCAATCGTGGGGCCGACGCGGTTCTGGAAGTCGGAGATGACCTTGCGGAGGAACCAGATGTTGAGCATCACCGCCACAAGCAAGAACGCAAACGCCGCAACCGCCTTGAGCACGGTGACGGGTAGGGCGTCCCAGACGTCGCCGGCGTAGAGCGGGTCTTGGCCGAGGATCATGCGCGCTCCACTCGCACATCGGTGACCGAGTTCGTCACATCGATCAACCGGTTGGCGTTCGCATCTGGCGCGTTCGTCGGGATGACGGCAGAGCCGGCCGGCACCCCTGCATCGACGCTGACCGGCGCCATGAGTTCACCCTTGCCGGACACGACTTTGACGATTGTGCCGGAATCGATGCCAAGCTTTGCGAAGTCGCTCGGATTGAGTCGGACCTGCACCGCAGCAGCGAGACCGGCACTGGCTGCACAGGCCTGGACCATCGTGCCATTGTCGTACATACGTCGGGTGGCGACGAGGCGAAGCGAGTACGCATCGTTGGCGGGAGCCAACGTTGCGCTCGCCGTGGGCGCCGGAACCGAGCCCCCCGACAACAGGACCCCGTCGATGGGGTCTGCGGCGAGCGCCTCTTCGGTGATGGCTGCGAACACATCGGAGACCGCAGCCATCTCGGCCCGAATGCTCTCGACGGACTCGACACCGAGGTCACCACCGAGGCGGTCGGCGATCTCCGCTGCGATCTGCCAGTCGGCACGGGCTGTGCCCGGCGGTGTGACCTTCTGTGCGCTGATGCTGACACGGCCTTCGAGATTGGTGAACGTACCGGCAGCCTCGGTAGGAGCTGCAGCCGGGAGCACGATGTCGGCGTAGCCCGTGGTCGATGCGTTGGGCAGGGTCTCGATCGCGATGACCGTGCCAACCTCGGCGAGCGCACGCTGGGCCAGATCTCGGTCGGGAAAGTCAGCCAGCGGATCGGCACCGAGCAGCACCAGCACGTCGAGCGAACCGGCGGCGGCAGCCGTCAGCATCGCTGCGGTGTCCATACCGGCTGAGGTCGGGACCGAACCCCAGGCGTCGACGACCGCCCCTGCATCGGAAAGCGTGCGGCGGCCGGGCAGTAAGCCGGGAGCCATGCCGGCCTCGAGGGCCCCGTGAACGTTGCCACGCCGCAGCGCCGACAAGAAGCTGACGCCGTCGATGGAACACAGCGCGACAGCTGCGTCGACGACCGCATCAGCGGACTCAGCTGTCGAGGACCGTCCCAGCACGACGGTGACCGGTCCGCTGATCGCCTTGGCGGCATCGGCGATTGCACCGGCAGAGACGCCTGCCGCTTCGATGGAGGTGCCACTGCGGGCCGCCACCAGCGCATGGGCGAGCTGCCCGATCTCACCCGGCCGCGGATGGAGCGAATGGGTAGCGATTCCGCTCAGGCCGGTTCGGGCCGGCGTTAGCTCGATCAGCGTCGTACCGTCGTTCACGACTGCATGACGCAACCGCAGGAACAGGGCACCAAGATCTTCCTTCGGATCGGGGCCGACGAGGATGATCGTCCCACCCGGCCGGCAAGCTTCGGCAATCGTGGCACGAGGCAGTCCGAGCACGGCCTCAGCAGGGAGTCCATCACCGAGCTGGGCGTCAACATTGTCGGTGCCGATCACACCCTTTGCGAGCTTCGACCACGCATATTGCGACTCGTTGGTGAGGCGGGCACCGCCGATGACCCCGATTCGGGCGGGTTCGACGCCGACGATCGCCTCCGTGATCTCGCTGAGTGCGGTTCCCCAACCGGTCGGAACGAGTTCGCCATCGGCGCCTCGCGCAAGAGGTGATGTGAGGCGGGCGTCGGCGTTGAGCGCCTCGAACCCGAAGCGTTCCTTGTCGGACAGCCAGCCCCAGTTGACGGCATCGGAATCGACGCCGAGCAGACGAACCACCCGATTGCGGCTTGATTGCACCGTGACGCGCGAACCCACGGAGTCGGTCCACGCTGTAGAGACCGTCTCTTCGAGATCCCACGGACGTGCCTTGAAGCGGTAGGGCTTCGCAGTGAGCGCTCCAACCGGGCAGATCTGCACGGTGTTTCCCGAGAAATACGAGGCGAAGGGCTCGTTCGGGAAGGTGTTGACTTGGGTGTTGTTCCCCCGGTCCATGAAGTGAATCAGCGTGTCCCCGGCCACCTCGTCGGCGAAGCGGGTGCAGCGATCACAGAGAATGCAACGTTCGCGGTCGAGGTACACCGTGTCGCTGATCGGTATCGGCTTTTCGAAGTGACGCTTCTCTTCGACGAACCGCGACTCTCCCGGGCCGTAGGCCATGGTCTGGTCCTGGAGCGGACATTCACCACCCTTGTCGCAGACGGGACAGTCGAGCGGGTGATTGATCAGCAGGAACTCAAGAACACCGTCCTGTGCCTTCTTGGTGGCATCGGACTCGGTCTCGACGGTCATCCCCTCCGAGACCGGGATCATGCAGCTCGGTTGCAGGGCCGGGCCGCGCCCCGTGTCGACTTCGACAAGGCACATCCGGCACATGCCGACCGGCTTCATCCGTGAGTGGTAGCAGAACCGGGGGATGTACGTTCCGGTGCGCTCGGCCGCATCGATGAGTAACTCGCCGGCCTCGGCCCGGATCTCGACACCGTCAATGGTGACGGAGACCGTGCTGGTGTCGCTGTGGGTGTCGGTCATCAGCCGACCTCGCGAGTGCTGAGCGCCGCGCTCATCGGGGCAGCGCTGACCGGAATGGCGTCGCGCTTGGTGATCTTTGCTTCGTACTCGTGGCGGAACCGACGAATCGTCGAGGTGATGGGAGCGACCGACGACGGACCGAGCGGGCAGATCGTGGTCTGTTTCGGCGGGAACGGAACCGCCTCGAGACCCTGGTTCGGGTCGGCTGCGACCGGGTACGGGCCTGGGCTGATGTTGTCGGCGATGTCGAGCAGCATGTCGATGTCACTCGGCCGGCCCTCACCGTCGAGGATGCGCTGCAAGACACGCTCTTCCCATGTGGTGCCTTCGCGGCACGGGGTGCACTTGCCGCACGACTCACGGGCGAAGAAGCGGACCAAGCGGAGGGCAGCCTTGACCGCATCAGTGGTCTCGTCCATCACGATGATTGCGCCTGAGCCGAGCATCGATCCCTCGCCTCCAACGGCACGGCTCTCGAGGGGAAGGTCGAGTTGCTCAGGGAAGAACCACGGTGCAGATCCACCGCCGGGCACGAACATCTTCAGCTCGTTGTCCTCGCGAATACCCTGGCAGAAGTCGTCGCCGTAGAAGAGATCGCGGAATGTGGTGATGCCCTGCTCGATCTCGTACACCCCTGGTCGCTTCACGTGGCCAGAAATCGCCACCATGCGCGTGCCCGGCGAGGCCTCGGAGCCGAACTGCTTGTACGCCTCAGCGCCGTTCATCATCAGCCACGGCAGATTGCTCAGCGTCTCGACGTTGTTGACAATCGTCGGCTGGCCGTAGAGGCCGATCGCTGCAGGGAAGTACGGCGGCTTGAGACGGGGCATGCCCCGATTGCCCTCAAGCGACTCGATGAGCGCCGTCTCCTCTCCGACGATGTAGGCCCCCGCGCCCCACGTGAGGGTGATGTCGACGCTGAAGTCAGTGCCGAGAATGTTCTTTCCGACGTAGCCCTTGGCGTACGCATCGTTGAGCGCTCGTGCGAGGCGTTCCTGTGCCAGTGCCATCTCGCCGCGGACATAGAGGAAGCACTGGGCGAGGCCAAGCGCATAACAGGTGATGAGACAGCCCTCGATCAGCTGGTGAGGATCGCGCTCCATGAGCAGTCGGTCCTTGTACGTTCCCGGCTCGGATTCGTCACCGTTAACAACGAGGTAATACGGAAATTTGCCGGGTGGCATGAAGCCCCACTTGACGCCGGCGGGGAAACCTGCGCCACCGCGGCCGAGCACCGTTGCCTCGCGGACCTCGTCGTGGACCTGGGCGGGTGTGCGGTCGAGTGCACGGCGCAGCCCCCGGTAGCCGTCGGTTGCCTCATACCGGTCGAGCGTGAAGCTGTCGTCGTGCTCGAATCGCGACGTGACGATCTTGGGGCCGCCGTTATCGACGTAGCCAGGGGCGTGCGGAACGTAACGGCTCACTCTTCCTCGCCTTCCGCGGTTCCGGCAGGCGCCGGCTCATCGTTACGAGCCAACCAGACCGGGCGCTCCTTGGCCTGCTCTGGCGGGAGGACGCCAGCCATGGCGGCAGCCGGAATGTGCTGACGAACACGGCCGAGCGTACCGTGCTCGGGTATGTCGCCGGCACGGCCGTTGCGGATGTCGTCGATCAAGTCGTCGAAGTCGTCACCGCTGACCCGCAAGCGGTAGCGATAGTTGATCTGGAGGCACGGCGCCTCGGTGCAGGCAGCGATGCACTCGACGTCCTCGATCGTAAACATGCCGTCGGCAGTCGTGCCGCCGGCCTTCACGCCGAGTGTCTTCTCGGCGTGAGCGAGGAGTTCCTCACCCCCGAGAAGCTGGCACGACAAGTTGGTGCAAACGTTGACCATGTACTTGCCGACCGGATGGAACTTGAACATCTCGTAGAACGATCCGGTTCCCTTGACCTCGGCTGGGGTGGTGTCGGTCAGTTCTGCGATCTGCCGCATGGCGTCGTCGGTAACCCAACCCTCCTGCTCCTGCGCTAGGTGCAAAAGCTGGATGAGGGCCGACTTGGCGACCGGGTATCGCGAGATGATCTCGTTCGCGATCTCGAGGTTGCCGGGTGTGAAGTAACTCATCGATCAACCTCGCCCATGATCGGGTCGACACTCGAGATGATGGCGACACCGTCGGCGATCAGGCCGCCCTGCATGAGGTGCGGCATGGTCTGGAGGTTGATGTAGCTCGGGCCGCGCACGTGCATACGGTATGGGGTGGCACTGCCGTCGCTCACCATGTAGATACCGAGTTCGCCGCGCGGTGATTCGACCGCTGCGTACGCCTCACCCTCGGGCACCTTGAAGCCTTCGGTGAAGATCTTGAAATGGTGGATGAGCGCTTCCATCGACTGGTCGATACGCACGCGGGGCGGGGGCGTAACCTTTTTGTCCTGGACTCGGTAGTCGCCCGTCGGCATGCGGTCGAGAATCTGCTCGACGATGCGCATCGACTCGCGGATCTCATTGAGGCGGATCGCGTAACGGTCGAAGCTGTCGCCGTACGAACCGACGATGACGTCGAAGTCGACTTCGGGGTATGCGAGGTACGGCTCGTCGCGGCGGAGGTCCCAGGCGTAGCCGGTGGACCGAAGGATCGGCCCCGTTGCAGACAACGCCAGTGCCTCGTCGGCGTTGAGCACGCCTACCCCTTGCAGCCGCTCGCGCCAGATCGGCTGACCGGTCATGAGGATGTCGTACTCCTCAAGGCGGGGTGAAATCAGTTCCAGCAGGCGCTCGACGTCGGCCTGCCATCCGTCCGGGAGATCAGCTGCCACACCGCCTGGACGGATGTAGTTGTGGTTCATGCGGAGGCCGGTGACCTTCTCGAAGAACCGCAGCACCTCCTCTCGTTCCCGCCAGCCATAGATCATCATCGACACGGCCCCAAGGTCCATGCCATTGGTCGCCATGAAGAGAAGGTGTGAGCTCATGCGGTTGAGCTCACACATCAGCATGCGGATCCACACCGCACGCTCGGGAACCTCTATACCGAGGAGCTTTTCGGTGGCGAGGCTGAACGCCAGCTCGGTGAACAGCGGCGAGGCGTAGTCCATGCGGGTGACGTTGGTACAGCCTTGGAGGAAGGTGAGTTGCTCGGCCTGCTTCTCCATGCCGGTGTGGAGGTAGCCGACGACCGGCTTGCTTCGCAGGATCGTCTCACCCTCCATCTCGAGCATGAGACGAAGCACTCCGTGGGTCGACGGGTGTGATGGACCCATGTTGAGAAGCACGCGTTCGTCGTCGGCTGCGTCTGGATCAGCGCCGATCATCGCTGCGTCGGCTTCGCTCAGGCGAAGGACCGCAGAGTCGTCACCCCGGCGCCTGACGCGTTCGGCGCCGTCGATCGCCTCATTGTTTTCGGTGACCGTCATCGTTCGTCGCTCGCTGCCTTGAACTGCACAGGAATCGAGCCGATGGCGTAGTCCTTGCGAAGTGGATGGCCCACCCACTCTTCGGGCATCAGAACCCGGCTCATATCAGGGTGGTCGGTAAACTCGATGCCGAACATGTCGTAGACCTCGCGCTCGAGGTTCTCGGCACCGGGCCAAAGATCGAACAAGGTCGGGAGGACTGGCTCATCGGCGTTGACCTGGGTGCGGATGCGGATGCGTTCGCGGGTGCTGTGGTTGATGAGTTGGGTGACGACCTCAAAACGCTCGGCCTCGACAGCAGCGGGGAGGTTCCGAGGTGCACCGTAGGTCAGGTAGTCGACCGCAGTCAGGTCGATCAGTTGGCCGAAGCCGTCGGCTCGTGCCTCGGCGCACCCTTCGAGGTAGGTGTCGGCTACGGCGTGGAGAACGCCACCGCCTGCGTCGATCATTCCGTATCGAGTGGCAGCCGGAGCGACGACCTCTTGCATCGTCTCCGCGGCGACTTCCGCTTCGTCGCCCACCGTCAGCCCCCGATCGTCAGCCCGGCGGTTTGCCCGTCGCGCTGCTCGATGGTGAGACCGGCACCTCCACCGTTTGCGTTGCGACGCTGGGTGAGTTCACCAGACTGGATCTTCTCGTGAACCGTGAAGATGGCGTGGAGCAGCGTCTCGGGCCCCGGAGGGCAGCCCGGCGCGTACACGTCGACTGGCACGACCTGATCGATACCCTGCACGATCGCATAGTTGTTGAACATGCCGCCGCTCGAGGCACACACGCCCATGGAGATGACCCACTTGGGCTCCATCATCTGGTCGTAAACCTGGCGCAGCACCGGGGCCATCTTTTGACTCACCCGGCCCGCAACGATCATGAGATCAGCCTGGCGGGGTGATGCACGAAAGGTTTCCATTCCGTAGCGGGCCAGGTCGTAATGCGCAGCACCGGTCGCCATCATCTCGATCGCGCAACAGGCCAGACCGAAGGTCGCAGGCCAGAGGCTGCGGGCTCGGGCCCACTGAACGAGATTCTCGACGTTGCCCGTGATGAAGTTGTGTTGAAAGCCTTCGAGACCTTGTTCGGCGATGGCCGCTGAGTCACCGATCCCAGGAATCTTCATCAGGCCGCCTCGCTGGACGTGCTGTGGCCATCAGCGAGCGGGGGTTCGCGTCCGTCGGTCCCGACGCGCCGGATCGTCGACTCCGCAGTGCGCTCGGGGGACACGGCACCAGACACCGCCATGGACTGCTGTAGCGGGCCCCACTCAAGAGCACCGTTGGAGATCAAGTACACGAACGACTCGAACACGGTGAACGTGAACACCATGATGACAACGAGGCCGAAGAAACCGAGGCCCCCGTAGGCGACTGCGTACGGGTAGAAGAAGATGATCTCGATGTCGAACACGATGAAAATCATCGCGACGAGGAAGAACTTCACCGGAAACCGCTCAGGGGTCTCCTTGGTCGGCACGATGCCGCACTCGTAGGCCGAACGCTTCGCAATCGAGGGATTTCGGGGGGCCAGAAGGCCAGAAGCGACGAAGCTACCGGCCGCGAACAAGCAGGCCAACACAAACAGCGCCAGCAATGGCAGGTACTGGCCTAGCACGGCCTACGCCCCTTCAAACTCGGCCCGCCGCGCCATCACGAGCTTGTCGCGCTCGTGGAGCATGTAGCAGAGGGCGAAGAAGATCAGCAGCGAACCGATCGTGACCATCGCTGGTCGCAGTCGAACGTTGCCAAGGTCACGGATCATGACGATCGAGACGATCGGCTCCTCAGCATCGACGACCGGACGCTGCGGAGCGCTGCCCGGGAGGTTGGTGATCGACTCCTCGGTGACCTGCTGCAGCTGGACCACGCCGTAGCGAGTCGGGTGCGTGATCTGGGCAGTCTGTCGGATCTTGGTCCAGACGCGATCCCACATGTTCGGGTCTTCAGGGAGACCCTTCTTGCCGCCGATCGTGAAGGCGTCGAGCAGCTTGAACTCGGCTTGGCTTCCGAATGAGAAGTCGTTCGACTCGAGAACCATTGCAATTGCCGATGCCTGCGCCTCGCCGGCTTCAGCGGTGGAGAGAAGGGTCCAGCCGCCGAGTTCGACGGATTCCGGATCGATGAGACCCGGAGCGACGGCAGCGAGTTCCGACAGCGTGGTCGCCTCGTTCTTCGCTTGCTCCTCGGCGGCTAGGTCAGCGATCTCGCCTGGGCTGAGCCCTTCCTTCTGATCAGCCGTGAGGCTGTCGACGGTGACGACGCCGTACTCGAGCCAAGCGGTCTGGACCTCGATCAGGCGCTCGGCCTCGTCGTTGGTCAGGCCGCTCGGACCTGAGGTGAGCCAGCCTGAACCGAAATCGGTCTCGGCTGCAGCAGCGGCTTCGACCACGATCTCGTGGGCGGAGGGCAGCGACTCCGAACGCAAGGCATTCGCTTCGTCGAGCGCCGCGTAGGTCAGGTGGCCTTCATCATCGGTACCTTCAACGATCTCAACTTCACCCCAGGTGGGCGCGTCACCGGCCCAGCCGATGCCGTAGATCCACCAGATCGAACCCATGATCGCCATCCAACCGAAGAAGCCGGCGAGGGCGAGCATGGTGCCGAGGCGGGTCCCGGAATTGGTGCTGAGCAGAAGCCAGATCGAGCCCATCCAGGTGATGAACCCGGCGAGCACGGCGAGGAAACCGCGAATTTCAGGGTCCCAGGCGAGACCCGCGATGAGGTCGATCATCTCCATCAGAGTGTCCTCTCGAACGCAACGATCGCATCGATCTGATCAGCGGTGAGTAGCGCCGGGTACCGGAACTCGACGCCTGAGCCGGGGCCCATACCTGGGCCCTGCGGGTTCGACTCGGTGAGTGGTCCGAAACCGGGCATCTGACCGTTACCCCCGGAGCCGCCCCGGCCGTATGCCGCGCCAATTGCCTGGCCGCGCTCAATGAACGACGCATGGCTGCCGGCCGTTTCGAACTGGTCGAGTGTCGAGCCGCCTCGGAGGTTCGGACCGAAGAAGCCTCCTCCCTGTACATACTCGTCGAGGATGGCTTCGTCGGTGCCGTTCGTTTCGACCATGTACGGACCAGTTGCGTCGAAGCTCCAGCCGTACGTGTGACAGCGAGCGCAGCTGTAGGTGCCGGCTGCGGCCTTGTTGGCGAAGAGAATCTCGCCGTACTGGAGGTACGCCGCTTGGCCCTCGAACGCACCGGGGGTTGACAGGATCTCGAGTGCTGCGAAGCGCAACCGCTCCTCGTTGCCCTCGTCGGCGAGGGACGCATCTGCAGTAACCGCGATGTCACGCGCGGTCTGCTGGGCAGCCTGAACGTCGTCCCACCAAGCCTCGAACGCCGCCTGTAGCGGTCCGGAGGCCGCATCGGTCGAGGCCCTGAGCACGTCTCGCGCCGCAGCAGCGGCGTCGCACTCCGGAACGCCTTCGGCTGCAGCGCAGTCGAACCCGAACTCGTCGCGGGCGATAAGGGTCACAGCCCAGGCAGCCTCGTCGGCGGCAGCCCTCGCAGCCCGGAGGTCGACCGCCCACGGCTCGGCACTCGTCGCCATGATCAGATCTTTTGCACCGTCCTCAACACCGCTCGCAACCTGCTCACGGATCTCCTCTTCGGTGATCTGGATGTTGCGAAGATAAAAGAGGATCTCTTCGAGCTGCTGATCGGTGAGCGGACCGCCGCCGCCGGCACCCCAGGCCGGCATGACGCCGTTGCGGCCGTAGTTCAGCGTGTGGAGAACTTCGTCTTCGGTGTAGCGCGACAGCACGGTGTCGATTGCAGGTGCCTTCCATGACACCTGGGCGATGAATTCACCCGAGTCCGAGGTGATGGCGGTACTGACGGCACCGCCCGACCCCTCAGGGCCGTGGCAACTGACGCACTGCGCCCCCTCGACGTAGATCTCCTCACCGCGATTGGTGAAGATCCGCCAGGTGTCGAGATCGCGGCCCTCGTGACGGCCCGGCTCACCGAGCCAGTAGAGCGGCAACGTGACCGCCGTGATCGTGAGCAGCGCGAGACTGGTGCCGAGCGCAAGGTCGAGCTTCTTGCCCTCGAGTTCTTCGTCGGAAAGGTACGGCTTCCGGTTCGAGGCGA
>CAJQPN010000059.1 GCA_905480195.1 uncultured Acidimicrobiales bacterium
ACAACTCACCTACACCTCCCCAACAGATGTGCAGGTCGACTGGGACCCAGACGTGACAGCCGACGACGGCCGTTTCTACTCCCAAGGTGAACCCACCGATTTCAGCTCACCGTCGCTGAACAGCATCGTGACACAAGCCCTCGGCATCGAAGACGACAGCGTGGCGGCCGACTCCGCCCTCGTTCAAGTCGAACGCTCCGGCGGTACAACTGCCCCGATCACTCGAGTCCGAATCGGCAGAGCAAAAGCCGCCGCCAAATTCCCCTGCAGAACCTGCTGCAACCCCTAGCCCAACAAAGAGATCTCATTTAGAGGATTCGAGGGTCCTGGCCCCAAGACAATCCGCCAACCGACCCGGCGGGCACGGTGGTAACGCCAGGTGCAATGAGGAGAAACCATGACTTCCGGGCCTGTCTGGCCGCGAGTGCTGGCCAACGTCGGTTCACTCGGCCGCAAAATCGAGTTCAAAGCGTCCATCGCGCTGCAACTCCGACGACGACGCCAACTTGAAGAACTCGGCATCTTCGACGGCACACGGATTGGCTACCCAAACCGCTACTCCGGCACATACAGCTCACTCCCAACCACCCCAACCTGGTGGGCAGAGCTCGCCCAACGCGCAGACAGGAGTGGGCGGCAATACGTGATGGTCCGCGCCGAGCAGCTTCGCTGGATCACATCCCAGCTTGCGGACCAAACGTTGAGGCCCCCAGTGCAATGACACGCAGATGCCCAATCTGTGGCCTCGATACCTTCAACAGAAAAGTCATCCAGACCGGCTACCTCAATATTTCGGCTATCAGAGAATGCAGTAACTGCACCTGGAAGCAGGTCATCAGGCTCAGCGGCCCAGGAGGTCCAGCGATTGGAAAAATCGTCGCGGAACAACGAGAAGCGCTGCGCCAGGTTCTTGAACGCATTGGCTCGATTCAAGCAACCGCTGCCGAGCTCAAAGGCCGTCAAGTCGAAAGACGGAGATCATTTCCCGCAGCCGAAGGAGCCGCCACACGTTTGACGAGCGATACCAGCCGTCCTCGATCACCTAGGCTGCCAAAACCCAAACCCCCGAGGCCATCGCGCAGCCGGCTCCTGCTGGAACGTGCTCGATCAACTGCCCCAGCAGTAACCCCGCAATCGGGCTGCGGCCTCTGCGGCAACACCCATCCCCGCCACGAAACCGGCTCTAACCGGTGCCAAGCAGCGGCCAACTGGCGAAGAATTCATGCGGGTGAGTGGCTCAAACGATCAGAGCAACAAGGTTTCGACAAACTCATCGCCATCGCCTGGCCACAACAACACCAACACAACGCGATCACCAGCGTCTACGCCCGCGCCAAAGCCGGAAGGTCAATCGTTCTCGTGCCAGCTGGAACCGATACCACCGCAACACTGACCAAGGCTCGAGTGCGCCTCTGGTGCTCCCTCAACCCAGGCTCGGCTCCAACGCAAGCGTTTACGGACCTGTACTCAAGCAGCTGATCAACCCAAGTTGGGCACGATCGGTGCATCCAACAAAGCCCAAAAGTTCTTGCGAGCACCTGCTGAAACGAGCCGACCGCCTTCGGAGAAGAAGCGAACGAACCCAGTGCGGAGCACCAGTCGCGTGTCCCTGACGTGTCCCTGAACCCAACGGCTGAGCACAGGCCGACCGAAAACCAAACCAAAATCCACTCTGGCCAGGTGTTTCTCTAGTCGGGACGGCGGGATTTGAACCCACGACCCCCTGCTCCCAAAGCAGGTGCGCTACCGAGCTGCGCCACGTCCCGTGAGGTTTGGAGGCTACCGAGGTGCGGGGCCAGACTGGTCTCTGGAGGCCAGCTCCACCACACTTGATGTGATGGCGGCCAACGACCACCACCCGAGGATCGAGGATGTAGCCCGAGCAGCGGGGGTGTCGGTCGCAACCGTCAGCCGTGCGCTACGGGGGCTTGACCACGTTGCGACCAGCACCCGGGAGAAGGTTCAGGTTGCCGCAGAAGAACTGGGCTACCGCGCCCACCCGGCAGCGGCAAAACTCGCCGCCGGCAGCTCACACACGATCTGTGTGGCAGTTGCCAACATTGCGGGTTGTTCTGCGCCCAGGTCGTCGGTGGAGTCGAAGCTGTTCTGTCCGAAGCAGGCTACGAGGTGCTGGTTGTCGGTGTCGCCGGCCCCGATGCTCGTCGCCGTTTCGTCGCCGACATCGATCGAATGCACCACCGTGTCGATGAGCTGGTCCTGGTCGATATCCGGCTCGAGGCCGACGAAGCAGCGCGTGTTCGCAACTCTGCACTGCGGGTGGTCACGATCGGCAACAGCTACCCCGGTCTGTCATCGGTGCGGCCAGACGACATCTCGGCTGCCCGGCTGGCGGTCGATCATCTCCTCAATCTCGGGCATCGCCGGATCGGGTTGGTTGAGGGAATGCGCGACGACCCGATGCAAACCGAGGTGTCGTGGCGTCGTCGCGAGGGCTACATCCAGAGCCTCACCCGGAGCGGCATCGTCGTCGATCCAAACCTTCTCGAAGCGGGTGATTTCTCGGTGGTCGGCGCGCAAGAGGCGACGCACCGACTCCTCGATATGAGCGAACCCCCGACTGCAATCTTTGCAATCTCTGATGAGATGGCGATGGGTGCTCGGGGGGTGGCGGTGGAGCGCGGACTGGCGGTTCCCGACGACCTGTCGATCGTCGGGATCGATGATCATCCGCTATCGAACACCGTGGCCCTCACGACTGTGCGGCAGGACCCACCGGCCAGTGGGGCGATGGCTGCGCGGTGGATCGTTGAAGATCTCCAGAACGACCAGTGCGTGCTCTACTCCCACGAAGTGAAGACGGAGTTGGTCGTGCGGGCCACGACCGGACCGCCGAAGTCCTAGCGGAGGAACTCAGCGATCTTGACCGGCCGGCCCTCGTCGATCGACCGGTGTGCGGCTGCGCCGATCGCCACCGACAAGAGCCCGTCATAGAGGCTGATCTCGGGATCTGCGTTCCCCAGAATGGCGTCCCTGAAACGCAAATGCTCGATGTACGACGATCCGCTGTGGTGGCCTTGATAGGGGATCGACTCGTCGACAACATCGTGCTCCTCGATGCCGCCGATCCAGTGCTCGCCACGGCGGCCGATGCGAATCACATCATCGGGGATCAAGGCCTCGACCTTGCCTCTCTCGCCGACGACGGAAAGCTCCTCTTGGTTGCGGGTCGCCTCGGCGAACATGCAGAGGTCGAGTAGGCCTCGACCGCCGTCATCGAAGTCAACGATTACGAACGCGTTGTCGAGGATGTCGGGGGTGCGGCCGTCGTAGGACTCGTCGAGATGGTTGACGTCTTGGGCGCCGCTGGCGAAGACACTGATCGGTGTGCCCGGCATGATCCGCACCATCAGATCGAAGAAATGGCAGCACTTCTCGACGAGGGTGCCTCCGGTGTTCTCTGAGAAGCGGTTCCAGTCTCCGACCTTTTCGAGAAAGGGGAACCGGTGCTCGCGGATCGCGACCATCCGCGGGGTACCGACGGCACCGGCGTCGACCTCCTCAATCAGCCGGGCGATCGGAGGCATGTAGCGGTACTCGAGCCCGACCCAGGTGATGGCATCGCGGCCCTCGGCGAGATCCAGGACCTCGTAGCAGTGTTTGACAGTCGTGCACAACGGTTTTTCGACGAGGACGTGCAGGTCGGTGGCGAGCAGATCGCGTAGGACGTCGATGTGGGTCATGTTGGGCGACGCCACGATGACTGCGTCACATGCGCCGTCTTCGATCAGTGCGCGGTGGTTCGTGTAGTGCATGGCGCGGGGAGCGATTGCACCAGCGAGCTCGCGGCTTCCAGGGTTGGGGTCGGCGATCGCTGTGACCTCTGCGCCGTCGACGTATTTCAGGTTTTCGATGTGCTCAACGCCCATCATGCCGCTGCCAATGATGCCGTATCGCAGGCTCGTCATACTGCCGCCTCCCCCAATCGAGGCCCTGTAAGCGCTTTCAGCGTGGCGGTAGCATACGGCCATGAGCGACTCCCTCGTGCGTGCCGGAGCGCGTGCCTTGCCCGCCGGTCTCGACGCGATCGGTCCTCTCGGGTTCGGGTGCTGGCGACTCACAACCAGCCAGACATCCCAGGCCCAGGCGTTGATCGAGACCGCACTCGATCTGGGCATGAATCTCGTCGATACCGCCGACGTTTACGGACTCGATTACGGCGGCTCCGGCTTCGGTGGCAACGAGGAAGTGCTTGGCAAGGTCTTGGCCGTCGCGCCCCACTTGCGTGATCGGATGGTGCTTGCCACCAAAGGCGGGATCATGCCGCCGATCCCCTACGACTCGAGTGACGGTTACTTGCGTTCGGCGGTTGACGCCAGCTTGCAGCGGCTCGGGGTCGACGTGATCGATCTCTACCAGATCCACCGGCCCGACCTGTTCGCGCACCCCGTACAGGTGGCTGACACCCTCGGCTCGCTCGTCTCGGACGGCAAAATCCGGGCCGTGGGGATCTCCAACCACACCCCAGCGCAACACGATGCCCTCGCATCCCACCTCGAGGTGCCGCTTGCCACGAGCCAGCCCGAATACTCACCGGCATTCCTCGGCCCGATGCGTGACGGTACGTTCGACCTTTGTATGCGCGATGGCGTCGTGCCGTTGGCTTGGAGCCCGCTCGGTGGCGGTCGCCTGATGTCCGGCGACGGCGTGCAGTCTGCGTTGATCGCAACCCTCGATGAGCTGGCCGAACGAGAAGGTGTCGACCGTGCGGCTCTTTGCTACGCCTTCGTGCTCGCTCACCCGTCGGCGCCGGTGGCGTTGCTGGGAACCCAGAACCCCGATCGTCTCCGCTCGGCCACTGATGCACTCAACGTGCACCTTGACCGTGCCGACCTGTACCGGATCGTGCAGGACAGCGAAGCGGTGCCGCTCCCATGAGTTCGCCTGTCGAGATTTCGTGGTTTGGTGCACTCTGCGACGACGACTACGAGTTTCTCGGGGTGCCAGACCCAGCGCTCGTCAGCTCATGGGGTCACTGCCGAGACATCGTCCAAAGCGCTGATCGCAACGGATTCGACAACATTTTGTTGCCGTCGGGCTACCAACTCGGAATCGATTCCACGGCGTTCGCGTCGGCGATTGCAACCCACACCGAACAGATCCATCTCCTCCTCGCCGTGCGCATCGGTGAGATGTGGTTGCCGCAGCTTGCGCGTCAGCTCGCAACCGTTGACCAATTGGCCGGGGGTCGGCTCACGATCAACATCATCAGTTCCGACATACCGGGCCAAGCGCTCGACTCGGAGACTCGTTACCGCCGCACGGTCCAGTACATGCACGGTTTGCGGGCGCTCCTCGACGGAGAACGACTGGAGATCAGCGGCGACTTCGCCAACTTTGCGCTCGATCCGCCGCGCATCGCCACCGTCGACCCAGGCTGCCCTCCCATGTACTTCGGTGGATTCTCCGAAGCGGCCAAGGAGTGTGCCGCCGAAGCTGCCGACGTGTTCCTCACCTGGCCCGACACTGTGGCATCGGTGGCCGAGACGATCGTCGACATGCGGAGACGGGCCGGACACTTCGGTCGCACGCTTCGCTATGGCCTGCGCGCTCACATGATCGTGCGCGAGACCGAGACCGAAGCTCGGGCGGCTGCCGATCGGCTGATCTCGCGACTCGACGCCGACACAGGCGCCTCGATCAAGAGTCGGTCGCTCGATACGCAATCGGCCGGCGTCTCCCGCCAGAACGAGCTTCGTGCGGTTGCCGACGACGACGGATATGCCGAAGCCAACCTTTGGACCGGTGTGGGCCGTGCCCGCTCCGGCGCAGGAGCTGCGATCGTGGGAGATCCTGACCAGGTCGTGGCAAAGCTGCAGGCCTATCAGGAAGTTGGTGTCGATGCGTTCATTCTGAGTGGCTACCCCCACATCGCCGAGTGCGATCTCGTGGCCGAGCACGTCCTGCCCAAAATCGAGCACGGTGCGCTGCGGCCGAGGTGGGGTTGAGCTCAGCGAAATCGAACCTGCGAAGTCACCGCAGCTTCAGCGAGCCCGAGGCATGCCAAGGTGGCCTTCGGCGACAACATTGCGGTTGATCTCGCTCGTCCCGCCGTAGATGGTGGTGACGGGCGAGTGGCGAAGGTTCTCTTCGATCCGACCGCCGAGATGGGCATCGGCCGACTCGTGGGTGAGCAGACCTTCAGCGCCCATCATGTCGTGGAAGTCGCGACAGTGTCGCTTGTAGCTCTCGCTCGCGAACAGCTTGGTCATGGAGCCCTCCACGCCGAACATCACACCTTGGTTGGCGAGGTCGGCGCAGTGGTATGCGAACCCTCGGCACACCTCGACGTCAATGAGCGCTCGTATGAGTTTCTCCCGTACGGTCGGATCCTCGATCGGCTTGGTTCCGTCGGGACGAGTGTGGTTCTGCGCCCAGTCGACCGCTGCGTCGATCACCGGCGGCGAGAGGAACTGGCCCCCGGCGATCCCGCGCTCGTACTTGAGCGCAGTCTTCATGACGGACCATCCGCCGTTCACGTCGCCGACCCGCCACTCGTCGCCCAGTCGCACATCGTCGTAGAAGGTGGCGTTCGAGCGCTCGATCGCCATCGTCGGGACCGGTTGGATTTCGATGCCCGGCGTGTTGAGCGGTACCAGGAAGAATGACAGGCCCTTGTGCTTCGGCACGTCGGGGTCGGTGCGGGTCAACAAGAGGACGTAGTCGGCGATGTGGGCCATCGTCGTCCACATCTTCGCGCCGTTGATCAGCCATTCGTCACCGTCGCGCTCGGCCCGTGTCTTGGCCGCAGCCACATCGCTGCCGAACTCGGGCTCGGAGTAGCCAAAGCAGGCGAGTGAACTGCCGTCGAGTAGCCGGGGAACAACGTGCTGCTTCAGATGGTCGTCGCCGTGTTCGAGCAGGATCGCCGCCACGATGACGGTCACACCCATCGCATCGATCGGGGCACGCGCAAGCTGCATCTCTTCGTTCAGGATCACCGATTCCAGCGCGCTGCGGCCGCCCCCGCCGAGTGCGGCGGGAACCGGCCCGGAGAGCCAGCCCCGTTCAGCCATCGCTCGATGCAGCGCAGGGATGTGCATGGTTCCGTCGTGCGTCGCCTCGATCATCTCCTCGGTGAGGTTTGTGGCGAGGAAGTCGCGCACCTCACTGCGAAACGCTTCGGCTTCGGGCGGGAAGGAGAAGTCCATCAGGCCATCCTTCCGTCGACGGCTGGCCCGAACTCGCCGTCGGCGAGGCGGGCGTATTCGAGGCTGGGATCACCCAGTTGCAGAATCCATGCAGTGGCTCGGCGGTGGTAGAGCTGCACGTCGTACTCCTCGGAGAAGCCGTAGCCGCCGTGGTACTGCATCGAGCGGTCGGTCGCAAAGCGGGCCGCTTCGGCGGCGAAGAGCAGCGCCATCCCTGCCAGCCGGGACGCATCGGGCTGTCGGGTCTCGAGCGCCCATACGGCTCGGTGGGCGAGGAGGTGGGCGCCCTCTATACGGGTCGAGGCATCCGCGTATCCCTGCTGGAGGGCCTGGAAGGTGCCGATCGGGACTCCGAACTGGACCCGTTCTCGCGAATACTCGACGCCCATCTCGATCACCCGGCGCCCGAGACCGACGTACGCCGCTGCGGTGAGACCCCGCCATTCGTCAAGGGCATGGTTCCAGGCGGCGTGGTCGACCGAGATGACGTCGTCAGTGAGCCTGCGGTGGGCGAGGGCGAGTCCGCCGGTGTTCGGCAGAGTCTCGCCCGATGGAGCGGATCGGTCGAGGACGATGCCGTCGCCGACATGGGCGAGCACGACATCAGCCACCGCGCCGGCTGGGACGAAGCGGGCGATCCCGTCGACCGGCGGACGAAGGGCGATGGTGGCCAATGGCGTCCCGTTCGCCAGCTCGCCGACGAGTTCGTCATGCCCACCGATGGTTGCAAGGAGGCGGGCTGCAACGGCGTGTTCGATGAGCGGCACCGGGGCAAGGTGAGCCCCGTAGACATCGGCGACGACGGCAAGATCACAGAGGGTGGCATCACCGCCGCCGACGGCGCCAGGAAGCGCCATCCCGGTGCCACCTATCGTCGCCAAACCGGCCCAGAGTTCTGTGGAGAAGCCACCGGTACGTTCTGCTTCGCGAACGACAGTGGATGGTGACTCATTCGCGAAGAAGGTGCGGAAGGCATCCTGGACGGCGAGCTCGTCCTCGGTGAGTCGGGTCTGCATACTGCCATCCTGACCCGTCGGGGGCCTGACGAGAAACTCCGCTGTCGGATCGATCGGCGGCGAGACGAGTACGATGTTGGGCAGGGTCCGAGGGAGACACCACATGCGTCTGCAACTTGCTCTCGATGTCAGTGATATTGACGCCGCCGTCGAGTTCTACTCAAAGCTCTTTGACACCCAGCCCCACAAGCGAAAGCCCGGTTACGCGAACTTCGTTATCGAGAACCCACCCCTCAAGCTTGTGCTCTTCGAGAACGCCCACAACGCTGGTGGCATCAATCATCTCGGCGTCGAGACCGAGACGTCCGAGGAAGTTGAAGCGGCAGAGGCACGGCTGGACGATTCCGGTCTCGACACCACCGGCGTCAACGACACCGTGTGCTGCTACGCAGGGAAGACCGAAACCTGGGTCGTCGGCCCCGACCAGGAGCGTTGGGAGTGGTACGTGAAGA
>CAJQPN010000060.1 GCA_905480195.1 uncultured Acidimicrobiales bacterium
GATGGTTTCATCGTCCATCAGGGGCGTAATATTGATCTCAATCATTCCGTTCCAGTCAAGCGCATAGTCTGCCAGGGCGCCCGGGTCTGAGGATTCGACGATCGCAAAACCGCCAGTTCCGTCAACATTGTGATAGCGCGACACAAGTGTTGCGCCCTCAGGTGGCATACCACCAGTTGCCATAAATTATTTGATCGTATTATCCCTGGCTTGCGGGGAATGTGTCCAGGCAAATTTAAATAACATCGTGGCTCTCCTTCTCGAGGCAGCTCAAGGTCACTGCAGCGTCAGGGTAAGTCCCTGCGGCTTCAGAGCAAAGAGCAATTCCGAGCAATGTTGTTACCTGGTGGTTAACTCTGGGTGAAGGCGTCCCACTCAGCGAAAGCGAAATCGATATCGCAGTGTTTTCACTGTTGCTCATGGGCAACAGAAACGGCGATTGCCTGAGAGACGCAGCACGAGCAGCCGCCTCCAAGGGCGTCATCCAAATCGTTGAAGCAGCGTGAGTTCGAGCTAGCTCTACGTAAAGACCCACGAGATCGGTCAGTAATCATCGGGCGGTGACGCCAGGCTGCTGCCTTTCACATCTTGCGCACGTTGTGCACATTGATGTTGATGGCTGCACTGCGCTCGCGCCGGTGTCGCGGTTTTTTCCGAGGAGGACTTCGCTCGTATCGACCAACCCATGCTGATCCCGGTCGGCATCGCCGACCAGTCGACGCCGCCCACGCGGCGCTCACTGACGTGTTCGACTACTTCGACGAGGCCACTGGGCGATCGGACGCCAATGAGCTGGTCGTCGACTTGCTTTTGGGGTGGGCCGACACGACCTGTTCACCACCGACGATGGCCCCCGAACGCGTCGAGGAACTCACCGACACGCTTGCAGTCCTGTTACTCGACCCGATCAGCGAGTCAACAGATCGGCGATGACACGAAGACCGTCGACGTCGTGCACGTCGTCAGCCAGCATGGGCACCGTCGCAAGGACCGCGTGGGGTGCAGCCTCGGCGAGGTCGGCGACCCGATCGTCGTCTGCTGCGCTTGCGGTTGCGAGGTCGAGCAAGGCCCGGGAGACGCCGGCGCCGTCGGTGGCGGCCAACGAGACGTGGAGTAGCTGGGCCTGCGTCAACGACAGCCCGGTCGATGGAAGCATCCGGTTCACGATCACGGCGGCGGCATCGAGATTGGCTTGGCGGATCCGGTCCAGGAAATAGCGCGCTTCGTCGAGGGTGTCGCTGCGTGGTGACGCCACCAGAACGAATGCAGTGCGCTCGTCACCCATGAGGGCGAGGGTGGCTTCGGCTCGGTCCTTGAAGCCTTTTTCCATGCCGTTGAATGATTGGAAGAAGGCGACTGCCTCGTCGACCACGTGGGCCCCGACGACACGGGCGAGTTGTCGCACGACCGTTTGCGCCGCCTTGTTCGCTATCCCGAACACACCGCGGTTTCCGGCGGTGACCAGCTTGTAGATCGGGTTGTCAAGCAGACGCGACAGCATTTGGGGCGCCTCGAGGAAGGCGAGTGCGTCGCGGGTCGGTGGCGTGTCGACCACCACCAGATCCCAGTCGCCACTGTCGTACAGCTCGGCGAGCTTCTCGATCGCCATGTAGTCCTGCGTCCCCGAGAGCGTGCCCGAGACGTTTCGGTAGAAGCGGCTCGACAAGATCCGTTCGGCCTGGTCGTCATCGGAAGCGTTGCGGCGCACGACCTCGTCGAACGTTGACTTGGTGTCGAGCATGAGCGCGGCGAGCAAGCCGGGCCATGGTCCGTCGATGACCGTCGGGGTATTACCAAGCTCACTGATCCCGAGCGCATCGGCCAGTCGCTTCGCAGGGTCGATCGTCACGACGACGGCGCGTCGCCCGGCCTCGGCCGCAGCGAGTGCGGTTGCAGCTGACGTGGTGGTCTTACCGACTCCACCAGTCCCGCAGACGATCACGACCTGCCGTTGCGCCAGCAACTCGGCGAACGTGGCAGTGCTCACGACTCGACCTCCGGCAGTGCCTCGATCTCGGCGAGCAACGCCTTGGTGAGCACGGCGAGTTCGTCAGGCCCGATCGTGGTGCTGAACAACTGCGGCAGCCGGAACTGGTCGAGCGGGAGTTCGGCACCGAGGCGAGTGAGTTGTTCGTCTTGCAGGGCGGCACGGCCGGCTCGAAAGGTGACTGCTGTCTGCAGGGCGTTCCGTTCTGCATCGGAGACGTCGAGCGACACAAGATCGGCGTCGAGTCCGGCAAGGGTAGGGAGCACGCTGTTGACCACGACAGGTCCGAGCCGCACGCCCATCTCGTCTTCGATCGCAAAGGACGTCTCGATGAGTTCGTTCACCGGCGTCTCCTCCGGGATCGTGACGAGAACTACCTGGCACCGTGTCGGATCGGAGATCAGATCGAGAACCTCGACCGCTTGACGATGGATCGTTCCAGTGCGGGCCGCATCGCGAACACCGGCGGGGGAGCGGAGAAAGCCGAGGGCGTGACCCGCAGCAGGGGCATCGACGACGATGAGGTCGAACGACCCCTCGCTCTCGAATGCCTTGATCCGACCGAGTACGAGCAGGTCCTTGATCCCGGGCGTGGCTGTGGCGACCACCTCGAGGATGCCCGACGACGCCATGCGGGTCACGATTCCCTTGAAACCATGGGTGGTGAGCCACTCCATCAGCGCCTGATCGGGCGTGATCGACTGGAGTACGATCCGGCCTCTCGGAGGATCATCTTGCTCCGTCTCGTCGACTGCGGTGACTTGCTCGTAGCCTTGAGGTTCGACTCCGAAAATCGGAGCCGACGCCGAGCGTCCTGCGACCTCCACGAGGAGAACAGAGCGCCCGGATCTTGACGCAGCCGAGGCGATCGTTGCCGCGGATACCGTCTTACCCACTCCACCTTTCCCCGCCACGATCAGGACTCGCGACGATGCGAAGAAACGACCGGGATCCATCTGCCTCCTCGGGTCCGTCAGCTGCCTCGGTGGCCCGCTCGCCGTCTCCGCGACGGCGCCTCACCCTATCGGTCACCTTCCTGTCAGTCCTGGTCGGGCTGTTGTCGATGACGAACACCGTGGGGGCGAAGTCGGCCCCGATCGTGCCAGCCCAGGACTCCCTCGATCCGAGTGTTTTTGACGTCTTCCAGATGTCGGGTCTGCTCGACGACGTTGTCGCCGATTACCTCGAGCGGCTCATCGACGAGACCGAGCGTGCCGGCTCGGGTGGCCTCGTTCTTCAGGTCAACAGCACCGAAGCCGTCATCGGTGATGCACGCCTCGACGCACTCGCCCGTCGTATCCACAACGCCGAGATCCCGATCTATGCATGGGTCGGTCCTTCGGGTGCTGCGGCGTACGGCAGAGTCGCCCAACTCCTGGCAGTGACTGACGAAATCGCCGTGTCGGTCGGTTCGAGTTTCGGCAACATCGGGGATCTGGCGATCGACGAGGAACTGCTTTCGGAGAATTTCCTGGCGGTTGCCGAGACACTCAGAGATCGCACAGTCGACGAGGAATCGGTGCGCGAGTTCGGCCTCACCGATCGCGACTCGCCGACCATTGCGTTCTTCGTGCTTGACCTCCCGGGTTTCGAGTCAGAGATCGACAACTCCGGCGACGAAGCGGTCCGAGTCCCCGTCTCAGGTATCCGCTTCTGGAAGCTGCCGCTGTTCGACGGCTGGATGCACGCTTTCGCCAGCCCATCGATGGCTTATCTGCTGTTTCTCATCGGCGCCGGGCTGTTGATCTTCGAGCTCTACACGGCAGGTGTCGGGATCGCTGGCGTGCTCGGCGCAGGTTGCTTCATTCTTGGCTGCTTCGGCCTCGATGTACTCCCAACGCGACCGTGGGCGGTCGCACTGCTGGTGATTGCGATGCTGGGGTATGCAATCGACGTCCAGACGGGTGTCTCCCAGGCCTGGTCGGCGATCGCCACGATCTGCCTGATCGTCGGTTCGTTGTTTCTCTTCGATGGCATGGGGATCTCGATCATTGCCCTGCTCACCGGCATCGTGGGCGTGTCCTTGTCGATGATCTCGGGCATGCCAGCCATGATCCGCACCCGTTTCGGGACTCCCACGATCGGACGCGAGTGGATGGTCGGCTCGATGGGCGAAGCCGCCGAGGACATCAAGAAGGAAGGTGTTGTGTTCGTCGATGGGGCTCCGTGGAGAGCCAGGGTCAACCGCACGACCCCGATTGCCAAGGGTGATCCCGTTCGCGTCGTCGCCATCGAGGGCCTCTACCTCGAGATCGAGCCCGAGGAAGGCGGTGCTCGCGACTATCGCGAGCACCGCAAGAGCGACGGCGAGAGCGATCTTCCTCTCGACACCTGACTTGGGTCCGACGCCGGAGTCGTTCACGACGCCGGCCCCATCAGGGTTGCGATCGACCGGCCGTCCGCCGAATCCGTTTGTGATCCGAGTGCGCTGTCTGCTATCTACTGGCGTTGTAATCGGGAGTTTCCATGGCGAGCAGCACCAACCAGGTGGAGTGGCAGTTTCGGGCGGCCTGTCGGGGCCCCCAGTCGACGGTGTTCTTCCCTCCACCTGCACCCGAACGGCGCGACGAAAAGCGCTTTCGCGAGGCCTCGGCGAAGGCCATTTGCAAAGCGTGCCCCGTCCAATCGGAATGTCTTGACTACGCCTTGCAGATCCGTGAGCAGCACGGGATCTGGGGTGGTCTTTCCGAAGCCGAGCGCCGCAGTCTCAGCACCGTCTGAACCGACGTACTGTCAGATTTTGGGCAGTCGCGGCCCAGCGATCCGAAGATCTTCGCGGCGGCGCGTCACGCCGGTCTCGTCGAGCCGGGTGATGAGGGGAATCGCGAACTTGCGGGTAGTGCCCCATGCGTCTCGGGCATCGGCCACCGTGATGCCATCGGGTTGATCGGCAAGCAGCCGAGCAACCACCCGTGCGGCCTCGTCGATCGCTGACGCAGCGAAGACGACGCCGGACTGCGAAACCAAGTCGCCGCGCCGGATGAGTTCGCGGATCTCAGCCTGTTCGCCTGGTTCAGGGTCGGGCGGGTTGAAGGGGTCGGCTGCGAAGCGGGCGACGAGATCACTTTCGGCGAGCGCGTCGCCGGTGGCCGCTGAACGGACATGGCCACCGTCGGTCACCAGATCGACGAGCGTTTCGAGAACGGCTCGTCCGAAATTGTCGACCCGGGCGAGGTCGAGCCCGAGTGGGCCCGCATCGGCGATCTCGGTTCGGAGCCGGTCTGCTTCAGCGGTGAGCATGTCAGGGTCGACCACCCAGTTCCCGACCGTTGGTGCGCGGTGCTCGCCGGTGAGGCGGCGGAGGTGCTCGACGTCGACCTTGCCACGTTCGCGGACGACGCGATCGACGTCTCGGTCAGGTTTGGCTTTCGCTGCGGTCACCAGAGGGTCAACGTCGAGGATCTCGCCGCCACCCAGGGTCACGCCCTGGCCGGATTCGCGCAGGATGAAGCGGTCGCCGGGCACGAGCGGTAAGCCGACTGGCAGATGGAAGCGGACTGCGCCTTCGACGCCTGGGTCGATTGCATCGGGGCCGAGCACTCGGACCCGCACAGGATGTTCACCGGACCCGATATAGGCGAGGTGTGCTCCCCGTCGGGTGACCGGCCGGTCGAGCGAGCCGAGCACCTGGAGCGATGCATCGACTCGCCGAGTCACGTGCCAGTCGCCATTTCGAACGAGGACGTCGCCTCTCGAGAGAAGGTCATAGGAGACACCTGACAGATTCGCGGCAACACGATTTCCCGGACCGACCTTGGTTCGATCGGCGTATTGACTCTGGAGCGCACGGACCCGGACCTCGTGGCCGCCAGGCAACACCACGAGTTCATCGTCGACCCGCAACATGCCGCCGGTGAGTGTGCCGGTCACGACGGTTCCGGCACCTTTGGCTGCGAACACCCGGTCGATCCAGAGTCGAGGTTGTTTGAGATCGGTCGCGGTCGGCGTGACCTCGAGCAACCGGTCGAGCGCTTCTCCCAACGGGGCGACACCCACACCGTCGATCGCATCAACCGGCACGATCTCGGCGTCGGCGAGGAACGTGCCCTCGGTGCGTTCTGCGATTTCCATCTGGGCGAGTTCGACGAGATCGTCATCGGCCTGGCCGACCTTCGTGAGGGCGATCACGCCGTGCGCGATCCCGAGCAGGCTCAGGATGCGGAGGTGCTCCTCGGACTGGGGCTTCCAGCCTTCCGTGGCGGCAACGACGAATAGGCACGCATCGACTCCACCGACGCCTGCAAGCATGTTCTTGAGGAACCGAACGTGGCCCGGCACATCGATGAACGAGACGCCCCGTCCCGACGGCAGTTTCGTGCCGGCGAATCCCAGGTCGATCGTGAGGCCCCGCGCCTTCTCTTCCTCGAGTCGGTCGGGGTCGGTACCGGTGAGGGTCTTGATGAGGGTCGACTTGCCGTGGTCGACGTGCCCAGCCGTGGCGACGACATGCATTAGCCGAGTGAGTGCAACGCCTCGATGACGGCGCCGTCGTCATCGGGGTGCACGGTGCGCAGGTCGATGTAGGTCGTGTCGTCATCGACTCGCGCGATCACTGGCCGATCGAGGCTCCGAAGCGCTTGACGGTGGTCGCCGATCCGGGCGATGCCGACCGAGTCGATCTCCACCCCCGGAAGCGTGCCGCCACCTGGGGTGGACCGGACGTCGACGACGTCACCGACGCCCGCAGCGTCGTACGCCTCCGCCCGACCGCGCAAGTGATCGACGGTCAGTGCCGCCATTCGCCAGAACGGGATGGCATCACCGTCTTCGCTGAGGTAGGCGAGTGCTGTGTCCTGGAGTGCACTGAGGACGAGATCTCCCGGTCGGAGGGCTCGCGCCAGGGGGTGTTCGGCGCAGCGACCGACGAGTTCGGCATCGCCTGCGATGATGCCGGCCTGTGGACCACCGAAGAGTTTGTCCCCGGAAAAGGTGACGAGTCCGGCGCCGGCGGCGAGCGTTTGTCGAGCTGCGGGTTCCTCGGCGAGCCAGCCGGGCGGACCTCCCTTCAGCCAGGGACACCGGCTGTCAAGGAGTCCGGAACCGATGTCGGCTACGAGGGGCGCATCGAGTCCGGCGAGTTGGGCGATGGTCGGGGCCTCGGTGAAACCGACGATCTTGTAGTTCGACTGGTGGACTTGCAGCACCACGCCGACGTCGGTCGCAGGATCGTCCACGGCGTTGGCGTAGTCGGCGACACGGGTGCGGTTGGTCGTGCCGACCTCGATCAGATTCGCCCCGCTTCGGGCCATGACCTCGGGGATGCGGAAGCCACCGCCGATCTCAACGAGTTCGCTGCGGCTGACCACAACGTCGCGTCCGTCCGCGAGGCCGCTCAGCACCAGAAGAATCGCAGCTGCGCAGTTGTTGACGATGATCGCCTTCTCGGTCCCACACGCCTTGGCAATGAGGTCGCCGGCAGTGGCCATCCGACTCCCGCGTCCGCCGCTGATCAGATCGAGTTCGAGGTTCGTGTAGCGCTCGTCTTGGTGGACAGCCACCGGTGCCCGGCCAAGGTTTGTGTGCAGGATCGTGCCGGTGGCGTTGATCACGGGTCGCAACATCCGGCGGCTCGCCGCGATCGCGAAGGCACGGGCCGATTCTGGGTCTCCTGCGGCGATGGCGGCTCGGGCTGCATCGACCAGCATCGGGTGTGGAAGGCCGACGTCGGCGATTGAGCGGGCGAGGATGTCGACAGACGGAGGACGGTCGGTGGGACCGGGGGAGGGCACGTCGGCAGCTTAGAAGTCCCGTTGCCCATCTCGCCGTTCGCGAAGCGCCTTACGCTGATCGACGCATGTTTCGCATCTTGGCAGTCTTGTTCATCGTTGTTCCGATCCTCGAGATCTGGGTGCTGACTCAGGTTGCCGGTGGGATCGGGTGGCTGAACGCAATCTCGCTCGTCATCGTCGTTTCGGCGGTTGGTGCATGGATGGTGAAGCAGCAGGGCCTCGGGGCCATCCGTCGTGTCGAACAGCGACTGGCCGAGGGGTCTCTTCCGAGCAAAGAACTCGTTGACGGCGTTCTGATCGCCGTTGGTGGCGCACTCATGCTCACTCCCGGCTTCATCACCGACGCCGTGAGTCTTCTCCTGCTACTCCCGCCAACGCGTGTGATCGTGCGCACCTGGTTGATGGCGCGATACGGCGAACGAATCCGGTCCGCCACGATCGGAGGAGCGGCGACGGGGGCGGCCGGCTTCGGTCCTGGCTTCAACCCCGGCGGTGGGTTCCGCAGCGGCGACGTGATCGACATCGGCGAGGCGACTTACGACGCCCGCGATGACGAACAGCCAGGACTCGACGCTGGCGAGTGATTCGCTCGTGGAGCCGACTCCGGCTCTGCCGATACCAACGGCGATCAGGTCGCGTCTGCGGCGGTGGCGTCTTCGTCGAGTGCGTCGAGGGCTGCCATCGCTGCGTCGAGCATCCGGGCGCTGCAGCCCGCCATCTCGACGGGCGGTACATACTCCTCGGCGACGAGGGTCGCGATCGCGCGGAGGGCCTCGGCGGCTGCGCCTTCGCCCAATACGGCGGGTTCACCTCGATCGCCGCCCTCGCTCACGATCGACTCGATCGGCACACTTCCAAGCATCGGTGCGCCGACATCGGCGGCGAGTTGCGCACCACCGCCGGCACCGAAGATCGGATGGCGGCTGCCGTCAGGAGCGACGAACTCCGACATGTTTTCGATGACACCGACGATGCGGAGATAGTTCTTGCGTCCCATGTCGGCCACGCGGGCCGCGACCTTCTGGGCGTTGAGCGCAGGCGTGGTGACGATGATCATCTCGGCTCTGGGCAACATCTTGGCCAGCCCCATCTGCACGTCGCCGGTACCGGGTGGCATGTCGATCAACAGGTAGTCGAGGTCAGCAGGCCATTCGACGTCCTGACAGAAGTGTTGGACAGCACGGTTGAGCATCAGCCCCCGCCACATCAGGGCAGAGTCTTCTTGTGCGACGAGGAAACCCATCGACACGACCTCGAGGCGACCTGCCCCGATCTCGCGAACCACCGGCTGGATCTTGCCGTCCTTGCTGAGCAGCTCACCTTCGACGCCCAGCATGCGGGGAACGGAGAAGCCCCAGATGTCGGCATCCATGACTCCCACCGCATGTCCTTTCTGGGCGAGCGCCGCAGCGAGGTTCGTGGTGATCGATGACTTGCCGACGCCGCCCTTGCCGGAGGCAATCATGACGACCTTGGTAGTCGATGGAATCGAGGTGTCGGGTGCGGTTTTGCTGACGTTGAAGCGGGCCTTCGCCATCGCCTCGGCGCGCTCGTCTTGGGAGAGCTCTCCCCAATTGATCTTCACCCGGGTGACACCGGGCAGGTTGGTGATTCGGCTTCGGATGTCTTTTTGGATCTGAGCCCGCAGCGGACACCCCGAGGTGGTGAGTGCGATCTCAAGGGTGACGACACCATCGTCGGACACGTCCGCACCTTTGGCCATGCCGAGTTCGACGATGTCGGAGCCGAGCTCGGGATCGATCACGCCGCTCATCAGACCCATGACGTGATCTGCGGTGGGGGGAGCGGCGGTCACCTTCTGAGGATAGGTCCCGCCATGGCCAAATGAATGACCCACTAGCCCCGAAGGAATATCGGCCGGTACACTCATGTTGGTTCTGATTGACGCCCATCTTTGGAGGCCCCGACATGATCACTCTCACCGATAACGCCGCGTCGAAGGTCAGCGAACTCATCACTGCCGAAGGCGAGGACGGCTTGGCTCTTCGTGTCGCCGTTCGCCCCGGTGGCTGCTCGGGATTTTCGTACGAGATGTACTTCGATAGCGACAAGGCCGCCGATGACATCACCAAGGGCTTCTCGGGAGTCGACGTGGTTGTCGATCCGCAGTCGGCGCAACTCCTCGAGGGCGCCACGCTCGACTACAAGGACGGCCTGCAAGATGCCGGGTTCTCGATCGACAACCCGAACGCACAGCGCACCTGCGGCTGCGGTCAGTCCTTTAGCTGAACTTCTCGCATCAGTGCGACCTTGACGACGCCGACCCCAGGTCGGCGTCGTTTCGCGTCACGGCTCAAACCAGAGCGATCGCCTCAGCCAGTTCGGAGCGGTCGAACGTCGTGTCGACCCGTGCCAACACGACACCGTCGCCGTCGAGTACGAACAGCACCGGTTCGAACGGCAGATGCGTGGCCTGCACGATCGAGGTCAGTTCTGGGAAGCTTCCCGACGCGAAGTCGGACGGATCGACGTAGACCTCGGCGTGGATGACGTCGAGGTCGTCTCGGTCGGCGGCTGCATCGATCAACAGATCGACGACCGGTCCGCAGATGTCGGTCTGACAAAAGCCCGGCGTGGCAACCAAAAGGACAGTTGGTCGACCGTTGATGGCGACATCGGCATGCGACACGTCGTGGAACGGGCACGGGATTGCCCGGGTGCAGATCGGGCTCACACCCTGATCATCCTCGATGGTGGGCGTGGCGGTCGGTTCGATCCTGTCGCCGACCTGGGGAAGTGGCACCTGGTCGGCATCGACGACCGTGAACGACACGGCTGCGACCTCAGGGTGACCGGGGAGCGAGGCCGAATACTCGCCGGGCTCGTCGAACGCGATCGTCAACGGGAAGTAGGGCGTGATGATGCCGTCGGCTCTTCGGCTGACGTTTGCCTCCACGAGAAGTTCACCGGCCTGCTCGATACGGATGTCGAGCGCAGCAGGTGCTTGCTCGCGCAGATTGTCGATCGGGTCGGCGACGATGAAGGTCAGCCGTTGTGGCGCGCCGGCGACGACCGTCGGGTCCTGTCGGGCCCCGGTCGCGAAGACGGGGATCAGGAATGCGATCTCTCCGGTTCCACCCGCGCCGAACACCGAGACGTCGTCGCTTGTGCCGCATGCCGCAGTCAGGGCGAGCGTGGTAGTTCCGAGGAGGAACGTGCGTCGGTCGAACTGGGCCATCGCTGGTGACCGTAACCTGCGACCGATGCACATCATCGTCAACGGTGAAGTCCGACGGGTCGCTGACGAGACGTCAACGTTGCTCGACGTCCTTCGCGGTGAGTGCGGCCTCGCATCGGTCAAGGACGGCTGCTCGCCGCAGGGTCAGTGCGGTTGCTGCACGGTGCTCGTCGATGGGCAGGCACGAGTGTCGTGTGTCACCCCGGTACGTCGCGTCAGGGACCGTGAGATCACCACGGTCGAGGGACTCG
>CAJQPN010000061.1 GCA_905480195.1 uncultured Acidimicrobiales bacterium
CCCAGCCATGGCCCAGACGATCACCGGCATCCACACCATGGTGGGGCGTTCGATCGAGGCGACCCGCGCCGGGCTTGTCACCGTCGCCCATGTTCGAGCCGGCACCACCAACAACATCATCCCGCCTCACGCCTGGATGGAAGGCACGATTCGAAGCCACGACGAGGAGACCCGGGCCACACTCAAGGCCAACCTTGCACGCGTTGCCGAAGGCACCTCAGCTGCGCATGGCTGCACCTGTAAGACCGAGATCGACCCCGGCTATCCCGTCACGGTCAACCACGACGACCAGGCCGAACTCGTCGGCGATGTCACCCACAAGATCCTCGGCGAGGAGAAATTCGCGATCATGCCGCGGGCGATCATGGGCGCCGAAGATTTCAGCTACGTCCTTCAGCACGTGCCGGGCGCGATGGCGTTTCTCGGCGTGTGCCCCGAAGACGAGTCGCCGCAGACTGCGGCACCCAACCACTCCAACCTCATGCGTGTCAACGAGGACGCCATGAAGAACGGTGTGGCGCTCTACGCCGCCATGGCCCTCGTCGGCTAGGGGTCACCGGCGACGGCACTGCGCGACTGTGGGCCGGTTTTCGCAGGGCAGCTACATCGTGAAGCGCAGATTGTGGGCGGCTTTCTCGCCCCATGCCGCGTCGCCGCTCCACGAGATACGGCCGGCGTCGATGCGTTCCTGCGGATCGACACGACCACACGCCAGCATCACGAACGTTTCGGTGTCAGCGGTAAGGGTGACGGTTGGGTTGTCGGCGGCGTCGACAAGAGCAGCCCGCCCATCGACAGCAACGTGGAAGGTCCGGGGAGCCCCACCGGTGACGTTCACCGTCATCGACATACCGTCCTCGAGACCGATCTTCTTGCCGGCGATGTAGCCCATCGACCGGTGAACTTCGTTGAGCGCCTGCTCGGCGGTCGCGCCGCCATCGGACAATTCGATGCCGAGTGGGAGTGCGCAGTCACGAGTGTGCACCCACATGTCGAACACCCGGATTTGCAGGAAGCTGCCGTACGTCTGCAGCCCCACCGGCGTCATCGACGGCTGATCGACGATCGCCGGGTCGAGCGATTCGAGGTGGGCGAGACGCGCATCGCCGATGTCACGGATCGCCGCCCGGAACGCATCGGCGTCCATCGCTGCTGCTTCCTCCATGAACGACATGACGACGCCGAAGTCAAACAGATGCTCGGGATCGGGCTCCCAACCGGTGAGCGCCTTCTCGATGCTGACAGCGTGGGCGATGCAAGCCTTCACATCCCAGTCGGGGCACAGGGACTGCACGGCGAGTTGCTCGTCAGTCAATTCGGCGAGGAGGTCGTTGATTTCGGCAAGCGCGGTGCGATGGGCGTCGATGAATTCAGCCAGAGATGTCATGGGTCGAGAACGTAGTTGCCCGCACGCCACAGCACCGAACGGCCATTTCATTCAACCGGCGCTCGCCGACGAACCCGAACCGGACCACAACCTCAAGGACGAAGGCACGGGTTAGCGACCGTTAACTTGCGCGCACTACACTTTGGCGATGAGCGACGCTGAACTGCAGAGGGTCGATGCTGCCATCGACGCACTTCTCGAGGCCCACGACCCCAAGGCCCAGGGATACGAGGAGTTCCGAGGTCACCAGTTCGATCACGGCCTGGCCTGGGTCATGCACCCCGAAGGTTGCGGCGGACTCGGTGTGCGCCCCCAACTCCAGAGACACGTCAACCAGCGACTCCACCACGCCGGCGCGTCCCCGACCGAGGCGTCGATGTTCTTCATCGCGCTCGCCGGGCCGACGATCATCACCCACGGCTCCGAGGAAGTGAAGCAGCGCTTCCTGCGCCCCATGTTCACCGGTGAGGAGAAATGGTGCCAGCTGTTCTCCGAGCCTGGTGCAGGCTCGGACTTCGCGGGCCTCGGCACAAAGGCGGTGCGCGACGGCGACGAATGGCTGATCAACGGTCAAAAAGTTTGGAACACGCTCGCCCACATCGCCGACTTCGGCATGCTCGTGACGAGAACCGACCCGAACGTCCCCAAACACCGGGGCATGACGTACTTCGCTCTCGACATGAAAGCACCCGGCGTCGAGGTTCGGCCGTTGCGCCAAATCACCGGTGAAGCCGAATTCAACGAGGTCTACATGACCGACGTGCGAGTCCACGACGACTACCGAATCGGCGCCGAGGGCGAAGGTTGGCGAGCGGCGCTCACCACGCTCATGAACGAACGCACTGCGATCGGTGGTGGCGGTGGCGGCGGAGGTGGACCGCAGCGAGGCAGTGGCGCCATCGGACAGCTCGTACGCATCTGGGAGAAAGTCGCCGACGATACGAGGACGCCGGCAAACCGCGACGGCGTCATGAAGCTCTGGATCCGGGCCGAGACTCTGCGTCTCACCAACATGCGCGCCAGTCAGCTCGCCAAGGTCGGGAACCCTGGTCCGGAAGGTTCGGTCGGCAAAGCGATGATGGCCACCCTCAACCAGGACATCTACGAAAAGGCGATCGATCTCCAGGGCATGGCGGGGCAGGTCGATTTCGACTACACGTTCCGTCGTCCTGGCGAGGTCGATCTTTCCGGCACCGGCGGTGGCGAGGGCTACGCGTTCCTACGGGCCCGGGCCAACACGATCGAGGGTGGCACCACCGAGGTGATGAAGAACATTCTCGGCGAGCAGGTGCTCGGTCTGCCCGGTGAACCGCGAGTCGACAAGGAGATCCCTTGGATCGACGTCCCACGTGGCTGACGTCCCGGAGATCCACGGAACCGTCGAGCCTGGATGGGAGGCCGTCCGTACTGCCTTCGCCCGAAACTTCGAAAAGGGCCTCGAGGTCGGTGCCTCCGCCTTTGTAACCCTGCAAGGCAGACCAGTGGTCGACCTCTGGGCTGGCGATCGCTCGCCCGATGGTACGCCGTGGGCCGAGGACACGATCGTCAACGTCTACTCGACGACCAAGACGATGTGCGGCATCTCGCTCATGATGCTCGTTGACCGAGGACTGGTCGAGCCACACGAACCGGTGGCGACGTATTGGCCCGAGTTCGCCGCCAACGGAAAAGAAAACGTGACGGTGGCGCAGGTGATGGCGCACACATCGGGGTTGGCTGGATTCGAGCCTGCCATCGATGCCGAGACGCTCTACGACTGGGACCGGTGTTGCGAGATCCTTGCCGCCATGAAGCCGTGGTGGGAGCCCGGCGCTGCCGCCGGTTACCACGCCATCACTCACGGCTACCTGCAGGGTGAGATCGTCCGTCGCGTCGACGGCCGGTCGCTCGGGACGTTCTTTCGTGAAGAGATCGCCGAGCCGCTCGATGCCGACTTCCACATCGGCTTTGGTCCCGAACTCGATGCCCGATGCGGCGAACTGATCCCACCAAGCCACGACCCGATCTTCGCTGGGGTTTCCGGCTCGATCGCACAGCGAACGGGCACGAGTTGTCGCTTGGACGGGACCGAGCCGAGATCTCGTGCGTGGCGAGCAGCCGAGATCCCCGCAGCTGGCGGATTTGGCAATGCGCGCTCGGTCGGCCGGATCCACTCGGCCCTCGCCTGCGGAGGCACGGTCGATGGTGTGACACTGATGCAACCCGAGATCGTGGCCCAAATCACCGAGGAGCAGTTCGGCGGCCGCGACTACGTCCTCGCCGGCGATGCCGACCTTCGCTACGGCCTCGGCTTCGGACTACCCAGCGCTCGCGTGCCGCTGCCGAGCCCCAACTCGTTCTTCTGGGGTGGCTGGGGTGGCTCGCTCGCAGTGATCGACCCCGACACCCAGATGACAGTCTCCTACGTGATGAACCGCATGGCCCCAACACTGCAGCGCGAAACTCGGGGCGGCGCAGTGTTGCTGTCGGCCTACGGCGCACTCATGGCGGCCGCAGTCTGACTCACCGGCCCGTGATCTCGGCGATCTCGGGATACAGCTGCGTCTTGATACGTGTGAGGTTGTCGCCTGCAGTGGCAGCAACTGCGCCAACCCCTTCCACGACGGCGTCGGTCAGCGTCTCGAGTGCCGCTGTGCCGTCGACGATTCCGACGGCGGCAGCTTCGGGTCCGGTGTACCGATGACCGACGACCACCGCTTTCCGTTTCTCGCTGTTGGCCAGCCGGGCATCGACCACCGCCATCAGCGGCCGAGGGAAGTTCATCGAGAGGTGGACCTCGGGAAGGTTCCAATACCCCCGGTCTTCACGCATCAGTGCCTGATCATGCGCAAGGACGAGGAACGCCCCGAGCCCGAAGGCGTGGCCACTTACTGCAGCGCCCGTGGGCGCACCGAGCAGCATGATCCGGTGGACCAGAGAGAAGCAGCTCTCGACGTACGCCCCAACCTCGGCGGGAGTGCATTTGGCCATGTACGGGGTGTCGAGACCATTTGAGTAGTGCTTCGGCGCCGACGACATGGTGACCAGCCCTTTTGGCCCGTCGGCGGCATCGACCTCGTCGAGCAGCTCGTTCATGGCCGCAACCCAGGCCACAGAGGTCATGTTGAGATCGTCGCCGAGGTCGAGAACGAAGACCTCTCCACTGCGAGTCATCGTCGGTTCTCCCATGGCATGACCCTAGTTTTTGCCTCATTCGAGAGCCAAAAGTGCATCGCCCTGCGCAACGATTCGACCAGCGGTTCGGGCTCCGTCAGACGAGAGTGCGGTCAGGCACCAAGGGCTGCGCACCGTCAGCGGTCTTGTGGTTTGGAGGCGGCAGGCCCGCGTCGCCCTCGATGTCGATCTGGGGGATGAGACGATCGAGCCAGGCCGGGATCCACCAGTTGAGGTCACCCATCAGCTTCATCGTGGCCGGGACCAAGATGATCCGAACGATGGTGGCATCGACGAAGATCGCGGTCGCAAGACCGATACCGACCATCTTCAGGGCCGGGTCATCGCCGAGTGCGAAGGCCCCGAACACCGAAATCATGATGAGCGCAGCGGCGGTGATGACGCGAGCAGTCGACGCGATCCCATGGATGACCGACTGGTCGTTGTCATGAGTTCGCACGTACTCCTCGCGCACGCGACTCAACAAGAAGACCTCGTAGTCCATCGAAAGGCCGAAGAGGATCGCAAACATGAACATCGGAATGAACGAGACGATCGGAACTGTCTCGCTCAAGCCGACCAGGTTCAATCCCCAGCCCCACTGAAAGATCATGACGAGAACGCCGTATGCGGCACCGATCGACAGCAGATTGAGGACCGCTGCCTTGAACGCAACCACCGGCGACCGGAAGACGCCAGTCAACAAGAAGAACGAGAGGAAGACCACGGCGGCGATGAAGTACGGAAGGCGTTCCGTGATCCGGTTGCCGACGTCACCGAAGCTGGCCGTCTGGCCACCGATGTGGGCCCGCTGATCGTCGTCGAGGACATTCACAAACACGTCGGCCCGGAGGCGTTTCACCGTTTCGTAGGTCTCTGCGTCCTGCGGTGAGGTGCTCGGGAACGCGAGGAGGGTCGCAACGTCGCTGCCCTCGACCGGAGGGGCTACTTGCACCGACACGATGTTCGCGTCAGCCTCGACCGCAGCAGCGAGCTCGGAGACCACGGTCGGGTCGCCTGCCGTGTCGACCGCAATCAACAGCGGACCGGAGAAGCCAACACCGAACGCTTCGGTCGTGAGGTCGAACGCCCGTCGCTGTGTGCGTTCCTCCCCCAGGTTTCCTTCGTCGGGGAAGCCGAGTTGCAATGCCAGCACCGGGGCCGACAGGGCAAGGAGCGCCGCAGTGACCCCGATGACGTACTTCCAGGCGTGGCGCGAGACATGGGCACCCCAGGCTTCCCACCCTGCCGAGACACCGGGGTTGATCGCACGCCGGCGAGACGAACGCAGCCCGTTGATCTTGTGACCGGAAAGCCCAAGGAAGGCTGGAAGCAGCGTGATCGCAGCCAGGACCATCAACAAAACGACGATCGACGTGGCGACACCGGCAGCAGTCATGAACGGGATCCCGGCAACTGCGAGACCCAGGATGGCAATGACGACGGTGCCGCCGGCGAAGATCACCGCCTGACCCGACGTAGCCACAGCCCGGCCAGCCGACTCCTCGACGGTCATCCCGTGGCTCAGGTACTCGCGGTGACGAGTGACCAGGAAGAGGGCGTAGTCGATGCCGACGCCAATGCCGACCATGGCCGCCATCTGCGGTGCCCACGAGGGAATGTCAATCAGATGGTTGATCAGGCCCATTGCGCTCACACCGAGCGCCAGCCCGAACAGTGCGGTGCCGATCGGAAGACCCATTGCGATGACCGAGCCGAACGCAACAAGGAGGATGACCATCGCAGCAATGACCCCGATCGCCTCCCCAGTGCCGGTTTCGGGTTCCTCGAAGGTGAAGAAGATCTCACCGCTCGCTTCGACCTGAAGGCCGTCGACACCATCGAGCTCGGCTTGCAGTTCCTTGAGTTCTTCGAGTGAGTCGACCGTCAACTCGTTGACGGGCCGGTAGAGCACCCGCAACAGCGCAACGCTGCCGTCGGGGGAAAACTGGGGTGGCGTCACGCCAACAACGTCGTCGAGGCTGGCGAACTCGGCGCGTACGGCCTCGATCGCCGAAGTCCGATCGGCGATCCCTCCGCCATCGTCGGTGGCCGCGACCACGATTTGGGCGTTAATCCCGGCCTCGACGGACTGGGCGTCCTCGAGGAGTACCAGGGCTTTGTCGCTGTCGAGACCGGGAACGGAGAACTCGTCCTCGAACGCCTTACCCCCGACGACCGACGCACCCACGAGCAGTGTTGAAAACGCGAACCAGATACCCAGGACAGTCCAGGGCTTCCGGGCAGCGAACCGACCAAGCCGGTACAACGCGATCTGCATGCAAACTCCTTGCGGGACTGGCCTTGAATCGTCGAGCCAAGAACGATCCGCTGCGGTGCCGAAGCGGATGGACTCCGCAGCGAGATCAGATGGCCTGATCCGTCAGTGTCGAAGCCTCGAGGGAAGGCTACGGCGTGACGGTGAGCTCGTGTTCGCCGCCAGCGTGAATGCGGTCACGTTCCGGTCGGTTGCTGAGTTCCTCCAATGCTCTCGATGACGTCAAGGTTGCCGTATTCGAAAGAACGGCGTAACTATCCAGCTATGGCTCTCGTCAAACCCACCACCGCAGTCGACCTCAAGGCGGCGATCGCCTCCCTCGCTGCACCGAGAGCGAGGGTCTGACTATGGGTCTACGTATCGGGGCTGATGTCGGCGGGACCTTCACCGACATCGTGATCGCGTTCGTTGACGGCGGCTACTCATCAACGAAGGTCCTCACCACTCACGGTGCGCCCGAAATCGGCATCCTCGACGGCATCAGCCGCATGGTCGACCAGGAGGGCGTGTCGCTCACCGACGTCGAGCAGATCATCCACGGCACCACCCTCGCCACCAATGCCCTGATCGAGCGGCGCGGCGCGAAGACCGCACTCGTCACCACCGAGGGCTTCCGCGACGTCATCGAGACCCGCACCGAGAGCCGGTTCGAGCAGTACGACCTCAACATCGTGCTGCCATCGCCACTCATCGAGCGCGCCGACCGGCACGTCGTCAGTGAACGACTCAACGCCCGCGGTGAGGTGCTTGTTCCGTTCGACGAGGACGGTGCTCGGGCGCTCGTCGAACGCATCGGTGAGGCCGGTTACGAGTCTGTGGCCGTCGGTTTCATTCACTCCTACGTCAACCCGATCAACGAGCAGCGGTTTCGCGACCTGCTGTTGGCCGACCTCCCCGACATCGCCTGCTCCATCTCAAGCGACGTGTCACCACAGATGCGCGAGTTCGAGCGCTTCAACACGGTCTGCGCCAACGCCTACGTCCAGCCCCTGATGGCGTCGTATCTGGTGCGGTTGCGCGACGAACTCGCCACCCGCGGCGCGACGTGCCCGCTTCACCTGATCCACTCGGGTGGCGGCCTGATGTCGGTGGACTCGGCCGCAGCGTTCCCGGTACGACTGGTCGAGTCAGGCCCGGCCGGCGGCGCGATCTTCGCAGCCGACCTTGCGAAGCGGTACGGGCGCGACCGTGTGCTGTCGTACGACATGGGCGGGACAACCGCAAAGATCGCACTGATCGAAAACCACACCCCGGCTACTGCGAAGACGTTCGAGGTCGATCGCACAGCCCGGTTCAAGAAGGGCTCCGGTATGCCCATCTCGATCCCAGTGATCGAGATGATCGAGATCGGGGCAGGCGGCGGTTCGATCGCATCGGTCGACTCGCTCGGCCAGATCCGCATCGGCCCCCACTCGGCCGGATCCGAACCTGGACCAGCGTCGTACGGGCTCGGTGGGGACGACGCCACGGTCACCGATGCAAACGTCCAACTCGGACGCCTCCACTCCGACACGTTCGGCGCAGAAGACATCGACCTCTCTCCCGCCCTTGCGGCCGAGGCGCTCGAACGATCCATTGGCGCCCCACTCGGTCTGTCGCCGGCCGACGCAGCCCGCGGCGTGGCCGAAGTGGTCGACGAGAACATGGCCAACGCGGCGAGGGTTCATGCAGTCGAGAACGGCAAGGATCTGAGTGGCTACTCGATGATCGCCTTCGGTGGTGGAGGCCCGCTCCACGCCAGCCGTCTGCTCGACAAGCTCGGTCTCGACGAACTGATCGTGCCGCCCGACGCCGGTGTGGGGTCGGCCGTCGGATTCCTGAGGGCCCCATTCGCGTACGAGGCGGTTCGCAGCTTCTACACGACCACCACCGATTTCGACGTGGACAGTGCCAATCGGATACTCGCCGAACTCACCGACGAAGCAATGACGTTCGTTCGACAAGGCACCGACGCAGAGGTCGTGGTGGAACGCCAGGTAGCCATGCGGTACAAGGGTCAGGGTTGGGAGATTCCGGTACGGCTCAGCGAAGCACCCTTCGACGAGATGGCTGCCGAACTCCTCGCGGCAGGGTTCACCAAGGCCTACGAGGAGTTCTTCGGCCGGGCCATCGAACATCTCGCCATCGAGGCGGTCAGCTGGTCGGTCAGAGTGGCGTCGGTCGTCGAAGCTCCACCGCCGGTGGAACTCGTGACCACCGGTGAGCCGGCCGTCACGACGATCGACTCGCAACCCATGTTCGACCCGGTGACTCGCGAGGATGTCGAAACGGTTCGCCTCGAGCGGGCCGCCATGCCAGTGGGAACCCAGGTAGACGGCCCGGCAGTGATCGTCGAACCGCAAACCACCACCATTCTCGCTTCGCACCACCGGGCAGTGATGCAGACCGATGGCTCACTGCTCATCCGAAGGATGAACACATGAGTGCCGCTCAGGAACTGCACAACCAGGTGATGTGGAACCGGCTGATCTCCGTCGTTGAGGAGCAGGCCCTCACGCTGGTTCGCACCGCATTTTCGACATCAGTCCGCGAGGCGGGCGACCTATCAGCCGGGGTATTCGACCGCGAGGGTCGGATGGTGGCCCAGGCAGTGACCGGCACGCCCGGTCACGTCAACACGATGGCGGCAGCCGTCGGTCACTTCATCGACGACATCGGCCCAGAGCGCATCTATCCGGGTGACGTCTACGTCACCAACGACCCCTGGAAGGGCACCGGCCACCTCCACGACATCACGGTCACCACACCGGTGTTCCGCAACCCTGACGACGACAGTTCGCTGATCGGCTTCTTCTCGTCGACCGCTCATGTGGTCGATGTCGGTGGGCGGGGCTACGGCCCCGAAGCGCGCGAGGTCTACGAGGAGGGGATCCGCATCCCGATTCTGAAATGGGCCGAGCGAGGCGAACTCAACGACGACCTCGTCACGATGGTGCGCTGGAACGTCCGTGAAGCCGACCAGGTGATCGGTGACATCCATGGCCTGGCCGCCTGCAACGAAACCGGTCGACGACGATTGCTGTCGATGCTCGACGAATTCGACCTTCCCAATCTCGACGATCTTGCCGGCTTCGTCTTTGACCGCACGGCCACGGCAACGTTCGCCGCATTGGCCGCCGTCCCCAATGGCACCTACTCGAACACGATGACGGTCGACGGCTACGGCGATCCTGTCCACTTGGCGTGCGAAATCACCGTCACCGATGGGGGCATGCACGCAGACTTCACGGGCACGTCACCGCTGAGTCGCCAGGGCATCAACGTCCCCCTCGGCTATGCAGAGGCGTACTTCACGTACGCGATGCTCGTCGCCCTCGCACCGGAGCTACCGAACAACTACGCGTCGCTCGCACCGTTTACGGTGAGTGCACCACCCGGGGTGATCCTCAACGCGCAACACCCCGATCCGGTCGCAGTCCGGCACGTAATCGGCCATTTCGTGACCGACCTGACGCTTGGGGCCATCGCCGGAGTGCTGCCCGACGTCGTGCCGGCCGAAGGGGCGGGTGCACTCTGGAACTTCCAGGCGAGCGCCCGCCAAGCGTCGGCTACCGACCCGAGGCCGCCCGTTGAGCTTCTCATGTTCAACAGTGGTGGTTCGGGGGCCCGGCCGGCACTTGACGGCCTGACCGCCACTGCGTTCCCGTCCGGCGTACGAACCATGTCGGCTGAGGCAACCGAACAGGTCGGGCCCATCATCATCTGGCGAAAAGAGATCCGCGAGAACTCAGGTGGAGCTGGCCGTCAACGTGGCGGCATGGGTCAGGTCCTCGAAGTCGGCCCCACCGATGGGTATCAATTCGAGTTCTCCGCCATGTTCGACCGGGTCGCCCACCCGGCCCGCGGCCGCCGGGGCGGCAAGGACGGTGCGCCCGGCAAGGTCTACCTCGACGACGGCACGCCCTTTCCGTCCAAGGGTGTCGCCACCGTGCCGGTCGGCCGTCGTCTCGTGATGGAGCTGCCAGGCGGCGGCGGCTTTGGCGATCCGGCCGAACGCGACCCTGCGGCAGTCGACAACGACCGCCACCAGGGCTACATCAGCTGATCTTGGCCGGACCGATACTGCAGTCACCCACCGAGGCCTCCTACGACGTCGTCATCGTCGGGGGCGCAATGATGGGCTCGTCGGTGGCCTGGTGGTTGTCGCGCGAACCCGGATTCGACGGCTCAGTCTTGGTCGTCGAACGTGACCCTTCCTATGTGAGATCGTCCACCGTTGCCTCGAACAGTTGCATCCGCCAGCAATTCTCCAACGAACTCAACACCCGGATCAGCCAATTCACCGCTGACTTCATCCGGACCTTCCCCGAGTGGTTTGAAGACTCGGACATCCCGTCGTTGGCCACCCGCTATTTCGGCTACATGTACCTCGCCGACACCGAGGCGTTCGCATCGACCCTGCGAGTGAATCAGGCGCTGCAAGCGTCGTGGGGGGCAGGTACGCAGATACTGAGCCCAGCTGAGATCTCCGAGGCCTTCCCGTTCTACAACGTCGACGACATCGTGTGTGGCAGCCACAATGTCGTCGATGAAGGGTACTTCGATGGCGGGACCATCTTCGATACGTGGCGAACCCATGCGCGCAAGAACGGTGTCGAGTACTGCACAAACGAGGTGATCGGGATCGATCTGGTCAACAACCGGATCACCGGCGTTCAGCTGGCGAGTGATGAGACGATCGCATGCGGAACGGTCGTGAACGCAGCCGGCCCGCGGGCGGCACTGGTTGCCGCCATGATCGGCATCGATCTCCCGGTCGAGCCCCGCAAACGGTATTGCTTCACCTTCGATGCGGCCGAGCCGCTCGACCGGGCTCTCCCGCTCACGATCGACCCGACCGGGGTCCACTGCAGAAGCGACGGCGGCTTCTACCTGACCGGCTGCACGCCCGACGACGACCGCGCCGTCGAGCCCGACGATCATGCGATCGACCCAGACGTCTGGGAAGACAAGATCTGGCCTGCCCTCGCCCACCGCATCCCTGCGTTCGAGCGGATCAAGGTCGTCAACCGATGGGTCGGGCACTACTCGTTCAACACGCTCGACCAGAACGCGATCGTCGGCCCACACCCCACCGTCGAGAACTTTGTGTTCGTCAACGGTTTCTCGGGACACGGTCTACAGCAGTCGCCTGCAATGGGTCGGGGCGTTGCCGAGACGATCACCCACGGCGAGTACCGATCGATCGATCTTCGACCGCTGGGGTTCGACCGGGTCCTGGCCGGTGAGCCGTTCCTTGAGCGAGCAGTGATCTAGGCGACTCGACTGCTCATCGGCAAGGGCCGCCGACCCGTCGATCGTGGCGGCGACCGCTCTAACCTCGAAGCTATGTCGCTCGAGTTGACGCCGTCGTCATCGTTTCCCCATCGGCGGCCGGTGCTCGTCGTGATTGCTGACGGCGTGGGCGAGGCGCCGGCCGGCCCAATGAACGCGGTGACCGAAGCGGCGACGCCGACGATGGACCGCCTCGCTGAGACCCGCCTGTACCGCACACTCAAAGCCCACGGCCCCGCAGTCGGGCTGCCATCCGACGACGACATGGGCAACAGCGAAGTTGGCCACAACGCGCTCGGCGCTGGCCGGGTGTTTGCGCAGGGCGCCAAGCTCGTCAGCCAGGCGATCGAGTCAGGCGACATTTTCACATCCGACGTGTGGCGGGCCTTGGTCGAGCGGTCCCGACCCGCCACGCTCCATCTGCTCGGACTTCACTCCGATGGCAACGTCCACAGTCACAACCACCACCTGTATGCGCTGATGCGCCGAGCCGTTGCCGAAGGCGTCGAGCGAGTCCGCGTCCACATCCTGCACGACGGAAGAGACGTAAATCCGCGTTCCGCACTGACCTACATCGACGCCACTGAGGCGGTCATCACCGAGCTGAACTCGGGCGGCGCCGACGTCGCAATCGCGTCCGGTGGTGGGCGAATGAAGATCACGATGGACCGATACGGGGCCGACTGGTCGATGGTCGAGCGAGGCTACTGGTGTCACACACACGGCGAAGGACGGCCGTTCCCATCAGCACGGGCCGCCGTCGAGACGATGTACGCCGAGACCGATAACGGTGACCAGTACCTCGACCATTTCGTGGTGGTCGACGTCGAAGGTGACCCCGTAGGAGCGATGACCGACGGTGATGCGGTCGTGCTCTTCAACTTCCGAGGCGATCGGGCGATCGAGATCAGCCAGGCCTACGAAGACCCCGACTTCGGCCACTTCGATCGTGGCAGCCACCCCGACCTGTTGTACGCCGGGATGCTCCAGTACGACGGCGACCTTCTCGTCCCGACCAACCACTTGGTCGCGCCACCGTCGATCGATCGGACCCTCGGCGAGTACCTGTGCGCCACCGGCCTGCACAGTTTCGCAGTGAGCGAGACCCAGAAGTACGGCCACGTCACCTACTTCTGGAACGGCAACCGGTCGGGCTACTTCGACGAAAAGCTCGAAACCTACATCGAGATCCCGTCAGACAGGGTCGAGCCCAACACAGCACCCGCGATGAAGCTGCGCGAGATCACCGAAGCGACGATCGCGCTTCTGCAGACGGGTCGCTATGCGATGGGCCGGATCAATTTTCCCAATGGCGACATGGTCGGCCACACCGGTGACCTCAAAGCAACGGTCGACGCCCTACAGGTGCTCGACGACTGCCTCGAACAACTCGTCGACGCGATCGATGACGTCGGAGGCGTACTGATCTTCACCGCCGACCACGGTAACGCCGACGTGATGTACACCGAGCACGCCGACGGCGAGGTCATCCCCAAGACGAGCCACACCCTCTCGCCCGTCCCGTTCGTGATCCACGACAGTGCGGGCGACAACCCTGGCTACCGACTGTCCGACGTGGCCGACGCCGGTCTTGCCAACGTGGCTGCAACGGTCCTCGACCTCCTGGGTTACGAACCCCCGGCGGAGTACGAACCAAGCCTGATCGAACCGGCGAACTGATCCGGCCGTGTCCAAGCTGACCGGCACCGGCAGCCGGGCCTCATTCGAGCCGCTCGACTGGCTGCTCGTCGTCGTCGTCGGCGTGACATGGGGATCGGCGTACCTGTGGATCGCAATCGGGCTCGAAACGTTGGCGCCGGGTGTGATCGCGTGCCTGCGAGTCACCCTCGGGGCGGCGGCACTATTCCTCTTCCCAGCATCGCGGCGTCGGATCGACACCCGAGACTGGCCCTACGTCGCCATCGTCGCCATCGCAGGCAACGGCGGACCGGCGCTGCTGTTCGCACTGGCCGAGGAACGCCTCGAGTCAGCAGTTGTCGGCATGCTGGTGGCTGCCGCGCCGCTACTCACGCTGGCGTTGGCGTTCTCCCTCGGCAACCGCCAGGTCCGGACCGTGCACGTCGCCGGTATCGGCATCGGCTTCGTCGGCGTCGTTGCGATGGCCGGACCCGAGCTGGGAGGCGCTAACGCCTCGGCGATCGGCATTGCGCTGACACTCACCGCCGTGCTCGGCTACGCGCTGACGGGGAACGTCGTGGTGCCGCTGCAGCAGCGCTACGGCGCGATGGCCGTCGTCGCCAACGCCCAAGCCCTATCGGCGGTGATCCTGCTCCCGATCGCGCTCGGAGGACTTTCCGAGTCAGCATTCGAGGCCGGCCCGGTCCTCGCGGTTGTGTTTCTCGGCGTCATCGGCACCGGTGTCGCTCGAGCGTTGTCGGCGACACTGGCCGGGCGTGCCGGACCCCAACGCAGCGGGGTGCCCGGCTATCTGGCTCCGGTCGTGGCGATCATCTTGGGGGTGGTGATCCGAGACGAATCAGTCGACCCGCTCCAGATCGGAGGGCTCGTGTTGGTGTTGGTCAGTGCGTTCCTGATCGCCCGCCCGAACCCGCAGTTTGCGAAAACCGAACCAGCCGAGTGAGCTAGCAGCCATGAAGCCCGACGTGTCCAAGGTTGATTTCCACTTCGACGTCATGTGTCCGTACGCGTACCAGACCGCCAAGTGGATTCGTGACGTACGGCGCCAGAACGGGCTCGAAATCAGCTGGAAGTTTTTCTCGCTCGAGGAAGTCAACCGCATCGAGGGCAAGAAGCATCCGTGGGAACGTGAGTGGAGCTACGGCTGGTCGATGCTTCG
>CAJQPN010000062.1 GCA_905480195.1 uncultured Acidimicrobiales bacterium
CAGGGAGAGAAAGGAACATTGAGGTCGGAGATGTGCAGAAGGAAAGGCTGGGAAGAAATGACATTTGGTTTCCGTGTGCGGGCGAACCAGTATCCAGCTCAAACGCGCGCACATGGAAGCCATTTCGTTCCAGCAGAAGCAGTGGAAGCACACGCGTAAGGACGCCATGGACTGATCATCCCGTGCCGTCTGCCCCCTGTCTTGCAGTGAAGCCTACTATTGTGCGCGCTACCGCGGCTGAGAAGCTCGGTGAAGGCGCGATTCGGGCCTCTGCTCAAGATGGAGAAAGAGCCCGGAATACACGGGAGGCACGCGAGTGCGGTGTCAGGGTCTTAGGGGACGAGGAATCAGTGGATGATCGCAACGGGGCTCTAAATCCATCAGACGAAACTGTGCTGTTTTGGTCCAGCAAAGTCCAATTTGCGTCAACGCCGCAGTCTGCGGGCATTTCCACGCCCAGCGGCTCCCGAGTCAACGGATGCGTCCTTGTTGATTGTGGGTCCGCAGCGCTGTTTGACACACCTACGGGTGTGAGTTCGACAATTGCGTACTACAAGTCCTTAGAGCAAGCACATGTGGAGAAGACCGAGGACCAGGAGCAGGTTTTGGTGCTTGGCAAGCGGGTGGGTTGGCCGAGTACGGCGATGCCGCCCCACAACCTGCCGTTCGTGATGCTGGGGGCAGGCATCCTTTGGTTCGGGTGGTTCGGGTTCAACGGCGGTTCGGCCTTCGCCGCCGATGGTGTAGCAGCCCAGGCTGTCCTCAACACCTTCGTCGCCGGTGCTGCGGGCATGATCGCTTGGCTGCTGATCGAGCGAATTCGTGACGGTCACGCCACGACCCTCGGCGGTGCCTCCGGTGTGGTCGCAGGCCTCGTCGCGATCACCCCGGCTGCGGGCTTCGTTGGCGGGCTCTCGCCGATCATCTTCGGTGCCCTCGCCTCGGTCTGCTGCTACTACGCAATCCAGCTAAAGACCCGGTACGGCTACGACGACAGTCTCGACGTCGTCGGCATCCACATGGTTGGCGGCATCGTTGGTGGTTTGCTGCTCGGCTTCTTCGCCGATGCGAGCATCGGCGGCGTCGATGGTGCGTTCTTCGGTGACGCGGCCCTCGTGGTGAGCCAGCTCATCGCGATCGTCTCGGTCATCGCCTTCTCGTTTGTTGTCACCTTCGCCATCGCCAAGGTGCTCGACAACGTCATCGGCATTCGGGTGAGCGATGATGACGAGGTTGCCGGCCTCGACCAGACCCAGCATGCCGAGACGGCCTACGTCGATTGATCGCCAGCCGGTACCCTCGGCGGTGTGCGCTGTCGGCGGGTCTGTTGAACGATGAATACCATCCCCGCAACCGCCGCCGTCGTCGCCGACCGTTCTCTGGTCGGGACGGCGTTGGCGGAGGCGTACACCGCTGAGGTCGACAGCTGGCTTGCGTCGGTGATCGACGAAGTTGGTGATCTGCCCGGCTTTGCGCTTGCTGCTGTCGGGGGATACGGCCGCGGTGACCTCAGTCCCGGTTCCGATCTCGACTTGTTGCTCGTGTGCCAGTTCGAGGGCTCGGCTGCCGGGGTCGCCGAGCGCATTTGGTATCCGATCTGGGATTCGGGGATGAAGCTCGGCCATGCCGTTCGCACGGTCGATGAGGCTCTCGATCTGGCTGCGGATGACCTCGACACGGCGACATCGCTCCTTGAAATTCGCTGCCTCGGTGGCAGCGAAGTCCTCGTCGACGACCTCAGGCGACGCGCGCTCCAGCAGTGGAGAGAAAACCGCGACGGCATGCTCGACCAACTGACCGTGCGATGTCGTGAACGGCACGCATCGTCTGGTGAGCTCGCCTTCCTCCTCGAACCCGACCTCAAGCTCTCCCAGGGCGGCCTGCGCGACCTCCACACGCTTCGGTGGATCGATCTCGCCGATGCTGAACTTCTCGAAGACAGCGAGCGTCAGGCGCTTGACTCGCCCCATCACGTCTTGTTGTCGGCGCGTATCGAGCTCCATCGGTCGACGGGTCGGGCCAACAACCAACTGCTGTTGCAGGAACAGGACGAGATCGCTGATCGTCTCGGCTACGGCGATGCCGATGACCTCATGGCCGACGTGACCACTGCGGGCCGCACCGTGCAGGGCATCCAGGATGCGGTGTTGCATCGCATCCATCTTCGGGGCCAACGGCGCCGCCGACTGCGAAAGACCCGGGCGCTCGGGCACGGCATTCAGCTCGCAGACGACACGGTGCGGCTCGATGCCGATGCTGATGCCAGCGACCCGGTCATGCCGCTGCGAATCGCGCTCTATGCGGCGCAGCACGACGCGTTCATCGAGCGAGACGTACTCGATCGCATCGCCGAGGAAGGCGCTGCGCTGCCGGACCCGTGGCCCGACGAGGCCCGAGACCTCTTCGTCGACCTGCTGCTCACTGGCCACGAGATGATTCGTGTGGTGGAGGCGCTCGATCAGGTTGACCTCGTCACCCGGCTCATCCCCGAATGGGCGCCCAATCGCCACCGGCCGCAGCGCAACGCCTATCACCGTTTTACGGTCGATCGTCATCTGCTCGAGGCTGCAGCGGAGGCTGCCGAACTCGTCGACCGGGTCGAACGGCCCGATCTGCTGGTGCTCGGTGGACTGTTCCACGACATCGGGAAGGGATATCCCGGCGACCACAGCGAGGTTGGGGTCGGGCTGGTCAACACGATCGCTATGCGGATGGGGTACCCGCCTGAGGACATCGAGATCCTGGAGGCGTTGGTTCGTCATCATCTGCTGTTGCCCGACATTGCCTCTCGTCGCGATCTCGACGACATCGGCACGATTACTGCCGTTGCCGATGCGGTCGGCTCGGTCGGCACCATCGAACTGCTCGCCGCTCTGACCGAGGCCGATTCGATCGCCACGAGCAAGTCGGCGTGGGGTGGTTGGAAGGCCGAACTGGTCAACGAACTCGCAGCCCGAGTCGTTGCCCATCTGCGCGGTGAACATGAGGAACATGCGGAATCGAATTTCCCGTCGGACGAGCTGCTCGAACGGGCGTCATTGGGCGAACAGCTGGTGCAGATCGAGGGCAACGTCATCACGATTGTCACTCCTGATCGACCGGGTGTTTTTAGTCGGGTGGCGGGCGCGCTGGCACTGCACGGCATCGGCATCCTCGATGCCAACCTCACGACTTCGGGTGATATGGCGATCGACGAGATCCGCGTCGAGGGAGGTGTTGCGTTGCACGAGCGGCCCGAGGCCGTCTCGCGCGATATCGATCGGGCGCTTCGTCGCGAACTCGCTATCACGGCCCGGCTTCTTCGTCGGGCCAAGTCGTATCGCTTCCAGCGGGTGACGACGGCGCGGCCGGCCGACCCCCAGGTGATCGTCGACAACGACATCTCTGCGATCGCAACGGTGCTCGAGGTACGCGGGCCCGACTCGATCGGGTTCTTGTACCGAGTCACCCGGGCGTTCGTCGAGCTCGACCTCGACATCACCCGAGCGAAGGTTCAGACCCTCGGCGCCGACGTGGTCGACACCTTCTATGTGCGAGGTCCGAGCGGCGCGAAGGTCACCGATCCCGACTACCTTGCGGAGATCGAACTCGCCGTACTGTCGGCCATCGGCGCCGACGCCTGATTCGCTGCCACGATCTCCATGACCGACCACCCTGCCAACGAACGAGAGTTGTTGCGTTGGGCGGAGGCGTTGTCAGCTACGGCGATCACCGGCCTCGGTTTCACCGAGAACTTGTACGAGCGGGAACGTTTCGAGCAGGTACTGGAGATCGCAGCCGACATTCGATCTCATGTGTCGGGTGGCCTCGATCCGAGCCGACAGGTCCAGGAGTGGCTCGACCGCATCGGTAGCGGCGTTGCCGGCTATCAGACGCCGAAGATCACTGTCGGGGCGGTCGTGGGGAACGACGATGGTGAACTCCTGATGGTGCAGCGAGCTGATTCCGGGGTGTGGCTCTACCCGACCGGCTGGGCCGACATTGGCTACTCACCCGCAGAGGTCGTGGTGAAGGAAGTGAAGGAGGAGACCGGTATCGAGTGCGATGTGGTGCGACCGATCGCCGTGCTCGACGGTCAACGCCGCGGGTACACCCGGATTCCACTCGTCTCACTTGTCTTCCACTGTCGGGCCACCGGTGGTGTCCTCGAGCCTCATCCCCTCGAATGTGCCGACGTCGGCTTCTTCGCCGAGGATGCGCTCCCGGAACCGACTGCCGGTGCTGATCTCTGGGCCGAGCATGCATTCCGTGCGATACGAGGCGAAGATGTTCCCGTCTTGTTCGACTCGCCCCGCGATCCTGTCTGGAAGGGCGACCCCATGTTGGAGATCGAGTGACCGTCACGGCGACCATCGACCACGGAACGACCCGAGATGGGCTCCTCCAGCTCCGGCGACGCTGGGTTCCGTCAGGTCCGGCCAAGGCTGCGGCGCTGCTGATCCACGGCTTGGGTGAGCACAGCGGCCGTTACGAGCACGTCGGAACTCGTCTCGCCGAACACGGGATCGACACGATTGCGATCGACAACCGCGGGTTCGGTCAATCCGGCGGGAAGCGGGCCTACGTCGACGACTGGCGCCATTTCCACAACGACATCGAGGATCAACTCGCCGAGGTTCGCACGCTGGGCCTCCCGACGGTGATGATCGGGCACTCTCTCGGCGGCCTGATGGCCACCGGCTACTGCGGCACCAGCCGTCCACAGCCTGACGCGCTGATCGTCTCGGGTCCTGCGCTCGGGGCGAAGCTCGATGGGAAGGCGAAGACGCTGGCTGCCCTCGGCCCCGTCATTCGTCGCGTTGCGCCCGGTTTCGAACATCGCGATGAGTGGGACGCCACCGTCTACGCCGAGGACGTTTCGGTGGGCGAGCGGTTCATGGAGGATCCGCTGCGCGTCGACTTCATCACGATCTCTTTGGCGATGGAGTCGATTGAGGCGATTCGGCGGGCTCGGGCTGCGGTCGGTGACATCGACATCCCTGTTCTCTGCGTCCACGGTGCCAAGGACAAGCTGGTTCCCGTCGAGGCATCAGAGATCCTTGCTGACGTTGCGGGCGGGAAGCGCATCGTTTTCGATGAGCTCGGCCACGAGGTCTTCAACGAACCGGACGGGCTCGACATCGTCGATACTTGCGCTGTCTGGGTCGCCGATGTCCTCGGCCTCTGACGCTCAGTCGACGTCGCGGAGGAATTCTTCGACTTCTGCGACGAGGAGCTCCGGATCGTCGTCGAGATTGTCGGCCTCGTCGAGATCCCACGCTTCCTCGAGATCGCGGACGTATTCCAGGGTGTCTTCGTCTTCGGCGACGAGTTCGTCAACCTGGCGCTCATAGGCCGCGGCGGCGATCTCAAGGTCGGTGACGAAGACGCTGGTTCCCAACAGTTCGCAGACCTTGTGCACGAGCGCAAGGCCCGCTTTCGGGGACGGGGCACCCGGGACGTACGAGGGGACTGCAGCCCAAAAGGACGCGGTCGAGAAGCCGGCGGCAGCGGCTTCGGTGGAGAGCACGCCGACGATGCCGGTGGGGCCTTCGTATCCCGACGGTGCAAGGTCGAGTTGGTCCATCAGTAATGGGTCGTCGGTGGCGCCGTACACCTCGACGGGGCGAGTGTGGGGCACATCGGCCAGCAGCGCCCCGAGGGTGATGATGCGGCTGGCGCCGATCTCGCGAGCGGCAGCGACGACCTGCTCGCAGAACGTACGCCAACGCAGCTGTGGCTCGAGGCCGAGCAGCACGGCGATGTCGTGGCCGCTCGACGGCGCCCGCCCGGCGAGGAGTTCGTTCTCGGGCCACGTGATCGAGCGGTTGCGGTCCTCGTCGAGGTACACCAGCGGCCGGGTGGTGCTGAAGTCGTAATAGCGTTCAGGATCGATCGTTGCGAGTGGGGTGGCGTCGAACCGTTCGGCGAGATGACGCGCGGCGATCGTGGCGGCGTCGCCAGCGTCGTTCCAACCCTCGAATGCGACGACGAGAACAGGGTCGCGGAGATCGGGCGTGGCCCGGAGCCACTTCAGATCATCGGCGGAGTACTCGACCACCGAGACAAGCTATCGGCGTGCCGATCGAACCAATCGGTCGGCGCGGTTCGCCGCTCGTCAGGAGCCGGCTGGCTGTTCAGGCTTGCTGTAGCGGTAGACGTTCGTCTCTCGGGCCTCGAACCCAATGCGCTGGTATAGACGGTTCGCGGCCTCTCGCGATGGCCGAGAGGTCAAGTCGACGGTAACCGCCCCCTGGCTGAAGGCATGTTCGATCGCCGCTTCGTTGAGCAGTCGGCCGACGCCCTTGCCACGTGCAGCGTCGTCGACGATGACGTCTTCGATCCATGCTCGTATGCCGGTCGGGATCGGGAACATGACGAGCGTCAGTACCCCGACGATGCCGGTCTCGTCGGAGGCAACGAAGAACGAGTTCGCCTCGTGCCGGCACACCCGGTCGAGTTCCCCGAAAGACGGTGGCGGATTCGACGACGACAGCTGAGGGACCAGCCGCTGCATTGCAGCGTGGAGATCCTCGGATGCGCCAGATGCGATGGTGACGTCGACCATTGCGTCACGGTATTACGCCGGAGGGGGAGCCGCAGGTTGTTGCTCGACGCAAACCCGGAGGATCACGACGGGATGAGCCGGACGATGGCACCTGACAGCGATATCGCCACCAACTCGCCGCTCGGGTCGACGCTGAAGTCGACGAGTTCACCACCCGGTACCGCAATGTCGAGGTCGACGAAGACGACCTCGCCGGAGGCGACCGAGATGGCCCACAGGTCCGACGTGCAGAAGTCGCCGAAGACATACGCTCCGACGAGGCCAGGAATCGCGTTGCCGCGGTACACCTCGCCGCCGGTGACACTGCAGCCACCGATCTCGCCGGTGTGGTTGTAGACGAACACTGGGTCGACGTTGCCCTCTGGGCGGTCGCCCCGGAATGCTTCGGTGCCCTCCCGGAGATTCCAGCCAAGGTTTGTGCCGAGGCCCCAACCGTTGGCCCCGAGGAGCAAGGTCACCTCTTCCCATCGATCCTGCCCGACGTCGGCGATCCAGAAGTCACCGGTGGCGGAGTCGAACGACATGCGCCACGGGTTGCGCACGCCGATCAAGAAGGTTTCGGGGGCACCATCACGGCTGGCGAACGGGTTGTCTGTGGGGATCGCATATGGCCCGCCGGCTCTGGATGGCGTCGGGTCAATCCGGAGAATCTTCCCGAGTGGGGTTCCCGGGTCTTGGCCGGTCCCGAGCGGGTCACCCGAGCCGCCGCCGTCGCCCACAGAGATGTAAAGGTGCCCATCGGGTCCGATTGCGAGCGCGCCGCCGTTGTGGTTGCCGAAAGGCTGTTCGATCGTCAGTAGCACCACCCCCTCGCCAGGACGACCGGTTTCGTCGAGCAGGAACGCCTCGATCTGGGTGTCACCTCGATCGTTGGTGAAGTTGATGTAGAGCGCTTCGTCATCTACGGCAAGCCCGAGCAGCCCTCGCTCGCCACCGGCGCGGATCTGATCGTTGAGGTCGAGCAAGGTGTCGCCGACTGCGCCGCTTCGGGGATCGACGACGCGAACCCGGCCGCCCCGTTCGGCGATCCACCATTCACCGTTGGGAGCGACCACGGCATCGATTGGTGATTGGAGTTCGACAACGACTTCGATCGAGATGTCGACGAGAAGGAATTCGGCAGTATCGGCTGTGCCCGAAGGGCCAACGGCAGCCCCCGGCGCGACGGACGGATCGTCGTCGGTAGCTGCGTCGGAGCCCGCACTGGCGTTGTCGCCGTCGGTTTGTTGGTTGCTGTGGTTGTCGTCGGGCGCTGCGCTGACCCGGGGGACGGTGGTGTTCACCTCGAGGGAGCCGGAGAACGCCTCGTCGTCGGTAGCGCAGGCGGTGACGATCGCTGCGGCCAGGGCGAGGGTAGGGATGAGGCGCGTCATGACGGACTGATTCGCCGGATAAGCCCCTCCTGCACGACGTTGGCGATCAATCGTCCGTCGCGCGTGAACACTCGACCGGTGGCGAGTCCGCGCCCGCCGCTGGCCGACGGCGTGTGCTGGTCGTACAGCAACCATTCGTCGGCGCGGAACGGGCCGTGGAACCACATGGCGTGATCGAGGCTCGCCATCATCAGTTCTCCCTCGGGTGGGCGGCCGTGGGGGAGAAGCGAGCTGTCGAGCAGGGTCATGTCGGATGCGTACGTGAGCAGGCAGGTGTGCAACACGAGCCCGTCGGGAAGCTCACCGTTTGTTCGGAGCCACACCTGCTGGGTGGGTGGTTCCGCGTCGGTCCGCTGAAGTGGATCTGTGGTGACATACCGCATGTCGATCGCACTCGGACCCCAGCGATCGTCGAGACCTGCGGCCGCGAAGCGTTCCTCGCGAGTCGGAAGATTCTCGGGGCCGATCACATTGGGCATCGGATCACTGTGCTGATAGCCGGGTTCGCTCACGTGGAACGAGGCCGACATGTGGAAGATGGCCCGGCCGTGTTGGATGGCCACCACGCGACGGGTCGTGAACGATCGACCATCGCGGATGCGGTCGACTTCGTACAGCACCGGAACGGTCGGATCGCCCGGTCGCAGGAAGTAGGCGTGGAGGGAGTGGACCGGACGTTCGTCGTCAACGGTTCGTGCGGCAGCGACCAAAGCTTGTCCGGCCACTTGACCGCCGAAGATGCGCTGGCGGTCCTCGTCGGGACTGACCCCTCGGAAGATGTTGACCTCGATCGACTCCAGGTCCAAGAGATCGATGAGGGAGTCGACGAGGGCTTGTTGCATGAGGCCAGTCTGCCTGCTCCTGCCTGCTGGTCGGAGCCCACCGGGCTGACTGGATGGTGGTGACAGTAGCCTCCACGTCTGTGACTCCGACGATCGCGCCAAACCGGGACTTCATCGCCGCACACGGCGAGAAGCTGTTGCGCTATTGCGGCGTGTCGGTCGTCAACGTGCTTCTCGGACAGGGGCTTCTTGCGCTGTGTCTCGTCGTCGTGGGGTTGGGAGGTGTGGTGTCGCAGGTGATCGCCGCGAGCGTGTCGGCAATTCCCGCCTACCTCCTCAGCCGCCGGTGGGTCTGGAAGCAGCGAGGGCCTGATTCCTTCCGTTCCGAGGTGCTGCCGTTTTGGACCATGGCGCTCATCGGCCTCGTTTTCGCCGTGTCGGCCATCGCCGTGGTGGAGCGGTTCACCGATTCGACCCCCGTTTTGATGGCTACGAGTCTCGCTGCCTACGGCGTGGTTTGGATCGCCAAGTACGTGGTGCTCGACAAGATCATGTGGCACACGCCGGCCGCTGCCGGCGCCGACGATTCATCGACCTGACGTGGTGATCGACGCAACCCTGCTCGCCCATGCGGAGGCAGCCCGGGGCTTCATGCCGCCCGACGAGGGTTTGGCGTTGTTCGACGCCGCAGAAGCGGTGTCGGTGCCCGGTCCGTTCCTCGAGGTCGGCAGCTACTGCGGCAAGTCGGCCATCTACATCGGCGGTGCTGCGAAAGCGCAGGGCCGAGTACTTTTTGCGCTCGACCACCATCGTGGGAGCGAGGAAAATCAGGCTGGTTGGCAACATCACGAGCCCGATTTGGTCGATCCTTCGATCG
>CAJQPN010000063.1 GCA_905480195.1 uncultured Acidimicrobiales bacterium
ACACCGTTGTCGTCGATCAGCACCAGGCGGGAGCCCCGCGTCGCCACGTACTCGTCGGTCGCCTGTACCAGCTGGCCACCGGGAGCATTGCGGCTTCCGGCGAGGTGTCCTGCCTCGAATTCTTCCGGTGTACGGACATCGAGCAGATAGGTGGTCCGTTCACTGTCGGTGCGCCAGCCATCGACGTCTGCGGATGTGCACGTCTCGACACCGAAACGGAGGCCGACGTTGGCGGCCGCTGTTTCGGCCCAGGCCTGGGCCACCGGGCCAGGGTCGGGGGCATGTGCGTCCTTGCCCCGGGCGACGTCGAAGCCGGCCAACTCCCAACCCATCGTGCCGTTTTCGAGTGCGACGACGCGATTCTCCAAGCCGGCGTTGATCAGCGATTGGGCGCCGATGATGCTTCGGGTGCGCCCGGCGCAGTTGACGATCACCAAAGTCTTGGGGTCGGGTGCCATCTCCTTGACTCGGTGGACGAGTTCAGCGCCAGGGCAGTCGATACCGCTCGGAATCGACATGCGGCGGAACTCGTCGAGCGGTCGAGAGTCGAGCACCACAACATCGCTCTCGCCCCGGGCGGCGGCATCGATCAGCTGCTTGACCTCGGTAGCCGGCAGGCGAGGGGTGTCGAAGGTTTGCTCGACGTGCTCGCCGAATGCCTTGGATGGCACATTGACGCCCGAATAGAGCTCGCCCCCGTCGGCTGCCCACGCTGGGGTGCCTCCGGTCAGGACGGTGTTGTCGGTCCAGCCGAGCTCGGCCGCTCGACCCGCCGCTCGGGCTGCGAGCCCATCGGTCGAGCCGTCGTCGCACCAGACGATCGGGGTCGACCGGCGGGGCACGAGATCACCCAGCACCAACTCGAGATGAGAAAGCGGAACGCATGCCGCATGGAACAGATGTGATCGGTGGTAGACGCCCTGCTCACGTGCATCGAGCAGTGCGATCTCGCCCCCGTCGATCAAACGATCGCGGAGTTCTGCCGACGTGATCGCCTCCGTCATGGGGTGCGACGGCGATCGGGGCGAGCTTCATAGATGTTGCTCACCGAGTTGAACGTCTTCCATGCATGGTTGCGAGGGTCGAAGAAGACGCGGTCGTCGAGTCGCTCGAGCGCCAAGCCGTAGCAGTGGAAGTTGAGCGACGGGGTGTCGATGTGGATCGAGTGGAGATCGTCGGGAAGCATGGCAACCCCAGTGCCGGCCTCGACGATGTGCTGGTGGGTTTCGACCACTCCACCGTCGGTGGTCCGGTCATAGAAGCGGTTGAGCTCTTGGCCTTCGAAGCCGACGACAACGGCCCAAGTCGTATGGTTGTGGGCTGGAGTCGAGACTTGGCCGCTGCTCCGCTGGGCGTAAAGCGCGAAGCGATCGTCGGCGTCTTGCGCCAGCCGGTAAAGGCGGCTTCGCTCGCCGTCACCGGCGGCTGGGGCTGAGAACTCGTCGAGCGGGAAGAGCCCGCGCTCGGCAGCAAGTGCGATCAGCCGATCGCGGATCGCGCTGACCGCAGATCTTGTAATACCGAGATCGTTCTCGATCGCACGGATGTCGTCCATTGCGTCTTCGACCGCAGCTGCTCGCCGCGCCGCCGCCGGGGTTGACATCAGTCCATCCCACCATCTTCACGAATGAAGACCGGTTGGTCGGCGCTGGACCGTTCGGCGTCGTATCGATAGCCCATGCCATCGAAGTCGTTGAGGGCTCTCACCGACTTGACGCGGTTGCGGATGATCCAGCCCGTCATCGAGCCGCGAGCCCGCTTTGCGAAGAACGACACGATCTTGTAGTCACCGCCGTTCTTCGAGTCGAGGAAGGTCGGGCTAACGACGCGGGCGTCGATCGCGTTGGCGTGCACCGAGCCGAAGTATTCGTTGCTGGCGAGGTTGATCAGCACGTTGGCACCCGGGCTCTCGGCCATGTCCTCGTTGAGCTGGTTGGTGATGCGGTCGCCCCAGAACGTATAGAGGTCCTTGCCGCGGTCGGTGGTGACCTGGCTGCCCATTTCGAGCCGGTAGGGCTGCATGAGGTCGAGAGGCCGTAGCACGCCGTAGAGGCCAGAGAGGATCCGCAGCACCTTCTGGGCGTGGGTGTAGTCGCGTTCGGTGAACGTGCCGGCCGGGTCCATGCCTAGGTAGACGTCGCCGGTGAACGCGAGCAGCGCGGGACGGGAATTGTCAGGCGTGAACGGCTGCTCCCAGTCCTGGAATCGTTCGTGGTTGAGTTCCCCGAGCGATTCCGACACCGACATCATCTTCGAGATCTCAGCTGGCGACTTGCCGGACATGACCTCGACGAGCGCTTCGGCATCGTCGAGCATGCGGGGCTCGGAGTGTTTCCTGGTGGGCAGCTTCGAGTCGAAATCGAGGGACTTCGCGGGCGAGATGACGATCAGCACACCTCTTATCTACCCGCTGTGACGGCCCATTGCCCGCCGGTGGAAGTAGGCGTAGATTCCGCCAATGAATTTCCCGAATCTCGGGGGCCAGAACCAGTGGTACCCCTTCATGGATCGCCCCCTGCCCGAGCAGGTGGATGGCGTCATGCAGAACCCTGCCGTCGTTCCCCTCCACAATGTCGATCCACTGCCCGCGAGCGCGACCTATGTCGTGGTCGGCGCCGGCATCCATGGCATGTCGACCGCATACCACCTTGCGATGGCGCTCGAGAAGAGCGGCAAGGGCAAGGGCAGCGACGTCGTCCTGATCGATAAGCAGGGTCCCGGGGCCGGCGCGACCGGGCTCGCGTGCGGTTGCGTGCGAAACCTGTACATGACGGGCCCGCTTCATTCGATCCTGCGCGCCAGTGTCGAGGTCTGGGAGTCCGATCCGGTCAACTTCGGGTTCCAGCAGGTCGGCTACGTGTCGATCGGTGAGGAGAACCAGACCGAGGACTACATCAAGCTCAATCAGAGTCAGATCGACTCGGGTTACCCGAGCGATCTGTACACCGGTGATGACGCCCACCGCTTCCTCACCTCACTGTGGCCCGACTTCAAGACCGACAAGTGCGATGTCGTGCTCCACGAACACCGCTCCGGCTACGCAGGCACCCACATGGTGATGTGGGGCCTCGATCAGAAGTGTCGACAGTGGGGTGTGCAGCGCGTCTACGGCGTTGAGGTCACCGGCTACGAGATGTCGTCTGGTTCCGGAGGAGGGGGCGTCGGTGGCGGCTCGGTCACCGGCGTCGCGACTAGCGCCGGCACGATTAAGTGCGATCAGGTCGTCGTGGGCGCCGGTGCCTGGACCCCGCGGCACTGGGAATGGCTCGGTGGCCCCAACGTCCTCGACATTGTCTACCCCGATAGTCATGTCGCCAACGACCACGCCATGTGGACGTATTGGCGTCTGCTTGAGGGTGAGGTCTGGATGCCGCCAGGCGTTGACTATCGAACCGCCGATGGCAAAGACGCCCCGGTGCTTCATGTCGAACTCATGAACACCCCGGTGTACGGCGACGACGGCGAGATGATCCAGGATCACGTCTACACCTACACCCGCTACGCGGCGGAGCGGGTCGGTGCACCGGGGCTGCAGGGAGGCACGATCCCGATTCCGATCGGGGACTCCGCCCAGGTCGAGCCGTACGGCCACCTGTCCGACGCCTACCAGGCCGACGATTGGTTTCCGGAGTACTACTGCAAGACGCTTGGGATGTTGTTCAAGCGCTTCGAGAACCTCGAGCCGTACTTCAAGGAGCGTCGCAACGGCGGCATCGGGGCGTTCACGCCCGACAACGTTCCGATCTTCGATCACGTCGCGGACAACGCGTTCGTCATCGCCGACTCAAACCATGGCTTCAAGATGATCGGGGTCGGCAAGCTCACCGCCAACATGCTCGTGGATGGCACCAAGCCGTGGGAGCTCGAGCCGTTCAACTTCGCCCGCTTCGCCGACGGAACCACCTTCGGCGATCGCAACAGCAACTGTCCGTGGGTTTAGGGAGCGCCGATTGAACGCAGTCGTTCATCTCGCCGCCACCGAGTTCTCTCCGGAGCATCCCTGCACCGATCCCAGCCTCTACGAGGCGGACGAGCAGCTGCTTGCGTACATGCTGCAAGACCTGCGCGCCCTCATACGTCGTCGTCACAACGGCGAACTGGAGCTCGCGCCCTACGAGGTGCTCACCTGGTCTGTGCACGGCCTGGCCCGCACCCAGGTCATCTGCGATCCGAACGGGCTCGCGGAGCAGCGCGACGTCTGCATCGTCGGCTTCTTCGGTGAGCGCCGGGGCAACCCCGAGACCCAGCCCCGCATCGACTGGCTCGAGTCGGCGCTGCGCGACGAGTTCCGTCACGTGCCCGGTGTGCTCAGCTACAGCTCGATTGAGTTGTTCGACGACTACTGGGCGAACTTGGTCGTGCACACCGCAGAGCAGGACCGCGAGGTGTGGCGCAACCGTGAACTCCACCGCGAGGCAGCGGAGGACGCATCGCCGGCGCACTACCGGAGCGTTCGGATCCACCACGGTGTGGTGATCGGTGGGGTTTGCAGTTCGAACACGATCCGGCTCGTCCGCACGAAGTATTGGGACTATGGCGACGATCCGGCGCAACCACCGTGGACGGCCGAGCGTGGGCTCGCAGCGCCGGCCTCGCTCACTACCCCGACCCCGCCTGTTCCTGCGTAACCGCTGCCCGATGAGGCCACCCGACGAGCCCGTGCAGCGCCGGGCTGGGAAGGTGCGGCAAGCCAGGGGGTAAAGTCCGCGGCCATGCCAGGACTTCTTCCCGACGTCGATCCCGACGGACTCCTCGAGTACTCCGTCGTGTACACCGACCGTGCCGTCAATCACATGAGCGCCTCGTTCCAGGAGGTGATGAACGACATTTCTCGGGTGTTGCGGCAGGTCTACAACGCCGACGGCGTGGCGGTCGTACCTGGAAGCGGCACCTTCGGCATGGAGGCCGTCGCCCGCCAGTTCGCCACCGATCAGCATGTGCTGGTCGTCCGCAACGGGTTCTTCTCCTTCCGGTGGACGCAGATCTTCGACATGGGACAAATCCCGAACAGTCACACGGTGATGAAGGCCCGCCGGCGACAGCCCGGTTCGCAAGAGCCCTTCGCTCCCGTGCCGATCGACGAGGTCACCGCCACGATTCGCGCCGAACGGCCTGCTGCTGTTTTTGCGCCCCACGTCGAGACGTCGGCAGGGATGATGCTCCCCGACTCGTACATTCGCGATCTCGCCGACGCCGCCCACGACGTCGGGGCGCTGATGATCCTCGATTGCATTGCGTCCGGCGCGATCTGGGTCGACATGAAGGCCACCGGTGTTGACGTGCTGATCAGTGCGCCGCAGAAGGGGTGGAGTGGTTCGCCGTGTTCGGCGCTCGTGATGATGAGCGATCGTGCGCTGGCCCGGCTCGGCGAAACCGCCAGCACGAGCTTCGCGTGCGACCTCCGCAAGTGGCGCGAGATCATGCACACGTACGAGTCGGGTGGCCACGCCTACCACACGACGATGCCGACCGATGCGCTGCGTTCGTTTCGCGACGTGATGCTCGAGACGGAGGCGTATGGCTTCGAGTCGGTCAAGGCCGAACAGCAGGAACTCGGTGATCGGGTCCGGGCGGTGCTCACCGAGCACGGCCTCGTGTCGGTGGCCGCCAATGGCTTCGAAGCGCCGGGGGTTGTCGTGGCATACACCGATGACCCCGACATCAAGTCGGGAGCAAAGTTCGCCGCTGCGGGAATGCAGATCGCAGGTGGTGTCCCACTGCAGTGCGACGAGGGTGATGACTTCTCGACATTCCGCCTCGGACTTTTCGGGCTCGACAAGCTTCACCACGTCGACCGCACGGTTGCGTCCCTGGAGGCCGCACTCGAACGGGTGCTCTAGGCGCGATCAGCGCCGACCGACCACCAAGACCCCTGGTCGCTGCAACGCGGTCATGTAGTTGACCATCTTGGTGCGCTCGATCGTCCAGTCGAGGGCGGTGAAGCGGGCGTCGTATCCCTCGTCGATGTACGGCGTTCCGTTGCCGAACAAGACGATTGGTCCACCAGGCTTGACCGTACGGAAGAGTTCGGCGAAGTGCTCGGGCACGAGATGGCCCGCTCCCATCACCCCGGCACAGATCATCGCGTCGTAGGCGCCGTCGGGGATGTCGAGCGGTCGGGTGAGGTCGGCTTGGATCGTCGCCCGATAACAGCCCTTGACCCGAGACACGTCAAGCATGCCGGGGGAGTAGTCGACACCGTCGACGACGGAGTAGCCGGCGGCGGACAGGTGCTCACCGACGAGTCCGGTCCCGCAGCCGTAGTCGACGATCGCCGTGTTCGGGTCGGTGAGGCATTCGAGGAGTGCTTCGGCGGCGATCACGTGGCCGGTGTAGCCGAACGTATCGAGGAGGTCGGACTCGTAGGCAGCGGCCCATTCGTCGTAGATGCCGTCGGAGCGTTCGCCGGCTCGGAGGAGCGTGACCTTCTCGAGCGGGCCAGAGCCTGGGTCTTGTCCCACTCCTACAGGCTGGCACCGAACGGCACGTCGGTCACGGTCATCCCGGTGACGATGCCGGGTGCGTCGACGTCGAGGTGCGTGCCCGGCGCAGCATGGGCGACGGAAAGCAATGCAAGGCCGATGAAGCGATCGAGCTTCGGCGACCAAACGGCCGTGCGGAGGAAACCGGCCGGCTGTCCCTGGACCAGGGCTGGATATGGCTGATCGGCAGTCCAGAGCTCGTTGCGGTCGACGACGTCGACGTCGACGTTTACCAGTCTGCGTCGGCGGTTGGGCTCCCCATGGCGCGCAGTGATGGCGTCGCGTCCGACGAACGGACGGTCCATGTCGCACCACTGACCGAGCCCGGCCTCGAACGGGTCGGTGTCGTCGTCGGTGTCGGAGCCGTAGCTCAGCAACCCGTTTTCGATCCGCTCCATGTGGTGAGGCGTGCCGGGGGCGATGCCGTACTTCTCTCCGACTTCAGCGACGAGGTCCCACAGGGCTTGGCCTCTGCTGCCGTCGGTTAGAAACAGCTCGTAGCCACCCTGGCGACTCCAGCCGGACTTGCAGATCACCATCGGGATGCCGTCCAGCTCGACCTCGCAATGGTGGAAGAATCCGAGGTTCTCGACGAGCTCGTCGCCAAACAGGTCACGGGCGAGGTCAGCGGCCTTTGGACCCTGCACGGCGAGCGGGGAGACGTCGGGCTCGAAGGCCTCGACGTCGAACCCTTCCGAGCCGGCGATCGCCTGGCAGTGCTGGAGCAGGTCGCCATCGGCAATCGACAGCCACCAGCGGTCTTCGGCGAGACACAGCACGATCGGGTCGTTGATGAGGATGCCGTTGTGGTTGCAGATCGGTGCGTAGCGGGCCCGACCGGGTTTGAGGTTCGACACGTTGCGGGCGGACACCCGATCGCAGAATGCACGAGCGTCAGGACCGATGATCTCAACCTGGCGCTCGGCGCCGACGTCCCACATCGAGACGCCCGCCTTGAGCCGGTGGTACTCGCCCAAGGGGTCGCCGTAGCTGGTCGGCATGTACATGCGGTTGTAGATCGTGAAGTGGGTGGCGCCTGCTGCGATCGTGGCAGCGAAGAAGGGCGACTTCTTGATACGCGATCCGATGGTGATCTCGGGCATGAGGTCATCGTACCGGGTCCATTAGCCCTGGGCTAAAGCATCATGGTCCTGGGTCTGGCTTCAGTCGATCGCGTCCCAGTCGGGCGCTTTACGCGGTGCGTGCCACTTGAGGAGTGTGCCCCCGTCAGTGCGGCTCTTCACGCGAAACGAGCCTCCGGCCAGCCTCGCCCGAGCGAGCAGGTTGGCGTGGCCGCTGTTGCGGTCGAGCGTCTCGGGTAGCCCTCGTCCATTGTCGGTCACCCGGACCGAGACCGTGTCGTCACCAGCGAGCAGTTCGACGGTCGCCGACGATGCGTTGGCGTGTCGAGCCACGTTGGCAAGGCCCTCGCGCACGACGGCGAGGAGGTGATCCTCGAGTCGCGTTGGCAACGCTTCGAGCGAACCGCGCAGCTCGATGGAAGGCTCGAATCCGAGTGATGAGATGAAGCCGGCACTGACGCCGATGATGCGACTGCGCAAGGAGTCGTCGTCGGGTTGTGCGCGGCGGACATCGAAAATGACGTCGCGGATTGCGCGAATGATGTCATCGAGCGTGTCGACGGCCTCGCTTACCCGCTGATCGTTGTTTTCATTGGCGGTCGGCAGTGCGGCCTGAAGGTTCATACCGAGAGCGAACAGCTGCTGAATGATGCGGTCGTGCAGATCGCGAGCGATGCGTTCGTGATCCTCGACCAGGATCCGGCGGCGCAAGGCTTCGGTGAGTCGTTCTTCGACCACGACGATGTCATTGATGTCGCGGATCACGGCGAGTACGCGGGAGTCGGGCATCGGCGAGAGCGCGATGTGTACCGGCACGACCGTGCCGTCAGCGCGCTTGAGGCTCAAACGGTTCCCCGCGCCCATCGAGCGCCGGCGCGGAGCATCATGAAAACTGTCACGACGATTCGGATGGGCGGCTGACTGATCATCGGGAACGTAGTGATCGACCGATGTGCCAATCAGATCGTCGGTGCGAAAGAGACGGCTCGCTTCGTCGTTGGCATCGACGATTGTTCCTGCCCGGTCGACGACGATCAAGGCATCTGGCGAGACAAACCAAGCGCTACTCCGGTGATCCGTCGCGACCATGTTCACACGGTAGGCGGTCAGTCATAGCGGAGCCGGTTTCGCTCTTCGAGCCGGGCGGCCAACGCAGCGGCCTCGGTCCGCCTCACCATTCCGAGTTTGGCAAGAATCTGAGAGACATAGTTCTTCACCGTCTTCTCCGCGATCGATAGCGCCTCGCCGATCTCACGGTTGCTGTACCCCTCACCGATCAGATCGAAGACACGCCGTTCCTGGTCGGTCAGATGCTCGAGGGCCCCTGCTTCGGTCGAACGGAGCCGCCTCATTGCCATCCGGGTCTCGGCTGCGTCGAGCAGGAGGGCCCCGCCGGCGACCTTCCGGATCGATTCGATCAGATCGTTCCCACGAATCTGCTTGAGCACAAAACCGGCAGCGCCTGCGATCGAGGCATCAACCATGGCGTCGTCATCGGCAAATGACGTGAGGATGAGACAAGCCGTGTCGGGGAATTCGCTGCGGATCTCGCGACACGCGGCGATGCCGTTTCCGTTGTCCTCGCCGAGTCGAACATCAAGTACCGCCACATCGGGTCGCTCCCGAGCGACGACGGAGACGATCTCGGCTGCAGTTGACGCCTCTCCCACGACCTCCATGTCGTCGTGGCTGTTGACGAGGTTGGCGACTCCGCCGCGGACGATCTCGTGATCGTCAAGCAGGACGACCCGGATGGCGTGAGGTGCGTTGGTCATCGTTACGAGTCTTGCATGTTCCTGCAGCTAGGGGTCCTCGATGCGTTCGCGATGCCGGTGATTCGGATGGTGATCGTTTGACAGCATTGGAAACTCGTTGCCGGCATCAGGGATGGTCGTCGGGGTCCGGCACCACGGCGACCGGGCAGCGAGGCTGGTGAATGAGCGATGTCGTGGTCGAGCCGAGGACCAGGTGCTTCAGCCCGGTCCGGCCCCGTCGACCGAGGACGAGCAGATCGGCCTCTTCCTGAGCGGCGGCGAGGACCCATCGCGGATCGCCTTCAGCGATCCGCCGTTCGATCCGACCGGGATCGCAGCCGATCTCGGCAGCCGCCTTGTCGGCCGTCTCGTTGACGAGCGCTTTGGCGTGGGAGCGGAAGGCAGCGAGGTCGAAGCGATCACCGCCGAACAGGACTGGCGCATCGACGGGGGTCTGCCACGACGTCACTGCCGCGAGCACTGCATCGGGGAAGGAGCGGCCCGCCCACAGCAGCGCCTCGAAGGAGTTGTTCGAGCCGTCGATGCCGACCGCAACTCTTGCGGCTCGAGCGATGGGTTCACCTTCATGATGCGGGACGATCACCAGCGGTACCGGTGCGTGGTCTGCGCAATAGCGGCCCACCGACCCGAGCACATTGGCTCGAAGTGGGCCTCGGTGCCTGGTTCCGATCACGATCGTGTCGGCAGTGTCGGCAGCACCGCAGATGGCAACGCCAGGATCACCCTTGATGGTGATGGCAGTCGAGTCGACACCGTCGAGGGAGGCGACGAAATCGTGTGCTGCTCGTTCTGCGGCGTCCTGCATGTCTGGTGTGGGCGGAATACCGGCGTATCCGAACGGCGAACCAGCGGTCGCCATGACCGGGTAGTCCCAGGCGTAGACGGGCTGGACGTCGCCAAGAATATCGCTGTGGGTAACTGCCCAATCGATAGCTGCACGCGAGGCGAGCGTTCCGTCGATGCCGACGACGATTCTTTGAGGGTTTTGCATGTTTCCTCCGGTATGGCTGAAGTCAGTACCCCGGTTGTATGCAGGAATGTGCGCCGCGAACAGGGACTTACGTCCCAGGTGCCGCCAGAGCGGGCCAAAGGTGGCCGACGGCGAGGAGTTACTCCCCCGGGCCGCTGAGCGTTGTCAGATGCTGGTCGGGAAGCTCACGAGGATCGCTGCGTTGGCGATCGTGACTGCTCCCGTACCTTCGGCATCGATCGGAGGGACATCAAGTCCGCCTTTTTCGGCGTGCACGGTGACGATCCCGTAGGGCACCTCCTGAGCAACGGCGGCGGTGTCGACCTGGTCGGGTTCGCCACAGCCGATCATGACGGCGACGTGCATCTCGTCTCGGCGGACCCCGGCTGCGTCGAACAGGTTCAGCGAGCTGTGACGGAGTGCATCGAACACCGCGCGACGGGCAGCCTTGGTGTAGTCGCGACCGCGGACGTCGACCCCCATGCCCATTTCGGTAACCCAGCGCGTCGTCGGTATCTCAGACATGGCGGTCAGTATCGCGTTGGCCGCCGACCTGCGGCTAGCTTCGGGGCGATGTCGTTGCGCCACGGCCGTGAGACGGTCGCTATTCCGGGTCCCTCGATCATGCCCGAACGGGTGTTGGCAGCCTTTCGGATGGCCATGCCCAACATCTATGACGGGGAGCTACTCGATGTCTCCGAGGAGCTGTTCGACCGCCTGAAGCCGATCGCCAAGACCGAGGGTCACCTCTTCGTAACGATCGGCAATGGCCACAGCGCCTGGGAGATGACCACGAGCAACGTGTTCAACGCCGGCGACACCGTCCTCGTCCTCGAAAGTGGCCGATTCGCGACCGTGTGGGGTGAGACCGTCCTTCTGTCGGGCGTGAAGGTCGACACCGTCTCTGGTTCGGATCGAGCGCCTGTCGACGCGGCGGCGGTGCACGACAAGCTCGCATCGATGCCGGCCGACCATTACGCCGCCGTGCTCATGGTGCACGTCGACACGGCAACGTCGGTTCGAAACGATGTCGCAGCCATCCGTGCCGCTATGGACGCAGCCGGGTCTTCGGCGTTGTTGATGGTCGACTGCATCGCGTCGATGGGGTGTGACGAATACCGAATGGACGATTGGGGGGTCGATGTCACGATCGCAGCGTCACAGAAGGGGCTGATGACACCTCCCGGCCTGGGGTATGTGTGGGCCAGTGAACGCGCCGTCGAACGGGGCCGCGGCAACGACCGCCGCAACAGCTACTTCGACTGGGACAAGCGGATCAACGCCGAGTTGATCTATCAGAACTACTCGGGCACCCCGCCGGTCTCGCACATCTTCGCGGCCCGTGAAGCGCTTCGCATGATCGAAGAGGAAGGCGGAATCGAGGCGGTTTGGGCTCGGCACGCTGTCCTGGCTGACGCCGTGCGGGCCGCGGTCCGGGCCTGGTCAACGCCGGATGGCATCGACCTCCAAGTGTGTGATCCCGGGGCCTACGGCAATTGCGTCACCACGGTTCGTACCGGTTCGATCGATGCGCTCGAGCTCGCCCGCCGATGCGAAGACGGTGCCGGCGTCACCATCGGCAAGGGGCTGATGGATCCTCCGAGCATGTTCCGTATCGGCCACATGGGGCACACCAATCCACCGACAATCCTTGGCACCCTCGGCACGATCGAGGCAGCACTGCACGCCATGGGGGCACCGATCGGTGGATCGGGGGTGGCGGCGGCGGCCGATGTCATCGGCGCTGCGCTCTGAACCGGCCCGCCGACGATCGGGTCGCTCGCCTCCTCACCTCCATGTCGGCAACGACCGGTGCAATTTCGTCGGCGGTGAAAAAGCCCCACAGGATGACGGCTCCTTCGCGAGGCGAGTGATCGATCTGCTCGTCGGTGTGGCGCGCGGGCGAAACTGTAGACGCTCAGCCGAAGTGCATCCCGGCCGCACCAAGCGCGTGCAACGCGTCCGTGGTGTGGTTGGTGACGGCTGCGACGTAGCGGTCGGGGCGCACCAGGACCGTGACACCGGACTCGACGAGTCCGGGGAACTGGGCGGGATCGGCGTCGACGCGCCGCAGCCCTGCCGGCAGGTCCGTTCGGCTCTCGGCGGTAGTGACGCTGGCCCAGCCATCGCCGAGTGTGTGGTCGAATCCGGTGCCGTCGACGACAGGCTGCGGGAACGGATACCCCACCCGTGGGTGGTCGCCGGTGACACAACCGGCTTCGAGGTGCGGAAACGACCGCCCCCCGCCGTACCCCGACTCGAGTGCCGCCTCACCGCCGTGGGCGATGGCGTTGATCAGGCGGCCGGCGTCGGCGGCATGTTCGACCTGGCCGCGAGCGTGGGGGCGCCGCTCAACGTCGTAGGTGTCGAGCAGCCTTGTGTCGGCTTGGCCGGCCGCGACCGCAGCGAGCTTCCATGCCAGGTTGTCGGCGTCCCGCATCCCTGCGCACATGCCCTGGCCGTTGAACGGAGGCATCTGATGGGCCGCATCTCCGGCGATGAAGACGTCACCGACCCGAAACCGTTCAGCGACGGTTGCATGGAAGCGATAGACCGCCACACGGTCGATCTGCAGCTCGGCGGCGGTTCCCCAGGGGGCCAGAAGCTCGGTGATCCGCTCGCGGGTGCTCATCTCGTCGTCTGTCTCACCCGGCAGGAGCTGGAACTCCCATCGTCGCCGGGTCCCGTGGCCGGGGACGAAGGTGATGACCCGGGCCGGGTCGCAGTGTTGGATGCAATTGCGCGGAAGTGGCAGCTGCGGGTCGAGCAGCGTCGTATCGGTGACGACCCACGACTCGTCAAACCCTTGGTCCTCGAGTGCGATGTCGAGGAGCTTGCGAACGACGCTGCTGGCACCGTCGGCGCCGAGTATCCATCGACCGGTGATGTCGCCTTTGTTCGTCTGCACGGTGGTGCCGGTGAGTCCGACGACCTCGACGCCGAGTCTGAGGACAACGCCGACGGCGAGGGCTTGTGTTTGCATGAGCCGCTCGAGGCTCGGCTGGTCGAACGCAACGACGGGTGGGTGGCCGTTCGGGCCGACGAGCCCGGGAGTGAGGTCGTAGCCGACGACACGCCTGCCGTCTCGGTCCTGAAACTCGGCCCCGGGCATGGGTGTCGAACAGCTGCGCAGGCCGTCGAGCATTCCTGCCGTGGCGAAGAGACGCTGGATCTCATCGTCCATCCCGATGGCGCGGGGGAGGGGGTAGACCTCCGTCAGCCGATCGATCGCGACAACGGACAGGCCTTGTTGGGCCGCCCGGATGGCGGCCATGAGCCCGACGGGCCCGCAGCCGACGACCACGAGATCGACATCTGGGTCAGGCGTGGAGGTGGTCGGCACCGGCACAGCAGACTTTGGAGTACGTCACCTGCCCTCGGCCGCCAGTTTCGTCTCCATCGCGGCGCGGTACTGATCGATCGGTTGGAACTCGGGCTTGTCGGCCAACTCCGCTCGCGTGTGCTCGAGGATCTCGTCGTTGCTCAACTCGATCGGGAGGCGTTCCAGGTACGGCTGGGCGACATGGAAGGGCGTGTCGGTGAAACACTCGATGCCGTTGCCCTCCGGATCGGTGAAGTACACCGACCAGGCATTTCCGTGCGAGACCGGCGCGACGCCTTCGATGCCGTGCTCTTCGAGACGAGCCTTGATGGCGCGCACCGCGTCGAGGTCGTCGACACGGAACGCGAGGTGGTCGGCCAACATGAACTGAGGTGCGTTCTCCATACCGCCGACCAGCACGATCTGGTGGTGCTCGTCAGGATCCTGGGAGATGAAGGCGATCTCCTCGTTCTCGCCGACCATGCCGCGGTTGGTGACGTGAAAGCCGAGGACGTTGCAGTAAAAGTCGACCATCGTGTCCATGTTGCGGGCGGCACGGGTCGAGTGGCTGAGCGTGAGGCGCGGTGCTGCGGTCATGGCTTCATCATCAGCCACCGTGTTGCGTACTGTCGAGTCCGTGGACGGGACTGCAACTTGTGATGAACACTTCGGCACCCCTCTCGAGTGGCAGCGTCTCCTGTGGCGCTGGTGGACGGTGAACTGATGCATACCGGTCGTGGCGACGCTGAACTCCGGGCTCGTACCCGCAAGCGCATCCCAGTGAAGGCCGATGCGTCCGACGTGTCATGCGGCTTCTGTATCGGATCGGACTTCGAACGGTTCAGTCAGGTCGACGACGTTTTCAGTCGCTCGCGTTTTGACCCCGAGGTGCACAGTGACAGAGCTGACGCGTTCTACGCGACCTACCGGCGCCCGCTTGCCGATTGGCGGGCGGCAAAGGGCTATCAGCAGCACGACTACGCATTCCGCAATGCCACCTGGCACGTCGCCGACGTATTCGCAGAGATGTACGAGGAAGGCGATCGTCGCGACGGCTTCCTCGACCCGCTCTCGATGTTGCGTGATGGGGCGGTGGAGCAGGTCGACCTCGGCCCGGCTGACCGAGCTGCGACCCTGGTGAAGCACGCCGCCAAGGCGGCAGGCGCCGACCTCGTTGGCATCGCAGCGTATGACCACCGGTGGACCTACACCGAGCGGTTCTCGGTACAGACGAGTGGTCCCAAGGCCAACGATCTACCGAACGATCTCGATCACGTGATCGTCATTGGTCAAGCGATGGACTCGACCCTGATCGATACGGCCCCCTCGGCGTTGTCAGGCGCTGCGACCGGTATGGGGTACAGCCACGATGCCGTCGTGTTGCTCACGCTCGCCCAGTACATCCGCAACCTCGGCTACCAGGCGATCCCGTCGATGAACGACACGGCGCTGGCGGTGCCGTATGCGATCCAGGCTGGGCTCGGCGAGTACGGCAAGCACGGACTGGTGATCACGCCCGAGTTCGGCACGAGTGTGCGATTCGGAAAGATCTTTACCGATCTGCCGCTCGCCCACGACGCGCCGATCTCGTTCGGTGTGAAGGAGATGTGTGGGCGTTGCAACGCCTGTTCGAAGGGGTGCCCGTCGAAAGCGATCCCCGATGGCCCGCCTACTACCGATCGTCACAACAAGTCGAACCTGATCGGTGTCGAGAAGTGGACGATCGACGGCGAGAAGTGCTTTGCCTACTGGACCCGTGTCAACAGTGACTGCTCCGTGTGCGTCCGGGTCTGCCCGTACACCCGCGACTACACCAAACGCCGTAACCGGGCCTGGCAGCGGATAGCGGGCCGATGGCCGGGATTGGCGTTGAAGATCGATGCCCGGCAGGGCAGAGGCACCCGTCGCCAGACCGAGGACTGGTGGCCACAGATCTGAACGGCCAGACTCCGGGCATGGACGTTCTCTCCACCATCCGCTCGAAGCGTGACACCCGCTCGTTCACCGACCAACCAGTACCCGACGAGGTGCTCGGCCGGGTGCTCGACGCTGCCCGCATGGCTGGGTCGGCCAAGAACCGGCAGCCGGTCCGGCTGATCGTGGTCACCGATCCTGAGGTGATCGAAGCACTCAAAGGTCCGTGTGATTTCGCGGCCTGGATCCACGGTGCACCGGTCGTCGTTGTCGGCTGTGTTGAGCGCAGCGACAGCATCCGACTGCAGTTTGATCTCGGTCGCCATCTGCAGAACCTCATGCTTGCGGCTCATGCCGAAGGCCTCGCAACCTGCCCGGTGACTGTGCAGCGAGTCGCTGACGTGTCACCGATCCTCGACATCCCTGACAGCCACGAAGCACTCATGTATGTCCCGCTCGGCTACCGGGCAGCAGGCGGTGAGGCGCCGCCAGCGATTGCGTCGCCCCGGCTCTTGATGGACGAGTACGTCTCGTACGGCAGCTTCGGCCGATGACATCGGCCCGGCCCGACGTTTCGGGTGGGCACGCCCTCCATCAGCGGGGAGGGGGTCCGGTCACGTTGCTCGACCCGATGACGTTCCCGCGGGGACCGGCGATGAAGAACCGCTTCATGCTGGCACCGCTCACCAACTCCCAGAGTCACGAGGACGGCGTGTTGTCCGACGAGGAGGAGCACTGGCTGACCATGCGGGCCAAGGGTGGGTTCGGCTTGACGATGACGTGCGCTGCTCACGTGCAGGCTGTTGGCAAGGGGTTCCCCGGTCAGCTCGGGGTCTTCGGTGACGAACACATCGAAGGTCTCACACGACTAGCCAAAGGGATCGCAGTGCAGGACAGCGTCAGCATCGTGCAGTTGCACCACGCAGGCATGCGCTCCCCGGCCGAACTGATCGGTGAGGCACCGCATTGTCCGTCTGCCGACGCCGAGACCGGCGCACGCGCCCTCGACCACGCCGAGGTCCTCCGACTTGTCGACGACTTCGTCGCCGCTGCGGTTCGCAGCGAACAGGCCGGGTTCGACGGTGTAGAGATCCACGGGGCCCACGGCTATGTGGTGGCCCAGTTCCTCAGCCCCGAGATCAATCGGCGAACCGACGAGTTCGGTGGCAGCCTCGAGAACCGGTCCCGTCTGCTCTTCGCCGTTGTCGACGGCATTCGAAAGCAGTGTGGCCGCGATTTCCTGCTTGGTGTTCGACTGTCGCCGGAACGTTTCGGGCTCCGGCTGGGCGAGATGATCGCAGTTGCCGAACGGCTGTTGGCAGACCAGAAGATCGACTTCCTCGACATGTCGCTCTGGGACGTCTTCAAAGAGTCGGAAGAGGAGGAGTTCAGGGGCCGTACGCTGATGTCCTACTTCACCGAACTCGAGCGTGGCGCCGTACGGCTTGGTGTTGCCGGCAAGATCCGTACGCCCGAAAACGCCGAGCGGACCCTCGCTGCGGGGGCCGACTGGGTCATGCTCGGACGCGCTGCGATCGTGCACCACGATTTTCCCAACCGCTACGCAGCCGACTCACGGTTCGTTCCTGCCGAGAATCCGGTCACGCGTGAGTACCTTGCCGGTGAGGGCTTATCCGAAGCGTTCATCGACTACATGGCCGGATGGAAGGGCTTCGTCAGCGAAGACCGGCGCTGACTGGGCCTTGGCCCGGGTGTGCGACCGGCAGCATCCTCAAGCTCGGCGGATCGGTGCGAGGTGGCCACGGCCGGTTGCGGCCGCTGGTCTGGTTGACTGAGGGTATGGACCCGAGCACGCCTCAATCGCCCGATCCGGTGCAAGCGCTGTTTCGTTCGCTGAACCGTGTCGTTCGCCCTCTCGTCCGGGCCGGCCTCGGGTCGCCTCTGCCGGTCGGCCTCGGTGCAGTCGTGATGGAGAGCACGGGACGGGTGTCGGGCAAGACCCGGGAGGTGCCACTCCTCGGGTTCCGATTTGGTGGCCGGGTGGTCGTCTCGACCGTTCGCCACGATTCGCAATGGCTCAAGAACGTGGAGGCCGATGGCGACACCGCCGTCTGGTACTGCGGTCGTCGTCACGAGACGAGCGCCACCGTGTCGCGCGGCGCCGTGAACGTGGTGACGCTCAACCCGCGCACCGCTGACGACGGGTAGGTCGGCGTCGACGCGGAGTATCGTCGCGGCGTGCCGATAGCCGACTTCAGCCTTGTCGCCCTCGACTGCCCCGAGCCGCGCGAGCTCGCCGAGTTCTATCGAGCGATCGTCGGCGGTGAGATCGTCAAGGAGTACGACGATTGGGTTGAGCTCCGTACCGCCAACGCGGCAACCGTCGCCTTCCAGCGAGCACCCGACCTGGTCGTGCCGGCATGGCCCGACGGAGGGCCCCAGCAGGCACACCTGGACTTCGACGTTGCTGATCTTGACGAGGGGGAGTGGGCGGTGCTCGGCGTCGGTGCCCGCAAGGCCACCGTCCAACCCCAGCCCAACGACTGGCGGGTCTTCCTCGACCCGGTCGGCCATCCGTTCTGTCTGGTCCGTCATGACAGCTGAGGCCTCGTTCCCGTGACGTCCGCTTCTGACGGGCCCATCTGCGTCGTCGGCGCTGGGATCACCGGTGCGGCCGCTGCATTCCACCTCGTCGAGGCGGGTGCACGTGAAGTTGTGGTCGTCGACGCTGCTGAGCCACTCGCCGGCACCACACCGGCTGGGGCCGGGTTCGTGGCGCGGTTCGGCGCCGATCACAACCGGCGACTGGGCGGCTGCACCGTCGCCCTCCAAGACTATGGGCTGGCGTTCTACCGTCGCTTGCACGACGAAGGGGCCGACGTCGAGTTCGCACACAACGGCAACGTCGTTCTCGCGCTCACGGAAACAGAACTCGATCGTTTGTCCGGCGGCATCCTGGAACACCCGCAAGTGGGGGAGGGCACCCGCCGGCTCGACGCCGATGCGGTCGCCGAGGTGATGCTCGGGGCTGTCGATCCGACTGCGGTCGCCGGAGGGGTGTTGATGCCGGAGGCGATCCAGCTCACGACTTCGCTCGCGCAACGGGAGCTTCTCGACCGACTCCACGCTGCTGGGGTCGACGTTCGATGGAACACTCCGGTGACGCAGGTGAAGGTCGTCGATAGCTCGGTGGTCGGAATCGAAACGGTCGACGGCACGATCGACGCACCCAACGTCGTCATCGCTGCCGGCGCATGGAACGCAGCGCTTCTCGCGTCAGTCGATCGACGGCTGCCGTTGGTGCCCATGGTTGCGACCCGCTTCGTCTCGGAACCAGCTGGGCTGTCGCCGCAGACCCCGACCGTTCAGTGTCCCGAGCTCCACCTCTGGTTGCGAGAACTGCACGGTGGGTTCTCGTGGGGCGGGAGTTTCGCCTATCGACTGGTGTCGGCACTGCGCGCCGAAGGCCTCGAGTTCGGCTACGAACGACCGGTCTCGCAGACCCTGATCGACGCCCAACTCGCCGAGCAGGAAACCATTGCCGAGGTCTTTCCTGCCCTCTCCGGCCTCTCGACCGTCGAAATGATCCAGGGCGTTCCCGTTTACACCGTCGACGGTGGTCTCTACATCGGTGACGTGCCCGAGGTCGATGGTCTGTGGGTGTTGGCCGGCGACAGCGAATCAGGCATCACCCACGGACCCGGTATGGGCAAGCTGATCTCGCAGCTGATCGTCGGCGATGAACCCTTTACCGATCCTGCACCGTTTCGCCTCGACCGGGTTGACCCCACTGCCTACCCCGACGAGGCGGCGATGGTCGCAGCCATGGCCGGTGACCGCATCGCCGACGCCGTGAACCGGGCCTGACCGGGGGTCGACCCGAACGGGGTCGGCGAGTCAGTAGTGCAACGGTTCACCCGGTCGTGAGCGCGTCGACGGTGAGGACGCCCTCGTCCATCGTGCCGAACACGGTGACCGCTTGGTTGGTCCAGTCCACTCCCTGTTCGGACTGGACTGGGGCACTGATGGCGCTGTCGACAGAGCCTTCGAGTGCCACGCGGGGTTCGCCACACAAAGGTGGGAACGACTCGGCGATGACGTCGCATAGGAACGCTCCGTCTTCGTCACGAAAGAAGATGCCCTGCACGGCGATGGTGCCATCGGCAGGGCCTCGGGTCAGCGCGTCAGCGATGGTCAGGCCGCCGTCGATGGTCATGCCCGACGACTCGCCGCTGTCACCGGGAAGGTCCTGGCCGTCGTCGGGTATGCCGACCATGTCACCGCAGTCGGGTTCTTCGGCAAGACATGCCCCGTCGACATCGACGGTGCCGCTGTCACCGTTATTGACCGGGAGTTCACCCGTGTCGGACGCCTTGTCCTCGCCACAGCTTGTGGCGAGGACAAGCAGTGCCGCGGCGATGAGACGGATTCGGAAGTGGTGCATGGGTTTGTCCTTTTGTTCGGGAATCGGTTGTTCCCGGGTGAACGGCGATGCGAACGCCCGAGCGGTTCCCCATGAATGAGCCCATCGTGAGGTGACTGCATGATCGGAACCAGTGACAAAGGTCCTGGTCCCGGTGTGGAGTCCGGCGTCGCGCCGTTCGCGAAGTGAGGTCGCTGCGGCCGTTCCCCGGCCCGCCCGGCGAGGCGTCCATGTTCGGCTCGTGAACCTCTAAACAGGGGTCTTGTGTGGAGCGGGTGACGAGAATCGAACTCGCGTTCTCAGCTTGGGAAGCTGATGTTCTACCATTGAACTACACCCGCAGTGGCGGCCAATCGTAGCGGGCCGGCTGGTTCGGCACTCTGCGGCTGGGACCAGCCCAGACACTCGAGCTGCGACGGAGAGGGAAAGAACGGTGTGCTCGGCGCCCGTCTGACGCCGCGCCGACGGCCAAGCGTTAGTAGGGTCCACGGCGATGGCGAAACTGCGCTTCACCTTCGGCACGATGGGCTCAGGCAAGTCGACGCAGGCCTTGCAGATCCACCACAACTTGCGGGCCCGAGGACTCACGACGCTTTTGATGACTCAGCTCGACCGGACCGAGGGGCGTGTTTCGAGTCGCCTTGGTGTTTCGGCTGACGCGGAGATCGTCGCATCCGGGTCCGACCTCTTCGAGTTGGTCCGTCAGCGGGTGAAGTCACTCGGTCATCTCAACGCAGTGATCTGCGACGAAGCACAGTTCTACGAACCGGCTCAGTGCGATCAACTGGCTCGCGTGGTCGACGATCTAGGAATCGATGTCTACGCCTTCGGACTCCTCACGACGTTCCAGGGCGTGATGTTCCCGGGATCCGCTCGTTTGATGGAATTGGCCGACAACCGAACCGAGATCCAAGTCGAGGCTCGCTGCTGGTGTGGTGCTCGGGCCACCCACAACGCTCGGTTCATCGACGGCGTCCAAGTGATCAGTGGCGCCACGGTGGTCATCGGCGACACGGGCGGCCCGACCGCGGGCGAGGTCTCCTACGATCTGTTGTGTCGAGCGCACTGGATGGAAGGCGCGCGCGCAGCTCGAGGTGATCAGCTCGAACTTCTCGATGTTGACGTCGCAAGGCCAACTGGCCGTCCCGATCGCAGCGGCCCGGTCGAGGTCGATCCTGATGCGGTTCCGACGTCACTGCATGCAACCCGGGCACCTTCCCCTCAACCTGCTGGAGACAACGCGTGATCCTGTCCGATCGCACTATCCGTGAACAGCTCGATGCCGGCCGGATCGTCATCGATCCGCTTGGGCCGAACAGCTTGCAGCCGTCGTCGGTCGACTTACGGCTCGATCGCTTCTTCCGAGTGTTCAAGAACCACACGATGGGCCACATCGACGTCAAGCAGAACCTCGAGGAACTGACCGAATTGGTCGAAGCCGAGGGCGACGATCCGTTCATCCTGCACCCGGGAGAGTTCGTGCTCGGATCGACCCTTGAGCGCGTCGCCGTGCCTGACGATCTGGTGGCGCGGCTCGAAGGCAAGTCGTCACTCGGACGTCTCGGTCTCCTGATCCACTCGACCGCTGGCTTCGTCGATGCCGGCTTCGAAGGGCAACTGACGCTCGAGTTGAGCAATGTCGCAAACCTGCCGATCACCCTCTATCCGGGGATGAAGATCGGTCAGATTTCGTTCCAGCAGATGACCACTGCGGCCGAGACGCCGTACGGATCGGGCTCGTTGAAGTCGAAGTACAAGTTTCAGCAGGGACCTATGCCGAGCCGCTACTGGGAGAACTTCGACTGACCTCGGAGGAGGGTTGCTATCGGTACTCGGTGGCGGTGATGATGCCGCCCAGAATCATGCCGAGGCCGAGCAGCAAGATGCCGTTGTTGGTGTCCCAGAACGAACCGACATAGTTGAGCAGGATCGTCGCGAGGCCGAGTCCAAACAGGCCGAACATCAAGACCGGTACCCAGACGGGGGACGGGTCTCGTTGATCATCGAGTCCGGTGTGGCTGAACGTGTCGGAGGTGTACCCCTCGGGACGGGTGCCTTTTGGGGTCACGCGGCCGCCGGACACCCGGCGCTTCGTTGGCTTTTGCTCGGACATGGCGCTGAGGATAGGCGCATCTTGTCGAGGTGGGGAACCGTAGAAGTCGAATCACACCTGTGTGATTTCTCCCCACTTGTATCCACAGCCTGTGGAAAAGTCAGTCCTCGAGTGGAGCGACGAGGTCCATGTCTTCGAGGCAGTGTCTCGGTGGCGCAGGATCCTCATGCGGTGCAATGGTCATGCGCACCTCAGCACCGCAGATCGCGCAGCGATACATGATCTTGACCTTTCGCAGCTCACCTGGCGGTGGTGGCTCAGGAATCGGCTGCCCCATGGCGCGAAGCATGGTCATGCCGGCGCGCATCATCACGTAGAACGCCCCGATCGCCACCAAGATGTTGAGCACGCCGTAACCGAACAGTTCCACAGAATCAGCCTAGGAGCGTTGCCAGTACGAGATGCCCGCAGTTCCACCACCGCAGCGAAGCGCAGCTCCCCGCTCACTCGTCTCGGCTGCGTGCAGGCCGTCGATGACGAGGCGCAGATCCTCGCCGGCGCCCGCGTCACCGACTGCGATCGTGCCACCGTGTCGATTGACAATCGACTCATCGATACCGAGTTCCGCGACCGCAAGCAGAGTCGTCGAAGCCGACGGTTCGGCGATGGTCCAGCTGTCACTGGAACGCAGCATCGTGCGTCGAGCGATGTCTAGGCCACCGAGGGGATCGGTCGGATCGCCGAGACCGAGTGCTGCTGACTCGAGTACGCCGAGCGATTCGGTGGCTGCTGTGGTCGACAGCACCATCACCGCAACGCCGTCTGCCGCAGGTGCGAAGCCGGCAGCTGTCGTGGTGCCGTCGCGCTCGAAGATCGGTTCCAACTCGTCGATCTTGATCGTGCGATGTACGTCTTCGGAAATCGGGACGTCGCGCTGCACCGCCACCGACTCGCCGGGCCGAGCGCCGACCGTGACCAGTGCGGCGTTCGGTGTGCTGCGCCGGTCGAGCGATCGCAACCCCCATGCGTCCTGGCGTGCGCGGTCGATCCCGCGGGCGATCGCAAGCCGGTCTGCGGCGGTGATCGGTGGCACGAGGCCTCCGAGCCCGGCGTATCGCTGCTCGACTGCGGATCCCCAAGGCCGTCCGTAGATCCGTCCCAAGGCGCTGGCACCAGGCTGGACCACCGATGCGCTGTTGAGGCCGATGACGACGGCGGTTCGAGCCCGGCCCGCAACGAGGGCGTCGTGGGCCACCGTCAGCGCTGCGATTCCCGACGCAGTCTCGGCGTCGAGCACGAACCCGGGAATCGACGCCCGCCACCCGGCGGCAAGGGTGCAAGCGTGCGCCGCGTTCGCTCCTTGGGCCCCGACCGGCTCGGCACAGCCGGCTACGACGAGGTCGACGTCGTCGGCATCGATCCCGGCCCTCGCAAGCGTTGCATTCATCACCACTGCTGCGAGCTCGACCGGATGCCATCGGGCGAGTACGCCGTCGGCTGCTGCGAACGGGCTGCGTGCGGCAGCGATGATCGGGACGGACACAGCAGGAGTCTCCTACACTGCGCGGCCGGAAAGGGAGTCCGCATGCTCACCATGATCCTCGCCAGCAACACCTACGCCACCAATCCCGAGGCGGTGGGCCTCGGCATGCTTGTCATTCGCGTCTGTGCCGGTGTTGCGATGGCCGCCCACGGCTATCAGAAGTTCTTCAAGGGCGGGAAGATCACCGGCACGGCGAAGTGGTTCGACTCCATGGGCATGCGTCCTGGGAAGCTCAACGCAATCATGGCGGCAAGTACCGAGATCGGTGCCGGGCTGCTGTTCGCAGCGGGCCTGCTGACGTCGTTCGCCGCGATGGCGATCGTGGCACTCATGTTCGTGGCCGGCTACACGGTGCACTGGAAGAACGGCTTCATGAGCGTCAACAACGGCATCGAGCTGAACTTCGTCTATGCGACCCTCGCGATCGGCGTCGCCGCAGTCGGCGCCGGCCAGTACAGCGTCGACGACTGGCTCGGGATCGTCGAGGATCTCGATGGTTGGACCGGCCTCGTCATCGCCGCCGTCGGGGGTGTCGGCGCCGGCATGGCGCAGCTCGCCACCTTCTACCGCCCACCGAAGGACTGAGCACGGCTCACTCGACCTTCGGGCGTCAGCCCAGCTCGTCGAAGCAGCTCGGCTCAGCACCCGCAGGTGCGCGACCACCGCAGGTTCGACCGTAGGCCTCGTAGTCACTGCCGATCGGACTCGTGGCGTGGAGTTCGTCACACGCCTGGTTGTTGCCTCGCCGGCACTGTTCGACGAGCAGGTCGAGCACCGGGTCGTCGCCGAACGCACCGTCGCCGGCTCGATCGCCGAGACAGGCGCGGATTGCGGCGCCTTGATCCTCGGTGTCGAGCGCCCGGATCGCACATCGAGCCTCGTCGCGGGTGAGTTCGGTCCCCTCCTCGCCAGCCCCGGCGATGAACGAATCGACGAAACCTTCGACCGTTGCGAGATCGTTGACGCATTCGAGTGTGGTGGCGAGGAGCTCGCCGTCTCGTTCGGCCGTCAACTCGTCGGCGAGGATCTGCGATGCCGTGATTTCGAGTCTGGTGATGCCATCGAGAATGCATCGCTGCTCGTCCACGGTCAGTTCAGTCTCGACCAGCGAGTCGATCGCGGCGACCTCGTCGGCCGAAGGTGGTTCGTCACCGCAGGCGGACGCGACCAGGCCCAAGGCCCCGAGCAGCGCAACCGTCAGGAGAGGTCGGGCCACGACAACTCCAGCTCGATCGAGGGTGCTCGTACGGCAACCGCACCTCGGACCTCGGTCGACGGCCTGAAGGTCTCGAACGCCCATGACGATGCGTCGTCCTCCAACGATGGGTCGAGATCGAGCGTGACCTCCTCGCCGACGGTGCGGGCGAACGAGATCAGTTCCAACGGGAGTGAGACCCCCATTCCGCGGGCCTTGATGTAGCTCTCCTTCAACGTCCAGTAGAGAAAGAACCGATCGCGACGTTCGTCATCGGCCAACTCCACGAGCGAGGCGACCTCGGCGGGGGAAAAAACGGTGCCGGCGGTGTCGTAAATCCAGTCGTCGGGCCGGATCCATTCGACATCGACCCCGACATCGACGCCTTCTGCGACGGCGACGGCGGTCATTCCCTGCGTGTGCGAAAGATTGAATCGGAGCTCGCCCGTCTCGGCATTGACCGGATGGGGCCGACCCCACGGCCCGACCGAGAACCGCCAGGCGGACGGGTCGATACTCCGGCGCCGGTTCGTGAGCGTGTGTCGGGTCAACGCGTGGGCGGTGATGTACAGAAGCCGGTCGGCATCGTGATGAAAGCATCTCGCCCGGTCGCGTTCGTCATGGTCAAGGATCAGCGACAGTTGCGCGGCTCGGCCCGTGGAGGCCAGTGGTGCTGCGAGCGCGAGATCGACGACGGTCATGTCGTTGCGTCGACGTGATCCCCCACCGTGAAGGTGCCGCCCTGCTCGACGAGTCCCCCGATGCAGAAGGTGGCGACCGGGCGTTTGGTGATGGTGCGTAGCACATCGAGATCGCGCTCGAGTCCGGGCTGTGGGCGGGTGACCATCACACATCGGTCGATGCCTTGTTTCACGGCCACTCGAACCTCGTCACCGATGCGGATCGACGAGCCGATCAGGTCGTCTTCTCCGTCACCCTCCACCACGACATTGGCGCGGAACCGGCGAGAGTCCCACTCGCCCAGCGAGCCGGTGCTGACGAGGCTGATGCGGGACCGGCCACTGTCGTGCCACGCTGCGGCGGGACCCTGCCACGACATCCAGTCGGCCTCGTTCTCAACATCGAGTGGGTTTTCGTAGGTTCCGCCGGTTGCGCCGGCTTCTTCGAGGCGCACCGTTTTGCCGAGCCACTCGCTCCAGTCGGCGGAGGTGCGCAACGTGTCGCCGGTGTCGGTTGTGGTGATCAGCTCGTTCTCGTCGAGTGCACAGGTTGCCATCAGGAGCTTCGGTTCTCGCCGGGCGGTCAGGACGAAGCCGGTCGAGTCGTCGACGAGGCCCCAGCGTCGATCGCCGTCGACGCCGAGCTCCGTGACGTTCGCTCGCTCCAGACGCTCACCACCGACAGACTTGATCGGGTACCGCCAGATCTGCGTCACGTGCATCGCGTTCACCGTAGACCGAGCGCCGTTCGGGGCCGAGTTACCCGACGCTGATCTCCAGGGTCATCGGATCGAGCGTCCCGATCGACGGGTCGACGAACGCGTCACCGGCGAAGTTGTCGATGGCGGATGCCTCGAGCATCCCGATCAGGCCGGCCTCTTGGAACTGGCGGGCCTGCAGCATGAGCTGGGCAATCTCGACCGGATCGGCGGTGGGGTGGTTCTCGACGGTTGCGGGACCGACCGACTCGATCTGGATGATGTGGAACCCGAAGGCCGTCTCGACCGGGCCGATCACGTCACCGGACGCAGCGGCGAAAGCGGCTTCCTCGAATGGCTCGACGAATTGGCCCTCGAGTACACAGCCGAGATCGCCGCCGTTGGGCCCTGACGGCCCAGTGGAGAGCTCGATCGCGAGTTCGGCGAAGTCTTCGCCGGCGTTGAAGCGTTCGAGCGCAGCCTCGGCCTCGGTGATGTCTCTGAGCAGGATGTGGTTGGAGCACAGGTACATGGGTGGCTCGGGTTCGTCGAGTGTCTCGACCTCCTCGGCCGACCATCGCCCAGCCGCAAGGCTCAACGCATACGAGTTGGCGAGGAGCTCCTCCTCGGTGTCGTTGCGGCCGATCCCGCGTAGCTCGACGAGCTCGACGCTCTCAGTCCGTTCCTTTTCGGTGGGGCCGAAACCTCGCTGCTCGAGCTCGAACTCGACAACCTGCGCGAGGAGCCACTCGCTTACCGTCGTCGCAACGCGCGTGTCGACCGTGTTGTCGCCGTCGGGAAGCAGATCGTCGAGCTGACCCCGGGTGAGCTCACGGCCCTCGATCGAGGCGATGACGATGCTGTCAGAGCTGCTGTCGTCGCTGCACGACGACGCTACGAGGAGCAGCGCCATGACGGCGCAGAAAAACGAGGGAACACGAAGCGGCTTCACGAAGAAGTGAGGCTAACGCCGAAGATGGATGAGGCGATCCCGGCAGTGGGCACGAACCACCAGCGAGTGGACGCCACGCCGCAGACTGCTCGTTCCTGGCTACGTTCAGGACATGACCATCGGATGGGAAGCGCTCGGCGAGACGCTCGGACTCGGGCCCCAGGCGCTCGTTGCGTTTGTCGGCGGTGGAGGGAAGACGACGTCGGTCTTTGCCCTCGGCCGACACCGTCCCGGCCGCACCGTCATCACCACCACGACCAAGATGGGACTTGAGCGAACCGGCGGTCACCCGGTGCTGATCGATGCTGTTGACGCTGAACTCGATCGAGCGCTCGACGATCACCGATGCGTGGTCGCATGGCACCACCTCGACGACCACCGTGCAGTCGGCGTTTCCCCGGAGACGTGTGATCGTTGGATGATGCTCGCCGACACCGTCGCCGTCGAGGCGGACGGTTCGCGGCGAATGCCGTTTAAGGCACCGCGTGATTACGAGCCGGTGATTCCGTCGGCGTCGACGCATGTTGTCGCCTGCGTCGGTGTGGCCGCAGTCGGTGTACCCATCGTTGAGGGCTGTCAACGCCCGGAGCGGGTCGCAGCGATCGTCGGCTGTCACGAGCGTGACGTGCTCAGTCCCGAGCGGCTCGCACGGGTGCTTCTCTCGCCGGCAGGCTCCCGAAAGGGCGTGCCGGCCGGCGCCCGGTTCTCGGTCCTTGTCAACCGCGTGACTGAGGCCGATCGCAATGTTGTGGACGAGCTGCGCAAGCTGCTCGGCGACGTGCCGCTCACTGCAGTCGCCGATGTTCCCATCGACCGCCTGCCCGACGTGGTCTAGCCGACCACGATCGCGATCGTGCCGGCGATAACGATCGCGAGACCAATCACCTGTGCACGGGTCACGGCGTCGCGGAACAAGACGCGGCCGATGATCACGCTGCCCGCAGGGAACATCGTGATCGTGACCGAAGCTGCTGCAGCATTTGCCGACAGGCCGATCAACGCCAGCACCGAGCTCAGCCCTGCGAATAAGCCGGCACCGAGCGAAGGAAGCGCATACTGGCGTGGTGGGAAGACCGGGCGCTTGCGAGCGAGCGCAAAGGCGGCGACCGCTGCGAATGCTGCGAGCCGCTGCGTCACGACCGGCCAACTGCCGGAGTCGTCGCTCACGTTGATCAGCACGAGCGTTCCGAGTCCGTAGCCGAGCCCGGACATGGTGCCGAACGGCAGGCCCCCGGCGACATTGGTTGCCGCTGAACCGCCGATCGTTACAAGCATCAAGCCGATGATGGCGAGTGCGGCGCCCGCATAGCCGAGCGCTCCAGGTGCCTCCGCAACGACAGCGGCGTAACCGAAAGGAATCAGTGCGGTCAACGCTGCCGACACCGGCCCGACCACAGCCGAGGAAGAGACGCGGACGCCGTGGAGGTACGTCGACATGCCGATGCCGAACCCCAGCCCCGAGGCTCCGCCGAGCAGCAGATCGCGACCGATCACCGAGCCGTCGGTGAGCGAGGCGATGATGAGCGCAGTCACCGCGGCCAGCAGGCTCGTGATCGATGCAGCGACGATCGGACCAACCTCGTTCGTGACGCGCCGGCCGAAAAGCTCGGTTGTACTGATCGACAACGCCGCCAAAAGGCCGAACAGGGCGCCCACGGTTTAAGCCAACAGATCGCTGACGTGGCGCGGCACGAAACGGCCGTGGCCGGCGCGCCCCACGAAGGATCTGTCGTCGATCACGAAGCTCCCCCGTGACAGCACGCTTCGCACCTGACCTGTCACCTCGACCCCTTCCCACACCGAATGGTCGAGGTTCATGTGGTGCGCACCAACCCCCAGCGTGTGCTGAACGCTTGGGTCGTAGACCACGATGTCGGCATCGGAACCGGGGGCGATGACGCCCTTGCGCGGGTAGAGGCCGAAGAGACGGGCCGGCGTGGTCGAGCAGGTCTCGACCCAGCGGCTGAGGCCGAGTTGACCGGTAACCACACCGGAGTGCAGCAGGTCCATGCGGTGTTCGATCGAGCCGAGTCCGTTCGGAGCGACGCGGAAGTCGTCGGCGCCGAGCAGCTTTTCGTTGTCACAGAACGGGCAGTGATCGGTGGCAACGACAGCAAGGTCGTCGTGACGCAGACCGTGCCACAGCGATCCGTGATGGTGGTGCTCGCGCAACGGTGGAGAACAGATCGCCCGCAAGCCGTCAAGTCCTTCGCGGTCGAGGTGTTCGTCGATCGTCAGGTAGAGGTACTGCGGACACGTCTCGGCAAAGACGTTCTGGCCCCGGTCGCGGGCCCAGCGCACCTGCTCGAGCGCATCTGCCGACGAGAGATGCACGATGTAGAGCGGCGCTCCGGCGATCTCGGCGAGTGCAGCGGCGCGATGGACTGCCTCACCTTCGAGTCGGGTGGGTCGGGTTCGGCCGTGCCACACCGGCTGGGTGCGGCCTGCCTCGACTGCCTGGTCTCGGAGCACGTCGATCGCGAGACCGTTTTCTGCGTGCATCATGACCATCGCACCGAGGTCGGCGGCCCGCTGCATGGCCCGCAGCAGTTTGCCGTCGTCGCTGTACCAGGCCCCCGGGTAGGCCATGAAGTACTTGAAACTGGTGATGCCCTCGTCCATGACGGTCGCCATCTCCTTGAGCGACGTGTCGTGGACGTCACCCATCGAGAGGTGAAAGCTGTAGTCGATTGCACACTGGCCGTCTGCCTCGGCGTGGCGTTCGTCGATCGCGTCGCGAACGTGCATGCCGGCGAGTTGGCCGGCGAAATCGATGATGGTCGTGGTGCCGCCCCACGCAGCGGCAGCGGTGCCGGTCTCGAACGTGTCGGACGAGGTTGCGTCGGGTGACATCGGCAGTTGGAGGTGAACGTGGGCGTCGACGCCGCCCGGGAGCACATAGCAGCCCTTTGCGTCAACGACGCGCTCGGCGTTCTCCGCGACAGCGACCGCCATCGGCGACCCTGGGGCGACGACGGCAGCGATCGTCTCGCCGTCGATGACGACATCAGCCGGTGTGGCGCCGCTCGTCGACACCACGGATCCCCCACGAACCACGATGGTCATGGCGCGAGGCTACTTGGCCATGACCCGGCGGGGGTTCTGCTGAGAGGCACCGCCGATGTCCGGGGCTGTCGGGCTGCGTTTCTGTACACCGGGAGGATCGAAACCCCGAACTGTTCGGCGGGGCGGGGGAAGATGTTGTCGGTTCATTGGTGCCACCAGATCCAGTGGCCGTGGGGATGCGCATGGCCGAGTGCGCGGCGCTCGGTGATGATGCCACCACGGAAAACAGTGGAACCGACCACGCTGGCCGAGATGCCCTCCACGTCCGGTGGGTCGATCTCAGGCAACCCGTCGACCACGCCGGGGGCTTCGCAACTGACCCAGCGGAGGGGGCGACCGACACTGCCCGCTGACAGCACGTTGACGAAGGCGGCGCGGGCGTGGTCGGGCAGGTAGGCAAGGGCCCAGGTAGTGGTGACGACGATCGGGCCTTCGAGCTCGGCGAGGAGGGCCGGAAGGTCGGTGACTGCATCGCCGGTGCGAAGTTCGCTCGGATGGGCGGCGGCGAGGTCGAGTGCAGCGCGGGTGCGCTCGAGCCTGCCGGTATCGGGCCAGGTGCAAGCGAGGAGCCAGCGGGCGTCGGCGGGATCGTTCGGGTCGAGCGGGCGCCGATCGAGGCCAATCCGTCGCGTGATCGCCGCTGGTCGTATCGGCGGATCGCCCCCAAGAATTTCGCAGTCGACGCAGACCGGACTGTCAGCCGGACCGAGTGTGCCGCGGTCGCCATAGTCGATCCGGCAGTGGGGGAGTGTCAGCGTCAGGCCTGCGCTGGTACCGACATCGATCAACGTGGTCGGCTCGTCTGCTACCACGGCCGCCAGTGCCGGAGCGAGCACGGAGACCCGCCCAACCTCGTTGGTCTGGGTTCGGCGTGCTTCGAGGACCGGTACGAGCTCGTCCCAACGGTGTAGCGCCGTTTCGACAAAGAGATCGCCAGCACCGGCAAGCGGGGATGCCGGGCTGTTGTAATGGGCAGCCAGCTCGGGAGCCTCACCACGGAGCACGAGGTCGTGCATCGCTGCGAGCAACATGTTTGGCTGACGAACATGGTTCGACCGGGCGAGGAGTCGATCGTGGAGTTCATCGGAGGCACAAATGGCGTTGCTGATCGATTCGTAGAGCGGTGAGTAGCCGCGGCATTCGCTCTCGGAGAACCATCGCCACCATGCCACCAGCTCGCGTTTCTTCACTAGATCAAGGGTAGGCGGGGAACATGCGATGAAATTGATACGCGCCGGTCGTCATCACGCTGATCGGTGCCCCCGGTGGGACTCGAACCCACGATCTTCGGATTAAAAGTCCGCTGCCGTAACCAGCTTGGCTACGGGGGCGAGACGAGCTTAGTGAGCGGGCACGGCGACACCGCTACCGTTCTCGATGTGTTGCCCGACTTTCGCCTCGAAACCCACTTTGCGAAATGGGAGTTCGTTGCGGAACATCACCTGACTGCGTCGGACGCCGAGTCGATGTCGATGCGTGAACTGCTGGCGATGGCGACGCCCGAGCAGCGAGCCGAGTTTGATGAC
>CAJQPN010000064.1 GCA_905480195.1 uncultured Acidimicrobiales bacterium
AGTATCAGGGGCCGCTTTCGCTGCTCAAGCTCGCAAACACTCTCGATCCCGCCGATGTCACTGGCCGGGTGATCATCGTTCCGACGATGAACCAGCCTGCGTTCGCGGCAGCCCGGCGAACATCTCCGATCGACGACGGCAACCTCAACCGCATGTTTCCTGGCCGTCCCAACGGCACTCACACCGAACGCATTGCCGACTACTTCACCCGCACCCTGCTGCCGATGGCCGACGCAGTCGTTGATATCCACGACGGTGGCTCGACACTCGAATTCATCCCGATGGCATCGTCGCTGGCACTCGACAACGCCGACACCGAAGCAACGGGCGCAGTTGCCGCCGAGGCCTTCCGTGCACCGTTCGTCACGAAACTGGTCGAGCTCGACATGCTCGGCATGTGGGATCTCGTCGTTGCCGAGGCCGGCCTCCCCTTCGTCACCACCGAGTTGGGCGGTACCGGCTCGACCCGGCCGTGGATCGTTGCGATCGTCGACCGTGGTGTGCGCAACATCCTCCGTCACTGGGGCGTGTTGACCGGCGAACTCGAGGGGACCCCATCACAGCGCATCGTCATTCCCGACACCGATGCGTACGTGATCAGCGACACCGACGGCTTGATCGAGTGGCTCGTCGAACTCGGTGATCCGATCACGGCCGGCCAACCAATCGCCTGCGTGCACGAGCCCCGAAGGCTCGGTGTCGAACCCACCGTGTACTGCGCAACGATCGACGGCATGCTTGCGATGCGTCACCATCCCGGTCTTGTCAAGATGGGCGATGCGATCGCCATGCAGGCACACATCGCCTGATATTCCCGGATCGGGGGACGGGGCGGGTCGCCCCGCACCGTCCCACCGGGTTTCGTTCAGTTCACCTGCAGGATCTGCGCAACCGCAATGAGGGTGACGAGGACCGCATTGGCAACTCGAAAGACCATGAACGGGGTTCGTTTAAATGCAGCACCCATCTCAGTGCTCGCCATAGATTCCGGCATTCCCTTCATCAGTGCCATGAAGCCCTGCTGAGAGTTCTCGAAGGAGAGCAGGCCGAACAGTCCGATTCCGACCGCCGCAACCGTGAGCAGGAACGCCGAATCTGAGTTCGCTCCGAAGACGATCGTCGCAGTGAGGGCTGCCACAGCCAGCATGTAGGTGCTCTGCGATGCTCTCAGATTACCGGCGACCTGATCGCCGAGCTTGATCCATGTTTTTTCGTTCATTCATGAACTCCGTTCTGATCGATGGACGCTCAGAGTGTTAGCGCGATCCACCCGCTTCGTCCACTGGTAGTTGCTGCAGTTACCGCGTCCAAAGCCCCAGACGCGGCCGCAAACCGACCAGCACCCTGCGCCGACTAGCCGATCGCGTCGTAGAGGATTGTCGTGTCGGCCATTCGAAGGTCGGGGTGGGCTGCACCGACATCTCGCTGCAACTGCACGAACCAGTCACTCGCCATCATCTGGTCCTGGAACGCGCCCCATGCAGCCATCGACGGAAAATCCAGTGTGTAGAACGCAACTTCGAGACCACCCGAGCCGGCGGCAGGTCGAAGAAGTCGGGGGTTCTGGGCACCCCAGGCCTCGTGCTGCGGTCGGGCAGCGCGCGACCCTTCTTCGACCGCGTGAATCGCCCCGGGGCTTCCTTCCCAGCGCGTAACAACAGTGATCATCATGGCTCCTTTCGATATCGGCGACACCACGCCACGTGGTTCGCCGTGCCAGGTTGTTCCGCCTGGGATTCTTTCATGCTCATGACGTGCGCGCCCGAAACGCAGCCGGAGTGGCGTTGGCCCTTGTCTTGCTCCAACTGCCGCGATCGGTTGCCGTCCAATTGGCAGCGACCGCTACGGTCCAGCTCATGGCTCTCCCCGACTTCGACAACGACGACCGGCTCGACCCCCGCGTTCGACGGGTCCTTCCCCTGCTGTCGAGCCCCCAACCGAGGCGGCCGGTCGCGAGCCGAGAAGAACTGCTTGCCGCGACGGCCACGCCAGGCGCAGCGGCCGCCCGCGAACAAACCCGAGCCGCCACCGAGCGGATGGATCGAGAGGAGATCGCCTCGTTTGAGGGCATTGCGACTGAAGTCCATACCTTCACGTCGACCCCCGATGACAACCCGGTGAAGGTCAACGTGATCCGTCCCGAGTCGGGGGACACTCTTCCGTGCGTGGTCTATCTCCACGGTGGTGGCATGGCTCGGAACTCTGCCTTCGACGGCAATTACCGGGTCTGGGGCCGATTGCTCGCCGCCGAAGGGGCGGTCGTGGCGATGATCGACTTTCGGAACTCACTGGAGCCTTCGACGGCCGAGGGGGTAGCGGTGTATCCCGCCGGACTCGACGACTGCGTTGCCGGGGTTCGCTGGGTGTCCGAGAACGCCACCGAACTCGGGATCGATCCGGCACGAATCGTGGTGGCCGGAGACAGTGGCGGTGGCAACCTCACCCTCGCAACCGGCATGCGGCTGGCTGCCGACGGTGACACCGATCTAGTGAAGGGGCTCTACGCCTTCTGTCCCTACATCGCTCTCGATCGCGACGCGGAGACGTACCCGTCGTCAGCCGAATTCGAGGGCTATTTCTTGCGGCTGGCCAACAACGAAGGACGGTACGCCTACGGCGTCGATGCTGCCGAAGCGAGGGATCCGATGGCTTGGCCGGCGTATGCGACCGTCGACGACGTCGCCGGTCTTCCTCCGACCGTGATCAGCGTGAACGAATGCGACCCGTTGCGCGACGAAGGCATCGCCTTCTACCGGACGCTCCTCGCCGCCGGGGTGTCGGCGCGCTGTGTCGTCGTGATGGGAACCATGCACGCGGTCGAGGTGATCCCCAACGTCTGCCCCGACATCTCTCGCGCCGCAGCACGCGATGTCGTCGGATTCGCCGCCACGACCCCACCCAAGAAGTGACGCCCCACCTCACCCGCCCCACGGTGTCGTCGGCCCACCGGTCACGAACTCTCGTGCGGGTATCGGGCCGTGACAGCCGATGCTCCACACCCGGTGTTGTGAATCATGTTTCAGTAGACATAGGCCCCGCGTGTAGGAATATGACATCAGGTGCAAAAGGCTGTTCTGGCAGCTTGGGGAGTGCCGCACGGTTGCGCCAGGGCCGTCCGGTCTGAGGTGGCTACGTCCCGAGTGACGCAGTCTTCGAGTTCTGATGGCGGTCAACCTCAACATGGCGTTCATCTCTCCACCAGTCGGATTCTCGCCCTTCTACCTCCAATCGGTTGCGCCACCACAGGTGAAGACCGCCGAAATCCACAGAGGTGCGATTCCCTTCATGGTCGTCCAGGCCGTAGGCCTCGTCATCCTGACGATCCTTCCCGAATCGGTCGTCTATCTCGTCACTGCGTCAGGACTGGGGAACGAAGCAACCAACAACACCGACTTCATCCCCGGGTCCTTCGGTCTCCGCTTGGCACTCTGTGTGGCGGGCACGGCCCTGTTGGCCGTCCTGTGGGGCACCTACCTGCGGAAGCGACACGGGGATGGGCTCGGTCCGGGCCGGGTTGGCGCCGCGATCACCTGACCAGTGGCCACTTCTCGATTGCCCGGGACTGTGAGCGCTATTCGCCCTTG
>CAJQPN010000065.1 GCA_905480195.1 uncultured Acidimicrobiales bacterium
CTCGCATGGACGGCCGACGACGATGTCGTCATGAGCGACGAGATCCACCCTTTCACCGTCCATGTGTCCGACGACGAGATCGCCGACCTGCGCGAACGGCTTGCCCGGACCCGCTGGCCCGAAGCCGAACCGGTCGACGACTGGACCCAGGGCATCCCGCTGTCGTACGTGCAGGAACTCTGTGCGTACTGGGCGACGGAGTACGACTGGCGCCGGTTCGAGGCTGCGGTCAATGCGTACGACAACTTCATCACCGAGATCGACGGGGTCGACATCCACTTCATGCATGTGCGTTCACCTCATGCGGAGGCCACACCGATGGTCCTCACCCACGGCTGGCCCGGCTCGGTCGCCGAATTCATGGCCGTGCTCGACCCGCTCACCAACCCGACCGAACACGGGGGCACGGCCGACGATGCGTTTCATCTCGTCGTCCCGTCGCTGCCCGGCTACGGCTGGAGCGGGAAGCCCACGACACCCGGTCACGGAGTGGACTGGATCGCCACCGCGTGGGACACGCTCATGGGTCGACTCGGGTACGAGACCTACGTTGCGCAGGGTGGTGACTGGGGTGGTGCCGTCACCACCGCCATCGGTGCGCAGGCGCTGGGCCGGGTCCAGGCGATCCACACCAACATGCCCATCGCCCGTCCCGACCCGAACAACATGGACGATCTCGACGAGACCGAGCACGCAGCACTTGCGGCGATGACCTACTACAACGACTGGGATTCGGGGTACAGCAAGCAACAGTCGACCCGACCCCAGACGCTGGGGTACGGCCTCGTCGACTCGCCGGCCGGGCAGGCGGCGTGGATCGCCGAAAAGATGTGGGCCTGGACCGACAACGACGGTCACCCCGAGTCGGCGCTCACCCGTGACCAGATCCTCGACAACATCTCGATCTACTGGTTCAACGCCGCAGCGGCCTCGTCGGGCCGTCTCTACTGGGAGAGCTTCGCCAAGTTCGGGGCCGGCACGGTCGAGATCCCGACGGGGTGTTCGTTGTTCCCCAACGAGATCATCAAATCGTCACGGCGCTGGGCGGCGGGTCGCTACCTCGACATCCGGTACTGGAACGAACTCGATGCTGGGGGCCACTTCGCCGCGTGGGAGGTACCCGACGTCTTCGTCGACGAGCTCCGTGCTGCGTTCCGCACCCTGCTCTGACGGGCCGCAGTCGGCGGTCGAGCGTACGCTGACCGCATGCCGGAAATCCGCTTTGCTGCTGACACACATCCCGAACTGGTCCGTCAGGTCCGGGTGTGGCTCGAGTCGACAACGGCGGAGCGCAGTGTTGCCGACGTTGTCGAGGCGAGTGCCGAACTCACGAAGGATGCGCTCCGCCTGATCGCTGGTGCCGCCCCGGCCCCGATCGCCCAGTCCGACCTGGTTGCCGAGCTGACGAAGCTCGGACACCAGGCAACCGACGCCGCACGCGACGCCACACTGGCCGGGCTCGACGGACTTGCAGCAGTCACCGATGGTCGCCTCGTCAAGAAGGTCGGTGAAGAGGGAGCCAAGGCGGCCTACGAGATGAACCAGGCGACTGCTCGCCAGATCCTGCAGAGCCTGTTCGGTCGGCGCCCGCAGGGTGAGGGGCCTAGTCGGTCTCCGTCGGTGCCGTGGCCGGTAGCATCGATGCTTTCCACCAGGGAGGACGCATGGCCGACGTAGCGATCGGACGTGGCAAAAGCGCCCGGCAGGCCTTCGAACTCGACGACATCGTGCTCGTACCGAGCCGTCGAGTCCGCGACCACAGCGACGTCGATCTCTCGTGGAAGATCGACGCGTATCGATTCGGTCTGCCGGTCATGGCGGTCGACGGTTCCGGCACCGACGGCGTCTTGCCGGTGATCGATTTCGAAGCGTTGATCGGCGATGCCGAGCCCGACGCAGGTGCGTTGCGTGCCGCTGTCGCCGAGGCTCGTGGCGACGGTCGGGTGGCAGTCAGCGTCTCACCCGCTCGGGCACCGGAACTGGTTCCGATGGCGGTGAAGGCCGAAGCCGAACTCGTTGTCATTCGTGGTGACATCGTTTCGGCCGACCGTGTGTCGTCGGAAGGCGACAGTGATCTCCGCACCCTCATCCGGTCGACCGATGCTCCCGTCATCGTCGGTGGGTGTGTCAGCTACACCTCGGCCAAGCACCTGATGCGCACCGGCGCCGCAGGCATTCTCGTCGGTGGCGGTCTTCCTGATCTCGGGATGGACGTGCCGCTCGCAACCGCCATCGCCGATGCCCGAGCGGCGCGGCTCCGCCATCTCGACGAGACCGGCGTCTACTGCCACATCATCGCCATGGGACCGACGAACGGGGTCGACGCCGCCAAGGCGATCGCGATCGGCGCCGATGCCGTCATGATCGACGGTGATGTCTCGGGCTATGCCGACGCGCTTCGTTCCACCATGGCGCTCTGCGGCTACACCGATGTGAAGTCGTTCCAGAAGGCCGAGGTCGTCGTTCGGTGAGCACGCCTCCTGCACCTGGCACGGACGGCGGTTTCGACAGGGTGCTGGTTGTCGACTTCGGCGCCCAGTACGCCCAGCTGATTGCACGGCGAGTGCGTGAGGCCAACGTCTACAGCGAGATCGTGGCGCCGACGATCAGTGCTGCCGAGATCGAGGCCAAAGCCCCGGCTGGCATCATCTTCAGTGGCGGTCCCGACTCGGTGCACGCCGAGGGTGCGATTGCGATCGACCCCGGTGTGTATGAACTCGGTGTGCCGATCCTCGGTATCTGTTACGGCGCCCAGCTGATTGCCCAGCAGAACGGCGGAACGGTGGGGCGCACCGATCGCGGCGAGTACGGCCGCACCGTCATGCGACTCGCCGGCGACGGCGGCACGCTGCTCGGCGATACGCCGGCCGAGCAGAACGTGTGGATGTCGCACTTCGATGCGATCACCGTCGCGCCCGACGGGGTCACCGCCACTGCGTCGACTCCCGATGCACCGATCGCTGCGTTCGAGTCGACGGAGCGGGGACTGTACGGCGTGCAATTCCATCCGGAGGTGATGCACACCGAGCACGGTCAGCACGTGATCGAGCGGTTCCTGCGAGCCGGTTGCGGGACGGCAGGCGATTGGACGATGGCATCCATCATCGATACGTCGGTCGGCCAGATCCGTGCTCAGGTCGGCGACAAGCAGGTCATCTGTGCGTTGTCGGGAGGTGTCGATTCTGCTGTCGCAGCGGCGCTCGTGCACAAGGCGATCGGCGACCAGCTCACCTGTGTCCATGTCGACACGGGTCTGATGCGGCTCGACGAAGCCGACCAAGTCATCGAAACGTTCGAGCGCAACTTCGGTGTGCGGCTGATCTTCGTCGACGCATCCGAGCGGTTCTTCACTGCATTGGCTGGTGTCACCGAACCCGAAGCGAAACGCAAAGCGATCGGCGAGCTCTTCATCCGGGTGTTCGAAGACGCCAAGGCCGAAGCGGCCGCTGCCGGTGGTGCCCACGCCGAGTTCCTCGTACAGGGCACGCTCTACCCCGATGTGATCGAGTCGGGCAGCGAACACGCCTCGACCATCAAGAGCCACCACAACGTCGGCGGTCTCCCCGACGACATGGAATTCGAACTGATCGAACCGCTGCGAAGCCTCTTCAAGGATGAGGTTCGTATGGTCGGCTCGGAGCTCGGGCTGCCCGACGAGATCGTGCAACGCCAGCCGTTCCCCGGCCCGGGGTTGGGTGTGCGGATCATCGGTGAGGTCACCAGGGAAAGCCTCGACATCCTGCGTCGAGCCGACGCCGTCATCTTGGAGGAGATCCGCAAGGCCGGGCAATATCGCGAGATCTGGCAGGCCTTCGGAGTGCTCCCCGCCATCAAGTCGGTCGGAGTGCAGGGTGACAGCCGCACCTACGCCTATCCGCTCATCGTGCGGGCGGTCACGAGCGAAGACGCCATGACCGCCGACTGGGCCCGGTTGCCGTACGAGGTGATGGAACG
>CAJQPN010000066.1 GCA_905480195.1 uncultured Acidimicrobiales bacterium
GCAGTGGTTGGGGTGGATGTGATGGTTTTCTTCGTTTGCCACACCGAGAAGTGAGAGATCTGCTTGCCTGCACACAGGTCTCGAATGGTGCCAGATTCCAGTCTGACAATGCTCTCGTCGCCGGTGACACTCACCGGCCCGCAATTATCGTTGACCCCGGAGCCAGCCTTCGCGCAGTACTCGATGTAGTAACCGTCATCGGCTTCCTCAGGTCCCCAACTGGCGAGCTCGTTGCCGCTTATGTGTTCGCCCGGACACGTTTTCGTAAGATCGTTGTCGCCGCCGCCGCCGCCGCCATTGTTGTCGCCGCCGTTGCCGTTGTTGCCGGAGTTGCCGTTGCCGTTGTTGCTGCTGCTTACCGGCTTACCGTTCTCATGTTCGCCGTGCCCAGCACCGGCAGGCGAGATTAGAGACATCATGAGTGCGGTGGCTGCAGCCACTGCGAAGATTGTACGAACGGCGTTCTTGGACACGAAACCACTCCTGGGATATGAGAACCGCAGATCGGCGGATTGGGAGGGGTCGGTTTCGCTCTCAGCTCTTCGTGGACCAAAGCGACCAATACAGCCCACGAGTCAAAGCTTCCCCGCTCTCCGAAGAATACCAGGCTTTGGATCGATTGCGCAAGCTTTTTCGCCACCCTCTGTCACATTCCGGCCGCAAGGAGTGAGAAACTCAATCGCTCTTGAGCGCAGCTGCTCCTCGCTATCGGCCTCAGGCGAGGACGAATCCCACATCAGGGCGTTCATCCCCGTCGCCGGCACGGGCGTCAGATTGGTCTGCGGCGCTGTCAACAACACCCGTCGAAACGATGACCGTATCGCCTTCGAGATACCGGCCTTCGAGCACGGCAAGTGCGAGCCGATCGCCGATCTCGCGCTGGATGAGCCGTTTCAGGGGGCGGGCGCCGAACGCCGGATCGAACCCGTAACTGGCGAGCAGCGCCTTGGCATCGTCGGTGACGTGGAGCTCGAGGCGACGGTCGGCGAGCCGGCCCGCAAGATTGGCGAGTTGGATGTCGACGATCTCGACAAGGTCGGCCTCGGTGAGCGCACGAAAGCGAACGATGTCGTCGATGCGGTTGACGAACTCGGGGCGGAAGAAGTCTCCAGGTTCACCCATCAAGTTCGACGTCATGATCAGCACAACATTGCTGAAGTCGACGGTACGCCCTTGGCCGTCGGTCAGGCGACCGTCGTCGAGCAACTGCAACAGGGTGTTGAACACGTCAGGGTGGGCCTTCTCCACCTCGTCGAGCAGCACGACCGAGTAGGGGCGACGGCGGACGGTCTCAGTCAACTGCCCACCTTCGTCGTAGCCGACATAGCCGGGAGGTGCACCGATCAGGCGGCTGACGCTGTGCTTCTCCATGTATTCGCTCATGTCGAGGCGGACCATCGAGCGCTCGTCATCGAAGAGGAACTGCGCCAGTGAACGGGCGAGTTCGGTCTTGCCGACACCCGTCGGACCCAAGAACAGAAAGCTGCCGATCGGCTTGCTGGGGTCGGACAACCCGGCCCGACTGCGACGGATCGCGTTCGCTACCACCGAAACGGCTGCGTCCTGACCGACGACACGCTCATGCAGGTGCTCCTCGAGCCGCACCAGCTTCTGGACCTCGCCCTCCATCAGGCGGCTGATGGGCACGCCCGTCCAGCGACTGACGACTTCGGCGATGTCTTCCTCGGTGACCTCTTCTTTGAGCATCGAGTCGTGCGCTTGGATCTTGTCAAGCGTCCCTTTGGCCTCGTCGAAGGCCCGCTCAAGCGCAGGGATGCGGCCGTAACGCAACTGTGCTGCCACCTCGAGGTCGGTTTCGCGATCGACCTCACCGCGGAGCTGTTCGAGCTCCTCGTTGATTGCCCGGAGCTCATCAATTGCGTCCTTCTCACTCTGCCAACGGACGGTGAGCGCCGACAGCTCTTCTCGCAGGTCTGCGAGTTCCCGGTCGAGGTCGTCGAGGCGTTCCCTGCTGGCTGCGTCGGTCTCCTTGGCCAGCGCCAAACGCTCGATCTCGAGTTGCCGAGCGCGACGCTCAACGACGTCGATCTCAGTCGGTACCGAATCAATCTCGATCCGCAGCGAGCTCCCCGCCTCGTCAATCAAGTCGATGGCCTTATCGGGGAGATGACGTCCGGTCAGGTATCGGTCACTCAAGACCGCTGCCGCAACGAGTGCACTGTCTTGGATCCGCACCCCGTGATGGATCTCGTATCGCTCCTTGAGCCCGCGAAGGATCGCCACAGCAGCCTCAACCGACGGCGGCTCGACCAGCACCTGCTGGAAGCGACGCTCGAGCGCAGGATCTTTCTCGACATACTTGCGGTACTCGTCGAGCGTGGTGGCGCCGACCATGTGGAGCTTGCCGCGGGCGAGCAGGGGCTTGAGCATATTGCCCGCATCCATCGCCCCATCGGCGCCGCCGGCACCGACCACCGTGTGCATCTCATCGATGAACGTCACGATCTCGCCGTCGGCGTCCTCGATCTCTTTGAGCACGGCCTGGAGGCGTTCCTCGAATTCACCGCGGTACTTGGCGCCTGCGACCATCGAGGTGAGATCGAGACTGATGAGCTTCTTGTTCTCCAGGCTGGTCGGCACATCACCTTCGACGATGCGCTGGGCCAAACCCTCGACGATCGCTGTCTTGCCGACCCCGGGCTCGCCGATGAGGACCGGGTTGTTCTTGGTGCGGCGACTCAACACTCGGATGACGCGGCGGATCTCCTCATCGCGGCCGATGACCGGATCGAGTTCGCCCGCTCGCGCCCGCTCGGTGAGGTCAAGGCCGAACCGTTCGAGTGCCTGATACTGGTTTTCGGGGTTCTGGCTTGTGACCCGATGGCTGCCGCGGACATCCCGCAGCGCCACGAGGAGCGCTTCCCGCTCGACGTCAATGAGCCCCGCAACCTTCCCAGCGAACGCGAGCAGCAGATGCTCGGTCGAAAGGTACTCGTCACCGAGATCTTGACGCGCCGTGTCGGCGGCTTCGAAGGTCTCGCGCAACGCCTTGCTCATCTGCGGATCCGAGCCGTAGGCCTTCGGCAGCTTGGCAATCACAGCCTCGGCTTCGTTGCGCGACGACACGATGTCGACGCCGACGCGATGAAGGAGCGGCAAGACGATGCCCTCCTCCTGCCCGAGAAGGACAAGGAAAAGGTGTTCGGGAACGACCTCCGGATGCGCTGCCGCGCGCACGGCGTCCGAGGCCCCCGTGAACGCTTCGGTCGTCTTGATCGTCCAACGATTCGGGTCGAGCGCCATGGATGGAAGACCTCCTTGCCTACCAGTCTACGGATGAAAACTTGAGTGCAATAGACTCAACTTTGTTCCAGCCTGTTCTATTCCCGCGATCGCCCGCCATCAAAAGGTCGACGCTACGGTCAGACCCGCATGAAAGTGTTGATCGACGCCGTACACCCGGCCGACGTTTGGACGCTGGGCGCAATAGAGGACCGTCTTCTCGCGAACGGAGAGGAGACACTCTGGATCTCGCGACCTGAGAAGGACTCCGTCGTCGAACTGATCGAAGCCCGCGGCCGTCCACAGGTAAAGGGTCCCAAGGCCGGCACATCGAGGACCTCGCTCGCGTACGAGTTGGTCGCTCGCGATTGGCGGGTGTGGCGCACCGTGCGGACGTTCAAGCCCGCCGTGATCCTCACCCGCTCCCCCGCAGGCGTGCACATCGGGCGCCTCACGAGAACACCAGTCCTGTACGACACCGACGACGGCCACGTCGCAGGCTTGCTCTATTCCATCGCCGGACCGTTCGCCGACATCATCACAACTCCCACCGCCACCGAAAAGACCTACGGCAAGCCACACCGGAAATACCAGGGCTACAAAGAGCTCTTCTACCTCCACCCGAACCGCTTCGAGCCCGACCCTGGCGTCCGCAACGAACTCGGCCTCAACCCCGACGAACGGTTCAGCGTTCTCCGGCTCACCGGTTTCACGGCAAGTCACGATACGAGCGAAGCCGGAATGAACCGTCAACAAATCGACCGCGTCATCGATCGGCTGTCGACCATCGGCCGGGTCCTGATCTCGTCAGAGCAGGATCTGCCACCCTCGCTTCGCGAACTCCGGATCCCGTCACCGGTAGAGCGCTTCCACCACGTACTCGCGGCCGCCGAACTGGTCGTTGGCGACAGCCAGTCGGTCTGCTCAGAGGCGGGCGTGGTCGGAACCCCGTCGCTTCGCTTCAACACCTGGGCCGGGCGCCATCCCTACCAGGTCGAACTCGAGGAACGCTGGGGCCTGACAAAAGCGTTCCACCTCGACGACGAGCCCAAGTTCTACGCCGAGCTCGACCGCCTGCTCGACGACCTGCCCGCCGCCCATGCGCGCCACGCCAAAGGGCTCGCCCGAATGCTCGAATGGGCATGCGACCCGGTTGATGACCTCACGGCGTGGACCTACGAGCTTGCCGCGCAAGCGATGCGTGGGCCGGACTGCGTGATTGCCGCAGAAGGAGGGCTCAGCGGCCTTTTCTGAGACTCACTTGGTGCGGCGGTAGATCGTGACGCTCTGATGGAGCGGCACGAGATCGCGTCGGTGCGCGCGATGAGCCTCTTCGACTGCGGACACCGCAGATCGCTCAGCTTCGGCAAGCTGGCCTTCGAGCTCGGCGACCCGAGCTTCGAGGTTGAGCACGCGCTTGACGCCTGCGAGGTTCAGGCCCTCGTTGGTGAGCTCTTGGATACGGCTGAGCAGGGCGATGTCGGCATCGCTGTATCGTCGGCTTCCACCACCGGTACGTGCCGGATCGACCAGACCCTTGCGCTCGTAGATTCGCAACGTCTGGGGATGCATGCCGGCAAGTTCGGCAGCAACACTGATCACGTAGACCGCTCGGGTGAATCGCTCGTCGTTCATGACATCTCCTCTCGTCAGACTTCCAGATGAGAGCGGGGCGAACCAGGCGATGCGGCGGCAAAGCTCTCGACCGCCGCTCGTTGCTCGTCGGACAAATGATCGGGAATGAGCACGGTCGCAGTGACGAGAAGGTCCCCGGCATCGCCGCCTTTGCCGCGCAACCGGAACGTACGCCCCGACGCTGTGCCCGCTGGGATCCGCATCTTGACCATCTCGCCGCCCAGTGTCGGGACGCTGATGTCGGCCCCCAACACCGCCTCGGGAATGGTTATCGGTACCTCGAGCGTGAGATCGCGACCCTGACGGCCGAAGAGGGTGTGGTCCTTGACCCGGACCTTGACGAACAGATCCCCGGGAGGGCCGCCGTACCGACCGGGCCCACCGCGACCCTTGAGACGGATCTTCTGACCCGTCTTCACGCCGGCAGGAATACGCACCTTGACATCGCGGGGTCGAACCTCGCCACCACTCCCCCGACAGGTTGGGCACGGATCGGTAATCAACGAGCCGCGACCGCCGCACTGGCCGCACGGGCGGCTCATCGAAAAGAAGCCCTGGTTGTCGTTCTGCATGCCGGACCCATCGCACGCACCGCACCTCGTGGGCGCGGAGCCGGGTGCGGAGCCGGCGCCATTGCACGTCGAGCACGTCGCCTCGGAGGTGAGGTGGATCTCCGTCTCGATGCCGTTGACCGCATCAGCGAAGTCGAGTGAGAGCTCGGTCTCGAGGTCGGCGCCCTGCTGCGCCCGAGATGTCTGCTGCTGGCGACCGCCGGCACGGCCACCTCCGCTGCGCCCGAACAGACCACCGAGAAGATCACCGATGTCGTCGAAGCCGACGTTGAAGCTTCCACCACCCGGTCCGCCACCACCGAACATGGCACTCGTTGGGCCCATGCGACGCACGTCGTCGTACGACTTGCGTTTCTCCTCGTCGCCGACGACGTCGTAGGCCGCCGACACCTCCTTGAATCGCTCCTCCGCGACAGAGTCACCGGGGTTCGCGTCAGGGTGCAGCTCGCGGGCAAGCTTTCGATACGCCTTGGTGATCTCCTTACCAGAGGCGCTCTCTGCAACCCCGAGCACCTTGTAGTAGTCCTTCTCGAACCACTCGCGCTGCGGCTCGGTCATCACCTACTCCCGGCGTCCGCCTGAACTGCGCAAGGGCTCTCGGGCCTGATCGCCATCAGCCCCTCACTTTCACCATTGCGGCTCGCAGCACCCTGCCGTTCCAGGCGTAGCCGGTTCGCAGCACCTGAGCCACGACCGGGACAGCGTCATCGTCCTCACCCGGCTCACTCATCGCCGCTTCGTGAAGGTTGGGATCAAACGGGGCGTCAACATCAGCGATCACCTGCAACCCGGCCCGCTCGAGCTCGCCTCGCAGTTGTGCGGCGATGGGCTCGACGCCATCCACACCCTGCAACTCTGCGGCCTCACATGCGTCGAGCACCGGCAGCAGCGCCTCGGCAACACGAGACCCAGCCTGGGCCGCAACATCAATGTTTCGCTTCTCGGTCTGCTTCTTGAAATTGGCGAACTCCGCCGATGTCCGCTGCCAGCGGTCGAGGTAGTCGTCGCGCTCAGCGGTAGTGGCCTCCAGGGTAGCGACCAACTCTTCAACGGTCAGGGCCTGCTCCTCGCCGACATCCACCGAGTCGGCGTCGCTCCCGGCCGACTCCGACGAATCGACCGGGACTGTTTGCTCAGTGAGCGGCGACTGCTCGTCCGGAGAGTCGGTGGTCACTCTGCAGCCTCGTCGTCCTCGATGATCTCCGCGTCGACGACCTCGTCGTCGTCGGGTGTACCAGCCGAGGCCTCAGCTGCCTGCTCGGCGGCAGCAGCCTGCTCGTACAGTCGCTGACCAAACTCTTGGCTGGCGTTCATGAGCGCCTCGGTTGCGTCCTTGACCGCTTCCATGTCGGTGCCCTCAAGCGCCGTCTTCACCTCTGCGACCTTGGCCTCGATTGTGGCCTTTTCGTCATCGCTGACGTTTTCGCTCTGGTCTTTGAGCATCTTCTCGGTCTGGTAGACGAGGCCGTCGGCGGTATTGCGGATCTCGGCCTCTTCCTTGCGCTTGCGGTCCTCCTCTGCGTGCGCTTCGGCGTCCTTGACCATCTGGTCGATGGCGTCCTTGTCGAGCGAGCTCTGACCGGTGATGGTCATCGACTGCTCCTTGCCGGTGGCTTTGTCCTGGGCTGCAACGTGCACGATGCCGTTGGCGTCGATGTCGAAGGTGACCTCAATCTGAGGCATGCCGCGCGGCGCCGGAGGCAGGTCGACGAGCTGGAACTTACCGAGCGTCTTGTTGTACGCCGCCATCTCGCGCTCGCCCTGCAAAACATGGATCTCGACGGAGGGCTGACTGTCTTCGGCCGTGGTGAAGGTCTCACTCTTGCGCGTGGGGATGGTCGTATTGCGCTCGATGAGCGTCGTCATGACGCCGCCCTTGGTCTCGATGCCAAGCGACAGCGGGGTGACGTCGAGCAGGAGCACGTCCTTGACCTCACCGCGCAGTACGCCCGCCTGGACCGCAGCGCCGATGGCGACGACCTCGTCGGGATTGACCGTCTTGTTCGGTTCCTTGCCGGTCATGGAGGTGACCAGCTCAGCGACCGCCGGCATCCGGGTGGAGCCACCGACGAGAACGACGTGGTCGACCTCACCCTTCGACAGGCCCGCGTCCTTGATGGCCTGCTCGAACGGCTTACGAGTGCGCTCGAGCAGATCGGAGGTGAGGTCCTCGAATTTGGCCCGGGTGAGCTCGTAGTCGAGGTGGAGCGGACCAGCATCGGTCGCCGTCACATACGGCATGTTGATCTGCGTCGACGTGGTCTGCGACAACTCGATCTTCGCCTTCTCGGCGGCTTCCTTCAGGCGCTGGGCGGCCATCGGGTCCTTGCGAAGATCGACACCGTGCTCGCCGTTGAAGGTGTCGGCCAGCCAGTCGATGATCGCGTCGTCCCAGTCGTCGCCACCGAGGTTGGTGTCGCCGCTGGTCGACTTGACCTCGAACACGCCGTCACCAAGCTCAAGGACCGACACGTCGAAGGTGCCACCACCGAGATCGAACACGAGGATCGTCTGCTCGGTGCCTTCCTTGTCCAGGCCGTAGGCCAACGCGGCAGCGGTGGGCTCGTTGATGATGCGAAGCACCTCGAGACCGGCGACCTTGCCGGCTTCCTGTGTGGCGGTGCGCTGCGCGTCGTCGAAGTATGCAGGCACGGTGATGACGGCTTGCGTGACGCTGTCGCCGAGGTACTCCTCGGCGTCACGCTTGAGCTTCATCAACGTACGGGCGCTGATCTCCTGGGCGTTGTAGCCCTTGCCGTCGATGTCGATCGACCAGCTGGTGCCCATGTGGCGCTTGACAGAGCGGATCGTGCGGGTGGGGTTCGTGATCGCCTGACGTTTCGCAACTTCACCGACGAGGACCTCGCCGTCCTTTGCAAAGGCCACGACCGACGGGGTCGTGCGGGATCCTTCGGAGTTCGGGATGACGACGGGATCACCGCCCTCGAGGACGCAGACGACGGAGTTGGTGGTTCCGAGATCGATACCGACGGCCTTGGGCATGGTTTTCGCTTCTTTCACTTGGACGGCGACGCCAATCAGCGGGGCCGCATATCGGGGGATTCAGACTGGAGAACCCGACGATACGAGGAAACATTCCCATTTACACCGAAAACTTGAGTGTAATCATGTCAAGTTTTCTGGGTGGCCGTTCTGGTGTGCGCCGGACGACACCGGCGCACACCAGCCAGGGGGTCAGCTTTCAAGTCCGTAACCGGCAGAGCCGTGCTCGGCGACGTCGAGGCCCATGACCTCCTCCTCTTCGTCAACCCGCAGACCGAGTGTGGACCTCAGCACACCGAAGAGCATGAACGACGTGACACCGACCCAGGCAACGACGATCGCCACCATGACGAACTGCATCGCCAGCTGATCGAGACCGCCACCGTAGATCAGGCCCGCATCCTCACGACCGAGGAACGCGTCGTCGTACTTTGCGAACAGACCGATCGCCAACGTGCCCCAGATGCCGCACACACCGTGGACGGAGATCGCACCAACCGGGTCGTCGATCTTGATCGAGTCGAAAGCCAACACGGCGAACACGACGATCACGCCGCCGATCAATCCAATCACGAATGCCCAGAATGGCGTGACTGTGCCGACCGGGGCGGTGATCGACACGAGACCGGCAAGGGCGCCGTTCCCCGCCATCGCAACGTCGGCCTTGCCCGTCTTGGCCCAGATGATGGTGGTGGCACCGAGCACACCGGCCGCAGCGGCCAGGAGCGTATTCATCGCCAAGAACGAGAGATAGACGTCAGCGGCGAGTTCCGAGCCGGCGTTGAAGCCAAACCAGCCGAACCAGAGGATCAAGACACCAACCACGGCGTAGCCGATGTTGTGCCCGGGGATGGCCCGGGGTGTGCCGTCGGGGCCGTACTTGCCCAGGCGTGGGCCGATCATCTTCGCCCCGACGACCGCTGCGACAGCGCCCGTGAGATGCACGATCGTCGAGCCTGCAAAATCGGAGTACACCGCGTCGCCGATCGACATCTGAGCGATCCAGCCGCCGCCCCACGTCCAATGCACCACGACTGGATAGATCACGGCGGTCATGACCGCAGCGAATACCAGGTAGGTCGTGAACTTCGTTCGCTCGGCCATAGCCCCCGAGGCGATCGTCACCGCCGTGGCGGCGAAGACAACTTGGAAGAAAAAGTTCGTCGCCGGGGTCAGACCAGCCGACAAGTCGAACAGTACGTCAGGGTCGGCGGAATCCTGGAAGAACAAATCGCCGAAGCCGCCGAGCCACTTGCTGCCTCCGCTGCCGTAAGCGATCGTGTAGCCGACGATGAAAAACATGGTCACGCCGATCGCCATGTCGGCGAGGTTCTTGGCCATGATGTTCGCCAGGTTCTTGGCCCGCGTCAGGCCTGCCTCGACGAAGGCGAACCCAGCCTGCATCAAGAACACAAGACAGCCGGCGATGACCAACCAGAGGTTGTCCATCACCGCCTGAAGCGTTTCCGGTGCCGCCCCCTGGGCGACGTTGGCAAAGAAAGCGGTCGGCACGTTGGGCTCCTTTTCAGCGGTATTCACCGCTCTTCAGCGTTACGTTCCGAACGGTATGGAGCCCAGTTTTCGCCTTCGTTTGCGCAGTGTTACTCGTTTGCGGCCACTTGCTGACTTCTTGCTGACAGCGAGTCGAGCAGGTAGCCCCGGCCCCGGACCGTCGTGACCCCGAGGTCGAGTTCACCCAACCGCCGCCGCAAGCGAGAGATGTGCACGTCGAGCGTATTACGTGGTGGGCGCTCGTCCGGCCACACCACGTCCATCAGATCATGGCGGCTAACGACCACTCCAAAACGAGCGATCAACGCGTCAACAAGCCGGTGCTCCACTGGCGAAAGCACCACCGACAGACCTGCATGGCGCAGCACTCCCTCGGGCGACAGTTGCGGAACGGCCTTGCCGCGAGCCCGCCCGGCGAGCGTGTCGACCCGTATACGAACATCGGACTGATCAGCAGGCAGGCGCACCCAGTCCTCCAATTCATCCGGTGGAACCGGAGGTGCCGCATCACCATCAACCACCACCAATCGAGGGACACCCGCCGCCCGCAGTTCGTCGAGCTGTGCCTTTGCTGCTGGCCATCGGATCAGTCGAACATCCATTTCGGCACCGTAGGGATCGAGCATTTCCTTTCTGTTTCGGGAACGTGAAGCACGACCTCGCCTGATTGCGCGGTGATCCGAGTGGGAGGACTAGATTCCAAACGTCATGCTTTCGCGAATGAAGCCCCACCACCTCGTCCGTCTGCTGGGCGTCGGTGTCGCCCTCTTCACGTTCGGCTCGTACCTTGCGCCGTTCATTTTTGATTTCGACGACGACGAGGTAGTCACCCGCCAAGTCTTCGAGAACATCCCCGACGCTTTCAAGCTCGCCTTCTACACCGTGATCCCGTTGCTGCTGATCATTGGCGCTTGGGAGTTTTCAAACCGCGTAAAGAACTGGCAGCGGGGGCGTCCCGACAACCGTCGCACCACGCTGAAGAACGCCAAGAAGCGGGCCGAGAGTTTCCGGGCCGGTGTCTACATGCAGACGCTGCTTCGTGAACCCGGTGCCGGGATCATGCACTCGATGATCTACTTCGGATTCATCATCCTCTTGGGCGTCACCACAGTGCTCGAAGTCAACCATCAGCTCCCCACGAGCCTGAAGTTCCTGCACGGCAACGTTTACCGCGCCTACGCCGCCATCGGCGACGGGGCCGGCCTGATCTTCACGATCGGCATCGTGTGGGCGATCGTCCGCCGATATGGCCCGTTCAGCTGGCGCCCATACCGCATCCGCATCAAGAGCAAGCCTGAACACGCCGTCATCCTCGGCGTGTTCCTCGCCATTGCGGTGACCGGCTATGCCGCAGAGATGTTCCGCATCGCCGAGCAAGGCATGCCCGAGTTCGAGAAGTGGAGTTTCATCGGCTACCCGCTCGCCACGCTCGTCGAGAACAACACCAGCGTGGCCGGCTGGCACCAGTTCTGGTGGGCCGCCCACGTCGTCAGCTTCATCGCCTTCCTGCTGATCCTTCCGACCACGATGCTGCGCCACATGTTCACCTCGCCGCTAAACATGTATCTCGCACACAAAGACCGCCCGAAGGGCGCCATGAAACCGATGCCGAATCTGGTTGAGGGCGACACCGAGCTCGAGACGTTTGGCGCCTCCGTCATCGAAGATTTCACCTGGAAACAACTGCTCGACACCGACGCCTGCACCATGTGCGGCCGCTGCACCTCAGTGTGCCCCGCCCACGCCACCGGAAAGCCGCTCGACCCCCGTGAGATCGTCCTGAAGACAGGCGAGGTCATGGCCCGCACCGGCGACCCCGCAGTTTCACCCCCCATCGGGGTCGACGACGACATCACGATCCCGGCCAACTGGATGTTCGATCGCATCACCCAGACTGAGCTGTGGAGCTGCACGTCGTGCAGGGCATGCGATGAGATCTGCCCGGTCAACATCGAGATCCTCGACAAGATCCTCGACATGCGCCGCTACCTGACCCTCATGGAATCCGACTTCCCGTCGGAGCTCGGTCAAGCGTTCCGCTCGATGGAGAACTCGGCCAACCCATGGGGTATGTCCCAAAGCGAACGGGCCGACTGGACCGCCGGCGTCGAAGGCATCAACGTCTTAGAGGGTGGCGATCCGATGGAAGCCGAGTACCTCTATTGGGTCGGTTGTGCCGGTTCCTTCGACGACAAAAACAAAAAAGTCACCCAGTCCATGGCAAAGCTGATGCAGCGTTCCGGCGTCGACTTCGCCATTCTCGGTCCGGCCGAGAACTGCACCGGCGACTCAGCTCGCCGTTCGGGCAACGAGTACCTGTTCCAGATGCTCGCCACCCAAAACATCGAAACGCTCAACGCAATGGGCGTCAAGAAGATCGTTACGCAGTGCCCCCACTGCTTCAACACACTCGCCAACGAGTACCCGCAGCTCGGCGGTCACTACGAGGTGGTGCATCACTCGCAATTCCTCGAGTGGCTCGTCGACCAAGGAAAACTTGACCTCAGCGAAGCCGAACTCGACGAACGGGTCGTGTACCACGACTCCTGCTACCTCGGTCGACACAACGACGTGTACATGGCGCCCCGCAAGGTGCTCGGCAGCCTCAGCGGCATCCAACTCGTCGAGGCCGGCCGCAACGGCACCAAGGGGATGTGCTGCGGGGCGGGCGGTGCCCGCATGTGGATGGAAGAGGACATCGGCGAAAAGGTCAATGACGTTCGCGCCAAGGAGCTCATCGACACCGGAGCTGAACGTATCGCCACGGCGTGCCCGTTCTGCTACGTGATGATGGACGACGGCACGAAGGCAGCCGGCAAGGGCGAAGACGAGGTTCGCGTCACCGACATCGCCATGACAGTTCTCGAGGCCGTGGAGGCAGGCGAAGCTCGACGGGCCAAAGATCTCCATCGCTGAATCGGGCGAGACCGTTAGCCTCCGGGGCGTGTCGGACGCACCCCGCATCCTGGTCATCGACAACTACGACTCCTTCGTCTACATCCTCGTCCAATACCTCGGTGAACTCGGTGCGGAGCCGGTCGTCTACCGCCACGACAAGATCGATGTCGACGGTATCCGAGAGCTCGAACCCGACGGGATCCTGATCTCGCCTGGACCAGGCAACCCCGACGATGCTGGCGTCAGCATGACCGTGCTCACCGATCTCGGCGGTATCTGGCCGATCTTCGGCGTGTGCCTCGGCATGCAATGCATCGGTCAGGCCTTCGGCGGCGACGTGATCCGCGCGCCCCAGGTAATGCATGGCAAGACGTCCTTCATCCGACACAACGACAGTGGCGTGTTCCGGGCGCTCCCGAACCCGCTCGAGGCGACCCGATACCACTCGTTGATCGTCGATCGAGACACGCTCCCGGATGCCTTGGAGGTCACCGCCGAGACCGATGACGGCCTCATCATGGGCCTACGACACCGCCAGTACGACATCGAGGGCGTGCAGTTCCACCCCGAGTCGGCACTGACCAACGCCGGGCGCGACCTCCTGAAGAACTTCCTCGATCGCTGCCGCACCTAGCTGCGGCAGGCAAGTCGTTTACCCCTCGGGCGGCGCAGTGCTCGGTGTGACGACGGTTGTCGTCGTGGTCGTTTCTGGGGCTGCTTCACCGACGGTGATGAGTACCTCAGAGCCCACTTCGACCTCGACGAACGCCTCCGGCTCCTGTGCGATGACTCGACCGACGTTGGCTGACCCTGCCGGTACCTGCTCGTACTGAACGATCGGCTCGAGCAGTGAATTGCGAAGCGACTGAATGGCGGTGTCGGCAAAGACCTGTGTGACGGCGGGAACCGCCACGGTGGGTAGACCGGTCGAGACGACGAGCATCACCTGCGTGCCAGCCGGCACGAGCGAACCCGAAACGGGCTCGGTGCGGATGACCTTGCCCTCTTCGATCTCTTCGGAAGCCTCTTCGATCTGGCCGCTCCCGACCTCGAAGCCGGCACTGCGAAGCGCATTGACGGCGTCGATGACCGACAGGCCTTCGACATCGATCATCGGGACAACCTCCGGCCCGGTGGAGACCGTGAGTTCGACCGTCTGGCCTGGGGCCAAGGCTGCGCCAGAGGCGGGCGACTGGTTGATCACCGTGCCGGACTCCTGAGGACTGGTGCTCGTGACCGTGCTGACGACGTAACCGAGGCCTTGAAGGATAGAGGTGGCGCTCACCTCGGTCTCACCGATGACGTTCGGGACGGTATCGGCCGTGCCGGAACTCACGATGAGTTCGATGACTTCACCAGCTTCAACTCGCTGACCCGACGGAGGGTCCTGCCCAAACACTTCGTTGGTCGGGACCTCGTTATTTGACTCGAAGCGAACATCGAAGCTGAGGTTCGCATTGAGCAGCGCCTCACGAGCATTCTGAACATCCATGCCGACGATGTCGGGCACCTCGATCAACTCAGCGACCGTGTCGGTTTCGTCGGCCGGGCCGTCGCCGTCGCCGCCGAGCTCACCAATGAAGGCAGACAGGAGATACCCGAGGATCGCAACGAGCGCGAGCAGCGAGCCGACGAGAGCCGCCATCCGCCACATGCCTCCACCGGGCGCAGGCTCCTGGTAGTAGTAGCCGCCAGAGGAGTAGCCCTGCTGCGGGTCGGCTGCATAGCCCGGATGGACCTGCCGCATCGGTATCGCCTGCTGGAGCGGTTCGGCAACACCCGGTGCCGGCGTGACCGGCTGCGCGGTCGTGGCCTCCACCGGAACACTCAGGGGTTGTGAACCGACGCCCTCCGTTGCGGTTGCAGACGCTGCTCCGGCGCCCGCCGCGCCACCTGCCTTCCCGGGGAGGTTGTGCGCGCCCTGCAAATACCGGTGCAAGTCACTGCGAAGATCATCAGCGGTCGGGTAGCGGTTGGAGGGATTCTTGGCCAACAGCTTCATCGTGATCGCCTCCAGGGACTGAGGGACCTGGACACCCCGTTCCGAAAGCGACTGCGGACGTTCCTGCACGTGCTTGTACGCAACGGCCACCGGAGTCTCGGCCTGGAACGGCGGAACACCGGCGAGCATCTCGTACATGACGACACCGAGCGAGTAGAGATCGGACCGCCCATCGAGAGACTTGCCCTGCGCCTGCTCGGGTGAGAAGTAAGTGGCCGTGCCCATCACCGAACCATGCTGGGTGAGCGCCGCCTCGCCCCCAGTAACCAGTGCCGTGGCGATGCCAAAGTCGGCGACCTTCACGTCGCCGCTGTCGGACACAAGGATATTGCCGAGCTTGATGTCGCGATGGACGAGACCTGCGCCGTGAGCCAAGGCGAGGGCCGCCGCAACATCGGAACCGATCTCGGCCGCCCGGTCCGGGTGTAACGGACCGGTGCTTCGCAACACATCGGACATCGATCGGCCCGACACGTGCTCCATCACGATGTAGTACGTGCCACGTTCCTGACCCCAGTCGTAGATACCCACGACGTTGGGGTGGTTGAGCGTGGCGGCCGCCTGAGCCTCGCGACGGAACCGTTCGACGAAGTTCGGGTCGTTGGCGAACTCGGGAAAAAGCACCTTGAGCGCGACTTCACGGCCGAGGGTTTCGTCGCGAGCGAGATACACGTCGGCCATCCCACCCCGCGCGATATGACGCAGCAGTTCGTAGCGACCGCTGAAGACCGTTGGTCCTTGCTCGGACATAACCGCCGAGTCTAACGGCGCGGAAACTCCGCAACGATGCACCGGCGAATTCGGGTCGACCGGACCCAAGGGTGATCAGGAGATGCCGAAAAACGCCTCGACGACTGAGCGAGCGATCGGTGCCGCAACACGACCTCCGGTCTGCTCACTTGCGCCTTCGGTGGCCTCGACGATCACAGCGAACGCAAGCGAGGGCTCCTCGCCGGGAAGCCCTGCGAAGCCCACGATCCAGGCGTGGGACTTCGGGGGCTCGGTACCGATTTGAGCAGTACCGGTCTTGCCACCGATGTCGAGTCCTTCGACGAGGAGGTTCCGTGCGGTTCCCTCGTTGGCAACGACTCGCATCGCGTCTGCGAGCGTGTTCGCCGTGGAGGTCCTCATAGCGATGCGGGAGATCTCCGACCCGATCGTTTCGTAGAGCGACCCATCGGCGGCCACCAGCTCGACGACCACATGAGGGGTCATCATGACGCCGCCATTTGCGATCGCCGCCGCAACCAACGCCATCTGCAGCGGTGTGGCGGCGACATCATTTTGGCCAATGGCGGTCTGTGCGAGACGAGCCGAGTCCTCGTGGATTGGCACCGAGCCATTCGAACGAGACGGGTCTCCCCCCTCCTCGAACCCCCGATAGAAGTCGACGTCGGCAAGGCGCTCGCCGAACTCGACGGGGAAGCGAGACGTTGCAGGTGATGGCAGGTCGATGTTCGGGGTGGTGTTGAAGCCGAACGACTCGGCAGCGTTGACCATGCCTTCAGGACCGACCCACTCCGCTCCCATCTCTGCGAACGCGACATTGCACGACACCCGCAAGATCTCGACCAGATCGCCGCCACAGGTGCTGCCACCGAAGTTACGGATCGGGGCGCCGGCCGGGATCGGGTCGTAGACCTCACGCTCAGCGAAGACCGGCCCGATCGCATCGATCAGGCCCGACTCGATGCCTGCGGCAGCCGTCACGAGTTTGAACGTGGAGCCCGGGAAGAAGATCTCGCGATATGCCTTGGCCAGCAGCGGATCAGCCGGATCGGACTGCAGCTCATCGTGGGCCGCATTGGCTGCGGACCCGTCAGGGTCGGCCAGACGATTCGGATCGAAACTGGGGTAGGTCCACAGTGCGATGATCTCGCCGGTGCGCGGATCGAGCGCGACAACACTGCCGCGACGCTCGCCGAGCGCGTCGCGGGCTGCGGTTTGAACGTCGTGGCGAATCGACAGGCGGAGCGTCGCGGTCGTGTCTCGGTCTGCGAAGAGATCGCCGAGTGAGGTGAACTGTTGCTCGACAGGTAACCCCGCGAGTTCGTCGTTGTAAACCCGTTCGAGCCCGGTCGCAGCGACGTTGAGCGACTGGTAACCAACGATGTGGGCGTAGAGGTCGCCCTCCGGGTACTCGCGAACGAAGTCGACCGACCCATCAGAGGGCAACGAGCGTGCGAGCAGTACCCCATCGGCGGTAACGATCGGCCCCCGAGGGCGCCCGAATTCCCGAATCAGGCCCCGGGTGTTGTTGACGTCTTCCTGCAGACGTTCTGCGCCGAAGAACTGCACTCGGTTGAGCTGCGCAAACAAAAGCATGTACAGGAGGACAAAGGCAATGCCGAGCCGGCGAATGCGGGGGTTCACGTCATCTCCGCAGTCCGCTGCTCGTGCGAGAGCCTGACCAACAAGGCGAGCAAGGCATAGTTGGCGACGAGCGAAGAGCCGCCGTAGCTGACGAACGGGAGTGTGATGCCGGTGAGGGGCACGACGCGCAGCACACCACCGATGATCACGAACGCTTGGACACCGACAAGAGTTGTGAGGCCCAGAGCGAACAGCTTGTCGAAGATACGGCTGGCGCGAAGCGCGATCCGTAACCCCGACCCCACGAGGATCAGGAACGCCATCAGAACTGCAGCGGAGCCTGCCATACCCAGTTCCTCGCCGATCGCAGCGAAGATGAAGTCGGTCTCAACGAACGGGATGCGACCGGGTTCGCCGTGACCGAGGCCGGTGCCGGAGAGGCCACCGTCTGCAAGTGCGAACGACGCCTCGACGATTTGGTACCCATCGCCCTTGGGATCGGCAAAGGGATCAAGCCAGATGTCAACCCTCGTCTGGACATGATCGAACAACTGCCACGACAGGAGCGCGCCCACCACGAAAAGTCCGCCGCCGAAGGCGAGCACGATCCACCGCTCGCTCGCGACCCACAACACCACGACGAACAACGCGAAGAACAGCAGCGACGAACCGAGATCGCGTTCGAGGACCATCACACCGAGTGAGATGGCCCACGCTGCGCCAATCGGGGCGAGGTCGCGCAACTCGAGTCGAGTTCGAAGTAGCTCTCTCGAATCGACCAGGTACGCAGCGAAGAACGCAGCGAGCGCCAGTTTGGCGAACTCGCCCGGCTGGAAGTTGATCGGCCCAACACTGGCCCAGATCCGAGCCCCGTTGATCTCACGGCCAAACCCGGGAACCAGCGGGAGCATGAGCAAGCCGAGGCCAACCAAGCCGAGGAGATAGCGGTACGACTCCAGGATCCGTGCCCTCGGCAGGACCAGAAGCGTTGCAACGAACCCACCGACACCGACGGCGGTCCAGGTCGACTGCAGAGCCGCAAGTCCTCCGTCGAGACGGGTGATGACGACATAACCGAGACCGTTGAGGAGCAGCGCCACCGGTACGAGCACGGGATCAGCGGCCGACGCCCACCGCCGAACTGCAAGGTGCACGACCAAGCCGAGGCCGAACATCCAGAGCAAGAAGGGACCAAGATCGGCCGGGATCGCCTCGCTCGTGCCGAACGATGCCAAGCCGTACGCAGCCCCCACGGTTGCAGCCACCATGACGAGAAGACCTGCCTCGACTCGGCGGGGGCGGAAATCGCGCAGCGGGTTGGCATTCACCCCCTCAATCGCAGAGCCGGTGACGGTCACGGAAACTCGGAGTCGCCGACCTGCGCTTCGCCGCCAACACCAACAACGGCACCCACTCGCATCTAGGCGGCTATCGCCGTCAACAGCACGGCGAGCACGATGAGCGCTGCGACAACCAGTAACACGAGGCGCCTGGTCATGATCGCCGGGACCGACTCGTGCCGGTATTGCCCGGACTGCAGATCGGAGGCTTCGCCGTCAAGGGCGTCGGTGTCCGGCGACTCGACCGTCGAGACAGGGTCCTGCAGCGCCAAATGCGTGGCGATGACGCGGTCGTCGGGGGGTTTGTCACCGATGTCGGCCGCAGTGATGTCAACGACCACCACCGTGATGTTGTCACGGCCGCCCGCTGTAACCGCCCGATCGACCAACTCGTCAGCAGCTGCTTGCGCAGACCCGATCGAGTTCAACACGTCGCAGATCTCGTCCTCGTCGACCTCGTTGAACAGACCGTCGCTGCAGAGGAGGTAACGGTCGCCGACCACCGGGACGAGTTCCCATGCGTCGACCAACACGCGCTCGTCGATACCGAGCGCACGCGTGATGATGTTTCGCTGCGGGTGCACGGCAGCCTCTGCTCGGGTCAATCGACCGTCACGCACGAGCGATTCGACCAGGCTGTGATCCTCAGTGTGTTGGCAGAGGGTGCCGTCGGTCAGCCGGTAGAGGCGGCTGTCGCCCACGTTGGCGACACCAAGACGGTCGGGCCCGGCCCGCTGCAGACCGGTGAGCACCGTGACCGTCGTGCCCATCCCTTTCAGTTCGCGATCGAGCCGACCCCGATTGATGATTCGGACGTTGGCCTCCTGCACCTCTTCGATCAGGTCGTCGATCGTGGCGACTGTGGCTGCCGTCGCGAGCGCATCGACGACCATCGCCGATGCGATTTCACCGCCCCTGTGTCCACCCATACCATCAGCGACGGCAAACATCGGGGCGTTGGTGAGCAGTTGGTCCTGGTTGGTGCGCCGGACCTTGCCTGTATGGGTCGCTGCCCCAAACACGAACCCGGTCACACGAGGTCCAAGACATGATCGGCAACTTGGATACGGTCGCCGGGGCCGACGTTCTCGGCGGCGACGAGGACGTGTTCGTTCAGCAACGTCCCGTTGGTGGAACCAAGATCCTCGACAACCCAATGCCCACCGGAGTGGAACACACGAGCGTGCAGCTTGGAGACTCGAGCGTCATCGATTACAACCCCGCAGCCCGGCGCGCGTCCGATGATGGCTTCGCCCTCGATTTCGAAGACGGAGCCGGCCGAGGACGCCGGAGCAACCACCACAATGCGCGCCGTCGCCCGTCCATCAATGTCACTGCCCGGCGGATCACTCGAACCCCCGGCGGTAGGCGATGGCATTGCGCCAGGCACGGCAATCGGCGCTGCAGCAACCACCCGATGCTCGGTGCGCAGCTCGACCCACACGGCTCGAAGTACGCGAAAGAACGTCAGATACACGAGCGCCAGCAGGCAGATTCGCAAAACAAGGAGGAGAGGATCCGACACGGTTTGCCGATCGTAGTTGGTTCCCCAGGACACAGCAGGGCCGCTTGAGGACGTCAACCCGCCCGAAACTCGATCCTTGTCGTACCGCCGAGGGCGATCTGGTCGCCGTCCTCGAGGCGACGCAATGTCACCCTTTCACCGTTGACCGCGGTGCCGTTGGTGGATCCAAGATCAGCGAGCACGAAACCGTCACCTTCCGGCCGGATCTCGGCGTGCTCCCGGCTGACGTTGGTGTCATCGAAGGTGACCGTGCACTCGGGCAGCCGTCCGAATGTGAGGCGGAACTCGCCGAGCACGACCTGTTCGCCCGAACCCAGATGCAGTACCCCATTCGCGCGATCACCTTCTTTCAGACGCGAATCGACCCGCAACTGGCCGGCACGCACCGAGTCGTTACTGCTCAGCGTGATGCTCACCGGACCCATGAACTGCCAACCCTCCTCGCGAGCGGTCTCACGGGCGGCGTCAGCGAGTTCGCGAACCAGCAATTCTTCAACCTCTGCGTACCGTTCGAAGTCGATGGTGGCGAGAACGACTTCGAAAACGTTGGCGACGACCGTTTGGCCTCGGACCCCAACCGAACGCGAATCGGCCATCTCGCGAGCAATCCGGTGACCGATCTCAACGGGCCGGACGCCCCCGCGGAAAAACCGGCCGACGGCGCTGTCGACAAAACGCTCGAGACGACGCTCCAAGGATCGCAGACCCACAGCTGACAAGATTACCCCTGCCCCATCGAACCGGCGTTGCGATAGTCTCGCGAGTGCATCGTTGGATGCGCCCCGCGCGAGTGGCGGAATTGGCAGACGCGCAGGCTTCAGGTGCCTGTGCCCGAAAGGGTGTGAGGGTTCAAGTCCCTCCTCGCGCACGACTCGTGACCCTCGAACCGCCGGTTCGGGGGTTTCGTGCTTTTGTAAACCGACGCCGGCATGCACGTGGCCGACTCGCTCGCTGCGTCAGCCGTTGCGGCTAGCTCGACGCTGGCCAGGCAATACGGCCGTCCTCGCCGATCGCCGGGCCCGAATCGAGCAGCGCGCGGATCTTCTCCAGCGAGACGGGTCGGCTGAAAAGGAACCCTTGAACGACGTCACACCCGAGATCCCGAAGCAGATCCAACGTTCCTAGGTGTTCCACCCCTTCGGCGACCACTCGATGGCCCAGGTTGTGGCCGAGATCGATAATTGATCGGGCAATGATCCGGTCGTTCTCGTTCTCGAGCATGCCGCTGATGAACGACTGATCGATCTTGATCTCGCGGATGGGTAACCGTCGCAGGTGGGTCAACGAGGAGAATCCGGTACCGAAGTCATCGATCGAAACCCGGACGCCGAGCTCGTCGATGGCGCCGAGTACCTCGAAGACTGCCCGGTGGTCCTCCATGATCTCTCGCTCGGTAATTTCGATGATGAGCCGATCGGGTGAAACGCCAGCCGCTTCGAGCCGTTCGGCGAGCTGTTCTGGAAGCATGCGTTGGTAGAGATTTCGCACGGGCACGTTGATAGCGATACGAACGTCAGGAACGTTGGCCATTGCTTCGATTGCGAGATCGATCACGCGATAGGTGAGTTCGCCGATAAGGCCTGACACTTCGCAGAGCTCCATGAACTTTTCCGGGAGGAGAAGACCGCGCTCTGGATGCTGCCAGCGGGCAAGCGCCTCCAACTCGGTGGCCTCCCCGGTGCCAAGATCAATCTTCGGCTGAAAACGAAGTTCGAGCTGCGAGTCGAGCAAGTTGCGAAGCTCGCCCATGAGCTCCAATCGGTCGCGCGAATAACGGTCGTCATCTGGGACGTAGAAGCGAAACCCCCCACCCGCACGCTTTGCGCTGTACATCGCAACGTCGGCATGCTGCAACAAACCGTGAGGGTCACGACCGTGGAACGGGGCGACCGTCCCACCGATGCTCACCGAGATCTCGACATCGATCCCGCCGAGGTTCACTGGCTCCCTCACCACCTCGATGACACGTTCGGCGACTCTGGCGAGTGACTCCTCGTCTGCATCGGCGATCACCATGGCGAACTCGTCGCCGCCGAGGCGAGAGACGGTGTCGAGCTCGCGGGTGATTTGGCGCAGGCGGTGGGCAATAACGGTCAAAAGGTCGTCGCCATAGCCATGTCCAAGCGTGTCGTTGATCTCCTTGAACTCGTCGAGGTCCATCAAGAGGAGCCCGACCGTTGACTCGTCACGCCCGATTCTGGTGAGGGCATGAGAGAGTCGATCGAACAGGAGGGCGCGGTTCGGTAACCCCGTAAGCGGGTCGTGGAACGCCTGATGACGGATCGTTTCGGTCGCCGCCTGCCGATCGGTCACGTCGTTGAACTCGACGGCGGTACTGCCATCAGGGAGACCGACGAGGGCATAGTCGTAGATACGCGTCGCGGTTGGGGTGACGATCCTGAGATTCTCTCGCTCGACGTCTCGCCCCGTGCGAACCTGATCATCGAGATCGGCGAGCAGCGTCTTCGGGAGCCACGGGAGGCCCGATGCCACCGTCCGAGCGGAGATGTCCTTTGCATCGACGTCGGCCATCCTGGCGAAGGCAGGATTGACCTGCAACACCACGGGGTCTTCGTTGTGATCTGCTCGCGGTGCCAGGACGAGAAGTGGTTCGACCTGCCGGTCGATCACGGCGGCGAGACGGTCGACGGCAGCCCGCACCGCGACCTCGTCGGAAATGTCGAGGACGACACCTCGCAGGAGCGGTCCCGTCGGCCCGTCGACGCGCCGCAACACCTCACGCACGACCCGGGTCGAGCTATCTGCAGTGCTCAGACGGAACTCGTGGACGACGGGCTGATCGGACTCCATCGCCGCGTCTGTCGTGTCGAGATAGACGCGAAGATCATCACGATGGATGCGCCGTTCGACCGGGAGCCCGCGCCACTCGGTCGGGCTGAACCCGACCATGTCTTCGACCCATCCCAGCGCTCGGGTGAGTCGCCCGGTTCCCGGATCGCTCTCCCACACGATGACGGGGAGGCTGTCGATCAGGTCGGTCACCCGGAGCACACCGACTCGTCCCTGATCGATGATCTCGACATTGTTGCGATGCAACGCGATGGAGGTTCCGACGAAGACCGCCCACACAACCGGCCATTGCTCGGCTTCAGTCAGGGCTCCAGCGAGCCCCGTCCAGGCGGACGCGAGCGCCCACAGCATCCACGTGACCCGATGGCTGACCAGCCAGCCTCCGGTGGTCGCAGCAAGGGTGGGGGTGAGCAAAACGGTCCAGAGGATCGGATCCGTCGCTGAGGCGAATCCGATGATGATGACGTCGAATGCAGAAAGCCAACCCACCTGAGAGGTGCGCTGCACAAACCCGATAACGACCACCAGACCAACCAGGTAGACGAGGGCGGCGAATATCAGCGTGCTCTCGGGGAAGAGGACCATGCAGCCAATGACCACGGGGGGTCCTATTGCCAGGTGAGCCGTTCGGACCAGGTCGACGGTCCGGTCACGCGCTGCGGTCGTGTCGAGTGTCCACTCCTCGACGAGAGTGTCTAAGTCATCCGTTGCGTCTCGAGCGTCCGATCGGCGAAGAGGCATAGCTCAGAACTCAGTCCTGCGCGGAACGAGAGACCGGACCTGGATTCGAAGCGATATCTCGCACCTCGGCCCAGTTCAAGCGATTCGTACCCTCCGTCGGCATCGTGTGCGTCGCGACCACCCGTTGCATGGTGCTCACTTGTTCGAGTGGCATGTCCGTCTCATCTCCGTGCCCTGTCGGGGCGAACGATCGCAGCATTCAATCGGCCGATACATCCCCATCTTTAGGCTTGGCCTTCTTCGCTGTCCAACTATCACCTACGGTCAGCCAGTGGCCTCGAATGTGACAGAACTCGTCTGGTACGCCTGCTACGGCTCGAACTGCTCATATGAGCGATTCCGCGCGTACTTGGAAGGCGGCTCCCCTCGGGGCGGCAACCACGTGCACCCCGGCGCCCGCAATGCCTCTCTACCGGTCGCGAGTGGGCCGATCACGTTCCCACACGCCGTCTGCTTCAGCGGGTACTCAAAGGGGTGGGGAGGATCTCCAGCATTCCTCGAGCACACCTCGACCGTTTCCGGTGCGCTCGGCCGGCGATACCTGATCACGAGAGAACAATTCGAGGACGTTTTGACCCAAGAGAACAGACTCGATGCTCCGATACCGGTCGATGTCCATCGCCCCGTCGGCGATCGCCAGCTCGTATGCGAGCGGCCGTACGGGCAGGTGCTGACGCTCTCTCCCATCGACGGCTACCCAGTCCTGACCTTCACGAGTCCGGAGCCACCCGAGACCCGAACGCCCGGACCACCGTCGGCGGCCTACCTTGGTACCCTCGGTCGCGGTCTCGCCGAGATTCAACCCCTCGACGCCGACCAGATCGCTTCGCGGTTGCTCGAGGCCTCGGGCATCGCTTTGGGTTGGGATCACGCGTCGATCATGAAGCTGATCGTGTCACCCGAGCACCCGGGATAAGAGGCCAGCCCTTGTTCAGGTTCGGGCCTTCGGAATACCGTTCGGGTAGACACCGACTCGTCGTCGGTGGAAGGAAATCATCGTGAACCTCTCGGAACGTCTTCGGCTCGCAGCCCTCGAACGAGCGCGGGCAGAAGGTCACGATGTCGATGGCGTCGCCCCCAACCTGACTGGCATGACCGTTCGGGGTGAGGAGCACGACCCAGCGAGTTCGATCATCGACACTTCCCTCGAACTCCCGTATATCGGAGACGGCCCAATCGAAGGGGACCTTGCAGAAGAAGCGCTACCCGAGGCAGAAGCACCCCTGCCCGAGTCGCCTCTCTGGAAGGGCGATGTTCGAGAGGTGGTTCAACTCGCCATGATTCAGCTCGACGTCACCGCCGAAACGAAGACCGACACCGCAGACACCGCCGAGGAGATCGATGACCTCAACGCACTCGAACTGAACGGGAACATTCTCCCGATCGAGCCCGACGACGAGGCCGACGGCATCGGCGAGGCGACTGTCGAAGCCTGACCGACCGGTTCAATATCAGCGATGAGACGGAGGCGCGGGTTGCGATCTCATCGACGTCTTCCACCATCTCGAGCACTACCCGTGCGACAACGACGGCCGCACGCGATAGGAGCGGCCAACCTGAGGTTCAGTTCGCGAAGAGCATCATCCACTGCTCCTTCGTGGATGGCCGAAACACGATGTTGCGCTCTCGGGTCTGGCCCATCGTGGCGGTTGGTTCGGCAGAGTATTGGTGACCTGGGCACAGGATGGTGTCATCACTGACCCGGCCGAGGCGGGTCGTAAGGCTCTCGTACATCTGCTCGGGATCCGAGCCCGGGAGATCGGTGCGACCACAACCATCGAGGAAAAGTGTGTCGCCCGCCACGAGGCGACCGTCGACGAGGAAGCACTGGCTGCCGGGGGTGTGCCCAGGTGTGTGGATCAACTCGATCTCCACGTCGCCCACCCGAACGATGTCGCCGCTTGCGTGCTTGACGAGCGACCCGTCCGTAATACCCGTGACTTTTCGGACGTACTCAGCTTCCTGCGCCTGGACGTGAATGGGCACATCAATGCGTTCGAGAAGTGTTGCGACCCCCTCGAGCTCGAAACCCATCATGGAACCACCGACATGGTCCGGGTGATAGTGGGTGGCCAACACGCCGGTACACGTCATCCCATCGGCCTCAAGCACGTCGATGAGAGCATTGACGTCGTAGGCGGGGTCGACGAGAACCGCCTCACCTGTCTGACGGTCACCAATGGCGTACACGAAGTTCACCATCTGCTGTGCCATCGGATCGGTCTGGGCGAAGTCCCGGCCCGAGAGCAGCTGGCGAAAATAGAAGCGGTCGCTCGCGTCGATCATGACGCCACTGTAGAACCTCGCTCAGCAACCACAGTCACCCGAGCGCCGAGAGTTGCGACCGAAAGAAGGCCCGAAGCGACGCCTGATAGCGCGCCGAGTAGGCGGCATACGCCGTTCGAAACTCGGTGGCCGGCCACTCAGGGGGTGCAAGTTCAGCGGGCAGCAGCGGGTCGGTGACGAGATGCCTGAGGGCATCGGCGGCGAGTACGAAACCGTCCGCGAGTGAGTCGAGATCGCGCCCGAGCGCCTCCCCCAACATTCGAGCACGACTGCTCCAACCTTGAAGATCGAACAGTTCGGCGACGAGGGCTTGGCCATCGCTCTCTGAACGTGCGTTCCACCGTTCGGCCTGTGCCTCGACGATGCGGGCTGCTCCTGGAAGACGGTCGGGCGCAAGATTCGCCGGCCGAAGCCAGACACCGTCGCGCCGCTCGCCCAACCCGAGGTGACCACAAGCACGGCGAAGCTCTGAACGGTTGCGCGGCGATCGGGCCCCACTCGGCACGATCACCATCTCCCACGAACCGTCCCACTCGCGCGCTGATGGATGGAGGCCGGCCTCCTGACGGTGATGACGCTCGAGGAGGTCGCCGGCAAGGGCGTACTCTCCCCCGGCGAGTTGAACGACCTCGCCGCGAGCGACCATGCGGGACAAAGCAGTCCGCGTGGTGCCAGCCCGGATCCCGAACTCCTCAGCGAAGGCGACGAGTAGTCGAGCTGGAAGCTGTGGCGGCACCGTGCCGAGCAGCGTCGACGCAACGACAGACCGGGCCGAGAGCTCGGAGGCGCTCACCGGCCGATCACCGAGAAAGTGTTCGAAAGAACGACCAGTAACCCGACTTCGTCAAGCCAGGGACGACGTAACCATCTTCCTCAAGCGCTGCGTGCAGTTTGGAGAGATTGCTCATGGGAATGCCGGAGTCGACATGATGGGCGAGGTGGTAGCCGATGCCCTGGGACAAGAACACGTGCTTAGACAGGAAACCCTGCCGAATGTCGTGGGTGGTGAAACGCCGGTCGAGTGAGCGGGTCATGCCACCGTGCTCGGCAAGCGCACGTAGTCGGTTGAACACCCGGAAATAGGTCGCCCAGGGTAGGAGCCACAGCAGGAAGTATCCCCACCACATGCCGAAGACCGCGAACACCGAGAAGACGAAAAGCTGACCGGAAAGGTATCGGATCGCGCGCATCCGACGGGCGGGTTTGAACAGACCGACGAACGCCGGTTTGAGGTTCTTGTAGCCAGAGACACCCAGCGCATCACGAACGAGCTTGCGCCGTAACGAGGCCTTCTCGACCGGGTAGAGCGAGTACAGCAGAAAGTCGGGTTCTTTCTCTCCAAACTCATCGCGATGGTGCTGCGTGTGCACGAGTCGATAGCCGTTGCCGCCGTCACCAAACACCAGCCACCCGATCAGCTTCTCACCGATGAGATCATTCCAGCGACGGTTCGAGAAGAGGAGCCGGTGCGCGGCTTCGTGATGAAGCGTGAGCGCCCGCTGAAACCAGCTTCCCATCATCACGAAGACGAAGATCCACGCGGGAATCGCAGCTGCGAGCGGCCACGAGCCGGCGACGACCGCCAGCCAGGAATAGGCGAACGGTAACGAGAGCGCAACGGCGGTATGAACCACGTTCATCACATTCGGGATCCGCCGCAGTTCGGCCCGAAAAGCGGGCTTCGGACGCCCGTCGGGTCGGAGTCGATCAGAGCCTTCGAATGCCCGAATCGACTCCGTTGCAGGCGCAAGGCCGCCGGTGAAGCGGGCGACACGATCATCGTGATTCATCTCCGGTGAAACGGAAGCTGCGGGCCGAAGCGTGCCGGTGGACGTGAACGAAAACTCCATCGCACAATGTTACGCAACTTCAGACACGTAGTGCAAGATTCGTAATAGCTTTCACTGACCAAGTGCCCGACCTCACCGCCGCAACACATCTCCGTTTCAGCGCCCCAGACAGTGGTCAGGGATGATTCTTGTTCTTCAGCCCCCAGCGCTCGTTCGTCCGCGGCCTGCTGGCCGGAACTGTCAAAGGGCAAGTCCGACCTCGGCCCCACACCGACGTCGTATCCTTTCCTCTCGTGCGTACTGATTCCGCTTCGATCGCCTATCTCGGCCCGGCCGGCACGTTCACCGAGCAGGCCCTGTGCGGTGAGCCTGATCTCGCTCGGCTCGAGCTGCGTCCCACCGGCAGCATCGTCGAGGTGCTTCGGGCGACTGAGCGTGGCGAGGTCGACTACGGGTTCGCTGCCATCGAGAACATGATCGAGGGGTCCGTCAATGCCACCCTCGACACATTGGCGTTCGAGGCCGAGGAGCTACTGATCCAGCGCGAGGTTGTGATGAACATCAGCCTCAACCTGCTCGTTCAACCAGGGGTGCAGCTCGCCGACATCGAACACGTCCGGTCGTACCCGATCGCCTACGCCCAGTGCCGACGGTTCCTGGCCGACAAGCTCGGCCATGCAGCAATCGAGGCCACAAACTCAACCGCCGACGCAGCCCGCGAACTTGCCGAGAGCGGACGTACCGACACCGCAGCCGTCGCCCCAGCGCGGTCCGCCGAGGTGTACGGCCTCCAGATCCTCGTCGAAGACATCGAGGATCACCCAGAAAACCAGACCCGCTTCGTCCTCGTCGGCCGCGACGGCATCACCCCCCCGTCGGGTCACGACAAGACGTCGATCCTGATCTATCAGCGAGAAGACGCTCCAGGTTCGTTGGTCGGCATCCTGCAGGAGTTCGCCGCTCGGTCGATCAACTTGACCCGGCTCGAAAGCCGACCTACCCGCAAGGGCCTCGGCGACTACTGCTTCCTGATCGATTGTGAAGGCCACATCTCCGACGAGGTCGTCGGCGACGCGCTGCGCAACATCCACATGAAACAGGGCAACGTGAAGTTCCTCGGCTCGTACCCGTCCGCCTATGGCGCCACCGAGTTACAAGAGGCCAATCGCGACGGGGTTGCCCATGCCGACCAGTGGCTTGAGACACTTCGAAGTCAGATCAAGTAGAACTCCCGCATGGAGGTCGATTCCGATCAACCCGTCTCGAGCTTCTACGAGCGGGCGTATTCGCTCGAAGAGCACGAGACGAAAGACTTCTACTCGGCGTGGGCCGCGACCTACGACGAAGAACTGATCGATGGCCGAGGCTATGCCATGCCGGTCCGCTGCCGGGCCGCCTTCGCCACGTACGTCACCGACCGCACGACGCCGGTCATCGACCTCGGATGCGGCACCGGCCTACTCGGTCGTGAACTCGCTGGCCTCGGGTTCGAGACCATCGACGGGATCGACTACTCACCCGAGATGATCGAGCGAGCTCGGGCCACCGGGATTTACCGCGAGCTCTGGAATGCCGATCTCAACGATCCGCTCGACATCGTCGACGGTGCGTACGGCGCAGTTGCTGCGATGGGTGTCTTCTCGTTTGGTCACGTCAATGCAGAAGCCCTCGACGAAATGTGTCGGATCATCACCCCTGGCGGGACACTGATCATCGGGGTCAACGAGGTCTTCGTGGACGAGAACACCCTGGTTCCGAAGCTCGAGCGACTCGAAGCCGACGGGGCCATCTCGCTCGAGGTACGCGAGCACGGCGCCCACATGCCCGCCTCGGGCGTCAATGGTTGGGTCTTCGTCGCCACCCGGACAGGTTGAAGATCGTGGCCAGCTACCGGCATGAGCAGCGGAGCCCCCTCATGGCGATCGTAGGCAGCCTGATGGTGGTGTGGATGGCGGTCTTGGCGCTGGTGTTTGACGGAAGCATCTGGCTTTGGGCTGTTGCCCCCCTGTCCGCCCTGCCATTTGCCATGTTCTGGAGGCTTCGCACCAGCGTCGACCAAGAAGCGGTCCACGTCGCGTTCACCTTCGGATGGCCGAAGCGAACCTTCCCCATTGAGGCCGTCGACGCTCACGCGCCGGCGCGAACCAGATGGTACTTCGGCTGGGGTATCCGCCTGATCCCCCAAGGTTGGATGTTCAACGTGTGGGGCTTCGACGCAGTCGACGTCGCCTACCGAACGAATGGAACAATCAAGACGTTCCGGATTGGTACCGACGATCCGAACGGCCTCGACCGCGCGATCGCATCGGCACTCGATGCCCGCACCGAATGAGCAGGGCGGGCCCGGCCCGGGAGCGGTGCTGAGGAACTCGTTGAACCCGAACTCGGTCTGATCGTTTGCCCCCGATTCGATCGGCGCGCAGACCCGTGATGAGCAGTCCCTCGTGCAATCGATCGCACGTGTCGACCACCCCGACCCAACGATCGACTAACGCCAGCCCCCGAAAGCCGGTCGCGGACTCCACGACCGGCTCGCAAACCGCCATCGCCCAGCCGGCTCCGGCGTGGCCACCGTCTCCGGACGCGGCCACAAGATCTCGTAGGCAGCGAGGATGGCGGCCATCTCTTCCTCAGTGGGCTGCGGATCAACGGTGAACGACATGGCTAGAGCGGAACGTTTCCATGCTTGCGCTCTGGGACCTCTTCCCGCTTGGTCTCGAGCAGACGGAACCCCGCTGCGACCTTGCGTCTGGTCTCGGACGGCTCGATCACGTCGTCGACGTAGCCGCGCTCGGCTGCGAGGTACGGGTTGGCGAGCCGGTCCGTGTAGTCGGCAACCAGTTCGCGGCGGCGGGTCTCGGGGTCACTGGCCTCGGCCAGATCTCGCCGGTGGACGATCTCGACCGCTCCCTGCGGGCCCATGACAGCGAGTTCGGCGGTGGGCCATGCGTAAGAGATGTCGCAACCGACACCCTTGGAGTCCATCACGACATACGCACCGCCGTATGCCTTCCGGGTGATGACCTGGATCCTGGGTACGGTCGCCTCGCAATAGGCGTAGAGGAGCTTCGCACCGTGGCGGATGATACCGCCGTACTCTTGGTCGACACCGGGGAGGAACCCAGGGACGTCGACCAACGTGAGCAGCGGGATGTTGAAGGCGTCGCAGGTCCGTACGAAACGGGCCGCCTTTTCCGACGACTCGATGTCGAGCACTCCGGCGAGCATCATTGGCTGATTGCCCACGACGCCGATGCTGCGACCTTCGATGCGAGCGAACCCACACACGATGCTTCGCCCCCATGCTGCGTGGTACTCCATGAAGTCACCGTCGTCGACGACCGAAGCGATGACGTGCTTCATGTCGTAGGGGACGTTGGCGCTCTCGGGCAGGATCGTCTCGAGCTCGAGACACTGGCGATCTGGATCGTCAGCGCTCGACGCAACCGGTGTGGTCTCAAGGTTGTTCGACGGCAGATAGGAGAGCAGATCCTTCACTCGATCAAGGACCTCTTCTTCGTCGTCGGCAACGAAGGTGGCAACGCCCGACTTGGTGGAGTGTGAGCCGGCTCCACCGAGTTCTTCGAGGCTCACCTCCTCGCCCGTCACCGTCTTCACAACATCGGGGCCGGTGATGAACATGTGGGACTTCTCGCGCACCATGAAAATGAAGTCGGTCATGGCCGGGCTGTACACGGCACCGCCAGCACATGGACCGAGAATGACCGAGATCTGCGGAATGACGCCCGAAGCCTGGACGTTTCGGTAGAAGATGCCGCCATACCCATCAAGGCTGACAACACCCTCCTGGATTCGAGCACCCGCACCGTCGTTGAGACCAACCATTGGTGCACCCGTGGCGAGGGCGAGATCCATCACCTTGTGGAGTTTCTCGGCGAACACCTCACCGAGGGCACCTCCCATAACGGTGAAGTCCTGGGAAAACACGAAGACCTTGCGTCCGTCGACGGTCCCCCAGCCGGTGATCACGCCATCGGTGTAGGGCCGCTCCTCGAGACCGGCGTCGTCGGGGGCCCGGTGACGGGCGAGCATGTCGAGTTCGTGGAAGGAGCCGGGATCGAGCAGATAGTCGATGCGTTCTCGGGCCAGCAGCTTGCCTTTATCGTGCTGACGCTGGATCGACCGCTCCGATCCTGCACGACGCGCGGCGTCCTTGCGTTGGCGAAGGTCGTCGATCTTGGCCTGCATTGACGAATCGGTCACGCTGATGAATCTAGCCGGGACTGCTCGGGAGGCCCGTTCCCGACAACGTCGAACACGTGGTTGAGGTCGGCGACCGCTGGCCATGCGTGCATAGCCCATGTCGCATGCTCGTGGGTGTGCGCCGGTGGCATGCTTCCTGGGCCGGTGTTGACAACCACGTCAAAGTCCTCGAGGTCGCCGCGGACAGCTGCGATCTCATCGAGCATGCGCGAGAAACGACCGCTGTCGATCTTGAGGGGGAAGACGCCGTCGTACTGAGCAGCGCGCCGGACCGCTTTGCCCAGTCCACCTCCGGCCGCCAACCAGATCGGAGGCCTTGGCTGTTGTACCGGCTTGGGCTCGAGTCCAACGCCTTCCAACACATAGTGCTCACCGTGGTGATCGACGATCGCTCCACTGAGCAACTTGGCCAACACTGGCACGCCTTCGTCGAGCATCGCACCGCGGGTCTTCTGGTCGACAATCTCACCAGTGCGGGTCAGTTCCCCGTGCGTGTCTACTCCGAGTCCGATGCCGAGTGTGACGCGTCCGCTGCTGAGACGGTCAACGGTGACGACCTCACGGGCGAACTTGAGCAGACGTCGACGAACAAGTGGCGTGACCATGGTTCCGATGCGGAGTCGGTGGGTCTCGGCTGCGATCACACCCAGGCTCACCCACGGATCGATGATCTCGTTGCTCTCCGGCCTCAGGACATGGTCCCAAAGAAAGAGACCATCCCAACCAGTCTCCTCACAAGCATGGGCGAGATCGATCAGCCGGTACGGATCGGCCAAGGGACCGAAGGGTGCGACGAAGACGGCGTGGCGCATGCACCAGGGTAGCTATGGTCACGCCATGGCATCCGCTGATCTCAGCAGCATCTGTGTCTTCTGTGCCTCGTCACCCGGATCTGATCCGGCCCTCACCGACGCCACCGTTGAGCTGGGTCGACTGCTTGCCGAACGGGGAATCGAGCTGATCTACGGCGGTGGCTCAGTCGGCCTCATGGGATTGATCGCCGACACCGTGATGAAAGGTGGCGGCACGGTGACCGGTGTGATCCCGACCGGCCTGTTTCCCCGAGAAGTCGGCCATCGGGGCCTGACGCGACTCGAAGAGGTGGCGACGATGCACGACCGCAAGGCCAGAATGTACGATCTCGCCGACGCGTTCATCGCGTTACCGGGCGGGTTCGGCACGCTCGAGGAACTGGCTGAGACACTCACCTGGAACCAGATTGGTCTGCTCACGAAGCCGGTCGGTGTGCTCGACGTCGGCGGATTCTGGCAGCCGCTCCTGGTGCTGTTCGACGCAATGGTGGAGCGCTCAATTCTGAAGCCGAAGAACCGCGCGATTCTTCTCGATGACCCTGACCCCGCTCGACTCCTCGACCGGCTCGCCGAACAGGAACTCGGCTACGAACCAAAATGGATCGGGGAAGACATCACGTGAGCGACGGTGGCGCGCCGATCCACGCCGACGACCGCATCGCCAATCTCGACACCGTGCGCGGTGTTGCAACCCTCGGGATCCTTGCGATGAACGCCGTGTCGTTCGGCCTCCCCGGCCCCGCCTACTTCAACATCGACTATGCCGGTTCGGGCACCTGGCTCGACCGGGCGATCGGCATCATCGGCGAGGTCTTCATCGATCAGAAGGCGATGGCACTCTTCTCGTTGCTGTTCGGTGCCGGCATCGTGCTGTTCGCCGATCGGGCCCAACAGAACGGTCGCCGGCCGGTGCTCCTCAGTTTGTGGCGCAACCTCCTGCTCTTCGGCATCGGCCTCGTTCACGCAGCGTTCTGGGTCGGCGACGTCCTCACGCTCTACGCACTGTGCTCACCAATTCTGCTTCTGCTCCGGAAACGATCGGGTCGGACCCTCTTCATCGCAGGCACCGCCTGCCTGGCGGTATCGGCGATCTGGATGACATGCACCCAGGTGGTCATCGATCCGTCCGCCGAGCTGGGTGACTATTGGCTGGACGAGCGCGTCTCGATGAGCGATCCCGTCGGCTTGGCCTTCATCGTCGACTACGGCGGCCGCGGTCTCGGGATGATGCTGATCGGTGTCGGTTTGTTCCGAACCGAGATCCTGCAAGGCACACGACCGGCAGCCTTCTACCGACGACTGGCGCTGGGCGGGCTCGGTGTCGGTCTACCGCTGTCGATCGCCGGCGTGGTGACCCACTCGTTGAACGACTGGAGCGGCGACGTCGCCCTAATCGGTGCCGTTCCGAACATCCTTGCGACAGCACCGCTGGCAATCGGCTACACGGCTCTGATCACCATGTGGAATCAGCGCCCCACGACATGGCTCCACGAACGGTTCCGAGCCGTTGGCCGCATGGCGCTCACCAACTACCTCGTCCAGACGATGCTCGGCTTGCTCGTGCTCGACGGACTCTTCGGGTTTGGAACCTTGGGACGCGCACAGATCCTGCTGTTCGTCGTCGGAGTGTGGACCTTGCAGCTTGCGTGGTCGAAGCCGTGGCTTGCGCTGTTCTGCTTCGGGCCCGTTGAATGGCTTTGGCGGGTCGCCACATACCGGCGGCTCCAGCCCATTCGACGCTGAGGTTCCCGACATCGCTGCAACGAACGTCATGCCCGAGCACCTCCGTGCCAGTATCTCGACATGACCACGACCGATATGTATCTGCAAGGCAACTACGCCCCGGTAGCCGAGGAGACAACGGCGGCGAACCTCCATGTCACGGGCACCATCCCGCCCGAGCTCGACGGCCGGCTGATCCGAAACGGCCCCAATCCTGTCGACGGCGGCGATCCTGCCGCCCACTGGTTCACCGGTACCGGCATGGTCCACGGCGTCCGGATTCGCGACGGCAAGGCCGACTGGTACCGCAACCGCTATGTCGTGTCCGACCGGGTCAGCACTGCCCTTGGAAAGCCGGCGACACCAGGTCCTCGCTTCGGCGAGAGTGACGGCACCGCCAACACCAACGTGATCGGCCACGCCGGCATGACACTTGCAATCGTGGAGGCCGGCGGCCAGCCCGTGCTCCTGTCCGACGAACTCGAGACGATCGAACGCATCGACTTCAACGGCACCCTGGACGGCTCGTTCTCCGCTCACCCCAAGGTCGATCCGGTCACCGGTGAACTGCATGTCGCCGCCTATCACTGGACCTGGGACTTCATCCGTTACCTGGTGGTGAATGCCGACGGCACCGAGGTCACCAAAAAAGTCGATGTGCCGGTCGGATACAGCCCGATGGTGCACGACATCCACATCACCGAGACCGCTGCGCTGCTCTTCGACTTCCCCTGTCGTTTCAACCTCGATGCTGCGATGGCCGGCCAGACGCTCCCGTATCAGTGGGTGGAAGACGAGCCCGGCCGGGTCGGCGTCCTACCGCTCGGCGGCAGCGCCGATGCAGTTCGGTGGTGCGAGGTCGATCCCTGTTACGTGTTCCATCCCTGCAACGCGTTCGATCTTCCCGACGGCCGAATCCAGATGGAGGTTGCACGCCACCCGGCGATGTTCCGCACAGTCACCAACGGCCCTTTGGAGGGTGACCCGACCTTCGAGCGTTGGACACTCGACCCGGCAACAGGGACCACCCACGAAGAGCGCCTCGACGACCGGGCCCACGAGTTCCCCCGCCATGACGAACGGCGCCTGGGGCGCAGGGCTCGATATGGCTACACCGTCGGATTCACCGGCACCGAAGGCCCGGGCTACAAGCACGACCTCGAGACCGGCACGGTCCAGGTTCATGACTTCGGCACGGG